>NZ_JBIRPW010000018.1:0-166240 GCF_044332905.1 Streptomyces sp. NPDC021224 | reverse complement strand
CGCTGCGGCGCAACGACGGTGGCTGGGACCGGTTGTGTGATTCTCTGGCGCGTGCCTGGGTCGCGGGTGCTCCTGTCGACTGGGCCGGTGTCCCGTCACTCGCTCACGGCCGGACTGTTGATCTGCCGACGTATGCGTTCCAGCGGCAGCGGTACTGGCTCGAAGCCCCCGCGACCACCGGCGATGCCACCGGTCTCGGCCTGGCCGACGCCGGACACGGACTCCTGGGCGCGGCCGTGGACCTGGCCGACGAGGGCGGTGCGGTCCTCACGGGCAGGCTGTCTCTTGCGGCGCAGCCGTGGCTGGCGGATCACATGGTGCTGGGCAGTGTGCTGCTGCCGGGCACCGCGTTCGTGGACCTGGCCGTCGCCGCGGGTGACCGCCTGGGCGCCGGACACCTCGAAGACCTCACCCTCCACGCACCGCTGGTGATCGCGGACGGCGAGGGCGTGCAGCTCCAGGCCACCCTCACTCCGGACGACGGCGGCTACGCGCTGGCCGTGCACTCCCGGCCCGACGACGGGAACGGCCCCTGGTCCCGGCACGCCACCGGCCGCCTCACCGTCCAGACTGCGGAAGTGGCCGATGACGCGTCGGTATGGCCTCCGAGCGACGCCCGGCCTGTTGATGTGGACGGTCTCTACGAGCGTCTCGCCGCCCGGGGCTACGAGTACGGGCCGCTGTTCCAGGGCCTGCGTGCTGCGTGGCGCCACCACAACGGGGACGTCTCCGCCGAGATCACCCTGCCTGTCGAGGGTGTGGACACCGCCGGGTTCGGTATCCACCCGGCTCTCCTGGACGCCGCCCTGCACGCCCTCCTGCTCACCGAGGAGGAGAACGCCGCCGCGCAGGGTGGGGCCAGGCCGTCCGTACTGCTGCCGTTCGCGTGGAGCGGGGTCACCCTCCACGCCACCGGCGCGACCACCCTGCACGTCCACTGGACGACCACGGGGGAGAACACCCACGCCCTCACCGCCACCGACCCCACCGGCACCCCCGTCGTCACCGCCGACGCCCTCACCGTCCGCGAGACCACCACCGCCCAGCTCGCCGCGCTCAGCCCGGCCGCCCACCCGCTGTACGCGGTGGACTGGGTGCCCGCGCGGGCCGACGGGGGTGCCGGGGCGGGCTTGTCGGCCGTCCTCGGGGAGGACCCGCTCGGCCTGGCTGCCGGGCTCGGCGCGGCGCCGGCCTTCGCGGGCCTCGCCGAACTGCGTGCGGCCATGGCGGCGGGTGCGCCCGCACCGGACACCGTGTTCGTCACCCGAGTCCCGCGCGGGCAGGGGCCGGAAGGCTTCGAGGGCGCCCGCACGGCCGCGTACGACATGCTGGCCCTGGTCCAGGAGTGGCTGGGCGAACCGGCGTTGACCGCCGCGCGGCTGGTCGTGGTGACCCGGCGGGCGATCGGCGTCGGTGCGGCGGAGGATGTGCCGGACCTCGCTCACGCGCCGCTGTGGGGCATGCTGCGGTCGGTGCAGTCCGAGCACCCCGACCGCGTCGTGCTGCTGGACGTGGACGGCGGCGCTGCGAGCCTGGAGGCCGTTCCGGCGGCCCTGGCGGTGGGGGAGTCGCAACTCGCGCTGCGCGAGGGGCTCGCGTACGTGCCGAGGCTGGCGGCCGTGGTGCCGGAGCAGGGCGCGGCGACGGCGCCGGCCGGCGCCGGACTCGATCCGGAGGGCACCGTGCTGGTGACCGGGGCGACCGGTGCGCTGGGCGCCCTGGTCGCCCGGCATCTGGCGGCCGAGCACGGCGTTCGCCGGCTGCTGCTGATCAGCCGCAGCGGGCCGAACGCCGCGGGCGCCGGACAGCTGCTGGAGGATCTGAGCGCGCTCGGCGCCTCGGCTGAACTCGTCGCGGGGGACGTGGCCGACCGCGACGTACTGGCGGGGATCGTCGCGTCCGTGCCGGCCGCGCACCCGCTGACCGCGGTGGTGCATGCGGCGGGTGTGCTGGACGACGGGGTGTTCGAGTCACTCACCCCGGACCGTTTCGAGACCGTGTGGCGCCCGAAGGCCGACGCGGCCCAGCACCTGCACGAGTTGACGGAGGGGCTGGACCTCGCCGCCTTCGTGCTGTTCTCCTCCTTCGCCGCGGTGAGCGGCAGCGCGGGCCAGGCGAACTACGCCGCGGCGAACGCCTTCCTGGAAGCGCTGGCCCGGCACCGGCGGGCCGGCGGGCTGGCCGGGACCGCGGTGGCCTGGGGACTGTGGGAGCAGGAGAGCGGGATGACGGGTCACCTGGACGCCGCGGACCTGGCCCGGGTGGAGCGCAGCGGTCTGCTGCCGCTGTCGGCGGAGGCGGGCCTGGAGCTGTTCGACCGCTCGCTGGACCGTACGGCGGTCGGGAACCGTGCGGCGCTGGTGGCGGTGGAGCTGAGCCGTCCGGCGCTGCACGCCCGGGGCGTCGAAGGAACGCTCCCGGCGCTGTTGAGCGGGCTGGTGCAGGCGCGCCGCAGGGGGGCCGCGGAGTCCTCGGCCCTGACGCCGGCGAGGCTGGCCGGGCTGGACGCGGCCGGTCAGACGGCGCTGGTGCTGGACCTGGTGCGGGGCCTGGTGGCCGCGGTGCTGGGACACGCGGAGTCCGACGGCGTCGACGCGGACCGGGCGTTCAAGGAACTCGGCTTCGACTCGCTCACGGCGGTCGAGCTGCGCAACCGGCTGAACGCGGCGACCGGGCTGAAGCTGCCCGCGACACTGGTCTTCGACTACCCGACGCCGGCCGCGCTCGCCGCGTTCGTCCGGGACTCGGTCGCCCCGGAGCCGGTCGACCCGGCAGAGGCCGCGGTCGCGGCGGCGATGGCGGAGCTGGAGCGGCTGGAGGCGAGCCTGGCCGTGGTGGCGCCGTCGGAGCCGGACACCCGGCGGGCGATCACAGCGCGGCTTCAGAACGTCCTGCTGAAATGGAACGAGGCGCAGGGCCCGGCCGCGCCCGAGGAGGAGGACGCCGAGGCCCGCCTCCGGGACGCCTCGGCCGCCGAGATCTTCGACTTCATCGACATCCAGCTCGGCCGGGCCGGCAGCTGACCGGACCGCACGCAGACCGAACAGCAGGCAGACCCGTCGAACGTCGCCCGGAGGGCTGTGCAGCATGGCAGAGAGCAACGAGGACAAGCTGGTCGAGTACCTCAAGTGGGTGACGGCCGATCTGCAGAAGACCCGTCAGCGGCTGGTCGAGCTGGAGGCCGGACGGCAGGAGCCGATCGCGGTCATCGGCATGGCCTGCCGCTTCCCGGGCGGGGTCGGCAGCCCGGAGGAGCTGTGGCGCCTGGTCGACGGCGGGGTCGACGCGGTCGGGGGCTTCCCGGCGGACCGCGGCTGGGACCTGGAGGCGCTGTACGACGCGGATCCGGATCGCGCCGGTACGTCGTACACCCGCCAGGGCGGGTTCCTGCACGACGCGGGCGATTTCGACCCGGCGTTCTTCGGGATCAGCCCGCGCGAGGCGATGGCGACCGACCCGCAGCAGCGGCTGCTGCTGGAGACGGCCTGGGAGGCGTTCGAGCGGGCCGGGGTCGATCCGGCGTCCCTGCGCGGCAGCCGGACGGGCGTCTTCGCGGGCGTGATGTACGACGACTACGCGGGCCGCTTCGGGCAGGCCCCGGAGGAGTACGAGGCGTTCCTCGGCAACGGCAGCGCCGGCAGTGTCGCGTCCGGCCGGGTGTCGTACACCTTCGGGCTGGAGGGGCCCGCGGTGACGCTGGACACCGCGTGCTCGTCCTCGCTGGTGGCGATGCACCTGGCGAGCCGGTCACTGCGGCAGGGTGAGACGGACCTGGCACTGGCGGGCGGGGTGGCGGTGATGTCCACCCCGGGGCTGTTCGTGGAGTTCAGCCGGCAGCGCGGCCTCTCCCCGGACGGCCGCTGCCGGTCCTTCGCGGACTCCGCGGACGGCACCGGCTTCTCGGAGGGGGCCGGGCTGCTCCTGCTGGAGCGGCTGTCGGACGCGCAGCGCAACGGCCACCCGGTGCTCGCGGTGATCCGCGGGACGGCGGTGAACCAGGACGGCGCCTCCAACGGGCTGACCGCGCCCAACGGGCCGTCCCAGGTACGGGTGATCCGGCAGGCGCTGGCCGACGCGGGGCTGGAACCGGCCGACGTGGACGCCGTGGAGGCGCACGGCACCGGCACGACGCTCGGCGACCCGATCGAGGCGCAGGCTCTGCTGGCCACCTACGGGCAGGGCCGGCCGCAGGACAGGCCGCTGCGGCTGGGGTCGATCAAGTCGAACATCGGCCACACCCAGGCCGCGGCCGGTGTCGCGGGAGTCATCAAGATGGTGATGGCGATGCGCCACCGGACGCTGCCGAGGACCCTGCACGTCGACGCGCCCTCCGCGCAGGTCGACTGGACGGCAGGGGCGGTCGAGCTGCTCACCGAGCCGGCGCCGTGGGAGGACGCGGGGCGTCCGCGCCGGGCGGGGGTGTCCTCGTTCGGGATCAGCGGCACCAACGCCCATGTGATCGTCGAGGAGGCGCCGGCGGTCACCGACGACGGCGAGCAGGAAGGGACCGGCGCGGCTCCCGCCTGGCCGCTGTCGGCGCGTTCCGCGGCGGCCCTGCGCGAGCAGGCCGAGCGGCTGGCGGAGTACGTCGCAGGGCGGGAGGACGTCACCGAGGCCGAGGTGGCCCGAGTGCTCGCGGGCCGGGCGGAACTCGACCACCGCGCGGTCGTCGTGGCGGCCGACCGCGACCGGCGGCTGAGCGCGCTGCGGGCGCTGGCCCGGGACGGCGCCGGCCCCGGCGTCGTCGAAGGGCACGGCCACGGCCGCCCGGACGGCGCGACCGCCTTCCTGTTCACCGGGCAGGGCAGCCAGCGGCTCGGCATGGGGCGTCAACTGGCCGCGGAGGAGCCGGTCTTCGCCCGCGCGCTTGAGGCAGTGGCGGAGCGGCTGGACCGACACCTGGAACACCCGCTGTTCGACGTGCTGTTCGCAGCGCCGCGTTCGCCCGAGGCGGCACTGCTCGACCGGACCGACTACGCGCAGGCCGCGCTGTTCGCGGTCGAGACGGCGCTGTACCGGATGCTGGAGCACCGCGGCGTCACCGCGGACTATCTGCTCGGGCACTCGGTGGGCGAGGTGGCGGCGGCCCATGCCGCCGGGGTGCTTTCCCTCGACGACGCGGCCGAACTCGTCGCGGTGCGCGGCCGGTTGATGCAGTCCGCACGGGCCGACGGGGCGATGGTGGCGCTCCAGGCCACCGAGGAGGAGACGCTGGCGCTGCTGGCCGGCTCCGAGGGCGTGCTCGCGATCGCCGCGGTCAACGGCCCCCAGGCGACGGTGGTGTCCGGTGACGCCGTGGCGGTGGCCGAGGTGGCCGCCCGGTGGCGGTCGTCGGGGCGGCGCACCAAGCGGCTGAAGGTCAGCCACGCTTTCCACTCGGCGCACATGGACGGCGTGCTGGAGGAGTTCCGGCAGACCGTCGCGCGGCTGGACTTCCGCGAGCCGTCGATCCCGGTGGTCTCCAACGTCACGGGTGTGGCGACGACCGTGGAGCAACTGCGCTCGCCGGATTACTGGGCGCAGCAGATCCGTGGCACGGTGCGGTTCCTGGACGGCGTGCGCTTCCTGGCGGACCGCGGCGTGAACGCTTTCCTGGAGCTGGGGCCCGACGCGGTGCTCACCGCGATCGTCCGGGACGCCCTGGCAGCCGATCCGGCGCTGCTCGCACCGCTGCTGCGCGGCGACCGCCCCGAGCCGGTGTCGGTGCAGAACGCGCTCGCCCAGGTGTGGGTGCGCGGCGGAGCCGTGGACTGGAGGGCCGGCTTGCCGGGGCCCGCGCGGGACCTGCGCGCGGAACTGCCGACGTACGCGTTCCAGCGGCGGCGCTACTGGCTGGACGCGCCGCGCCGGCAGGCGGAGGCGGCGGAGTCGCAGGACGACGGCTTCTGGGGCCTGGTGGACGGCGGGGACACCGCGGGCCTCGCGGCGACCCTCGGGCTGGACGCGGCGGGCCGGGAGGCGCTGGAGCGGCTGCTCCCCGCCCTGTCCGGCCGGCGGCGCAGCGCCGGATGGCGCTACCGGCTCGGGTGGCAGCCGACGGTGGACAGCGGTACGGCAGGTCCCTCGGGCGACTGGCTGCTGGTCGTCCCGGAGGCGGCGGCCGGCCACCCGTGGGCGGCCGCCGCGGAGCGGGTGCTGGCCGCCGGCGGCGGCAAGGTGGTGCGGGTGGAGCTGGGGCGCGCCCACGACCAGCCCGCGGTGATGCTGGAACGGCTGGTGACCGCCGTCGAGGCGGAGCGGGCGCAGATCACCGGCGTGCTCTCGCTGCTGGCACTGGACACCGCTGCCCACCCGTGGGAGCCGTCCCTGCCGGGCGGCCTGGTGACCTCCCTGATGCTGGAGCACCAGATGGGCGAGATGTCCCTCGACGTGCCCCTGTGGTGCGTCACCTCGGGTGCGGTGTCGGTGGCCGGCGAGACCCCGGACGTGGAGCAGTCCCTGGCACGGGGAGTGATGACGGCGGCCTTCACCGAGCCGCGGCTGCACGCGGGCGGCCAGGTCGACGTGGCGGGTGCGCCGGACGAGGCGGCCGAGCGCCGGCTGGCCCGGGTGCTGGCCGGGGAGGCGCCGGGCATCGACCAGCTGGCGGTCCGCCCGGACGGCGTCTTCGCCCGGCGGCTGGTCCGGGCGCCCGGGACGGAGGGATCCGCGGCGGCGGCGTGGCGGCCGGGCGGAACCGTGCTGGTGGCGGGCGAGGGGCCGGACCCGGTGGTGCGCTGGCTGGTGGGCCTCGGCGCCCGCAGGCTGTTGCTGACGTCCGCCCCCGGCGAGGCGCTGGCGGCGGAACTGGCCTCGGCGGGTGTGGCGGTGGCGACCGGATCGGGGGACCCGGCGGAGCCGGGTGTGCTGGCCGCGCTGCTGGCCGTCGCTCCGCCGCAGGAGCCGGTGACCGCGGTGATCCACACCGGTGGCGGGCCGCGCGAAGCGGACCCGGGCAACCGCCAGGGCAGGCTGGTGCGTCTGAGCCGGCCCGTCGCCGGGCTGCGCGCACTGGAGGAGGCGACGGCCGGGCTGGACCTGGACGTCTTCCTGCTGTTCGCGCGTACCGTCGGCGTGCTGGGCGAGCCGGGCACCGCAGGTGAGGCGGCCGGAGCCGCGTACGCGGAGGCAGCGGTGGCGCGCCGCCGGGCCGCCGGGCTCCCCGGGACGGTGGTGGTCCGCGGCCCGTGGACGGGCGAGGAGGACTGGGTGCGTCCGGGGCTTCGGCAGACAGAAGCCGAACCGCTGCTGGGCCGGGTCGACCTGTCGGGCGTCGCCGTCCCGCAGGCGCTGCTGGACCTCGACTGGGCCGCGCTCGCCGAGGACGGGCCGGTCCCGCTCCTGTCGGCGCTGGCGGAGGCCGGGCCGGCGCCGGCGGCCGCGCCGGGGGAGCCCTCGGCCGGGGGAGCCGCGGCCCGGCTGCGGGAGCGGCTGGGCGCTCTGGACGAGGACGGCCGGCGGGAGGTGCTGGAGGATCTGGTGCGCGGCCTGGCCGCCGAGGTGCTGGGTCACGGCGACCCGGACGGTCTGGACTTCGGGCTGTCCTTCGTCGACAGCGGGTTCTCGTCGTTCACGGCCCTCGAACTGCGCAACCGGCTGTGCGAGGCAACCGCGCTGGACCTGCCCCCGGTGGTGGTGCTGGAACACCCGACGCCTGCCGGGCTGGTCGCCCATCTGGGCAAGGAACTCGCCGCCGGCTGACCACCGGGGCGCAGCGAAGGTTACTCAGATCACACCGGTACGTAAGTAGTTTCGCAGATGTGGGACCACCGGGGTCCGAGAGAAGCTGAAGTCACAGGCGACGATGCCCTGCTGGGAATAGCAGGGCATTGTCATGTGCGCTACGAATTGAGGGAAAGTGGTGATGTACGCACCAGTGAGCGGTGCTGTCTTCCGACGGGTGCTCCGGCACCACGCCACTGGAGTAGCAGTGGTGACGACCAGTGGTGAGGCACCGGCCGGATTCACGGCCACATCGGTGGTGTCCCTGTCCGCGGATCCACCGCTGCTGTCCTTCGGGCTCGGCTGTACCGCCTCCTCCTGGCCCGCGTTCGCGACAGCCGACCACGTCGCGGTTCACCTGCTCACCGAGGAGCAGGGCGAAGTCGCCGCGACCTTTGCCCGGAGCGGCATCGACCGCTTCGCCGCGCCCACCGCGTGGCAGCCGGGGCCCTACGGCGTACCGGTGCTGTCGGACGTGCTCGCACTCCTGGTCTGCCGGGTGGTCGACCGGGTGTCCGCCGGTGATCACACGCTCGTGATCGCCGAGCCACGGCACACCGAGTACCGCGAGAACGGCCGTCCGTTGCTTTACCACGACGGGCAGTACCAGAGCCTCTCGCGCTGAAGGGCGTCCGGGAGGGCGCGTCCCGAAAGCTGGACGAAGAGACGGGGAATCTTCGATGCGCTACGAAATCATGGGAAGTCTGCGGGTGCGCGACGGGGAAGCAGTCTCCGCCGTGTCCGCACGCAAGATCGAGACATTACTGGCCGTCCTGCTGATCCGCGTCGACCAGGTGGTGACCGTGTCCCACCTCACCGCGGAGCTGTGGGGCGAGCAGGCCCCCAGGAGGGCGACCGCCGCGCTCCATGTGTACGTCTCGCAGCTGCGCAAGTTCCTCGACCGGCCCGACCGGCCCGAGAACCCGATCGCCACCCACTCGCCCGGCTATCTGCTGAGCCTCGGCGATGACACGCTGGACGTCCACGAGTTCCAGCAGCTGGTGGCCCGTGGCCGTAC
Organism: Streptomyces sp. NPDC021224; assembly: GCF_044332905.1. NCBI lineage: Bacteria > Bacillati > Actinomycetota > Actinomycetes > Kitasatosporales > Streptomycetaceae > Streptomyces > Streptomyces sp. NPDC021224. The sequence continues at coordinate 157,521 of NZ_JBIRPW010000018.1, read as the reverse complement.
CGCGATGAAGCGGAACCGCCACGAGGAGGCCTCCGCGGTGCTGGGCCAGGCGCTGACGCTGTGGCGCGGCCCGGTGCTCAGCGAGCTGCGGCACGGCCAGACCGTCAACTCCTTCGCGGCCTGGGCCGAAGAGGCCAGGCTCGAGTGCATCGAGATGCGGACGGACGCCGACCTCGAACTCGGCTGCCATCGGGAACTGGTCGGCCAGCTCTACAGCCTGACGGCCGAACACCCGCTGCGCGAGGCCTTCCACCGGCAGCTGATGCTGGCCCTGTACCGCTCGGAGCGGCAGAGCGACGCGCTGCGGGCCTACGCCAACGTCCGCAGCACCCTCAACTCCGAGCTGGGCATCGAGCCCGGCCGGGCGCTGCGCGACCTCCAGCGCTCGATCCTGCTGGACGACGGCCGACTGGACCTCCTGCGCGCGAGCTGACCCCTCCGTGCCCGCACCCGACGCCCGCGCACATCTGCCCCTCGTTCGCGCCCCCGTTCGCGCGTGGCCTGTTAAGGCCCGTTTTAGAGGCCGGGGACAGAGTGCCGCCACGAACCGCCGGCACCGTCGGGACGACCCTGCGGCGCTCTCATCCACCAGCCACGCGCACGAGGAGACGGAACCTTGCGCTATCCCCACACCCCGAGTCCCCACAGCCCGACCGTGCCCACCCGCGCGAGCACGCGCAGACATGGAGGCCGGCACGGCCGGCCGAGATACGCGGCCCTGCTCGCCTCGGCCGTCCTGCTCCTCGCCCCCGCGGCGGCGGCCTGCGGTGGGGGCAGCTCCGGATCGACCACTTCGTCCGGGGCCACCGCCGGCGGCACCCTCAAGTTCGCCCTCGAGACCGAGCCGTCCTGCCTGGATCCGCAGGTCACGCCGCTGGACGTGGCTGCACTGATCGACCGCAACGTCTTCGACTCGCTGGTCGACTTCACGTCCGACGGGACGGTCAAGCCCTGGCTGGCCCAGAGCTGGGAGATCTCCAAGGACCGCACCGCCTACACCTTCCACCTGCGCTCCGGGGTGGTCTTCCAGGACGGCACACCGCTGGACGCCGCCGCCGTCAAGGCGACCCTCGACCACGCCGTCGATCCCAGGACCAAGTCCCAGTACGCCGTCGGCCTGCTCGGCCCGTTCGCCGGCGCGGACGTCGTCGATCCGCACACCGTGCGGATACGCCTGTCCCGCCCGTACACCCCGATCCTCCAGGCCCTCAGCACCGCCTACCTGGGCATCCAGTCGCCCGCCTCGCTCAAGCGGGACGCCGGCGAGATATGCGCCCACCCGATCGGCTCGGGCCCGTTCAGCTTCGCGGACTGGACGAAGAAGCAGCGCGTGGACCTGACCAAGAACCCCGCGTACGCCTGGGGCCCGGCCTCCGCCCAGCACACCGGCGCGGCCCACCTCGACGGCATCAGCTTCCAGTTCATCCAGGAGGACTCCGTCCGCATCGGCGCGCTGACCAGCGGCCAGCTCGACGGCATCGCCGATCTGTCGCCCTCCCGCGCGGCGGGGGTGAAGGCCAACCCGAAGTACCAGGTCGTCAAGACGGACGCGCCCGGCGGCGTGTACACCCTGCACTTCAACAGCAACCGCGGCCCGCTCGCAGACGAGAAGGTCCGTACCGCGCTGCAGCGCTCGATCAACCTCGACCAGCTCGTCTCCAGCGTGTACTTCAAGCAGTACACCCGCGCCTGGAGCGTGCTCGGCCCCAGCACCGTCGGCTACGCCAAGGACCTGGAGAAGAGCTGGACCTACGACCCGGCCGTGGCCAACCAGCTGCTCGACGAGGCCGGCTGGAAGCAGAAGGACTCGGCCGGCTACCGGGTCAAGGACGGCAAGCGGCTCACCCTCGCATGGCCGTTCGCCACCCAACTGCTGCGCGAGCAGCGGGACATCCTCGGTCAGGGCATCGTCGCCGACGCCAAGAAGGTCGGCATCGAGATCGACCGCCAGGGCCTGGACACCGGCAGCTACACCACGCGCGTGATGTCCGCCGACGCCGACATCTGGGACTCCAGCACCATCCGGGCCGAGCCCGACATCCTGCGCACCCTGTTCGCATCGGACCAGGTCCCGACCAAGGGCGGCATGAACGTCCTCCAGGTCTCCGACCCGCAGCTGGACGGATGGCTGGGCAGCGCCGCCGGCGCACCGGCCGGTGAGGCCCGCAACGCCCTGTACATCAAGGTCCAGGACTACGTGGTCCAGCACGCCCTGGTCATGCCGGTGTACGTCCCCAACTACCTCATCGGGCTCGCCAAGGACGTGACCGGGCTGCGCTCCGACGCCACCGGCTTCCCGCTCTTCTACGACGTGTCGAAGGGGAGGGGCCAGTGACGGGCACGCTGCGGTGGCTGGCCCGCCGACTGGCGCTGTCCGTGCTGGTGCTGCTCGGCGCCGCCACCCTCGCGTTCGGCGCGCTGCAGCTGGCACCCGGCGACCCGGTCCAGATCGTCCTGGGAGGGACGGCCGCCACCCCGGCGTCCGTCGCCCAGGTCCGGTCCGACCTGGGCCTGGACGACCCGCTGATCGTCCGTTACGGCGACTTCCTCGGCCACCTCGTCCGCGGTGACCTCGGCCACTCCTTCCAGCTCAACGCCGATGTCAGCGACGTCATCCGCGACCAGCTCGGGCCCACCGTCCAGCTGGCCCTGGCCGGCTTCGTCCTCGCCCTCGGCCTCGCGCTGCTGCTGGCCCTGGCGACTGCCGGGCGCCGGCCGTGGCTGCGGGCGCTGTCCTCCACCGGCGAGCTGGTGCTCAGCTCCAGCCCGAGCTTCTGGGTCGGCATCCTGCTCCTGACGCTCCTCTCCTTCCGGTGGCACCTGTTCCCCGCCACCGGCGGGACGGGGCTGGACGGCCTGGTGCTGCCCGCCCTCACCCTGGCGGCCGGCATGGTCGGTCCGTTCGCCCAGGTGCTGCGCGAGGGCATGGAGAACGTGCTGCGCGAGCCGTTCGCCCTCAGCGCCATGGCGCGGGGCACCAGCCGCTCGGCGCTGCTGACCCGGCACGCGCTGCGGCACGCGCTCATCCCGCTGGTGACGCTCTCCGGCTGGGCGGTCGGCACCCTGCTCAGCGGCGCGGTCGTGATCGAGACCGTGTTCACCCGGCAGGGCCTGGGCCGGGTCATGGCCACCGCCATCTCCGGCCGGGACCTGCCCATGGTCACCGGCGTGGTCGTCATCTCGGCCCTGGCTTTCGTGCTGATCAACCTCGTCGTCGACCTGCTCTACCGCGTCGTCGATCCCCGACTGAGAGAGGCGCAGCTGTGACAGCCCACATCCTCCACGCGGAGCTGGTGGTGCCCGACCCGGTGGACGAGGCCATCGCCGACGGGGCGGTGCTGGTGGCCGACGGGCGGATCGAGTCCGTGGGGACGTACCAGGAGATCCGCCGCCAGGCCCCGCCGCAGACGCCCGTCCACGACTTCCCCGGGGCGACCGTCCTCCCCGGGCTGATCGACTGCCATGTGCACCTCGCGCTGAGCGGGGAGAGCGACGCGGTGGCCCGGCTGGACGCCTCCGACGACCGCACCCTGCTGCTGGCGATGGCCGGACGCGCCCAGGAGCTGCTGGACAGCGGCGTCACCACGGTGCGCGACCTCGGCGACCGCGACGGACTGGCGGTGGCGCTGCGCGACGCCGTCGCCCGCGGAGAGCTGCCCGGCCCGCGCGTGCTGGCCGCCTGCGCGCCGGTCACCGTGACCGGCGGGCACTGCTGGTACTTCGGCGGCCAGGCCGACGGGCCGGAGGAGATCCGGGCGGTGGTCCGGCGCAACGTGCAGGCCGGCGCCGACGTCATCAAGGTGATGGCAACAGGTGGCGGCCTCACCCCCGACGGACCCGCCCCGTGGACCGCCCAGTTCACCGAGTCCGAGGTGCGGGTGGCCGTGGCGGAGGCCCGCCGGTTCGGGCGCCAGGTCGCCGCCCACGTGCACGGCACGGCCGGGGTGAAGACCGCCCTCGCCGCCGGGGTCGACACACTGGAGCACTGCTCGTTCATGCCGCCGCCCGGCCCCGTCCGCGGGCCCGACGGGGCCGCCGCCGAGCTGATCAAGCAGATCGCCGCCGACGGCATCGCGGTCTGTCCGACGTTCAGCTCCGTACTCTCCGAGTCCGTCCGGCGCATCGGTGAGAGCGGCGTGCAGCCCTGGCTCGACCTGGTCACGCACCAGTACGAGCAGGGGGTGCGGCTGCTGGCCGGGACGGACGCCGGCATCCCCGGCGCCGGATTCGGCCGCTACGTCGACGGCCTGGAGTGGTTCGCGCGCGCCGGCCTCGACAACACCGCCGTCCTGGCCGCCGCCACCTCCTCCGCCGCCGACGCCCTGGGCATAGGCCACCGGACGGGACGGCTGCGGGCCGGTCTGGAAGCCGACCTGCTGGTCGTCGAGGGCGATCCCCGCACCGAACTCGCCGCGCTGCGCCGCGGCCTGCTGGTCCTGGCCCGCGGCCGCGCCCACCGTCCCCGCCCGCAGCTCGGAGGCCCGGCATGAGCGCCCTGACCGGGATCCGCACCCGCGGACAGGTCCGCAGCCGGGTCACCGGGCGCCGCCCGCCCGTCACCGTGATCGTCGCCTGGGCCGTACTGGCGCTGCTGGCGGTGGCCGTGCTCTGGCCCGGCCTGCTGGCCCACCAGGCCCCGGACGCCGTCCAGCCGCTGGACGCACTCAAGGGCCCGAGCAAGGCGCACCTGCTCGGCACCGACGAACTGGGCCAGGACCTCTACAGCCGGATCGTCCACGGCGCCCGTCCCTCACTGGCCGTCGGCCTGGGCGCCACCGGCATCGCGGTCGTCGCCGGCACGCTGCTCGGGGTGCTGTCCGCCGCCGGCGGCCGGGTGGTGGACGAGATCGTGATGCGGGTGACCGACATCCTGCTGGCCTTCCCCGGCCTGCTCCTGGCGCTGCTGGTGGTCGCCATGCTCGGCCCCGGCACCCGGAACGCCGTCCTGGCGATCGGCTGCTCCCTGACCCCCGGCTTCACCCGGCTCGCCCGCGGCCAGGCCCTGGTCATCCGGGACTCCGGATACGTCCAGGCAGCCACAGTGCTGGGCCGCCGGCGAGCCTGGATCTACCTGCGCCATCTGCTGCCCAACGCCGTCCCGCCGCTGCTGGTGTTCGCGACGGTCGGTGTCGGCACCGCCATCATCGCCGGATCGTCGCTGAGCTTCCTCGGACTCGGGCCGAAGCCGCCGAGCCCCGAGTGGGGCGCGATGCTCTCGCAGAACCGGGACCTCCTGGACATCGCCTGGGCCCCGGCGGTCCTGCCGGGCGTGGCCGTCACCGTCACGGTGCTCACCATCAACGTCGTCGGCCGGGATCTGCGCCGGCGCTTCGAAGGGCGGAGTCCCGGTGCCTGACACTGACACCCCCGTCCCGCTGGTCGCCGTCGAGGGGCTGCGGGTCGCCTTCCCGGGACCGCACGGCCCGACCGTGGCCGTGCACGACCTCGGCTTCACCCTGCACGCCGGCGAATGCCTCGCCATCGTCGGGGAGTCGGGCTCCGGGAAGAGCGTCACCGCACGGGCTCTGCTCGGCCTGGTCGGCCCGACCGCCACCGTCACCGCGGACCGGCTGGAGCTTGGCGACACCGACCTGCGGGCGCTGCCCGAGCGCGAGTGGCGGAGTGTGCGCGGCGGGCGGATCGGCTTGGTGCTGCAGGACGCGCTGGTCTCGCTCGACCCGCTGCGGCGGGTCGGCCACGAGGTCGCCGAGACGCTGCGCAACCACCGGCCGGCACCGCGGCGGCAACTGTGGGACAGCGCGGTGGCGCTGCTGGAGGAGGTCGGGCTGCCCGAAGCGCCCCGCCGGGCCCGGCAGTACTCCCACCAGCTCTCCGGCGGCCAGCGCCAGCGTGCGCTGATCGCCTCCGCGCTGGCCGCCGGCCCGGAGGTGCTCATCGCCGACGAGCCGACCACCGCGCTGGACGTCACCGTCCAGGCCCGCATCCTGGACCTGCTGGCAGCCCGGAAGCGGGCCGGCACCGCGGTCCTGCTGATCAGCCACGACCTCGCGGTGGTCGCGCGGCTGGCGGACCGGGTGATGGTGGTGCACGCCGGCCGGGTGGTCGAGGAGGGCCCCACCGGCGAGGTGCTGCGCTCCCCGGCGCACCCGTACACCCGTCGGCTGCTCGCGGCGGTCCCCGCGGGCGACACCCGCGGCCACCGGCTGGCGGGACCCGCACGCACGGAGCCTGCGGCCCCGGACACCGCCGGGCCGCAGGGCGCCGGGGGCTGCCACTACGCGCCGCTGTGCCCGCTGGCCACCGACCTCTGCCGTACCGAGCCGCCCGCACCGGTCTCGGCCGGCCCCGGCCACACCGCCCGCTGCCTGCGCCTGGACGCCCCCTGGACACCACCGCCGACCGTGCGCCGGGCCCCGGCGCAGGCAGCCGGCACACCGGTGCTGGAGGTGTCGGAGCTGGCGAAGTCCTTCCGGACGACCGGCCGCGGCCGCCACACCGCCGTACGCGACGTCTCGTTCGTCCTGCACGAGGGGGAGACCCTCGGCCTGGTCGGCGAGTCCGGCTCGGGGAAGACCAGCGTGGCGCGCATCGTCATGGGCCTGCTGGCCCCCGACCACGGCGAGGTACGGCTGCTCGGCGAGCCGTGGTCCGGCCGCCCGGAGGGAGCGCGCCGCGAGCGGCGGGGCCGGATCCAGCTCGTGCAGCAGGACCCGCTCGGTTCCTTCGACCCGCGCTGGACGGTGCGGCGGATCGTCGCCGAGGCCCTGCCGTCCCGGGACGGCGGCCAAGCCACCGGACTGCTCGAACTGGTCGGGCTCGACCCCCTCCTGATCGACCGCCGTCCGCTCGAACTCTCCGGCGGGCAGCGCCAGCGGGTCGCCATCGCCAGGGCCCTGGCCCCCGGGCCCAAGGTCCTGGTGTGCGACGAGCCGGTGTCGGCGCTCGACGTGTCCGTCCAGGCCCAGATCCTCGACCTCTTCGGGGACCTGCGAGAACGCCTCGGCCTGTCGCTGCTCTTCATCTCGCACGACCTCGGGGTGGTCAACCACCTCAGCGACCGCGTCCTGGTCATGCGCGACGGCGAGCTGGTGGAGAGCGGCCCGGTCGACGAGGTCTTCCACCGGCCCTCCCACGCGTACACCAAGGCGCTGCTCTCCGCCCTGCCCAGGGCGGAGGACGCCTGGAACCCCCTGCCGGCCCCCACTGCCGCCCCCGGTCCGGACGGCCGGCGGCCACCACTGTCCCTGCCCGCGCAATGACCCACATCCAAGACCCGAACGAACGGAACCCGGCGTGCCTGACACCTCCTTCCTGCTCTCCGTCCTCGACATCGCCCCGGTGCCGTCCGGCTCGACGCCCGTGGACGCGGTCCGCAACTCCCTCGACCTGGCCAAGCACACCGACCGCCTCGGCTACCACCGCTACTGGGTGGCCGAGCACCACAACAGCGCGGGGGAGGCGAGCTCGGCGCCTGCCGTCCTGGTCGGGCAGATAGCGTCCGCGACATCGTCGATCAGGGTCGGCGCCGGCGGCGTGATGCTGCCCAACCACTCCTCCCTGGTGGTCGCCGAGCAGTTCGGCCTGCTGGAAGCCCTGCACCCCGGGCGGATCGACCTCGGTATCGGCCGGGCCCCCGTCGACCCGCTGACCGCGCAGGCGCTGGAACGCCCCTCCGGCGCCCACAACGGAACGCTCTTCCCGCGCCAGCTGACCGACCTCATGTCCTACTTCGGCGGCCTCGACAGCGCCGGCCCGGTCAGCGCGGTGCCCGCCTCCGCCGACAACCACCCGCCGCTGTGGATCCTCGGCAGCAGCCCGTCCAGCGCCCAGCTCGCCGCCGCCCTCGGCCTGCCGTACGCGTTCGCCGCCCACCTCAACGGCGACGCGTGTATTCCCTCGCTGGAGCTGTACCGCGAACAGTTCCAGCCCTCCGCCGTGCTGGAGCGCCCGTACTCGCTCGTCACCTCGATGCTGGTGGCCGCGGACACCGATGCCGAGGCCGAGCGGCTGTGGTCCACCCTGGGGCTGGCCGCGATCACCATGCGCAAGGGCTACGTCGGCCCGTACGCCAGCCCGGAGGAGGCCGCCGGGTACCCGTACACCGACGCCGAGCGCGAGTTCCTGGCCTCCCGTCTGGCCCGCCACCTGGTGGGCGGCCCGGAGACCCTGCGCCGCAAGACCGAGGACTTCATGGCCCGGACCGGCGCCGACGAGCTGATGGCGTTCAGCCTCATCCACGACCACACCGCCCGCAAGCGCTCGTACGAGATCCTCGCCGGCGTCTTCGGCCTCACCGGCACCTCTCAGCCCCTGCTCTCGCAGGTGGGCTGACCGGCTGCCCCGGCCGGGCGCAGCAGCGACTGCTAAGCCCGGCTTTAGGGGCGGGGCCGACCGTGAGCGGGAGGGCGGACGACGGGGCGGATGCCCACGCGCCGCCGCCCGCCCCGCACGGACAGAGCCACGACGCTCAGGAAGGAACGACAGTGGACGTCATCGCTCGTACGGCGGTCCCGAGGTGACGGGCGCCCAGGTCCCGCGGCAGCGGCGGCACACGCTGTACTTCCTGGAGGAGATCCGTCCCTTCTCGCCGGTGTTCCTCGACACCGAGGTGGACATGGGACGGGTGCTCGGTCACCGGGCCGAGGAGACCGGGCGGCGCCACTCGGTGATCGCCTACGTGCTGCACACCGCAGGCCGGGTGATGGTGCGCCACCCGCAGGCCAATGTCGCCGTCGGCGGCGGGGTGCTCCCGAAGGTCGCGGCCAGCCCCGGGGCGCACGGCAAGATCACCCTGGACAGGACCTGGAGCGGGCAGCGGGTCGTGCTCTCCGCGGTGCTGCCGGACCTCGACCGGTCGGACCTCGACGAGATCCAGGACAAACTGGAGCACTACCGCGACTCCGACCCCGAGCGGCTGCCCCAGTACGCGGGCCTGCCGCTGCTGCACAAGCTGCCCCGCCCGATCGCGCAGGCCGCCTTCCGGCGGGCGGTGCGCCCGCTGGGCAAGCGGGCCCAGCGGATGGGCACCTTCTCGGTGACCTCCCTCGGCCACCGGGCCGTGGACGGCTTCCACTCGGTGGGCGGCACCCCGGTCACCCTGGGCGTGGGCCGGATCGCCGACCGCCCGGTGGTGCGCGGCGGTGAGCTGGCCGTCGCACCGGTCATGCGGCTGAGCCTCGCCTTCGACCACCGCGTCATCGACGGCGCCGAGGCGGCCGACATCCTCACCGAGACCAAGGAGGACCTGGAGTCCTTCAAGGCCGCCCCCGGAGGCACCGCATGAACGACGTCACCGAGCTCAAGCAGTTCGTCGTGGTGCACGCCAAGGCGCAGAACATCCCCGCCGAGCGCTACGAGCGGGTCCTGGCGCAGATCACCTCCGACGGGGACGGCCCCGGCTCGTGGGTCCACGAGTGGTCCCGCGACGGCGACGAGCTGGAACTCGAGGGCAAGCTGCCGGAGGCGATCCGCAGCTACGCGATGGCACGCTTCCCGTACGTCGACGGTCCGCCCCGGCAGCGCGCCCTCGACCGCTGCGCCGAGCTGTTCGAACGCTGGCGGCGCACCCAGCCGGGTATCGAGCGGGTCGACGTGCAACTGCCCGGCGGTGACGTCGGCGCCTGGGCCGCCGGTCTGTCCGACACCGACCCGAGGCCGCTGCTGCTGGTCTGCGGAGGGATCGTCAGCATCAAGGAGCAGTGGGCCCCGCTGCTGGCGCTGGCCGACCGGCTCGGCATGGCGATGGTGGTCACCGAGGTCCCCGGCACGGGCACGAACACCCTTCGTTACGACGCCGAGAGCTGGCGGATGCTGCCCGCGCTGCTGGACGCCCTCGCCGGGCGCGCCAAGGTCGAGGAGACCTACGCGGTGGCGCTGAGCTTCAGCGGTCACCTCGCGCTGCGCGCCGCGGGACACGACCCGCGGCTGCGCGGGCTGGTGCTGGCGGGCGCGCCGGTCCAGGACTTCTTCACCGACGCCGACTGGCAGCGCGCACTGCCCCGGATCACCGTCGACACCCTCGCGCACCTGACCGGGGTGCCCGCCGGGGAGCTCGGGACCGAGCTGGCCGGGTGGGTGCTCAAGGACGAGGAACTCGCCGCGCTCGACGTCCCGGTGGCGTGCACGGTGAGCCTGCGCGACGAGATCATCCCGGCCGGCGACGTCGAGCGGCTGCGCGCCAACCTGCCCTCCCTGCGGCTGCACACCTACGACGACGTCCACGCCTCGCCCCGGCACGTGGCGGAGACCCGGCTGTGGAACGTGCGGGCGGTGCTGCGCATGCGCGGCGGCTACGGAGTGCCGCACGCGCTCCTGGACGTCCTGCTCACCCTCATGGGGGCCCGTCGCCGCCTCCTCGGCCCGCCCCGCTGAGGCCGCCCCGACACCGGACCGCCCCGACACCGGACCGTTCCGGCGCCGGTGGCCCGGAGCCGTCCGCGACCCGTCAGCGAACATCAGAGGAGTCCCACCATGAGTCGTACGGTCGTCATCGCCGGCGCAGGCCCCACCGGCCTGATGCTGGCCTGTGAGCTGCGCCTGCACGGGGTCGAGGTCGTCGTCCTCGACCGGCTCGCCGAGGCGCCGGAGTGGTCGCGAGCCCAGACGCTCCAGGCCCGTTCGCTGGAGACCTTCCGCCAGCGCGGCCTGGACTGGTTCGACGAGTACGGCCAGGCCCGCACCTACAACTTCGGCCTGCTGGAGCTGAAGGACATCATCGACCCGGCGCTGGTCGCCAAGCGCGTCCCGCAGCGGGACATCGAGGTGCGCCTGGAGCAGCACGCGCTCAAGCTCGGCGCGGACGTGCGGCGGGTCCACGAGGTGGTCGGCATGACCCAGGACGAGGACGGGGTCACCGTCGAGGTGCGCACCGAGGAGGACGCGTACCGGCTGCGGGGCGCGTACCTGGTCGGCGCCGACGGCGGCTCCAGCACGGTGCGCAAGCTCGCCGGCATCGGCTTCCCGGGCACCGGCTCCAGCGTCAACGGCATCACCGGCGACGTCCGGCTGATCGACCCGGACCGCAACGTCCACATGCCCGAACTCACCCAGGGCGGGCTGTTCGCGCAGATCCCGATGGAGCCGGGCGTGCACCGGCTCACCACGATGGAGTTCGACGTCGTCCCGCCCGGCCGCGACCTGCCGGTCGCGCCCGCGGAGTTCGAGGAGGCGGTCAAGCGTGTCATCGGCATCGACGTGCGGATCGGCGAGCGGCACCTGCTGTCGCGCTTCGGCAGTGCGACCCGTCTTGCGGAGCGCTACCGCGCCGGCCGGGTGTTCCTCGCCGGGGACTCGGCGCACATCCATCTGCCGTTCGGCGGGCAGGGGCTGAACACCGGCGTGCAGGACGCGGTCAACCTGGGCTGGAAGCTCGCGGCGGCCGTCCAGGGCTGGGCCCCGCCCGGCCTGCTGGACACCTACCACGCCGAGCGCCACCCGGTCGGCGCCCGGCTCACGCTCAACACCCAGGCCCAGGAGGCCCTGCTGCACCCGCTGGACGACGTCCTGCCGCTGCGGGAGCTGTTCACCGGCCTGCTGCAGTTCGAGGAGGTCCGGGAGTACCTGGTGGAGGTGCTGACGGCGCTGGGCATCCGCTACCCGGTGCCGGACGGCACGCCGCCGCACCCGCTGCTCGGGCGCCGGGTGCCGCACGTGGACCTGGAGACCCCGGACGGCCCCTCCACCGTCCCGCACACCCTGCAGGCGGCGCGCGGCGTGGTCCTGGACACCTCGGGTCTGGGCCTGGCGGGCGGCACCGCCGCGCCGTGGGCGGACCGGGTGGACGCGGTCGAGGCCCGGCCCGCCGACGGCCTGCCCGCGGGGGTGCTCCTGGTGCGGCCGGACGGGTACGCGGCCTTCGTCGACCCGGAGGGCACGGACGGCCCCGGGCTGCGCGCCGCGCTCGGGTACTGGTTCGGCGAGGCTCGGCCGCGGCCGGCCGAGGCCTGAGCCGCCCCGGCCGGTCCGCGGCGCCCGGTCAGCTCCTGACCAGCGGCATCAGCACGTCGTCGACCAGCGAGACGACGTACTCGTCGGGGATCGGCGCGCCGTCGGTGACGACCCGCCCGACGAGCATGGAGGGCCCGATGCCCACCATCGTCGCGGTGATCGCCCCGGGCCGGACCTCTCCCTGGGCGGCACCCCGGTCGAGCGCCTGCATCAGCATCTCGCGGCAGGGCTGGATGACGCAGTCGCGCACGGTGCGGGCGCACCCGCCCTCGACATCGGCCGCGGCGGCCGGCAGCACGGCGCCGTGGGCGGAGTTGAGGGCGGTCTGCATGCAGCGCAGCAGCATCAGGATGTCGTCGCGCACGTTGCTCTCGGTCGGCAGCTCGCCGGGGATCGGCAGCACGTTGCGCAGCGCGTCCAGGACGAGTGTCTCCTTGCTGTCCCAGCGGCGGTACAGGCCCGCCTTGCCGGTGCGCGCACGGCTGGCGACGCCGTCCATCGTCAGCCTGCCGTACCCGACGTTCCGTAGCTCCTCGAAGACCGCCTCGAAGATCGCCTTCTCCAGCACGGCGCCCCGGCGTCTGGTTCCGGCGTGCCCGGAGTCCTTCGCGGCACGCGCGAGTTGCGAATCCCGGTCGACCACTGCGCTCATCACGTCCTCCTGGTTCGGGGCGGGCCGGAATCTGTTGCGAAGGTATTCCGGCACCCCTATAGTGAACATCACTGTTCCTTAAATGGTCCACTGATGCTCTTGCATCATCACTCCGCGGAGACACCCATGTCGACTTCGTCGGCCCCCCAAGCCAAGACCTCCGGAACGCCACCCGTCCACGGCGACGAAGCCAGGAACACGGGCACGATCACCCTGCTGGTCATCCTGGCCTGTCAGCTGATGGTCATCGTCGACGCGACGATCGTGAACGTGGCCCTGCCCTCGCTCCAGAAGAGCCTCGACTTCTCCAGCACCAACCTTGCCTGGGTCATCAACGCCTACACCCTCGCCTTCGGCGGCCTGCTGCTGCTCGGCGGCCGGGCCGGTGACATCCTCGGGCGGCGCCGGGTCTTCATCGCCGGTATCATCCTGTTCACCGCGGCCTCGCTGGCCGCCGGTCTCGCGGGCAACGAGACCGTCCTGATCACCGCGCGCGCCGTGCAGGGCGTCGGTGCCGCCGTCGCCGCCCCGAGCACCCTCGCCCTGATCGTCACCAATTTCCAGGACGCCGCGCGCACCAAGGCCATCAGCATCTACTCCACGGTCTCCGGCGCGGGCGCGGCCATCGGCCTCATCCTCGGCGGCGTGCTGACGGACCTGGCCTCCTGGCGCTGGGTGTTCTTCGTGAACGTCCCGGTCGGCATCGCGATCGTGGTGCTCGCCCCCCGCTTCATCAAGGAGCCTCCGCGCCACCCGGGCCGCTTCGACCTGCCCGGCGCTGCCACGTCGACCGCGGGCCTGGTCTCGCTGGTCTACGCCTTCATCCGGGTCTCCACCGACGGCTGGAGCGACGGCACCGCACTCCTGTGCTTCGCCGCCGCGGTGCTGCTCCTGGCCTCGTTCGTCTTCATCGAGACGCGCGCCGAGCAGTCGCTGCTGCCCCTGAAGCTGCTCAACGTCCGCAACCGGAGCGCGGGCTACAGCAACATGCTGCTGCTGTCGGCAGCCATGTTCGGGATGTTCTACTTCCTGACCCTGTTCCTCCAGGACGTGCTCGACCTCAACCCGATGGAGACCGGCTTCGCCTTCCTGCCGCTGGCGCTCGGCCTCTTCTTCACCGCCCGCTTCGTGCCGAAGCTGCTGCCGAAGTTCGGCCCCAAGATGCTGATGCTGACCGGCAACCTGCTGATCACCGGCGGTGTCATCTGGGGCTTCCAGATCGACGAGAACAGCTCCTACGCGGCCGGCGTGTTCGGACCGCTGCTGCTCTTCGGCATCGGCGCGGGCCTCAGCTTCGTGCCGCTGAACATCACCATCCTGGCCGGCGTACCGCCGCAGGACTCCGGTGCCGCGGCGGGTCTCCTCCAGTCGATGCAGCAGATCGGCGGTTCGCTCGGCATCGCGATCCTGATCACCAGGTTCGGGTCCGCCACCCGTGACGCCACCAGGGACGCAGGCGCCCAGGCCCTGGCGAAGGCCGACCACATCCTCTCCGAGGGCATCTCCAGCGCCCTCACGCTCGGCACGGTCTTCAGCGCGGCCGCCGCACTGGTCACCTTCCTGGTGATCCGGACGCCGAAGCCCGCGCCGCAGGCCGCACCGAAGGACACGGCTCCGAGCAAGGGCTGACCGCAGGTCGCCCACGCACCGCCGCATCCGAAGCCGGCCGGGCCTTCCCCTTCCCCGGGGGGAGGGCCCGGCCACCTCCGGTTGCGGCGGTCAGCGCTTAAGGGGTCGTTAAGCGCCCGAGACCAGGATCGACACGACGGTAGAAACCTGTGTCGAATCGAGGAAACCGTATGAGCCAGCCCGTCCTGATCGCCGGAGGCGGGCCGACCGGCCTGCTGCTCGCCGCCGAACTGGCGCTCGCCGGCGTCGAGTCGGTCGTCCTGGAGAAGCGCACCGAACGTATCGAGGCGTCCGCCGGCATGGCTCTCCACGGACGGTCGCTGGAGATCCTCGAACAGCGCGGCATCCGCGACCGCATCCCCGCCGACACCATCTTCACCTGGCCCCGCACCCCCTTCGCCTTCATCTGGCTGGACGTCGACGCCGTGGACCCCCGCGAGCACACCTTCGCCCACCCCCAGTGGCGCACCGAACTGCTGCTGGAGGAGCGGGCCCGCGAGCTGGGCGTCGACATCCGCCCCGGCCACGAGGTCGTCGGCTTCACCCAGGACGCCGACGGCGTACGGGTACGGGTGAGCACCCCGCAGGGCGAGCAGGAGATCACCGGCTCCTACCTGATCGGCTGCGACGGCCCGTCCAGCACCGTGCGCGAGCTGGCCGGGATCGGCTTCTCCGGCGCGGGCAAGACCTACCGGGGCGTCCTCGGCGACGTGGAGCTGGCCTCCGACTCGCACGAGGCGTTCAGCGGCGGCCTGACCGACGAGGGAGTCTTCGGCGCCCTGCCGCTGCGGCCGGGCGTGCTGCGGCTGATGACCATCGAGTTCGACGTCGAGCCGCCCGCCGACGACGTCCCGGTCACCGAGGACGAGCTGCGCGAGTCCGTCGAGCGCGTCACCGGCAAGGCCCCCGACATCCGGCGCACCGACTTCCTCGCCCGCTACGGCGGCCGCACCCGGCTGGCCGACACCTACCGCGACGGCCGTGTACTGCTCGCCGGTGACGCCGCCCACGTGCTCTTCATCTCCGGCACCCAGGGCCTCAACGCCTCCCTGCACGACGCGGTCAATCTCGGCTGGAAGCTCGCCGCCGAGATCAACGGCTGGGCGCCCGCCGGGCTGCTCGACAGCTACGAGGCGGAGCGCCGCCCGGTCGGCGGGCAGGTCGCCCAGCACGCCCGCGCCGCGATGGCGCTGATGCACCCGCTGCGCCTCGCCGCGCCGCTGCGCACCATGTTCGAGGAGATCACCGGCTTCACCGCGGTCAACGACTACCTGCTGAAGCTGCCCACCGCCACCGGCTACCCGATCCCCCGCCCGGACGGCGCCCCCGCCGCCCACCCGCTGCTCGGCCAGCCCGTCCCCAGCGCCGCCCTGACCGGGTCCGGCCACGCCACTCTCGCCGAGCCGCTGCGCCGCGGCCGCGGCGTGCTGCTGGACCTCTCGGGCGGCGCCGCGGACCTCTCGGCGGCCGCCGGCTGGTCGGCCCGGGTCGACGTGGTCACCGCCGAGGCGGCCGAGGGCATCGAGGCCCCGGCCCTGCTGATCCGCCCGGACGGCTACGTCGCGTGGGCCGACAGCGCCGAGGGCGACCCGGCCGGGCTGCGCCACGCCCTGGAGCTCTGGTTCGGCGCCGCGGCCTGAGCCGCCGCCCCCACCCCCCCCCGCGCCCGGCAGCCGCCTGCCGGGCGCGGGGGTTCTCACACCACCGGGTCGGCGTCTCGCGCCGGTACGACGGCGGGGACCCGGGTACGGCGGCGTGCGCCGGGCCTCGCGCGGGACGCGGCACGGCCGACGGCCTGCCAGAAGGACTCGGGCAGGAAGACCGCGTCGCCGGTGACGACCACCGCCGAGAACCACGGCAGGCCGAGCACCACCGCGATGCCCAGGTGCATGGCCACGAGGCCCGCCAGGAAGACGTACTTCAGCTTCCGGTGGAACACCGTGAACACGAAGCCGATCTGGACGAAGACGGTGAAGTAGGCGATCACGGCCATGGCGAGGCTGTGGCCCGCCATCCAGTCCGACAGCCCCGGCCAGGGCCGGAAGCCCTGGATGTGCAGCACGTAGTACATCGCCGTACCGTCCTGCCACGTCTTCCCCTGGACCTTGTACATGCCCGAAGCGCCGTAGAGCAGGCACATCTGGAAGCCGATGACGAGAACGGCGCAGTTGTGCACGAGGACGACGAGGCGTCGGCGGACCTCGGCCAGCTCGCCGGTCCGCGCCGGCGGGCACCGGTGCCCGCCGGGCCAGGACAGCGCGCGGGCCGGCCGGCTGACGGCGTGCCGGGTGGCGAGGAAGGCGTCGACGGACCAGAGCCGCCCGCACGCGGTGAAGACCAGGTAGACGGACAGCAGCATGAGCAGGACGTCGCTGGGGTCGACCACGAAGATGTTCCGCCCGTGGACGGCGGTCACCGTGACCATGAACAGCGCCGACGTCAGCCGGGTGCGGTAGCCCGCGGTGAAGGCGACCGTGACGAGGACGGCCAGCGCGTAGGAGATCTCGAACCAGGCGCTGTTCCCCGTCGCGGCCAGCGTGTACCAGTGCTTCGTCCAGCCCCACCAGGGCGTGGCGTCGGCGTAGCCGCGGTCGATCGAGGGCGACCATGCCGCGTGCGGGCCCCACAGGTGATGGCGGGCCGGCAGCTCGCGCAGCAGGAACGCCAGGTAGAGCAGTCCCAGGCCGATCCGCAGGGCGGCGGTGCCGTGCAGCGCGAACGGGCGGGTGGTCACAGCGGCGAACCAGCGCGCGGGAGCGTTCAGCGGCGTCATCGGGACACCTCCGTCCCGGCGGGAACGGCCCACCAGGGGAACGTCCTCGACGTGGCGGCGGGCTTCCTGCCGCCGGGAGGTGTGTCGGGCTGTGTGGTGACCTGGATCTCGACCGCCGAGTACGGCCCGGGCACCCTCCAGGACAGCCGGCCGACCACCAGGTTGACCAGGTACTTCTGCAGCAGCTCGGTTTCGGCCGCGCCGCCGTTCGCGTTCCGCACGGTCGTCAGGTTCTGGGCGTACGCGAACCACGCGTAGCCGAGTTCGTACTGCCCCTCACGGGACGGCCACGGGTGGTGCAGCATCCCGGAGCCGTAGTCCTCCTTGCTCAGGTCGATCCACGGGCTGACCGTGCCGGAGGTGGTGCGGGCGCGGGCCTGGACGCGGACGTTGACCATGAGCGGGTCGGGTGCGAACAGTCGCCAGTTCTGCTGGAACCACGGCTGGCTCCAGCGCTGGAGCCCGGAGTCGAACCTCTTCGAGACGGTGTTGGGGGGCGCCGCCCCCAGGAACAGCACGGCCAGCTGGACGGCCGTGACGAGGCCCACGACCGACGCGCCGACCGCCAGGAGCACGGCCGCCTTGCGCGACAGGACCGGCGGACCGGCCGGCGGCGGATCGGAATCCGTACCGCTGGAGCAGGTGTGCGCTGCGAGATCGTTGCTGAGACCGGACATGCGATGTCCCCCGTTCCTGCCGACTGATGCGTCAACGGACCACGCAACGGCGGGTGGACATCGCTGAAAGAAACGATGTCGCCGCGTCGGCCCGTCCGCCGGGGGGCCATGGTTCACGAGAGCGCTTAAGACGCGCTTGCCCGCGATTGAACTCCGCCGGGCCCGGCTTTAGGGCTCGGCAAGGCGACCGTTAGTCCCGAGGCCGAGCCTGATCAGGACATCTCGCCGACCACGGGTCGTCGGCCCACGGCAACGGCGAAGCACCGACCTTTGAGGGGTTTCGACAATGACGGTCGTCGAGGGCGCGGGCGGAGGCGCCGGGCAGGCACCCGCCACGGCGGAGGAACGTGCTCGCCACTGGAGCCTGTACCAGCCGTGGCTGCAGGACCCGGTCGAGTACTGGGACGAACTGCGCGAGCTCGGTCCGGTCATCCGCTCCGAGGAGAGCGGCGGTTTCTGGATACTCACCCGCTACGAGGACATCGAGTGGGCGGCCCGCAACCCGGAGATCTTCTCCAGCTCCGAGCTGGTCATCCCGCACCGCCAGCTGTTCCCGGTGAAGCAGATCCCGATCCAGCTCGACGGCGAGGAGCACCGCCAGTGGCGGCGCACCCTCTCCAACCTGTTCGACCCCCGGGTGGTGAACCACTTCACCCCGCAGCTGCGCCAGGCCGCCGCCGACGCCATCGAGCCGCTCGTCGCCGAGGGGCGCACCGAGTTCATCGAGGGCTTCGCCACCGTGCTGCCCGCCGAGGCGTTCCTGATCAACTTCGGCATCGGCCGCGAGCACCTCAAACCGCTGCTGGACCACAAGCACTGGCTGCGTCACGTGGGGATCCCCAACGCCCGCACCGACGAGGACCTGCGGCAGGCCAACCAGCCGCTGTGGCAGTTCTTCAGCGACGCCGTCGACCGCCGGCGGGCGGAGGGCAGCGAGGGCCGCGAGGACGTCATCAGCAAACTGCTGGAGGCCGAGTACGACGGCCGCCGGCCCACCCAGGACGAGATGGTCAACGCGCTGTTCGTCTCCATGCTCGCGAGCCTGGACACGACCACCTCGGCGCTCGGACTGATCTTCCTCTACCTGGCCGAGCACCCGGACGTCCAGGAGGTCGTCCGCACCAGCCCCGAGCGCATCCCGACCATCGTCGAGGAACTGCTGCGCCGCTCCCCGGTCTCCTCGACCGGCCGGGTCGTCACGCAGGACGTCGAGCGGCACGGAGTGACGATGCGCAAGGGCGACCGGGTGCTCCTGTCCTGGGGCATGTCCGGGCTCGACCCGCAGGTCTTCAAATGCCCGCACCAGACCGACTTCGAACGCGACTCCACGCGCCAGCTGGCTTTCGGCATCGGCCCGCACCGCTGCCTGGGCATGCACGTCGCACGCCGCATCCTGCAGATCGCCATCGAGGAGTGGCACAGCCGCATCCCGAGCTACCGGCTCACCCCGGGCAGCACGCCGGTGCACCACTACTCGCCGGCCCGCGGCGTCCACAACCTCGACCTCACGTTCGGGTGAACCGCCCGGCCGTCCCGGCACCTTGGGGAGTCAGCAGATGAGAGCCAGCGTCGACAGCAAACGCTGCCAGGGCCACTCGATGTGTATCGTCCTGGCACCCGACGTGTACGTCGTCACCGAGGAGGGTTTCAACGAGCAGGGCGACTTCGACGTCGTCCCGGAGCAGGAGGACCAGGCCCGGCGCGGCGCCGGCGCGTGCCCCGAGCGTGCCATCACCCTCGCGTAGTCCGGGCCGGAGGATCCGACGGCGGCGGGGTGCACCCGGGCCGGCCCCGGACGCACCCCGCCGCCGTCGTGCGCCGCGGACCCCGGACGTCAGATCCTGCTCGCCACCAGGCGTACGAGCGCGCTGCGCGAGGTGATGTTGAGCTTGCGGTAGATGCGGTTCAGGTGCACGTCGACCGTACGGGGGCTCAGGTGCAGCCGCTCCGCGACCTCGCGGCTGCGCAGGCCGGTCCCCGCGAGTGTCGCGACCTCGCGTTCCCGGTCGGTCAGGACCGACATGAGCCCCTGGTCCTGGGCCGCCGGGTACTCCGGCGCCGGAGCGTGCGTCCGGACCGGCGGGGTCACCGGTAAGCGGGGTACGCCGGCGGTGGCCGGGTCGACCGCGCGGCCGGTGATCGCCTCGGCGGTCGCCCGAAGCCTCTCGGCCCGCCAGGGCGCGTCCGAACTCTCCAGACAGGCCGCCGCGTTGGTCAGCGCCCAGGCGCGGGCCCAGATCGCCTCACCGGACTCCAGCAGCCGGGCCGCCTCCTCGTAGAGGACCGCCGCCCGCTCGCTGCTGCCGTTCTGCCGGGCCCGGTGGGCCTCGGCGGTCAGCGCGAACGCTTTGGTCTGCGCCAGCCCCGAGACGGTCGTGTCGGCCGCCTGCATGGCCCACACGGAGGCCGGCCGGCCGCTGAAGGCCGAGGCGCCCGCGAGCAGTTCGAGGGCGCGCGGACGTACCGACGGCGGCAGTTGCGGCAGTGTCGGGTCCGCCGCGAGCAGGCCGAGCAGGTCCAGCCCGAGGTTGTGGTCCCCCGCGAGCTGCGCCGCCTCGGCGAGCCACAGCCGGGCCAGCGGGCTCCAGTGGCCGCCCTGCTCGAAGCGCGGGGCGCGGGTGGCGAGGTGCTCGCCGGCCAGGCCGGCGAGCACCTCGCTGACCGAGACCACGATCCTGGCCAGCCCGCCCTCCAGGCCCGCCGCGGCGGCGGCGGACTCGGCGGCGGCCGCGCTCGCGCGGGCTTCGTCGAGCCGGGCCAGCGCGATCTGGCTGAACGCCAGCCCGAGCAGGAAGACCGGCCGCAGGTAGCCCTGGCCGGTGGCGCGCAACGCGGCCTCACCGCGCGTCAGATGCCGTTCGGCCGAGGCCGGGCGGCCGACGATCAGTTGGCTCCAGCCGAGCGCGGCCAGCTGTTCGGGGTGCCCCATCCGGCTGGTGACCAGTGGTCCGACAGCCGTCGAGGCAAGTTCCGTCGCCGCGGCGGCCCGCTCCTGGCCGGCGGTCAGCGCCGCGTGCAGGGCGTCCATGGCGTACGCCGCCGCCACGTCGGCGGGGTCGGCCGTCCGGGAGGCCAGGCGCAGCGCCTCGTCGACCGCCTCGCGGGCCGGCGGACGCCCGGCCAGCAGGTCGATGAACCCCTGGAGCAGCAGGACGGAGACGCCGCCGTCGGCCGGTGCGTGCCGCCGGCCGGCCGACCCGCCGCTGTCGAGTATCGACCGTGCCTCCACGTAGTGGCCGAGCGCCGCCCCGATGCGGGCGCCCAGATCGACGGCGGCGCCGAGCATGCCGGTCGGGCTGACCCGCTCCACGTCGAACAGTTCGCGCAGGACGTCGTGGCTCTCGTTGAGAGCGCCCGTCGACGCCAGCGCGGCGGCCAGAGCCAGCAGGGCCTCGCCGCGCTCGTGGCCGGGCGGCAGACCTTGGAGCGCGAGCCGCAGCCAGCGCACGGCGGCCGCCGGCTCGGCGGCGAGCACCTGCTGCGCGCCGCGCAGCAGGACCGCGGCCTCCTCCGGCAGCGGCTGGGTGCCGAAGTGCTCGATGTCCCTGGCCACCTCGTGGTCCGGGGCGCCGATACGCATCCGGGCCTCGGCGGACCGGCGGTGCGCCTTGGTCCGCGAGCAGGGCGCCAGCTCTTCGTACACCGCCCGCTGGAGCAGCGGATGACGGAACGTCAGACCCGCCGCGTCCACCGCTGCACGCAGCAGGTCCCGTGCGTCGAGCGTGTCGAGGATCTGGCAGACCCGCAGGTCGTCCAGGCCGGCCACCTGCGCCACCACCCGGCTGTCGACGGGACTGCCGACGACCGCGGCGCTCTGGAGGACGAGCAGTTCCTCCGGGGTGAGCGGACCGGTCTCGGCGAGCAGCCGGGTGGCGAGTTCGTCGGGTACGGCCCGCATGGGGATCGGTTCGGTGCCTCCGGACCCCGCGGTCAGGCCGGACCGGGCCGCGGCGCGGGCGAGCGGGTTGAGGTAGAGGGGGACACCGTGGCTCTCACGGTGCAGCCGGCGCAGCAGCGGGGCGTCGGGCGCCATGCCGACCATCGCGGCCGACTCCCGCAGGGTCAGCGGCGCGAGCTCGATCCGCCGGACCGTGCGGTGTTCCACGCCCTGGGCGAGCGCGCCGCGCAGCCGCTGGGCGGCCTGCCGGGGGCGCTGGGCGATCACCAGGTAGAGCGGGATGGTGATGCGCTGGCGCAGGAGGTAGTCGACGACCTCCAGCGTCTCCGGGTCGGCCCAGTGCACGTCGTCCATGATCAGCAGCAGGCCGTCGTCCTGGGACCAGTCGCGCAGCAGGGCGTTCATGGCCCGCAGGAACGCGCAGCGCTGGTCGGTGCCGGTGCCGGTGGCCTCCGTGCCGCTGAAGGGGCCGGAGGCCAGGATGCGCACGAGGGCCGCCGGATCGACGGCCGAGGGCGTCCCGGAACCGCCCAGCGGGTTGGTGAGGGCGTCGGCGATGCCCTGGTACGGCGTCGCCGACTGGTACTCGGCTCCACAGGTCCTGAGCACTCTGATGCCCCGTCGCTGCGCCTCCTCGGCGAGGGCGGTCAGGAGCCAGGTCTTCCCGGAGCCGGGGTCGCCCCGGAGCTCTGCGATGGTTCCCGCACCGGTGGCGATGACGTCGAGGCCGGCGAGGAGTGCCTGGAGGGTGGGGGGGCGGACTTCGGATGGCTGCCGCGCGAAGTCCGCAGAACGCACATGTGCCGACACGACTTCCGATTCTCCTCTGAAACGGCGGATATGTCCGGAATTGCAATAGTCGGGGCGGGCGGGATCGACGGATGGTTCTTATCTTATTAGTCCGCTTACGCGGGTCACCTCGGTTTGCTACGGGTGGTTACGCGGAATTAATTATTCCGCTTGTGTTCGACATGCGGGGGAGGGTGGTGCTGTATAATGTTCGGCCGAAGCAGGTAACCCTTCTTTCCGGCCTTTTTCACGGCCTATTCGTGAGGTCGCCACGTCTTCGCAGCCTGAACCCGAATTCTCCGCGCCCGGCCCGGTGCGGCCGGGCCCGCGCGGGGCGTTACCGGGCAGGTCCGGTCCAGGGCCGGGGCCCCGGGCATGTCCGGAACGGGTACGGCCGGTGGGCGCCTAATGTGGGCTTAAGGTCCACGCGCCATCGTTCCGGGACCACCCACGGAGCGAGGTTCCGGACTCGGAGGAAGAGTGATTCGCGGAACGTTCTGGCCGGGCAGCGGAAGAAAAATCTTCCCGCCGCTCAAGCCCTATTCGCAGAAGATCCCCGAGGGCCCGTCGCCGGCCCGTCCGGAACGGCTCGACCCGCACGTCCGCCCGGAGGCCGAGGAGCGCGGGCCGTGGTCGCGGCCGGCCTGACGCCCGCTCCGGGAGCCGGTGAGCACCGGGGCGGCTGGGGCGGCGCCATGCGCCGGATCGTGGTCGTCGGCGCCTCGATCGCCGGGCTCACCGCCGCGGAGAGCCTGCGGGCCGAGGGCTTCGACGGTTCGCTCGTGCTGCTCGGCGAGGAGGCCCACCGGCCCTACTCCCGGGTGCCGCTGTCCAAGGAACTGCACCTGGGCGGGGCGCTGCGGGACGCGGTACTGCTGCCGGAGCCCGGTGACGGCATCGAACTGCGTACCGGGAGCCGGGCGGTGGGGCTCGACACCGCGCGCCGGGTGGTGGCCCTCGCGGGCGGTGAGGAGGTCCCGTACGACGGGCTGGTCGTGGCAACCGGCGCCCGCGCCCGCCGGCTCGGCGACGAGGACCTGGTCCTGCGCACCCTCGACGACGCGCAGAAGCTGACAGGGCGTCTGGCGGGGGCACGCGGGGTCGTCGTCGTCGGCGCCGGCTTCCTCGGCATGGAGCTGGCCTCGGCCTGCCGGGCGATCGGCCTCGACGTCACGGTCGTCGACCGCGAACCGCCGCTCGCCCGGTTCCTCGGCGACTGGCTCGCCGGCTTCACGGTCGCCGCCGCCCGGGACCGCGGGGTGGTCTTCCGGCTCGCCCCGGAGGGCGCCGTCCCGCTCGGCCCGCACGCCTTGCGCCTCGGCGGGGAGGTGCTGGAGGCGGACGTGGTCGTCACCGCTGTCGGCGACCTGCCCAACACCGACTGGCTCGCCGGTTCCGGCCTGCCGCTGGACGGCGGCCTGGTGGTCGACGGGCGCTGCCGGGTGGCGCCGGGGATCGTCGCCGCGGGGGACGTCGCGGCTCTGCGCACCCCTGACGGCCGCACCCGGCGGACCCCGCACTGGACCAACGCCGTCGACCAGGGCCGGGCCGCCGCGGCCACCCTGCTGCACGGCGACGCCGCGCCGGTCCGCAGGCCGGCCCCGTACTTCTGGACGGAGCAGTTCGGCCTCGACGTCAAGATCAGCGGCGAACTCCCCCCGGCCGGACCGCCCGAGGTGCTCGCCGGCTCGCCCGGCGACCGCAGCGCGCTGCTGCGATGGCGTCACCCCCGCGGCGCCACGGCCGTCGCCGTCAACCACCGGATGCCCGTTCCCCGGCTCCATCTCCTCGGCGCCCACGCCGAGAGCGGCAGCGGCTGACGAGCCGTCGTGAGCCGTACGGAAACCCGTCCGGGCGCCGTGGCGAGCGCCTCGGCGCCCGGACGACGAGCAGGGGTGAAAGGGCCCGCCGCCCGTTCGGACCGTTCCGTAGGACGACGACAGGTGACAGGCGTCACCACCGGCCACTTCCCGCTGCCGGCCGGCGGCAGCGGGAAGTGACCGGACATCAGCCGCCGGACCTGCGCTCCCACCGCTCGGTCCGCGCGACCAGCCGCGCGAGACCGGTGTGGTCGCAGCCCGCCTTGACGTATATCTCCGACAGCATCCGCGTCACCGCGGACTCCGTGGAGCCCAAAGCCTCCGCGATCCGGGTGTTGCTCCAGCCCGTGGAGGCCCACTCGGCGACCCTGCGCTCCTGGAGGGTCAGCGACGCGGCCTCCGCGCTGCGCGGCTGCAGCGGCCACAGCCCGGTCGCGTCCAGCTCCTCCCGGGCCCGTGCCGCGAGCGCCTCCGCCCCGCATTGCACCGCGCCCTCCAGGGCCCGGTGCAGCTGCTCGGCGGCCTCCTGCGGCTGACCGGTCCGCCGCAGCGCCACGCCGTGGTCGAACAGCGCCCGCGCCAGGTCGAAACCGGACGGCGAACGCTCCAGATGGGCGACCGCCTCGGCCAGCACCGCGGCCCGCCGCTGCGGCGGGGTGACGACGGCCTGCGCGTGCAGCGCCTGCCCGATCGCCGACTGCGTGCCGAACCGCCGGGCCCGGCTCAGCCCTTCCTCGGCCACGGCCGCCGCCCGCACCGGATCCGACGGTTCGAGCGCCCGGGCCAGGTCCAGCTGCCACGGGCACCACGCCGGGTTGCGCATCCCGCGGGCGTCCAGCCGCTCCCCGGCCCGGGTGAGCTGCCACTCGGCGTCCCGGTTGCGGCCCAGCGCGAGCAGCAGCTCGCCGTACACGGTCTGCGAGTCGGGGTAGACCACCGCGCTCGGCGTGATCTCGCCGTAGCGGTAGGAGGCGGCCAGCTCCTGCGCCTCGGCGGTCCGGCCGCGGGCCAGCAGGATCTCGATGAGGATGCCCACCGCGAAGTACTGCGCGGGCACCTGGTGGCCGACCCGGTCGGCGATCCGCAGCCCGTCGCGGACCATGGACTCCGCGGTGCTCAGCCGGCCGCGCCGGTAGCGGATGTAGCCCAGCAGCGTGCAGCCGAACGACAGGTGCGCACCGCGCCAGCCGCGGTCCTGGCACTCCACGATGCCCTGGCTGAACAGCTCCTCGGCGCGCCCCGGCTGGTCGCAGTACATGAAGGTGAGCGCCACCAGCACCGGGACCTCGAAGCCCCAGCGCTCGTCCGTCCACGACAGTCCCTCGCCGAGCGCCTGCTCGGCCCAGTACAGCGCGGTCGGCGCGGGCTCGCCGCGCACCATCGCGTCCCACGCGCGCAGCCCCAGGATGTAGCGCTCGGCCAGGCCGCGGCCGGTGAGGTGGTCGGCGAGCCGGGTGAGCTTGCGGGAGCGGGCGGCGGAGTCCCGCTCGTCTGCCCGGAAGGCGTTCCACATGAACTGCTCGGCCTGCATGTGCAGCCGGGTCTTCGCGTCGGTCGCCCAGCGCGCGGCCTCCGCGACCGTCTCGGCCGCCTCCGCCATCCGGTCGCAGTGCCCGAGCGCCTGCGCCAGCCGGTAGACGATCGCCTCCTTCAGACCGGGCGACAGCACCGGCTCGTCGAGCGCGGCCCGCAGGTGGTTGACGGTGATCGCGGGTTCGGTCAGCAGCGCGGAACAGCCCAGGTCGTACAGCACCTGCGCGCGGTCCTCCATCGCGGGCGGCTCGCGCAGCGCCCGCGCCAGACAGCGCCGCGCGGCGTCCGGGGCACCGGCCCTGCGGTACTCGCGGGCCGCCTCCGACAGCTGCTGCACCACCCACGGGTCGCTCTCCGGATGGGTCTCCAGCAGATGCCGGGCGGTCGCGGTGACGCCCAGGCCCGCCTGCGACACGACCGCCGCGGCCTGGCCGTGCATCGCGACCCGGAAGGCCGCCGGGATCGCCCGGTAGACGGCCGTCGCGACCAACGGGTGGAAGAACTCCAGCCGGCCGCCCTCCGCGTCGTGCCCCTCACGGGCCGGGTCGGCGAGGATACGGGCCTCGCGCAGCCTGGCGACCGCGTCCGCGGACTCCGCCTCACCGAGCCCGCCGACGCTCGCGGCCCGGCCGCGGGACGCGTCGGCGCCCAGCACCGCCGCGCTCCACGCGAAGCGGACGACCGAGGTGCCCATCCGCTCCAGCCGCTCGACGAGCCCGCCGCCCTTGACGGCGGAGGCCATCTCGCGCAGCTCGGGCATGTGCACCGACTGCGGCTTGAGCCCGCGGTCGGCGACCCGGGCGGCCAGCTCCACCGCCTCGAAGGGGTTGCCGCCGGTCACCGCCCAGGTCTCCCGGCAGAAGGCCTCGTCGGCGTCCTCGCCCAGGGTGTCCCTGACGATGCGTCCGACGGCGCCCGGCGTCAGCGGCGCCAGGTCCAGGGTGCGCGATCCGTGCCGCTCGGCCAGCCGGCCGAACGCGGCCGCGTCGTGCGGGAGTTCGTCGGGCCGGTAGGCCACCACCAGGAGCATCGGCAGCTCGGTGACCCGCGGCGCGAAACCCGTCAGCCAGGCCAGCGACTCGGCGTCGGCCCAGTGCGCGTCGTCCAGCATCAGCACCAACGGGGCGTGCTGGACGGCGAAGCGGGTGACGATCCAGTCGAGCCCGTCGCGCACGCCCTGCGGGTCGGGCGCGCTGTGGCTCGCCCCGGCCACCAGGCCCACGGCCGGGGCGACGATGTCGTACCAACTGCCCAGCGTCCGGCGGTGCTCGGCCTCCGTCGAGGTCGCCAGCAGCGGTTGCAGCAGATGCCGTACGACCTGGAAGGCCACGCCCTGCTCGTGCTCGCCGCCGCGCGCGGACAGCACCGTGCAGCCGCGTGCCGCGGCCCGCCTGCGCACCTCGCCCAGCAGTGTCGTCTTGCCGAGCCCGGCCGGCCCGGCGAAGGCCAGTAAGCCCCCGGTGCCGGCCGCCTCGGCGCCCTGTGCGGCGCCGGTCAGGTCGGACAGCAGGCCCTCCAGCGCGGTGGTCTCCGCCTCGCGTTCGAGCAGCAGCCGCCGCGACCGTCCCGGCCGGTCCCCTCGGAATGCCATGTCGTTTCCCCTGAACGTGCGTTGGCTCCGTCACGCGTCCTCGGAAGGTCCAGCGTACGCACCCGGTCACGCGGTGACGTCCCCCTCCGCAGTTATTGCACCGGCTTGGCGCCACCTGCCGCGCGGCCGGGCAGAAAACGGTACCCTCCCACCCCCCCGTTCGGGGGGAGCGCCGGCCGCACGCGCCGCGCGGGGCGCGTGTCGCGCGCTTCGGCGGAGGCGTCGCCCTTGACGCCGGCCCGCGCCGTGCGGGGCGCGTGTCGCGCGCCCCGAGGCGGTCTGGTCTCCCGGCGGCCGCTGCCCCTACGCTCGAACCCCCGCACGCGCCCCGCACGCAGATCCGTAGGCCGATCGCACCCGCGCCCGCCCGCGCAGCCGGGCGCGCCGGGCACTCAGGAGGGCGATATGTCACCCGAGCCCGTCGCCGCACCCCCCGGTCCCGCCCGCCCCGGCCCGGCCGACCCCACCCGGCGCACCGCCGCCGTCCGCATCCCCTTCCCGGCCCGGCTGAACCCGCACGCGGAGCGGGCCAGACAGCACACCCTGCAATGGGCGCAGGGCATGGGCCTGCTGACCGGCGACACCGCGACGGCGGAGTACGACGCGCTGCGCCTGGAAAGGCTGATGGCCTACTTCTACCCCGACGCCGGAGCCACCGACCTGGAGCTGTCGGCGGACTTCAACGCCTGGTTCTTCATCTTCGACGACCAGTTCGACGGGCTGCTCGGCGCCCAGCCCGAGCGGATCCGCGGGCTGGTCGCCGACCTGGCCGCGACCATGGCACCGGAGCCGCGGGCACCCGCGGCCGGGACGGAACCGGACGGCCCGCTGGTGCGCTCCTTCCGCGACATCTGGGAGCGCTCGACCGACGGCACCGCGCGGCACTGGCAGATCCGCTTCCGCGACCACTGGGCCGCCTACCTCGCCGCGCACGAGGGCGAGGCCCACCACCGCAACGCCGAGCGGCTGCCGGGCCTGGCGGACTTCCTCACCGTCCGGCGCGACACCATAGGCGTGCGGCCCTGCCTGGACTTCACCGAGCGCTGCGGCGGCTACAGCCTGCCCGACGACGTCTACCGCACCCCGGCGCTGCGCGAGATGCGCGAGATCACCTGCGACGTGGTGATCTTCGTCAACGACATCGTGTCGCTGGTCAAGGAGCTGGCCGCGGGCGACGTCAACAACAGCGTCGTGGTCCACCGCACCGAGCAGGGGTGCGGCGTCGAGGAGGCGGTCGCGCACGTCGCGCGGCTCGCCAACACCCGCACCGCCCGCTTCGTACGCCTGGCCGCGGACCTGCCGCGCGCGCTGGCCGGGCTGCGCCTGGACCGCACCGCCCGCGCGCACGTCGACCACTACGTGGAGGGCATGCGGCACCTCATGGCCGGCAACCTGACGTGGTCGCTCGCCACCGCCCGTTACGACGAGGCGGGCGTCGCCGCCGTCAGCGACGGGCGCCGCCGACCGTGGAGCCTGCTCGTCCCGCCCGGCCGGGCGGAATCGTGCGGCCCCCCGGCACGTTGACATCCTTGCGGGAGGAACCCGGGAAACCGGGAAACGGCAGTCCAGACGCGAGGAGAGGACGGAGATGGCGACGCAGACACAGCGGGCGGTTCTGGCGGGCGGGTGCTTCTGGGGGATGCAGGACCTGATCCGCAAGCTCCCCGGGGTCACCGCGACCCGGGTCGGCTACACCGGCGGTGACGTGCCGAACGCGACGTACCGCGACCACGGCACGCACGCCGAGGGCATCGAGATCCTCTTCGACCCGGAGCGGACCGACTACCGTGCGCTTCTGGAGTTCTTCTTCCAGATCCACGACCCGACCACGAAGAACCGCCAGGGCAACGACATCGGCCTGGCCTACCGCTCGGCGATCTACTACACCGACGACGAGCAGAAGCGCGTCGCCGAGGACACCATCGCCGACGTGGAGGCCTCCGGCCTGTGGCCCGGCAAGGTCGTCACCGAGGTCGAGCCCGTCGGCCCGTTCTGGGAGGCCGAGCCCGAGCACCAGGACTACCTGGAGCGCTACCCGGACGGCTACACCTGTCACTATCCGCGGCCGAACTGGCGGCTGCCCGCCCGCAGCGGGAACTGACCGCCCCGGCCGGACGGCGGGCGCCGCTCCCCGCACTGCGGGACGGCGCCCGCCGTGCTGTACTGGCCGGTATGGAGCGCAAGCATCCGGCGATGCCGTCGCTGCGCCCCGGGCACGGCGGCCACGGCGGCCGGCCCGGCGCGGCGGGCCGCGCCGCACGGGAGGCCGACCGGCAGCGCGAGCGGGTCCGGCTGATGATCCAGATCACCGCCCGCGCCGGGGAGTACCGCCGAGGGCTGCTGCACGCGGTCTCCCGGCTCAGCCCCGAGGAGGCGCAGATCCTCTCCGACCTGGAGGAGCACGGCCTCCAGGTGCCCCAGCTGCACGACGTGCTGTGCGGCGGCCACGTCCTGGTGGACGACCCCGCGCTGTACGACCGCTGGCGGGAGGGCAAGGGCAGCCACCCGCGGATCTCCAGCCACCACCGCGACATCGACAAGAAGCGCTACCCGGACATCGGCATGCGCGGCCACGTGGTGCGCGAGAAGCTGCACGGCCGCACCGCGACCGGCACCTGGGTGCAGCTGGAGAAGACGCCCGCGGCCTTCGGCGGCAGCAAGATGCCCAGCCTGGACGACCTGCGGCACCTCATGGACTACGTCGTCTACCGCTGCACCGGCAGCAACGTCGGGCCCTGGGGCCTGTCCCGGATGACCGAGCGGCGCCCGATGTACCTCTCGCCGCTGGTCGCGGTGCCCACCGCGCTGACCGCACCGGTGGCCGGGGCGCTGACCACGACGCTGCGCCGGATCGAGGAGTCGGACGACACCACCGCCGTCTCCCGCGAGCTGGCCGGCCGCTTCCCGCCCCCCGAACGGGAAGATCCGGCCGCCGAGCTGGGACGGGCGCTGCCGGGGCGCGGCGGGCGCGGACTGTTCGGCAGCTCCGAGGTCTGGGTCACCCAGACGCCCTCGCGGATCGCCGCCCGGGTGCTGCGCGAGCGGCGCGAGGAGGCCGTGGCCTTCCCGGGCCCGGCCCGCCCCGAGGGAGGCCCGCGGTGACCGCGCAGCCGTCCGGCGCGGCGGACCAGCCGGGTGCGGCGGCGGTACCCGAGGGACTGGTCACCGCCGTGGTGAACATGGTGCACACCGGCCCGGTGCTGCTCGGCGCCTACACCATCGCCGAGCTGACGGCCGTGGACGCGATCGTGGACTTCCTGGAGGCCCGTCCCTCCGACGACGAGCTGACCGAGGCCGTACGGTCGCTGGCTGCCCGGCAGCTGCTGCTGGCCGGCAGCGGCGGTGAGCAGGTGCAGGTGCGCGGCGACCTGGGCATCGCGGTGGCCTTCCAGCAGCGCGCCCGGATGGTGCTGGACGCCCGTGTCACCGGCACGGGGTCCGGCGAGCCCTGGCGCGTACTGCTGCTGCCGCAGCCCGAGCACATCTGCCTCATGGTGCGCATCGACGCGCTCGGCGTCCACCAGATCAGCCTGCACACCTTCGACGAGTCGCTGCGGATGCTCACCGAGTGGCTGCCGCGCGGCGGCGCCGCCGAACGCGACCGCACCCCGGACACCGACACGCTGCTCGCCGGGGCGGAGCGCTCCGCGCTGGTCACCGTCACCCACTACACCGCCGAGGGCTCGGCGGAGACCGCCGGCGAGAGCACCGACCTGGTGCTGGCCCGGTGCGACGGGCGGCTGCACGTGCTGGCCCGCGACCCCGAACGGCCGGACGAGCTGGTCCCCGAACGGGTGGAGGGCAAGGAGGGCGTGCGCGACCGCATCGCCGGCCTGCTGACCGGCTGAACCGCCCCCCTCACCTCCGGTCGCGCCGCTACGCCTCCGCCGGCAGTGCGACCGCGCCCGCCAGCGGAAGGACCATCAGGACCCGGTCCGAGCCCGCCCCGAAGTAGTCGCTGCGCCGGTCCACCCGGGAGAAGCCGAGCGACCGGTACAGGTCGAGGGCGGCCGCGTTGGCCGGCTCGACGGTGAGCCACACCTCCCGCACCCCCCGCAGGCACAGGCCGCGCAGCGACTCGGTCATGAGCAGCCGGCCGAGACCGCGGTGGCGGCACTCCCGGTCGATCGCCAGGCCGAGTATCCAGCAGCGGGCCGGGTCGGAGGTGACGCCCGCCAGCACGTAGCCGAGCAGGGTGCCGCCGTCGTCGACCACCAGGAGGTCGTCGCGGTAGAGGTCGTAGAACTGCCGCAGGACGAAGTAGGGGTAGGCGTGCTGCTGGAAGACCTCCTGGTCCAGACGGTGCAGTTCGGGCAGGTCGGCGTCGTTCACCGCGCGCACGCGCGGCGGCAGCGCGCCGTCGGCCGGGACGAGTGCGGGCGCGCAGGCCGGCAGCAGCGGCGTCAGCCGCGGGCTGCCGGCGTCGGGCAGATGGGTCGTCATGCCACTCCTCGGGGGCTGGGGACGGGGACGGGGACGGGCCGGAACCCGGTCCGCCGGACTTCGGAGGTCGACGCCGCGTTCCCCCATTCGGCTGACATGGGCTCGCGCGCGTGCGTAAGGTGGGGCCGGCGCCGTGTTCACCGGTTCTGACCAGGATCAGCCGCGTTTACCCGCTGTTCAAGGTGGGATACGGATGAAATGCGCGTATGCTGCCACGCGCCCTCCGTGCGCCCTGCGCTAATCCAGCCGTCCGTACGGTGGGCGTCGGTGGCCAAGTTCGCCGCTATTATGGGGAGATGGATCTCGGAACGCCCCCAACGGCGAACGACTCTGCGCGCACGGCTGCGCCTCGGCTGAATTCGGACGCCCCGTGGGACGCGTTCGACTCGCGGGCCTACGTTGATCACAATTATGGTCACCTGCGCTCCGATGATGCGAAGATCCTCGAAGTCGTACGCAAGCATTTCGCCGATCACTTCCGGGACACCCCCGACTCCGCGGGCGCCCGGCTGCGCGGAATCGACGTCGGCCCTGGGGCAAATTTGTACCCGTCGATGTCCATGCTCCCGTGGTGCGGGACCATCACGCTCTACGAGCGCTCCGCCGCCAATGTCGGCTATCTGCGCGGCCAGCAGAAGTCCTACGACGCCCACTGGGACCAGTTCTGGGACGCGCTGTGCGAGCAGGAGGTCTACGCCCGGCGGGTGGCCGACCCGCGGGCCGCGTTCGCCCGCGCCGCACGGGTCGAGCAGGGCAACCTGTTCGACCTCGGCGAGCGCGGCGAGCGCTGGCAGATCGGCACGATGTTCTTCGTCGCCGAGTCGCTGTCCACCTCCGAGACCGAGTTCCTGCTCGCGGTCGAGCGCTTCATGCGGGTCCTGGAACCCGGCGCTCCCTTTGCGGCTGCTTTCATGGAGGGCTCACTGGGGTACAGGGTCGGTGACACCCTTTTTCCCGCGTGCAGTGTCACGGCGGCCGATGTGCGCAGGAGCCTCAGCCCGTTCGCCGAGGGCGAGGAAGTCGCGATCACCCCGGTCGGAATGCCGGGTGGCGCACTGCGTGAGGGATACGAGGGAATGATCGTGGCCTGCGGGCGGCGCGGGCACGCGTGACGAGTACGGAGTAATCCGACCGGGGTGCGTCCGGACACCGTACGAAGTGCGACGGTGCACCTGGTGGAGGGGTGGGGAATGCAGATCAAGCCGCGGCAGCACCTGCTGGACATCTGGCAGGCCATTTCACGCCATTCGTTTGCCGACGGCAGCTGGGAGTGGGGTGAGACGGGTGGATTGAGCAGTGTCGCCGACGCCGAGCGGCTGCTCTGCCTGATGTATCCCGCCACCGAAATCCCGGCTTTCCGGCTGGACGACCCGGACACCACCGAGCGCGATGTGCAGAACGCGCTCAAGAACGCCGGCGGGCGCGTGGAGATCCCGGCGAAACTCGTCAGCGTCCTCGCCGACTTCATGCGCAACCACACCACCGACGACAAGCGCCCCAGCTTCTCCGGTGGCCACTACTTCGTCTCCGCGGACCCGGACCTGGAACTGTCCGAGGAACAGCGGTCCATCGGCGTGGTCGACTCCTTCTCGATGTCGATCACCCTGTGCCTGGCCACCCTCGGCTTCCTCAAGGTCTACGAGTCCAAGACCCGCCGCTCCGACGTACGCGCGCAGATCGACGAACTGCGCGGCGCCACCGAGACCCGGCTGACCGCCGCCATGGTGAGCCTGCTGCGCTCCTTCACCGTGAACGTCTTCGACCCCGACGAGCCGCAGGGCCGCACACTGTGCGGGGTGCTCGGGCAGGGCCGGCTGTCCGAACGCGTCGTCGTCGAGCGCTTCCAGCGCCGCTTCGAGGCCCTGCGCGCCACGATCGGCGAGAGCCTCACCCTCGGTGTCGACATCGCCGACCGTCTCAAGGACGAGAACCAGCTCTTCGAGTGCGGCTGGGCCTGGACGCTGGTCAAGGAGGCCCCGCCGGTCGACACCAGCGAGCCCATCGGCCCGCAGCCGGGCGGCGCCGCCCGGCCGATCCCCTACCTGTACTTCACCGTCGTCGCCCTCGACGGCATCCAGGACCTCTTCAGCGACCGCACCCTCACCCTGGGCCTGCTCACCGCCGAACAGCAGCGCCTGGCCGAG
Organism: Streptomyces sp. NPDC021224; assembly: GCF_044332905.1. NCBI lineage: Bacteria > Bacillati > Actinomycetota > Actinomycetes > Kitasatosporales > Streptomycetaceae > Streptomyces > Streptomyces sp. NPDC021224. The sequence continues at coordinate 123,665 of NZ_JBIRPW010000018.1, read as the reverse complement.
GCGTTGCGACTGCGCTGGGAGATCACCCAGCAGTACTGGTCCGGCATCGCCCGCTTCAACGAGACGACCTGGCCGCTGGAGGACATCCCCTGGCGGACCACCGGGCAGCGGCTGGAGTCGGAGTACTTCTCGCTCTGCGTCGCCTCCATCCTCGTCCACGACCTGGTCCGCCGCCGCGCCACCGACGACGACCTGACCCGTACCGTCGCCGTCATGGAACGGCTCGCCGAACGCGGCCGGATCAGCAGCCGGCTGATGGTCGGTGACAAGGCCATCGGCCTGCACAGCCCCGGGATCCGGCTGCCGCTCCAGGGCAGCAGCGAGACCGGCAACCCCATGCAGTGGACCATGGGCGATTTCTCCGCGATGCTCCTCAAGCGGAGCATCCAGCTGTGCACCCTGTCCCGCAACATCACCTCGCACGACCGGCTGCTGCGGCTCGCCGAGAAGATCTTCGACCACATGTGGAAGCGCCGCATCACCGCCGGTGTGGGCGCCGGGCTGTGGGACAGCGTCGGTACGGTCTTCCCCGACGCCACCTCCAGCCCCCCGGCGGAACTGACCTGGGGCGTGACCGAGCGCGTCATCGAGTGCATGGTCGCCGGGCGGCAGCTGTACGTGCAGGCCCCGATCCGCAGCATCGACCTCGTCAACTACGCCTCCTGGCTGCTCAGCGAGGCCACCCACCTGCTGGGCAACGAGCAACTGGAGCCCACCTCGGCCCTCGACGCCTCCCGCGGCCTGGCCCTCAAGGGCGTCGAGGTCAAGCTCAACCGCGCCCGGGACCTCGCCGAACGGCAGCCGGGCACCGCGGTGGCGCTCACGATGGAGATCCTCGGCGAACTCGACGGACTGGCCCTGGCCAGACAGACCGCTTCGCGGGGAGTGTGACGGTGCTCGTCTTCGCAGCCTCCGACAAGGGCGGCACCGGCCGTTCCGTCACCAGCGCCAACCTCGCCTTCCGCCGCGCCCTGGGCGGGGACGACGTGTGCTACCTGGACTTCGACTTCGGCTCGCCGACCGCCGCCGCCGTCTTCGACGTGCCCAAGGCGATGGGCGGGATCGAGCAGGGCGGTCTGCACTCCTACCTCCAGGGCAAGGCGATCGAACCGGCCCGGCTGGACGTCTGGGCCGAGACCGAGCACCAGCTGCTGCGCGACCGCCCGGCCAACTCCGGCAACCTGGTGCTCCTGCCCGGCGACCGCAGCGGCGGCGAGTTCGCCGTCGCCAAGGACACCGTGCAGCGCTGCATCGACCTCTTCCTGCGGCTCGACAGCGAGTTCGAGGTCGTGATCGTCGACCTCAGCGCCGGGCGCAGCTACGCGATGGACATGGCCCTCGACGTGACCGCCCGCCCCGAGATGCGCGGGGTGCGGTCCCGCTGGCTGGTCTACCACCGCTGGACGCGGCAGCACGTCATCGCCGCCTCCGGACTGGTCTTCGGCCAGCGCGGCATCCTGGCCGGCGGTGTCGCCCGCGGCCACGACAAGGAGGAGCTGCGCTCGGCCATCCGGTTCGTGCGGGCCGCTGTGCCCGACCCGGAGGCACCGCCGTGGTCGCTGGTGCCGGCCGCCCAGTCGTCCTGGATGCGCAAGTGCGACCAGGACCTCGACCGGCTCGCCGCCGACCGGGACGTCGGCTTCAGCGCCGCCATCGGCACGGTGCCGCTGGAGCCCGTCCTCCAGTGGCGCGAGCAGCTGATCACCGACGAGGACGTGCTCTCCAGCCGGATCGCCAACCTGGAGACGCTCACGGCACTCCAGGACCTCGCCGACAAGCTCACCGACGACGAGGCGTGGGGGCCGGTATGACGGACACCGGGACCGCCGCCACGGCGGCCGCGACCACCGTGCCCGTCAGCGGCCACGGGAACGGCCCCGGCCGCGTCTTCCGGGAGACGGCGGCCGAGGCGCGCGTGCAGTCGGTGCCGCTCGCCCAGCTGTCGCTGGAGCTCGGCCACCTCTACATGGAGGACTTCGAAGCCGGACCGGAACGCCTGCGCACCCACTTCACACAGGTCAAGCCATGGGCCGACGCCGCCAGGGTGCTCGCCGCGGCGGGCGGCGGGCGGGCCCGCGTCAGCACCTGCTTCCTGGTGGACGACTACTTCACCCGCTTCTCCACCCCGGCCGAACTGCTCCCCATGGTGATCGCCGAGGCCGAGCGCGCGGGCCTGACGATCGACTACCTGGCCCGCGAGTCCGGCTGCGCCGTCGCCGGCGGCACCCCGGTGGCCGAGGAGGTGCAGGCCCGCCTCGTCGAGTCGCCGGTCCCCGGCACCGACGGCACCCGCCCGCCCGCGGTGCAGACCGGCTGGCTCGCCAACGGCCGGCGCAGCCCCGCCGGGGACCTGCCCGAGGCGATGGCCCCCGGCGAGCCCTGGCACCCGCCCGCCGAGACGGCCGCGCGCCGGCATTCCGTCTTCGTCGACGTCGAACTGTGGGACGAGGTGGACGGCCGCCGCTGGTGGTCCTGCCCGTTCCTGGCCGCCGTCTGGCAGCTCGCCCGGCTCGGCCTGCTGCGGCACGCCGGGGACCCGGTGCTGCAACCCGTGCCCTGGACCGGCACGGAGTTCCCGCGCGACTGGGACGAGCTGCCGCCGGTGGTCCGGCTCAACCCCGCCGCGGCGCCCTTCTCGGCGTACCGCACCTGCTCGGTCCTGCCCGCCCGCTTCATGGGCGTCGAGCACGCCGTGCGGGTCGTCCTCGACCAGGTCGACATCGACGCCGAGGCGCTCGCGCAGGTCGCCCGGCGCTCGCTGGGCGAGGGGATGCCGGTGCCCGAGGAGATCACCGACCGCATCTCCTACGTCATGTACGCGGGCGGGTGACGTGATCCCGGGCGGGGGGACGGCGGCGATCGCCCAGCCGGTGCTCGCCTGCGGCGAGGTGCGCACCTGCCTGTTGCAGAACTCCCAGGCGCTCGCGTCGCCGGCCGCGGCCGGACTGCTGCGGCTGCGCGCCGGGCGGCAGGTGCTGCAGTCCGAGCGGCCGGGGGCGTACGCGCTCTCGCCCGAACTGCTGACCGGCGTCGACTGCCAGTTGCCCACGGCCTCCGGCGCCCGGGTCCGCGCGGTGGGCACGGTCGCCTCGCGCGCCGCCCTCACCGGCGGCCGGCTGCTGCAGACCGACGCGTTCTGCACGGCGACGGCCGACGGCCCGGACCGCCGCCGCCCCTGGGGCCACTACCTGGCCCGGCCCGGCGTCGTCGAGCCGTTCGGCAAACTGCCCGACCGGGACGTGGCCGCGGGCTGCCTGAGCGGCCCGGCCCGGCCCGGCGAGCTGGACCTGGGCGCGATAGCCGAGCACCTGCTGCGCAACGTTCTGCGCAATCCGGTGCTGGACCGGGCGGCGCCCTTCCGGGCCCAGGTGACGCGGCTGCGCTGGGTCGCGCTGCGGGCCCCGGACGGCGCGGAGCCGTCCCTGGAGAACTTCACCCTCGCGCAGGACGGTCTGCGCACGGTGGAGCTGCGGCTGGCGGGGAGCACGGGAACGGCCGCGGCGGCGAGGCTCTGCGAGGACCTCGCCCTGCACGACTGGCTGCTGACGACCCTGGTGCGGATGGTCGAGCGCAGCCGGCTCGGTTCGGTCGACGGGCGTGTCGCCGTGGCCTCGCTGCGCCCGGCCGTCGATCATCTGCTGCACCTGTGGATGCCCACCGCACGGGTGGACCGCCTGCTGCACCCGCTGTGGGAGGTGCTGGAGCGGGAACCGGGGTTCAGCCGGCAGTGGCAGATCCTGGTGCAGCGGATCAGGGACCAGCTCGCGCTGCTGGCCGTCTCCGCGCATGTGCAGCAGCCATGACCTGCCCGCCCGCGGGCTCGTAGGAGCACGAACCCATCAGGGGGAGATGACGACATGGCCGGAACGCTGGGGACCGGGTCGGGGGCGCAGACCGCGCCGTCCCGCATGGTGCCGCCCGTACTGTTCAAGACACTGCTGACCGCGCTCGTCGGCGGTGCCACCTATCTGCTGACGGACGCCACCAACCAGCCCGAGGTGTGGAAGCTGACCTCTTCCATCTTCCTGGGCGGGGCGGCCCTGATCATCCAGTACATGACCGACTTCGAACGCCGGCTCACCTCCGTCGAGCACACCATCGCCACCCACAACGCGGAGATGAGGGAGCTCGTCGCCAACGGCTTCGCCCGGATAAACGAGGCCACCGAGCTGTTCGGCCTGGTGGACCGGTCGGCGCTGCCGCCCGACGGCGTCTCCCGGCTGATCCGCAGCGCCAGCAAGGTCGGCACCGGGTCGCCGGCCATCATGCAGGCCTTCGCCCGCGCGGAGGTCAGCCAGCTCACCAGTCTGATGGAGAACCTCAACGCCAAACTCGTCGACTACGAGGGCGAGGACCACGACTGGATCGTCACCCTCACCGGCTGCGCGGTGGACACCATCGACGCCACCAGCACCGCCGTGGACCGCGACTTCTGGCCGAGCGAGCTGGGCCAGCGCTATCTGCGGGCGCAGCGTGACGCCATCGACGCGCACGGGGTGCGCATCCGGCGGCTGTTCATCATCGAGAAGCCCGAGGACAACACGATCGACCTGGGCCAGCTGTGCGACGACCAGCAGAGCCTGGGCATCGAGGTCAAGGTGCTCGCGCTGTCCGACCTGTCGCCGATCGCCAGGATGGACGAGACCAACGACTTCATCGTCTTCGACGAGTCGCTGTCCTACGAGATCGGCTCTGACCTGCGGGGCGTCAACACCAAGACGCTCATGGACCTGCGGGCGGACCGGGTGGCCAAGCGGGTGCAGCGCTTCCAGACGCTGTGGGAGGCGGGCCGCTGACGTGCCGGTGCCCCCGCGGGTCGCGCGGGGGCACCGGCCGTTCACGGCGGGGGAGCGGTGATCAGGAGCAGGTGATCCGCGCGTCCGCCCAGTCGGCGTGGTCGCTGTCGTTGCCGTCGCCGCCGTCGGTGACGACCAGGTGCACGACCTGGGCGCCGGTGACGTCGGCCGACAGCGGGTGGCCGCCGGTGGTGCTGGTGACGACGCCGCTGTCGGCGACCTGCTTGCCGTCGGCGAGCACCAGGAACTCCACCGAGCCCTTGCTGTTCTTCTTCTCGTCGTCGATGCCGACGGTCGCGGTCAGCGAGGTGCACGTCCCGGCGGTGTAGAAGGCGACGTCACTGGGCGCGTGGACGCCCAGGCCCTTGGCGAAGACGGTGCCGCCGAGGGTGATCGGGTGGCCGTCGCCGGCCCCCGTCTCGCCGTTGCTGCTGTCACGTTCGACCGGGCCCCAGCCGTTGCTCGCCGACTCCCACTGGAGGTCGCTGAGGAAAGAGGTGCCGGCCGGCGGCGGCACGGCGACGGAGATCTGGCCGGTCAGCGGGACGCTGACGGCCGACTTCCCGCCGACACCGCGGTAGGTGACGGTGCCGGAGAGGGCGTAGGTGCCGGTCGCCGTCCCCGCGGGAACCTCGATGTGCCAGGTCGTGTTCAGCGTGCGGCCGCCGGGAAGCGCCGGGGTGCCGGTGCTGCCCTTGGGACGGATCGACCAGCCGTCGGGGGCGTTGAGCTTCACCTTGACCGCGAGCGCCGGCAGGGTGCCGAGGTCGGCGGCGTACGCCGTGACGTCGGCGCCCTGGCCGGGCTGGATGTGCACGGACGTGCCGCCGACGCCGGCGTCGACCAGGGCCGGGTCCAGCAGGGCGCCGACGTCCCGGGAGACGCGCAGGAGCACGGTGCCGTGCGCCGGGACGGTGGCGGCCAGGGTGCCGGACGACTGGTAGTCGCGGTGCTGCCACAGGTCGCGCACCTTGTAGCCGGTGGCGGAGGCGGGCAGGCCGGCCGCCTTGGCGGTCGTGGTGATGTGCTGCGGCTGGTCGGACTCGTTGTACAGCGCGACCGCGCGGTCGCCGTTCGCGAGCTGCTTCACGACGACCTTGGTGCCGCTGTCGGTGGAGGCGAGCACGCTCGCCTGCTTGCCCAGCGGGTCCTGGTCGAGGGCGATGACCTCCTTGTTGAGCAGGATGTCCATCGTGGCGGGGGTGGCCTTGCGCAGGTCGGTGCCGATGAGCAGGGGGGCGTTCATCATCGACCACAGCGAGAAGTGCGTGCGGTACTCGGTGTCGGTCATCCCGCCGTTGCCGACCTCCAGCATGTCGGGGTCGTTCCAGGCACCGGCCCGCGCGTAGGAGGACAGCGGCAGGTTGGCGTCCGTGATGGACTTCAGGCTGCCCCAGTTGTCGCTGATGTCACCGGTGGTGCGCCACAGGTTGCCGATGTCGCCGGCCCACTTCCAGGGTTCCAGCTGGCCCCACTCGCAGATCGAGTAGACGATCGGCCGGCCGGTGGCCTTGAGGGCGTCTCCCATGGCGGTGTAGCGGTTCAGGAAGTCCGCCATGGTGCCGTCGCTCTTGTTGTTGCAGTTGTCGTACTTGAGGTAGTCCACGCCCCAGTCGGCGAACGACTGGGCGTCGGCGGCCTCGTGGCCGAGACTGCCGGGGTAGCCGGCGCAGGTGGCGGTGCCCGCGTCCTCGTAGATGCCGAGCTTGAGGCCCTTGCTGTGGACGTAGTCGGCGGTGCCCTTGATGCCGTCGGGGAACTTGGCCGGGTCGGGGACCAGCCGGCCGTCGGCGTCGCGGGTGTGGGTCATCCAGCAGTCGTCGATGTTGACGTAGGTGTAGCCCGCGTCCTTCAGACCGGAGCTGACGAAGTAGTCGGCGGTGTCCTTGATCAGCTGCTCGCTGACGTTGCAGCCGAAGGAGTTCCAGTCGTTGAAGCCCATCGGCGGGGTGAGGGCGAGGCCGTTGTCGACGGCCGCCGCGGACGGCGCCGTGGCGACTCCGGCGGCGACGGCGGCCACGCCGAGTCCGCCTGCCCACAACGCCCCTGCGGTGACGCAGGACAGGATCCTGCGGGTGATCGGCATACGAGTCCCATCGTAGGTTCCGGAGAGAGCACCGGCGCGGTAGCCGACAGGGTCGGCACAGAATCCGACGCAACTCAACAGTTGGCGACATGACAGACCAGCTGTGCGGTGGCTGTCAAGGGATCTGACGAGAACTCATCGGTGTGTATACCCGCCACCCCTTGCTCATTTCGGCAAATGAGCGGGTGTTATGCAGGAGTATGTACCTTTACACAAGCAGAAGACGACGACCTTCGTCCGATCTCTTGTGCCACCCCGCCCACCCTCCTATTGTGCGACTTCGATGGAATCTGTTTGGAGTTGACATCCTTGGCACGCCAGGAGGGCGCAGTGCGACGTAACCCCGACGGTTCGGCGGTCGGCAGAGCCGGCCGGCACAGAAAGTGGTGGGCGGCGGCCGCGGCGGCCGTGGCGCTCACCCTGACGGCGGTGCCCGCGCTGCCCGCCGTCGCCGCATCGCAGGCGCAGCCGGCCACCGCGCAGGCCAAGCCCACGGGCACGGCGCACAAGGTGACCTTCGACGGCTACTCGTTCATGGTCGACGGCGACCGCACCTACCTGTGGTCCGGCGAGTTCCACTACTTCCGGCTGCCGAGCCCCGACCTGTGGCTGGACATCTTCCAGAAGATGAAGGCGGCCGGCTTCAACTCCACCTCCCTCTACTTCGACTGGGACTACCACTCGCCCGCGCCCGGCGTGTACGACTTCACCGGCGTGCGCGACGTGGACAAGCTGCTGGACATGGCGCAGCAGGCGGGCCTGTACGTCATCGCCCGCCCCGCCCCGTACATCAACGCCGAGGTCGACAGCGGCGGACTGCCCGGGTGGCTCACCACCAAGAAGGAGCAGAACCGCACCGACGACCCGGCGTTCCTGAAGTACTCCGACGAGTGGCTCACCCAGATCGACCGCATCATCGCCCGCCACCAGCTCACCAACGGCACCGGCACGGTCATCGCCTACCAGGTGGAGAACGAGTTCTACAACGGCTCGGCGAGCGCTCGCGCGTACATGCAGCACCTGGAGGACAAGGCCCGCGCCGACGGCATCACCGTGCCGCTCACCGGCAACAACAACGGCACCTTCAACTCCGGTGACGGCGCCCTGGACGTCGACGGACCCGACTCCTACCCGCAAGGGTTCAACTGCTCCAACCCGTCGAAGTGGAACGGCGTCCCGAACCTCAGCTACGACCACCCGGCCGGAAAGCCGCTCTACACCCCGGAGTTCCAGGGCGGCGCCTTCGACCCGTGGGGCGGTCCGGGCTACGACAAGTGCGCCGAGCTGATCAACGACCAGTTCGCGAACGTCTTCTACAAACAGAACATCGCGGTGGGCGCGACCGCCCAGAGCTTCTACATGACCTACGGCGGCACCAACTGGGGCTGGCTGGGCGAACCGCAGAACTACACCTCGTACGACTACGGCGCCGCGATCCGGGAGACCCGCGAGCTGGACCCGAAGTTCGACGAGGACAAGCTCATCGGCTACTTCACCCAGTCGGTGGCCCCGCTCACCAAGACCGACGAGATCAGGTCGACCCCGCCGGACAACGCCAAGGTCGTCGACACCGCGCGGATGAACCCGGACTCCGGGACGCAGTTCCACGTCCTGCGGCACGGCGACTCCACCGCGACCACGACCGACACCACCCACATCGCGCTGGACTTCAACGCCCAGCCGTCCGCCGACACCACGTACACCCACGACGACACCGACGCCGCGCTCGACTACACCGGCACCTGGTCGCACGTGGCGAACCAGAGCTACACCGGCGGCGACTACCAGAAGACCGAGTCCTTCTCCAACACCGCGGGCGACTTTGTCACCGTCCCCTTCGACGGCACCGCGGTGCGCTGGATCGGCCCGAAGACGAACAACCACGGCTACGCCGACGTCTACGTCGACGGCACCAAGGAAGCCACCGTCGACGACTCCGGCAGCGAGGACCAGGCGGTCGTCTTCCAGAAGAGCGGCCTGTCCGACGGCCCGCACACCCTGAAGATCGTCGTCACCGGCAGCCACGCGTCGGGCTCCACCGACAACTTCGTCTCCATCGACGCGATCGACGTGCCGAAGGGCGGCGCCACCGAGGCGACCTACCCCGTCGTCCCGCAGCAGCCCGGCACCGCGATCACCCTCGACGGCCGCGACTCGCACATCGTCGTCGCGAACTACAAGCTCGGCGGCACCCAGCTGCAATATTCCACCTCCGAGATCATGACCACCGCCGCGATCGGTGACCGGGACGTCTCGGTGCTCTACGGCGACAAGGGCAGCGACGGCGAGACCGTGCTGCGCTACACCTCGAAGCCGACCGTGACCAGCAGCGGCGGCGACGTCACCACCACCTGGGACCCGGCCACCGGCGACCTGCGGCTCAACTACACGCACAACGGCCTGATCCGCATCGCGATCAGCGGCGGCGGCTCCCGCCCGGCGCTGCTGATGGTCGGCGACAAGCCCACCGCCGAGACGTTCTGGCGGCAGGACACCGCGTCCGGCCCGGTGCTGGTGCGCGGCAGCCACCTGCTGCGCACCGCGACCAGCCGGGACGGCGGCGCGACCCTCGCCCTCACCGGCGACAACGCCGACGTCAAGGACATCGAGGTCTTCAGCTCGGCCCGCCAGGTCACCTGGAACGGCAAGGCCGTGCACACCGGCTCCAGCACGACCGGCAGCCGCACCGGACAGATCCCCACCGCCCAGGCGGTGCGGCTGCCCGCGCTGACGCACTGGAAGCACACCGAGGAATCCCCCGAGGCCGCGCCCGGCTTCGACGACTCCGGCTGGCAGGTGGCCGACAAGACCACCACCAACAGCTCCTCCGGCGTCAACTCGCTGCCCGTGCTGTACGCCGACGACTACGGCTTCCACACCGGCAACACCTGGTACCGCGGCCGCTTCCGCACCTCCGGTTCCGAGACCGGCATCCACCTGGTGTCCGACTCCGGCGGCAAGGCGCAGGCCTTCTCCGCCTGGCTCAACGGCACCTTCCTCGGCAGCTCCACCACCGGCAGCGCCGACTTCACCTTCCCGGCGGGCGCGCTCAAGTCCTCCGCGGACGGCGCCGACAACGTCCTGTCGGTCCTGACCGTCAACATGGGCCACGAGGAGGACTACAACTCCTCCAACGGCAACAAGACCGCCCGCGGCCTGACGAGTGCCGCGCTGCTGGGCGCCCCGCTCACCCCGGTCACCTGGCGCGTCCAGGGCGTCCGCGGCGGCGAGGACCTGCTCGACACCGCCCGCGGACCGCTCAACAACGGCGGCCTGTACGGCGAGCGGGCGGGCTGGTCGCTGCCCGGCTACCCGGACGGGTCCTGGAGCAACGTCTCGCTGCCCGCCACCGACACCCGCGCGGGCGTCTCCTGGTACCGCACGGACGTCGCCCTCGACCTGCCGCACGGCCAGGACACCTCGGTCGGTCTGACGTTCACCGACGACCCGAAGCGGCAGTACCGGGTAACGATCTTCGTGAACGGCTGGCAGGTCGGCAACTACGTCAACTACCTCGGCCCGCAGCACTCCTTCCCGATCCCCAACGGCATCCTGAATCCCGACGGGAACAACAGCATCGCCCTCGCGGTGTGGAACCTCGACGGCAGCACCGGCGGCCTCGGCACGGTGGCCCTGACGAACTACGGCAGCTACACCTCGCCGCTGAAGGTCGCGCAGAACCCCGCGCCGCGCTACAGCCACGCCGTCTACGCGATGCCGGCCGCGCCCGGCACCGACGTCACGCTGGACGTGCCCGGCACGGTCCAGGCGGGCAAGGCGTTCACGGCGACGGCCACCGTGGCCGTACCGGCGAACCAGCCGCCGGCCAGTTCGGTGTCGGCCGCGCTGAAGCTGCCCGCCGGGTGGACGGCGAGCGCCCCGCAGCCCGCGTCCGTCGCGCGGGTGCTGCCCGGCAGGTCCGCCGCGATCCGCTGGACGGTCACCCCGCCCGCCGGAACCCTGCCGGACGCCTCCGCGCTGAGCACGACCGCGCGGTACGTGCAGCGCGGCAGACCCGCCACGGCCGGGGACGAGCGCATCGTCAAGGCCATCCCGCCGCTGCCGCCGGCCGGGCAGAACGCCGTGAGCGACCTGCCGTTCCTGTCGTCGAGCAACGGCTGGGGCCCCGTCGAACGCGACACCAGCGTCGGCGAGCAGGCGGCGGGCGACGGCAAGCCCCTCACCGTCGCCGGCACGACCTACGCCAAGGGGCTCGGCACCAACTCCGTCAGCGACGTGCAGCTCTACCTCGCCGGCACCTGCACCCGGCTGACCGCGCAGGTGGGCGTCGACGACGAGACGGGCGGTGGCGGCACCGTCACCTTCTCCGTGATCGCCGACGGCAAGGTGCTCACCACCACCGGGACGATCCGCGGCAAGCAGGCGGCCGTGCCGCTCGACGTCGACATCACCGGCGCCCAGGTCCTCGACCTCAAGGTCGGCGACGCGGGCGACGGCAACGGCAACGACCACGGCGACTGGGGAGCGCCCACACTGACCTGCGGCTAGCCGCCACGGGAAGGACGGCGGCGCGGGCCGGCCGGGGAACGCCCCCGGCCGGCCCGCGCCGTGTCGCGCGGCTCAGGACAGGCTCAGGACAAGAAGGCGTCGGCCGCCTTCACGAAGGCCTCGGCGCCGTCGAACCACGGATAGTGCTCGGGGCGACCAGCACCAGCCGCCGCACCCGCACCGGGTGCCGGGCCGCGTACTGCACGGCGACGTCCGCCCCGCCGGCGTGCGCCAGCAGGTCGAAGCGCTCCAGCCGCAGATGCGCGCGCAGCGCCTCCACGTCCGCCACCTGGCGGTCGCAGCGGTACGACGACGCGTCCGCGGGCCGTTCGGAGCCGCCGGTGCCGCGCGGGTCGGCGAGGACCAGCCGCCGGTACGCCGCCAGGCCGTTCAGGTCGCCGAGGGGGCCGCAGCCGGCGGGCCCGCCCGGCGGGCAGACCAGCGGTGCGCCGCCGCCGGTCATGCGGTGGGCGAGACGGGTGCCGTCCGGCGCGGTGAAGGTGGGCATGCCCCGCAGTGTCGCAGGGCCCCGCGGCCGCCGGCCGATCCCGAGGTGAACGCGAGGGTACGCCCGGCGGGCGCGGGCGGGGCGCCGCACGGGGTGACCGTACGGCGCCCGCCCCCGGGCCGGGGTCCGCTACCGGCTCAGCCGCACAGCGCCTCGCGCACGGTGCCGCCGACCACCGCGCACCAGGTGCTCAGGTCGACCTTGCCGTTCGGGCGCAGCCCGTGCAGGCGCTGCATGGACTGCACGGCCTTCATGGTGGCGTGGTCGTACGCGCCGCTCGCGGTCACGTCCGCGTAGCCCTTGCGGGCGAGCATGAACTGCAGGGCCGTGACCGGCAGGCCGGTCGCGTGCTTGTCCAGCGGCGGGGCCAGCGCCTCCCACGTGGCGGTGTCGAAGGTGGCGTCGGGGGTGACCGGGATGCCGTGGGTGGTCTGGAAGTCGGCGAGCGCGTCGTTCATGTCGTAGCCGAAGACGCCGTCGGCGGTCAGGGAGTAGCCCGCCGCGTCCAGCAGGTACTGGCCGACCTGCACGACGGGGCTGTCCACGAAGCGCCAGATGTCCGGCCAGCGCCGCGCGGGCGCCGCCGACGCCGGGACGCCCAGCTCGTGCAGCACCCGGGTGCGGATCATCGGGAACTGCGCGTAGAAGGCGATGCCGGGGCAGTCGGTCTCCCGGAAGTCCCAGTGGCCGAAGATGTCCCACGCGTTCAGCCGGAACTGGCGGCACACCGCGGTGCACAGCTGCACGAGGGAGTCCAGCAGCGCCTCGGGCGGCGTCTCGGTGATGTACGTGCCCTCGTTCTCGATGCCGATCGCGTTGCCGTTCTCACCGGGGCAGTGCGCCGCGGTGACCTGGTGCTCACCGGCGTCCAGGGTCTCCAGGCTGCGGTGCCGCCCCTCCAGGACGTACCCGCCGCGGCTCACCGTGAAGTGCTGGCCGGTGTCCGCCCAGCCGTTGGTGTCCATGTGCAGGTCCTGGCAGTCCCGGGCCAGCTGGAGCGCGTGGTCGCGTGAGTAGTCGGTGACGTTGGGGAACGCCATGTGGTGGAGGATGATCTTGTTGGTGGTGTTGCCGGTGATCTGGATCGGGCTGGACGGCGGCCGCGCGCCCCAGCTGTCGCAGTCGATGATCCAGGGGAACTCGCCGGACGGCGCCGCCTGCGCGGCGCCGGGAAGCGCGAGTTCCGTGCCGACGACCGCGGCGACCGCGGTGCCCAGGCCGACTCTGAACAGCGTCCGGCGTTCTACCTCGTGCTCGTGTCGGGTCATGCACACTCCGCAACGGAGAGGGGACGGCAGCCGGATCGCGGCTGCCGATGACCTCCGGAGAATACGGAGCCAGCTGACGCGCAGCCAGGACTTCCGCGCAACGGGCCGCGCTTGACGTGGAAGATCCCCTTTGCGCCCGGTGGGGTTCACCCGTGCGGCAGCGGGTAGCCGAGGTGCGGAGCCAGGAACCACCACCACGGAGGCCACCATGGCGGTCACCCGCGCACCACAGCCCGTGAACCCGCACCTGCCCGACGAGGGCCTGGGCGTGCCCGGGGACTCGGTCCCGGCCGCCGGGCACTCCGCGCCCGCCGAGTCCGGCGTCTCGTCCCTCGACGCGCCCGAGCGCGTGGCGTTGAGCCGCGGCTGGGCGGCCGGGCCGGTCGTCTGGATCTTGCTCGTCGTCGCCGTCTTCGCCGCGGGTGTGCTGGGAATGGCGGTCGAACTGATGCGGTGACGTGGCCGTCGTCACGTCGCAGGGGGGAATGCACGCCCGTGTCCGGAGGCTGACCCATGAGGGCGGGCCACGAACCCCTGGGGCCCTTTCGGACAAGGAAGTTGATAAATGTACAAGAACATCCTCGCCGCCGTCGACGGTACCCCGCACGGCACCGGGGTACTGGACACCGTCGCGTCGCTGGCCAAGCTCACCGGTGCCGCGGTCCACGTCATCCACGTCCGGCCCTCCCACGTGGTGACCGACGGGATGTCCGGCAGCGTCTACACCTCGGAGGAGCCCGCCGAGGGGCGCCAGGTCGTCGAGGACGCGCTCGCCCGGCTGCGGGCGGACGGCGTCACCGCGGACGGCGAGGTCGACGAGGGCCTGAGCGAGGACCTGGCGGCCATCCTGGTCGAGCGCGCGTCCGCGCTCGGCAGCGACCTCATAGCGGTCGGCCCCGGCCACTACAGCGGCATCTCCGCGCTGCTCCACAACAGCGTGAGCCGCGGCGTGGCGAAGTCCGCGCCCGTGTCCGTCCTCCTGGTGCGCGCCGAGGCCTGATCCCCCCCGGGGACCCTCGGAACGCCGGTCCCGACGCCTGCTGCCCGACGCCCGGCCCCGGTGCCCTGACGGATATCAGGGGACCGTGGCCCGGTGCGGGTGCGAGGATCGGGACATGGTCGAGATCGAAGTGGTACAGGGCGACATCACGCAGCTGCCGGTGGACGCCATCGTCAACGCGGCGAACGAGTCGCTCGGGGGCGGTGGCGGGGTGGACGGCGCGATCCACTACGCCGCGGGCCGGGCCCTGGCGCCGTGCCCGCGGGGCGAGGCGCGCACGACACCCGCCTTCGACCTCGATCCGCCGGTACGGCACGTCATCCACACCGTCGGGCCCGCATGGCACGGCGGTGTGCGCGGCGAGGCCGCGACGCTGGCCTCCTGCTACCGCGCGTGCCTGGCCGAGGCCGACGCGGTGGGGGCGCGCACGGTCGCCTTCCCCGCCGTTTCCACCGGGATCTTCGGCTACCCGGCGGACAAGGCGGCCCGTATCGCCGTGACCACACTGCGGTCCTGCCCCACCGCGGTGGAACGCGTCCTGCTGGTCGCCTTCGACAAGGCGGCCCGCAAAGTGCTGGAGGCCGCGCTGGCGGAGAGCCCGGCGGGGGAGGGCTGAGCGGCTCCCCGCAGCGGGCGCGGCCGCCCGGGGCCGGTCAGCCGCCGCGCCAGATGTTGTCGAAAGCCGCCTGCTCGATCCTGCGGCGCTGGCGCACCGCGTCCAGCTCCACGACCGCGTCGCCGACCGTCGCGAGGACGGCCTCCACGGAGTCGCTGCTGATCGCGGGCGGCTCGGCGGCCGGCCCCGGGTGGATACCGAGGGCGCCCGCCAGGACCGTCAGCACCGGGTCGCCGGAGCGCCAGCGCTCGGCAGCCCGGCGGCGCGCCGGGGTGTCGGTGGCCGTCGCGGGCCCGGGGCGGCCCGGCAGTATCCGGCGGTGCCTGCGGGTGAGCTGCCCGGCCTCCTCCATGACGGCCAGATAGACCGCAGCCAAACCCTCACCGCGGCGCCACAGCCAGTCCTGCGCCGATTCGTACGGCGGCCGCCGCACCAGCGCGCTCGCCGCGTCGACCAGCAGCCGGTCGGCAGGCGTACGGGCCAGGCCGGGCACGATCAGCTCGCCGTCCAGCGTGACGGAGCCGTCGCCGAGCAGGTCGATCAGCTCCGCCCCGGCGAGCACGAGGGAGAGATCGCCGGACTCCACGGGCCGGCTGGACGGCACGTCCAGGCTCGTGATCAGCACGTCCTGCGGTGTGGTCATGCGGGCACTCCCGGCTCGGCCGTCGACGCCGTCCCCGTCCCCGCCCGTCACCCGGGCGGCGGCCCGGTGACCGCGCTTCCGCTACACCCCCGACGGTAGCGCCCCGTCACCCCGCCCGACACCAGGACACTCCTGACGGCGCCCCGGCATGCGCCGGCGCCTGCCGGTCCGGGCGCCGGACCGCCCGCCCCGCGCATGCCGGGCGATCCGAACGGGGCGCCTGTAGCGTGAGCAGGAGCATTCCCGGCGAACGCGCACGAAAGGGTCCGCATGGCATCGGATGCGTCGGCCGACCGTGGCCCCCGGCTGGCCTCCGTGGTCGTGTTCGTCCGCGACCTCGACCAGTCGGTGGACTTCTACCGGGAACTCCTCCTGATGACCGAATCCGTTCGCACCGCGACCGCGGCGCTGCTCGTCGGAGCGGGGGACGCACAGCTCTACCTGCGCGTCATGGGCGGGGGAGGCGAGCACCCGCTCGGGGCGATCGGCGTCCAGTACGTGATCTGGACGGCGGACGGCCCGCAGGACCTCGACCGCTGCGAGCGCATCCTCAAGCAGCGCGCCGCGCACGTGTCGTCGCGCGACAGCGAGGACGGCGTCCGGATGATCGAGGGCCGCGACCCGGACGGCCTCCCCGTCGTCATCTCCCACCCCGGCCCCCAGGGCGCCTCCCGCCACGACATCATGGCCCGCATCTACGCGTGGTAGCCGCGGCGGGGGAGGTCAGGAGGCCTTGGCGGTGAGCCATTCCGCGAGGACCGCGGCCTGACTGTGCGCCAGGTCCTTCGTGGCCGTCACAAGGGTCAGCCGCTCGTGCCCGGCGAGATCCCGCAGATGGGCCACCGCCTCCTGGTGCCCCGCGTCCCGCAGCTCCGCGCGGTAGCGGCGGCGGAACTCGGGGAAGCGATCGGGGTCGTGCCCGTACCATTGGCGCAGCTCGGACGAGGGGGCGGCGTCGCGCAGCCACTCGTCGAAGCGCGCGTCGTCCTTGCGCATGCCGCGCGGCCAGACGCGGTCGACGAGCACCCGGTGGCCGTCCCCGGGCGCGTTCTCCTCGTAGACTCGGCGGTAGCCGATCGGCTCGGTCATGGGCGACACCTCTCGCCGGCGCGGAGCCCCTCACGGGGCACGGGCGCCGCTGTCGGGCGGCATGTTCATTTTACCGGCGCGGCCCGGGCGCGCGCGGTCACCCACCGAGAGGCGGACCAGGGCATGGCGCCGAGCGCACCGCGGGACGACGGCGCCGAAGGCCCCGGTCCTGGCCCCGACGACCCCGGATTCCCCGCCGCGGCGGCCGCCTCCGCCGCCGACGTCGCCGCGCTCGACGCACGGCTCAGCGGCTGCCGGGCCTGCCCCCGGCTGGTGGCGTGGCGCGAGGAGGTCGGGCGGGTCAAGCGCCGCGCGTACCTCGGCTGGACGTACTGGGCCAGGCCCGTTCCCGGCTTCGGCCCGCCGGACGCGGCCCTCGCGGTCGTCGGCCTCGCTCCCGCCGCGCACGGCGGCAACCGCACCGGGCGGATGTTCACCGGCGACCCGTCCGGTGACGTCCTCTACGCGGCCCTGCACACGGTGGGCCTCGCGTCGCAGCCCACCGCCGTCGCAACCGGCGACGGACTCGCCCTGCGCGGCGTGCGCATCACCGCGCCCGTGCACTGCGCGCCGCCGGACAACAAACCCACCACCGTCGAGCGCGACACCTGCCGCCCCTGGCTGGCCCACGAGATGAGGATGCTGCGGCCGACCCTGCGCGCCGCCGTCGTGCTCGGCGGCTTCGGCTGGCAGGCCCTGCTGCCCGTCCTCGCCGACGCCGGCTGGCTGCTGCCCCGCCCCCGTCCCGCCTTCGGCCACGCCGCCCGGGTCCGGCTGCGCGCGTCGGACGGCGGCGCCGAGCTGGTGCTCATCGGCTGCTACCACCCGAGCCGGCGGAACATCTCGACCCGTACGGTGACCCCCGCGATGATCCGCGACGTCCTGCGGACGGCCGCGCAGGAGGCCGGCCTGCCCACCCGCACCGGGTGAGCCCCGCCGGGACCCGCCGCCGAGGCCTCGTCGCGGGCCACGCTCTCCGGCGCCGCCGTCGGGGCCCCGGACCGGGCGGACCACCGGCCGCCCGGCGGCCGGTTCAGGACGTGGCCGCTGCCACGCCCAGGGCGACGAGGAGGGCCACCTTCGCGATCTCGAAGGCCACGTAGGCGAGATGGCCGCGGGAGCGCGGGAGGGTCTCGCCGGCCAGTACGCGGTCGGAGCGGCGGGTGAGGCGGCGGCGGACCACGCCCACCTGGACGGTGAGCAGGACGGCGACCGTCGCCGCCAGTGCGGTGGGGGCGGCGGGGGCACCGCCCGCGGCCAGCGCGGTGAGCACCGCAGCCGCGAGCACCGCCTCGACGGTGTTGAGCGCGCGGAAGACGAGGCGGCCGATGCCCAGCCCGATCGGGATCGTCACGCCCGGGGCGCGGAATTTCAGCGGGGCCTCCAGGAACGAGACGGCCAGCACCATCCCGAGCCAGACGAAGACGAACGCGCTTGCCGTTGCGGCAGAGCCGGAGGTCACCGGAGCGCTCCTTCCGGGCGGGGCCCCGCGGGGGCCAGACGGGCGAGACAGGAGTCGGGCGCGGCGAAGGGTTCGAGGCGCCCGGCGGTCACCGGGGCGCCCATCGCGGCGAGCGCTCCGCGCATCAGGCCGAGGTGGACCGAGCAGACCACCTCGCCGTGCTCCTCGGCGAGTTCGAGGAAGGGGCAGTGCCGCAGCCGGATCGCGCCCGGCTCGACGGCGGGCTCGAACCCGAGGTCGGCCAGCAGTTCGGTGAGCCGCTCGGCGGCGGTGTCGGCGGTGGCGGCCGGGGGCTGCGCCGGATCGACGAGGAAGCCGCCCCACGCGCGCCCCGCTTCCTCCGCGTCTCCGCGCCCCCGCCCGTCCTTCGCGGCGAGCCCGCCGACCAGCACCTGCGCGAGCAGCCGGTAGCCGCGGGCGCCGCCGCGGTCCATGCCGGGGGCGCCGGTGTAGACGGTGCGCGGCCGACCCCGCCCGGCGGGCCGCTGCGTGCGGCGGCTGACGGCGCCTTCGGCGACCAGCGCGTCCAGGTGGAAGCGGACGGTGTTGGCGTGCACGCCGAGTTCACCGGCCAGCTCGGCGACCCCTTGCGGCTCGCCCGCGGCACGCACCGCGTCCAGCACGGCCCGCCGCCGTACGCCCCGCGAGCGCTCCTGCGGTTCCGCCACCGCGACCTCCGTCCCTAGGCCCCGGGCCACCACGCGTTACGCGCCGGGTGCGGCCCCGAGCCGTACCGCCCGCCGTGCCGGGGCCTGCGGCGGAGTTCCGCGGAAGGCCCCGTACTGCTTTTTCACGAATGCTACATGTAATAATTCGGGGACTGTCAGCGGGCCCAGGGAGGCACACATGGCGCCACCGTCCGAAGCGGAGTCCGAGCGAGTACGGGTGGTGGGCGAGGCACGGGCGGCGGCCGGTGACGCCGACGAGGCCGCGGGCGTGCTGTGGAAGCTCAGCGAGCCGGGGCGGCAGCTCGACGCCAACGTGGTCCGGCTGGGCCCGGGCGCGCGGGTCGCCCCGCACGTCGAGTCCGACCTCGACGTGCTCGTGCTGGTCCTCGGCGGCACCGGGGAGCTCGCGGGCGGCGAGGCCCCCGAGCAGCTCGCCGAGGGGTCCCTCGCCTGGCTGCCGCACGGCGCCCGGCGCTCGCTCACCGCGGGCGGCGCGGGGCTTACGTACCTGACCGTCCACCGCCGCCGCCCCGGCATGACCGTCGGCCGCCGCCCGTCCGGCTGAGACCGGGCCCGGCGACGTAGGCTGAGGCCCGTGCACATCTGCTTCGTCTGTACGGGAAACATCTGCCGCTCGCCCTCCGCCGAGCTGGTGTTCCGGGAGAAGCTGCGCGAGGCGGGACTCGCGGGTCAGGTGCGGGTCAGCAGCGCCGGGATCGGCGACTGGCACGAGGGCGAGAGCATCGACGAGCGGGCGGGGGAGGCGCTCGTCCGGCACGGCTACCCCGTCGAGCACGTCGCTGCCCAGGTCGGCGCCGGGCATCTGCGCGCGGATCTGCTGGTCGCGATGGACCGCGGGCACGAGAAGGCGCTGCGCGCGCTCGTCGACGACCCGTCACGCGTACGGCTGCTGCGCTCGTTCGACCCGGACGCCGACGGCACCGACGTGCCGGACCCGTACTACGGCGGTCCGGCCGGATTCGACGCGGTGCTGGCTATGATCGAGGACGCCTCTGCCGGCCTGCTGGACTGGGTGCGCGAGCACCTGGGCGGATGAGCGGCGGCGCGGCCGCCGCGGTCGCGCGGCTCACCGGGCTGCGGGTCACCGGCGAGCGCCGGGTGTCCGGCGCGCTCGCGGAGGTCGAACTCGACGGCGGGCGCGTCGTGATGGCCAAGCACACGACCGCCCCCGGCGCGGTCGCCGCCGAGGCGGCGGGCCTGGAGTGGCTCGCGGCGGCCCGCGCGGTGCGGATCCCCGCGGTGCGCGGGTGCGACGGGCAGTGGCTGGTGACCGACCGGGTCGCGGAGGGCCCGGCGACCCCCGCCGGGGCCGAGCGCTTCGGCCGCGCGCTCGCGGCCCTGCACGCGTCCGGCGTCCCGGCGTTCGGCGCCGCCCCGCCGGGCGGACCGGAGCAGGCGTACATCGGCGCCGCCCCGATGCGGAACGTGCCCGGCTCCGACTGGCCGGGCTGGTACGCCGGGCAGCGCGTCCTGCCGTACCTGCGGACGGCGGTCGACGCGGGAGACCTCGGCGCCGCGGACGCCGCCGCCGTGGAGCGGGTGTGCGCGCGGCTGCCGGAGCTCGCCGGGCCCGCGGAACCGCCCGCCCGGCTGCACGGCGACCTGTGGAGCGGGAACGTGCTGTGGGGCGCGGACGGCGAGGTGCGGCTGATCGACCCGGCCGCGCACGGCGGCCACCGCGAGACCGACCTCGCGATGCTGCGGCTGTTCGGCTGCCCCCACCTGGACCGGGTCCTGGCCGCCTACGCCGAGGCGGCCCCGCTCGCCCCCGGCGCCGGCGCGCGCGTCCCGCTGCACCAGCTCTTCCCGCTGCTGGTGCACACCGTGCTGTTCGGCGCGGGCTACGGCCGGCAGGCGGGCGCCGCGGCCCGCGCGTCACTCGCCGCCTGACGCGGCGGTGGCTCCCGCCGCCTGGAACGTAGGCTTTCGGCCATGGACTATGTGAAGCTCGGGACGACCGGACTCGACGTCTCCCGTATCTGCCTCGGCTGCATGAGCTACGGGATCGCGGACCGCGGCAACCACAGCTGGACCCTCGACGAGGAGGCGAGCCGGCCGTTCATCCGGCAGGCCGTCGAGGCGGGGATCAACTTCTTCGACACCGCGAACGTCTACTCCGACGGCACCAGCGAGGAGATCGTCGGCCGGGCGCTGCGCGACTTCGCCTCCCGCGACGAGATCGTGCTCGCCACCAAGGTGCACGGCCGGATGCGGCCCGGCCCCAACGGCGGCGGCCTGTCCCGCAAGGCGATCATGGCCGAGATCGACCACAGCCTGCGCCGCCTCGGCACCGACCACGTCGACCTCTACCAGATCCACCGCTTCGACCCGCACACCCCGGTCGAGGAGACGATGGAGGCGCTGCACGACGTGGTGAAGGCGGGCAAGGCCCGCTACATCGGGGCGAGTTCGATGTACGCCTGGCAGTTCGCCAAGATGCAGCACACCGCCGAGCGGCACGGCTGGACGCGTTTCGCCAGCATGCAGGACCACTACAACCTGCTCTACCGCGAGGAGGAGCGGGAGATGCTGCCGCTGTGCGCGGACCAGGGCGTCGGTGTCATCCCGTGGAGCCCGCTGGCGCGCGGCCGGCTGACCCGGCCGTGGGACGCGACGAGCGCCCGCAGCGAGACCGACGAGTTCGGCAAGACGCTCTACCAGGACGGCGACCGGCACATCGTCGCGGCGGTCGCGGCTGTCGCCGCCGAACACGGTGTCTCTCCCGCGCAGATCGCGCTCGCCTGGCTGCTGCGGCAGCCCGGGGTGACGGCGCCGATCGTCGGTGCGACCAAGGAGCAGCACCTCGCCGACGCGGTCGCGTCGGTCGCGGTGGAGCTGAGCGACGACGACTGCCGCCGCCTGGAGGAGCACTACGGCCCGCGCGGCATCGCCGGGCACGCGTAAATCCGTGCCGAACGCGTGATGCGGGGGCGGTCCGGCCGGACCGCCCCCGCGTCGTGTGCGCACCTCCCGGTGTCGGTGTGTCAGGTCACCGTGACCGCCACGGCGGCCGGAGCGGCGGGGGTGCCGGTCGGGTCGGTGGCGGTCGCCTCCAGGGTGTGCGGGCCCTCGGCGAGCGGTGCGTCCGCGGTGCACGTCCAGGTGCCGTCGGCGGCGACGGACGCGGCGCACAGCGCCGCCCCGTCCGCCGTCACGGCGACCCGGGCGCCCGGCTCCGCGGTCCCGGTGACGGCCGGGGTGGCGCCGACGGCCGCGCCCGCCGCGGGGGAGGAGACGGTCACCGGCGGCGCGAACAGCGTGCGGTCCGGCACCCCGTCGCCGCTGATCCTCACCGTGACGCTGTGCACCGTCACCTGCCCGCCGCCGTTGCGCAGCCGGAAGTCGGCGGCGGAGTGCTGCTGCCCGCCGAAGTAGGCGTCGGTGGCGGTCACGGTGGCGGTCTTCCAGGTGCCGGTGCCGGTCAGCGCGATGCCCGCGGTCGACTTGTACGGGTCGGAGGTGCCGTTGTCGTACTGCACGGAGAACGAGCCCGTGCCCTGGTCGTAGTAGGAGACGGTGAAGGACGCCGAGTAGTACCCGGCGTGGGCGATCGAGTCGTCGATGTCGAAGTAGATGTTGCTCTGGGTGCTGGTGCGCGCGGACAGGCCGTCGATCACCGAGGCGGTCGTCGGGCCGTCGAAGCCGCCCGAGGGCCGCTCGTCCTGGCTCAGGCCGTAGGCCGCGTTGTCCTCGCCGACGACCGTGCCGACCACGGCGGTGCCCGGCGGCAGGTCGGAGGCGTCGAAGGCGACCCCGGCCGAGGCGTCGCTGACCGGGCCGGAAGGGTCGGTCACGGTGGCCGTGGCGGTCTGCCGCCCCGGGGTGAAGCCGCCGTCAGGGGCGCAGCTCCACGCCCCGGCGTCGTCCGCGGTCGCGGTGCACAGCGGTCCGGACGCCTCGCGCACCGTCACGGTGCCGTTCGGGACAGTCGTGCCGGAAACCGCGGAGTCCAGCTTGACGGTCGCCCCGGTGCGCGGGGTGGTGATCGCCGGGGCGGGCGGGAAGGCGTGCCGGTCAGGCACCCAGGCGCCGGTGACGCTCAGGGCCGCGCTGTGCACGCTGAACGGCCCGGCGGCCGAGTGCAGCCGCAGGTCGCCGCCGCCCGTCTGGAGGCCGCCGAACCAGGCCCCGTCCAGGGTGACGCTCGCGGACTTCCAGGTGTTGCTGCCGGTCAGCGCGATGGTGCCGGCCTCGTGGTAGCGGTCCTTCGCGCCCGCGTCGTACTGCACCGACAGCGAGCCGGTGCCCGCGTCGTAGTACGAGACGTCCAGCTTCGCGCCGTAGGAGCCGGTGGCGGCCACGTCGCCGGCGACGTCGAACGACAGGTCGCTGTCCGCGGTGCGGGCGGTGAGCCCGCCGACGTCGCCCGGGGACGACGCGGTGGCCGCGGTCAGGGACAGGCCGAAGTCCCGGTCGGTGCCGCCCAGCACGGTGCCGACGGTGGCGCTGCCGGAGCGCAGCCCCGCGTCGAGGCCGAGCTGCACACCGCCCAGGTGCCGGGCCGCCTTCGGGGCGGTGCCGGTGACGGGCGCGAAGGGCAGGTCCGCGGTCGGCGCTGCGGCCTGCTGCACCACGTAGGTCCTGCCCTTCTTGACCGGTACGGTCAGCAGGTCCGCGCTGCTCGCCCGGACGACGGCCTTGCCGTTCTTGCCGTCCACGACCTCGGTCGCCTTGCCCGGCCACGGGTTCTTGACCGTCAGGGTGCCGGTACCGCCCGCCTCGATCGCGGCGGTCGTGAGCTGACCGTCCTGCACCTGCACGTCGGCCTTCGTGCCGCCCTGGAGGTAGACGCTGCCCGCGCCGTTCCAGTCGGCGGGCCAGGCCGGGGCGAAGCGCACGATGCCGTCGTAGCTCTGGGCCAGCGCCTCGGCGACGGCGGTCGCGGCACCGGACTCCTGCTCGATGTAGGGCTGGAAGCCCACGGAGTTGCCCAGGTCGGCGAAGCCGTTGGGGTAGACCTGGTGCCCCTCGGTGATCGAGATCAGCGCGGCCCGCACCTCGGCCGGGTCCTGGAGCCGGGCGGCGTCGATGGCGTCCATCGACCAGTCGTTGCCGCCCTTGTTGGGCCGGTGGTCGTAGGAGCGCTGCTCCACCGCGAAGAGGCTCGGGTCCTGGTCGCTGACGGTGTTCCACGGCCACAGCGGTTCCAGCTCGATGTTCTCGCCGTTGCGGCGCTCGGCGGCCGGTTCGTACGAGATCGCGATCATGTCCGTGCCGGTCGCGTCGGCCGCCGCCGTCTCCGCCTCGGTGTAGCCGGGGTTGAGCAGCTTGCTGCGGGTGGCCTGGTCGGTGCGCGGGTAGGGCGGGATCCGGGTGAGCGCGGTGCCGACCCGGGAGACCAGGTCCTTGTCGGCGCCCTTGGCGGTGCCGAGGACGTCGGCGATCTGCCCGATCAGCGGGAAGACGGCCCGGTCGACGGCGATGTCGGTCGTCGGGTCCTGCACCGCCCACTGTGTCTCGTGCGCGTTGGCGTTGGCGTGCAGCAGCCCGTCGGCGCCCGGCTTCTGGTAGGCGAGCTGGAATTCGGTGACGGACTTGATGAACGGCCAGTAGCGCTTGAGCTGGGCCTTGTCGCCGGTGCCCTGGTACTGCTCCCACATGTAGAGGGCGATCTCCGGGCCCGAGGAGATGTCGAGGGCGTTCCAGTTGGGGCTGCCGGGCTCGCTGCACGAGCCGTTCTCGCCGGCTCCGGGGGAGATGCCGTTGCCGTTGAAGCGCATGGTCTCCGGCACGCAGGCGCCGGGGCGGCCAGCCATCTGCTGCTTCGTCCAGGCCTCGATGGCCGGCAGGTCCTCGGCGTACATGTCGAAGATCGGGGTGTTGAGCTGGTAGTTGCCGCTGCTCATGTTGGCGGCGATCTGGGTGCGCAGGTTCCACAGCCAGTACGCGGACGGGGTCCAGGTCTGGGCGTCCTTGTTCCAGGCGAACATGTCGGCCTCGCCGGCCTGGCTGCCCGGCAGGCTGCCCTCCTTCATCGACGCCGCCTCTTCGTAGAGGTAGAGCGTGCGGAGGTTCTCGATGTAGTCGGCGCTGCCGTCGGCCGAGGTCATCGAGATCAGGCCGGTGTGCGACCAGAAGTCGCCCCACCAGCGGTCCTGGCTCTTGAGCAGCTTCCCGACGGACGCGGTGGCGTCGCCGCCGACGGTTCTGGACGCGGCCTTGGCGGCGGCCTCGGGGGTGCCGCCGGTCCAGCCCGGGGAGGCGACGACGACCCGGAAGCTGCCGTCGGCGTGCGGGGTGAAGCCCACCGTCACCTCTGTGGGGCTCGCCACCGAGGTGCTCACCTGGCGGCCGCCCGCGGTGATCGCGGCGAGCGACCCGAAGGTCGCGCCGGTGCCGATCGGCGGGGCCTGGTCCGTCCAGGTCTCGGCGAGGGTGCCGACCGTGCCGGAGACGGCGGCGGTGGGCTTGCGGGGCGACCACAGGCTGATGCTCGCGGTCTGCGGGACGGCCGGGTCGGCGCCGGTCACGTCCACGACCAGCTCGTCCTTGTCCGCCGAGACCCACGCGCTGAGCGACATGCCGCCGCCGGACTCGTGCAGCACCCCGTCGGTGAGGTCGAGCTCGCCGTGGAAGTCGGCGGCGTGGGAGATGACCGACAGGCCGGGGATGGTGAGCCGGCCCGGCGACTTGCGGTCGGGCATGGTGTCGGAACGGTTGAGCTGGGCGGTGAAGCCGTTCTCCGCCCACGCGGCCACCCCCAGCGAACCGTTGCCGAGCGGCATCGACGCGGTGGGGTCGAGGTTGGGGGCGCCGAGGACGAGGTCGGAGCGGCTGACCACGCCGGACGGGTCGAGGGCGAACTGCCCGTGCCGCCAGGCGGTGGTGGGCCCGGTGGCCGCGGCGGCGGAGCCCGCGTCCAGCACGGCCGCGCCCGCGAGGGCGGTGAGCGCGGCCGTGCAGAGCGCGACGGCCCGTCTGTACGGAACCCGCCGGGGGCGGCGGGGGGATATCTGCACGAGGCCCTCCAGGGCGTCGATACGGCTCTCGGTCTACGGCAGTGCCGTAGTTGTCCGATGAATGCGCCTGCTTCCTGACGGGTTCTCTGCACGGCATGGCAGCCGCGTGCCCAAACGGGGTGCGCGGCTGCCATAACATCGGATGACTGTCGTTCTAGACCATCGACGGGGACGCCGTAAAGACCCCTGACGCAAGCAAAGTGCCGGCCCGCGGCATCAGCCGCGGGCCGGCACGTCGGACGTCCGGATCCGTGTCCGTGGACGCGGGGGTGAGCCGGTGTCAGCTCCCGGCGGGAGACGGCATCCCGAGATCGACCGGGCCGCCGCCGCGCCCGGCGGACTTGCACATGTCGTGGCAGTCCCGCTCCAGGCTGCAGCACAGCGAGCACACCGCCCCGGCGTGGAAGGGGCAGCCGGCGACGTCCGGGCGCTCGAAGTCCTCCGCGCACACCGAGCAGGTCAGCGTCGCCCCCGACAGCAGTCCGTCCTCGGCGAACAGCGGCTCGGGCTGGTCGTCGATCCGGGCGATGTAGTAGCGGCCCTTCGTGGCCACCGCCAGCAGCGGCGACAGCACCATGGCGACCAGCAGCGCGATGAAGGGCGAGAAGGCCTTGGCGTACTCGCCGAAGGCGTGGAAGTAGGCGGCGATGGAGACGGCGGAGGCCACCAGCATCGAACCGAAGCCCACCGGGTTGAAGTTGTACAGGTGCGCGCGCTTGAACTCGATGTAGGAGGGGCTGAAGCCGAGCGGCTTGTTGATCACCAGGTCGGCGACGACCGCGCCGATCCACGCGATGGCCACGTTGGAGTAGAAGCCCAGCACGGTGTTGAGGAAACCAAAGACACCGCCCTCCATCAGGGCGAGCGCGATCCCGACGTTGAGGAAGATGTAGACGACCCGGCCGGGGTGGCGGTGCGTCAGCCGGGAGAAGAAGTTGGACCACGACAGCGAGCCGGAGTACGCGTTGGTCGTGTTGATCTTGATCTGGGACAGGATCACGAAGAACGTCGCCAGTCCCAGCGCGACCGGCGCGGCGAACGTGTGGATGCCCGAGACGAACTGCTGGATCGGCTCGTTGGCCTTGCTCAGCCCGACGTGCCCGGCGATGTAGAAGGCGAGGAAGGCGCCGCCGATCTGCTTGGCCGCGCCCAGCACCACCCAGCCGGGACCCGCCGCCAGCACCGCGCTCCACCAGCGGCGGGAGTTGGCGGGCGTCTTGTCCGGCATGAAGCGCAGATAGTCGACCTGCTCGCCGATCTGCGCGATGAGCGACAGCGCCACCCCGGCGCCCGCGCCCACCCCGAGCAGGCTGACCGACGAGCCTGTCGGGGAGTTGCCGGCGAAGTGCGTGAACCGCGAGAAGGCGTGCGGGTCCTGGATCGCGATCGACACGAAGGGCGCCACCATGAGCACCAGCCAGACCGGCTGCGTCCACACCTGCATCTTCGACAGCGCGGTCATCCCGTAGAAGACCAGCGGCAGGATGATCAGCGCGCAGATCAGATATCCGGCGGCCAGCGGGATGTGCAGGCCCAGGTCGAGTGCCTGGGCCATGATCGAGCCTTCGAGGGCGAAGAAGATGAAGGTGAAGCTGGCGTAGATGATCGACGTCAGCGTGGAGCCGAGGTAACCGAATCCCGCGCCCCGCGTCAGCAGGTCCATGTCGATCGAGTAGCGGGCGGAGTAGTACGAGATCGGAATTCCGGTGAGGAAGATGGTGACCGCGGCGGCGAGAATCGCCAGCAGTGCGCTGCCGAATCCGTGCGAGATCGCGATGGAGCCGCCGATCGCGAAGTCGGCGAGGTAGGCGATGCCGCCGAGCGCCGTGGTGGCCACCACGTAAGGGCTCCAGCGGCGGAAGGACTTCGGCGCGTAGCGCAGCGAGTAGTCCTCCAGTGTGGTGTTCCTCGCCCAGTTGCCGTACCGGCGGGTCCTGGTGCCGGTGGCGCCGCCGGGGGGCGCGGAGGTGTCGACCGTGTCCGTCACGAGAACTCCCTTTTCACGTCCGCGGGTCGTGGTTCCGCCGCGCGGGGCGGGGCCCTTCGCGGCGTTGGAAGAGTCCCGCTCGCGTGTTTCCCGGCGATGTCCGGCTCTTTAAAAGGGGTGACCGGGAAAGAATGCGGGTGACGCGCGTAGAAAGAGAGGCGGAAGGAAATAGGGAGAGGTATTTCCGGGCGCACCGAGAAGTGCGCGGGCAATTCCGCCGCGGGCCCGGGGGCGCGGGCCGCCGATGGTACGGGCGGGCTGCCGTACGGCGGCCCGCCGGGCGCCGTCACAGGTGCGGCCGCCGGGCAGATGCTTCCCCCAGAAAATATTTCCTGCGGAAGGTACTGTCAATGCCCAGGCCGTGCGCGGCCGCCCGGCACCCGGTCGGCGGGGGAGGAGCGAGCTCACAGTTGCGCGAGCACAGCGAAGTCGAAGGCGTCCGCACGGGCCAGGTAGACGGGCTGGTCCAGATGGCTGCCGCGCAGCCGCAGGGCGCCGCGCGGGCCCTCGTACCCGACCGACTGCCGTACCGCGTGCATCGCCCGGACGTCGCAGCCGCCCGCCAGTTCGGCGAGCGCGCCCAGCAGCCGCAGCCCCTCGTAGCAGGACTCGCCGAGGCT
Organism: Streptomyces sp. NPDC021224; assembly: GCF_044332905.1. Classification (NCBI taxonomy): domain Bacteria; kingdom Bacillati; phylum Actinomycetota; class Actinomycetes; order Kitasatosporales; family Streptomycetaceae; genus Streptomyces; species Streptomyces sp. NPDC021224. Next base: position 95,433 of record NZ_JBIRPW010000018.1, on the reverse strand, counting down.
GCCCACGACCGGGGCGTCGAGCCCGAAGCGGCCGGTCAGCCGCCCGGCGAAGTCCAGCGACTGCGCGGTGGCCAGGGACGCGAAGTAGCCCGCCGCCGCCCACAGCCCTGCGGTGCCCTCGGCGCCGCTGGCCAGCAGGATGTTCTCGTCCATGTGGGTGCTCAGCCGCTGGCAGCGGTCCGGCAGCCCGCGCGCGGCGAACGCCCGGTTGAAGCCCGCCGCGTCCGCCCCGACCAGCAGCATCAGCACCGCGTCCGCCTCGGCGCGCTCGATCCGCCGCAGCACCGGGCCGAAGTCGGCGGTGCCCAGCGGCAGCAGCGCCTCGCCCACGGTGCGCCCGCCGCAGTCGTGCGCGTACCGCCGGGCCGCGGCCGCCGTGACCCGCGGCCACACGTAGTCGTTGCCGACCGTGAACCAGCGCCGTACCCCGGTCGCCTCCGCCAGCATCCGCATCGCCGGGCGCAGTTGACGGCGGTCGGTCTCACCGGTGAGGAACACGCCCGGGGTGCGCTCGCCGCCCTCGTACTGCGCGGTGTAGACGTACGGCACCAGGTGCGCGACGCGCGGGGCCAGCTCCCGGCGCACCGCCGAGATGTGCCAGCCGACCACCGCGTCCACCGCCCCCAGCCGCACCAGCGCCTCGACCTCGGCGGCCACCTGACGCGGCGGTCCCGCCCCGTCCACCGGGACCAGCCGCACCGGGCGGCCCGCCACCCCGCCCCCGGCGTTCAGCTCCTCCGCGGCGAGCTGCGCGGCCAGCTCGCAGGACGGTCCGAGGATGCCGCCGGGCCCGTGCAGCGGCACCACCAGGGCCACCGCCAGCGGCCGGTCGGCGCCGGTGGCGGGCCTGCCGGGCGGGACGGTGCGGAGGCTGCGGGCCGGCGGGAGCATGCGGCCACCTCCGGAGGGGGCGAGGGTACGGGGGCGGCGCGCGGCACGGCGCAGCGCACGGCGGGGGAACGGCGGACCCGGTCCCGGCACCCTTGCGGAGACCTCCTAGTGTGGCCGAACAGTAGTCCCGGGAAAGGACACCGGCAAACATGCCCTCGCAGCCGTCGCGGCACCCCGGGCGCGACCTCGCGCTCGTCCTCAGCCGGGCCGAACGCCTCGTCGTGGCACGGCAGTCGGAGCTGCTGGCGGCCGAGGGCTGCTCGGTCGAGCAGTGGCGGGTGCTCAGCGCGGTCGCCGGGGCGGGCGGGCTGCCCATGTCGGAGATCGCCGACTACGCGCTGATGCCCGCGCCGAGCCTGACCAAGCTGGTCGACCGGATGGTCGCCGACAACCTGGTCCACCGCCGGGCCGACCCCGGCGACCGGCGCCGGGTGCTGCTGCACCTGGCCCCGCGCGGCCGGGCGCTGCACCAGCGGGCTGCCGCGCGGGTCGCCGCCGACCACACCGGGCTGCTGGCCGCCCTCGAAGCGGCGGCCGGGACGCGGGCCGCGGGCGGCGCCGGGGAACTGGCCGCCGCCCTGACCCTGCTCGCGGACCTCGCGGCGGAGCCGGGCGCCGCCGCGGGCCGGGCCCGGGTGCCGCGCTGACCGGGCCCGCGGGACGCCGGGCGGTCAGCCCTGCCAGTGCCACTCCGCGACCTCGGGCAGGTCGGTGCCGTGCTCGCGGATCCAGGTGTGGTGGCGCAGCCGGACCTCTTCCATGCGCTGGCGCACCCCGGCCGCGGTGACGGCGAGGCCGGGGACGCGGTCGATGACGTCCATGACGAGGCGGTAGCGGTCGAGGTCGTTGCGCAGCACCATGTCGAAGGGGGTGGTGGTGGTGCCGATCTCCTTGTAGCCGCGCACGTGCAGGTGGTCGTGGCCGCGGCGGCGGTAGGCGAGGCGGTGGATGAGCCAGGGGTAGCCGTGGTAGGCGAAGATCACCGGCTTGTCGGGGGTGAACAGGGCGTCGTACTCCGCGTCGGACATGCCGTGCGGGTGCTCCTCCCTGGGCAGCAGCCGGGCGAGGTCCACGACGTTGACGACCCGTACGGCCAGCTGCGGCAGGTGGTGGCGGAGCAGCTGGGCGGCGGCCAGCACCTCCAGGGTGGGGACGTCGCCCGCGCAGGCGAGGACCACGTCGGGCCCGCGCCGCACGTCCTCGCTGCCGGCCCACTCCCACAGGCCCGCGCCGCGCGCGCAGTGCGCGATCGCCGCGTCCATCGGCAGCCAGTCGAAGGACGGCTGCTTGCCCGCGACGACGACGTTGACGTAGTCGCGTGAGGCGAGCACGTGGTCGGCGACGGAGAGCAGGGTGTTGGTGTCCGGCGGGAGGTAGACCCGGACGACCTCGGGTGCCTTGTTGAGCACGTGGTCGATGAAGCCCGGGTCCTGGTGCGAGAAGCCGTTGTGGTCCTGCCGCCACACGTGCGAGGTGAGCAGGTAGTTCAGCGAGGCGATCGGGCGGCGCCAGGGGAGCTTGCGGGTGGTGCGCAGCCACTTGATGTGCTGGTTGACCATCGAGTCGACGATGTGCACGAAGGCCTCGTAGCAGGAGAACAGGCCGTGCCGCCCGGTCAGCAGGTAGCCCTCCAGCCAGCCCTGGCAGGTGTGCTCGGAGAGGATCTCCATGACCCGCCCGTGCCGGTCCAGGTTCTCGTCGACGGCCAGCACACCGGCCTGCCACGCCTTGCCGGTCGCCTGGTAGACCGACTGGAGCCGGTTGGACGCGGTCTCGTCCGGCCCGACGAGCCGGAAGTCCCGGCGCCCGGCGGTCTCGGCCATGACCAGTTCCAGCAGCTCGCCGAGCACCTGGGTGGGTTCGTGCTGCGAGGTGCCGGGGGTGTCGACGGGCACCGCGAAGCGGTCCAGCGGCGGCAGCGGCAGGTCGCGCAGCAGCAGCCCGCCGTTGGCGTGCGGGTTCGCGCCGAGCCGCCGCTCACCGGCCGGCACGCACTCCAGCACCTGCGGGCGCGGGCGGCCGTCCTCGTCGAACAGCTCGGCCGGGCGGTAGGAGCGCAGCCAGTCCTCCAGCTGCCGCAGGTGGCCGGGGTTGTCGCGGACACCGGCCAGCGGCACCTGGTGGGCCCGCCACGTCCCCTCCACCGGCTCGCCGTCCACCTCCTTCGGGCCCGTCCAGCCCTTCGGGGTGCGCAGCACGATGACCGGCCAGCGCGGCCGTTCGGTGGAGCCGCCGGTGCGCGCGGCGTCCTGGAAGGCGGCGATACGGTCCAGGGCGGTGTCCATCGCGGCGGCCATCGCACGGTGCACCTCGGCGGGGTCGTCGCCGCCGACGTGGATCGGGTCGTGGCCGTACCCGCGCAGCAGCTCGTCCAGCTCGGGGCGCGGGAGGCGGGCGAGCACGGTGGGGTTGGCGATCTTGTACCCGTTCAGGTGCAGGATCGGCAGCACCGCCCCGTCGTGGACCGGGTCGAGGAACTTGTCGGAGTGCCAGGACGCCGCGAGCGGTCCGGTCTCGGCCTCGCCGTCGCCGATCACGCACGCGACCAGCAGGCCGGGGTTGTCCAGCGCGGCGCCGTAGGCGTGGCTGAGCGCGTAGCCCAGCTCGCCGCCCTCGTGGATCGAGCCCGGCGTCTCCGGCGCGACGTGCGAGGGCACCCCGCCGGGGAAGGAGAACTGCTCGAAGAGCCGGCCCATGCCCGCGGCGTCCCGTGTGATGTCGGGGTAGGTCTCGGTGTAGCTGCCCTCCAGCCAGGAGTTCGCCAGCACCGCCGGTCCGCCGTGGCCGGGGCCCCACACGCAGATCGCGTCCAGGCCGCGGGCGCGGATCACCCGGTTGAGATGGGTGTGCACCAGGTTGAGCCCTGGGGAGGTGCCCCAGTGGCCCAGCAGCCGCGGCTTGATGTGCTCCGGGCGCAGCGGCTCGGTGAGCAGCGGGTTCGCCATGAGGTAGATCTGGCCGACGGCGAGGTAGTTCGCGGCCCGCCAGTGGGCGTCGAGGGCGCGCAGCTCGTCGTCGGGCAGAGCCGGTCCGGGATGCGTCGGGGGCGTCGCGGGTTCGGATGCGTCGGGCATGCTGGCCTCCAGGCGGCGGGGGAGTCGTCCGGGTCCAGCCTTCCCGCCCGCGGCGCCGGGCAGCGGGGCCGTTCGGGGGGATGTCCGGAAGCCGCCGGTCGGGGGACGGCGGTGGCCGAGGTCATGGCGGGCGGCCGTGGGGAGCGGGCGCCGCGGGCGTAGGCTCGTGGGGCGGGCGACGAGGACACGGGAGGCTGCCGATGCCGGGACGGGGTGTGGCGCAGCGCGCGCTGTGGATCACGGCGGCGGCCGGGATCGCCGTCGACCAGTCCACCAAGGCGGTCGCGGCGGAGCTGGTGGAGGGCCACCAGCCCACCCATGTGCTCGGCGGCCTGGTCACCTTCACGGCCTACCGCAACTCCGGGGCGGCCGGCTCCTTCGCGCCCCGTGCGACGCTGGTCTTCACCCTGCTGGCGATCTGCGTGCTGGCCTTCATCGCCCGCAAGGCGCCGGAGATACGGTCCACCGGCTGGGCCGTCGGGCTCGGGCTGGTCTTCGCGGGCGCGGGCGGCAACCTCGCCGACCGGCTCTTCCGCACCCCGGCCTTCGGGCGCGGCGCGGTGCTGGACTTCATCCAGGTCGGGCACGGCGGCATCTTCAATCTGAGCGACCAGTGCGTGACGGCGGGCGTGGTGCTGGTGATGGTCCAGCTGGTGCGCGGTGTCCCGCTCACCCCCGCGGCTCCGGCGGCCCCTGCGGCCCGCCCCTGACCCGCGCGGCCCGGCCCCGGCGTCCGCATCGGCCTCCGCCTCAGCCGACGCCGTCGGCGGCCTCGAACTCGGCGGACATCACCCGTACCAGCGCGGGCAGCCCGACGGCCAGGGCGTGCTGCTCCTCCGCGGACAGCGCGGCGAGCCAGCGCTCGTGCCGCAGCCGCACGGCCTCGGCGATCCGGTCGGCGACCAGGCGGCCCGCGCCGGTCAGCACCACCTTCTGGAAGCGCCGGTTGCTGGGGTCGCGGGCGCGTTCGACCCATCCCTTGGCCGTCATCGCGGCCACCAGCCGGCTCACTGTGCTCTTCTCCAGGCCCAGGTACGAGCCGAGTTCGTGCTGCACGCACGGTCCGGCGGACAGGTAGCCGAGCGCGAGCGACTCGGAGAGCGAGGCCCCGAGCCCCGGCACCGCCCGTGACGGATCCAGCACACCGCGCTGCCTGAGCAGGCCGTCCATCGCCATTTCCAGCACATGGTGCGGTGCGGCGTGCATTACCACCTCCGTGGGGGTCGCGAGGGACGACCCTGATCGGCGCCACCGCCGCGGCGGAGTGCTGCCGCAGGGGCGGTTGTTCTGTACAACTCAGAGATCCGGACATGGTATCCGACCCCGGCGGGATGCCGTGCCGGGCGTGCTCACCGTACTGAAAGCGCGCCATTTCGACGACCCGCGCGGGAAGTTGGGATCGCGGTGGAGGTGCGGAAAAACAGCGGTGGCCGTCTCCTCTGACAGGCGAGGAGACGGCCACCGGACCACGGGCTGCCGCGGACGGCGCGGGTGTCAGCCGACCGGGTCGGCGGCGGAGCCGGTGCCCGGGGCGGCGGGCGCGGCGGCGGGCTGCGGGTCGGCGCCGGACTTCATCAGGGTGCGGGCGCCGACGAACGCGGCGCGGGCGACGAACAGGATGATCAGGCCGTTGATCACGTGGAGGCCCATGATGGCGGCGCCGACGTGGCTGCTCCGGTCGTCGTCCCGGCCGCCGACGGTGTTGATGAGGACCTGTACGGGCACCAGCAGCGCGATCAGGAAGGTGGTGCCGATGAGCTTGCGGGGCACCTTCGCCACGGCCCCCACGATGGTGGCGACCACCGCCAGCGGCAGGATGATCATCTCCCCGTTCACCTTGTGCGCGTCGAAGGTGCTGTCCGTCTGCGGCTTGGTGAAGACGGCGACGCCGGCGAGGTAGAACTGCACGCCTATCGCGACGAGCAGCAGGACACACAGGACGAGGAAGACCTTGCGCATGGCGGGGCGTCCTTTCGGGATGCGGGCATGCCGGATCCGGCCGTGACGGAGCGACACCGGCCAGCTCCGTCTGCGCGTCAAGGGTAGCGAGCGCGGCCGGGCGGCACCCGGCTCCTAGGAGGATCTAGGGGTTGTCCCGGAATCCGTGCAGCGTAAGGCCGTTGCGCCTGCGCGCGGCTACGGCGCGGCCCCCGCGGTCATGAGCGACAGGATCGTCCGGCGCGCCAGGTCACCGGCCGCGCCCGGCTCCAGGCGGCCCTCGGCGACCTCCTCGGCGGCCAGGTGCATCAGCGTGTAGACGGTGGCCACCAGCCAGTCGGCCGGCAGATCGGTGCGGAAGTCCCCGGATTCGCGGCCGCGCCGCACCAGCCGCCCGATCGTGCCGAGCACCGACTCGGCGTAGCCGCGCAGATGCTCGGGCGGCAGTGTGCCGGAGGCCACCCGGTAGAGGTTGCGGTGCCGTTCCAGCACCTGCCAGGACGAGCCGATGAGCTGCCCGAGCACCTCGCGCGGCGGGCCGTCCTCCAGCGGCAGCAGCGCGATCACGTCCAGGGTCTGCGCGAAGGCCCGCTCCAGCGCCGCGTCGACGAGCGCCTCGCGGGTGGGGAAGTGGGTGTAGAGCGTCACCCGGCTCACGCCCGCGGTGCGGGCGATGGCCGACATGTTGACGTTCCCGTCGAGCGGGACGCACACGAGCGCGGCGTCCAGGATGGCGGCGATGCTCCGCTCGGCGTCGGAGCGGCGGCGCCGTGCCGCCCCCTCGCCGCGGCCCGCCGGGTCGTCGTCCATGGCCGCCAGGATATCCGCGCCGCGCCGGGCTGCCGCGGGCGGGCACACGGGGGTGTCCGCGGCAGTGCTTTGACAACATGTTAGATTTATCGGGCTGTCGGCGGGGACGGTACGGGCGGAGCCGTGCGCTCCGCACCCCCGGCGCGGTGCGGCCTGCACACGTTCACCCACCGGACGCGAGACAGGGACGACGAGGACACCGCCCGTGACTGCTGACCTGATCACCCTCGACCTGCTGGCCGTCGCGCTCACCGCGGCGGCCTGGCTCGCGGCGGGCGCCACCGCCGTCTCCCGCAAGGCGCTGATCGCCGCCGCCCTCACCGGCCTCGGCCTGCTGCTGACCGCGATACGCGTGGTGCTCGTGGTGCTGCTCGGCACCGGCGGCGGCTGGTGGTTCGTCCAGGAGAAGGTGCTGCTCGAACTCCCGCTCCAGGTCGTCACCGCCGCGGTCGCCGCGGTCGTCGCCACCCGGCGGCTGCTCCGGCCCGCGCTCGACCGCGGCCCGCTGGAGGGCGACACCGCGCCGGTGGCCGTCCCGCTCCTCGGTGCCGGGATCGCCGCCCTGGCCGGGGTGGTCGTGACGCTGCTGATCGGCTACCCGGTCACCGTGGCCGTCGCGCTCGTCACCGTCGCCCTGGTGGCGCTGCTGTCGCTCGCCGCGTGGTGGGTGCTGGACGGGCGGCCGCGCGGTGTCGTGCTCGGCGCCGGGGGAGTGGCCTTCGTGGTCGGGGTCGCGGGCGCGCTGACGACCTTCGCCGGGACCCCGGCGACCGACGCCGGGGGCGGCCCCGCGATCGCCTACCCGCCCGCCAAGGGCGTCTCGGTGGCCACCCTCACCGGCCCGTCCGCCCCCGACCCCGGCGGCACGGTGCGGCACTACAGCCTCCAGGCCCGCAAGGCGACCGTCACCCTGGCCTCCGGCCGCAAGGTCGCCGCCTGGACCTTCGACGGCACCGTGCCCGGCCCGCCGATCACCGCGGTGCAGGGCGACCTCGTCGAGGTCACCCTGCACAACGTCGACATATCCGCGGGGGTGTCGATCCACTGGCACGGCTACGACGTCCCGTCCGCCGAGGACGGCGCCGTCGGCCTCACCCAGGACGCCGTCACCCCCGGGCACAGCTTCACCTACCGCTTCCTCGCCGCCCAGGCGGGCACGTACTGGTACCACACCCACCAGGACTCCAACCAGGGTGTGCAGAAGGGCCTGTTCGGCTCGCTCGTGGTCACCCCGCGCTCCGCGGACACGGCCGGCGCCGCCGACATCTCCGTGCCCGTGCACACCTTCGACGGCGTCACCGCCGTCGGCACCCGCGACACCCTCGACACCCGGCAGGTCGCGCCCGGCAGGCCCGTCCTGCTGCGGCTGATCAACACCGACAACGTCACCCACCGTTTCACCCTGGCCGGCGCGCCCTTCACCCTCTCCGCGGTGGACGGCAACGCCGTCGACGGACCCGGCACCCTGCGCGGCACCGCGCTCAGCCTCGCCGCGGGCGGCCGCTACGACGTGCGGCTGACGATGCCGTCCGGCTCCGTCGCGCTGCTGGTCGACGACGACCGGGCGCACGGCCTGCGCCTGGTCCCCGGCGGCGGCAAGCCCGCCGCGGCCCCCGACACCGCGTCCTGGCCCACGCTCGACCTGCTCTCCTACGGCCGCCCCGCCGCGCGTCCGGCCGCCGGTACGGGCACCTACGACCGTCGCTTCACCCTCGTCCTGGACCGCGGCCTGTCGCTGTCCGGTCCGGTCAAGGGCCGCGACTGGACGGTCAACGGCCACGCCTTCCCGCACGTGCCGACCCTCGTGGTGCGCAAGGGCGACCGGGTGGAGATGACGGTGGTCAACCGCAGCCTGGCCACCCACCCCTGGCATCTGCACGGCCACTCGGTCCGCATCCTGTCCCGCGACGGCGACCCCGTCACCGGCAGCCCGCTGACGATGGACACCTTCGACGTCAAGCCGGGCGAGGTGTGGAAGGTCGCCTTCACCGCCGACAACCCGGGCCTGTGGATGGTCCACTGCCACAACCTGGTGCACGCCTCCCGGGGCATGTCCCTCACGCTCGCCTACGAGGGGGTCGACGACCCGTTCGACATGGCGGCCATGCACGGCGACTGACCGCCGCGGCGGCGCTTCCCGTGGGTCCCGGCGGCCGGATCCCGACCCCTCCCGCCGGGCCTGCGGCGTGGCAGGATGCCCGGCATGACGACGCGCAGCGCGATCAGCACGGCAGGCCGGGTACGCAACCGGGTGGTCGTCCTCCTCCACCGCGCGGGGCTGCCCCTCGGGCCGACGCAGCTGCTGACCGTCCCCGGCCGCAGGACGGGCCTGCCGCGCACCACGCCGGTCGCCCCGGTGACCATCCACGGGGCCACGTACATCTGCCAGGCCTACCCGCACGCGGAGTGGGTGAAGAACGCCCGCGCGGCCGGTCGCGGCACGCTCACCCGGGGGCGCGAGACCCGCGAGGTCGGCCTCGTCGAGGTGCCCGCGGGTGAGCGCGGGGTCGTCCTGCGGGAATTCCCTGGGCAGAATCCGCGCGGCGTCGGCGCCTTCCTGCGCAACGGCCTGGTGGCCGAGCCCACCGCCGACGCCTTCGCCGCCGCGGCCCCGGCCGTGCCGGTCTTCCGCGTCGTCGCCCGGGAGCCGGGCCGGGGCTGACCGCGCGGCCCGCCCCGGTCCGGGGAGGGCCTTGGTACAGTCGGAGAGCAGGAAGATCAGCTCCGGGCCCCGCGGGCCCGGGACGAGGGAGGCCACGCGTGGCGGGTGACGACGACATCTCCGGGTGATTCCGGAGCCCCGGGCCGCCGGGCGGCGCACGAGGTGCACCGCCGGGGGCCGATTCGTCGTCCCTGAACGCCCGCGGGTGAGCGCGCGCTCCCCGCCCTGCCGTACCCGAGGTCCCGTCATGTCCGACGCCCAGATCCTGTGCTCCCACCTGTCCTTCAGCTGGCCCGGGGACATCCCGGTCTTCCAGGACCTGTCCTTCACCACCGGCCCCGGCCGGACCGGGCTCGTCGCGCCCAACGGCGCGGGCAAGTCCACCCTGCTCCGGCTGATCGCCGGGGAACTGCGGCCCACCGGCGGCACCGTGACCGTCAACGGTGTGCTCCGCTACCTGCCGCAGACGCTGCCGCTCAGCGGCGAACTCACCGTCGCCGACGTCCTCGGGATCGCCCCGGTCGTGGCCGCGCTGGACGCCATCGAGTCCGGCGACACCGACGAGCGCCACTACGCCGTCATCGGCGACGACTGGGACGTGGAGGACCGCAGCCGCGCCCAGCTGGAGCGGCTCGGCCTCGGCGACGTCGCCCTGGACCGCCGGCTGCACACCCTCAGCGGCGGCCAGACCGTCACGCTCGGCCTGGCCGCGCAACTGCTGGCCAGGCCCGACGTGCTGCTGCTCGACGAGCCCACCAACAACCTGGACGGCGAGGCCCGGCAGCGGCTGCACACCGTCGTCGAGGAGTGGACCGGCTGCCTGCTGCTGGTCAGCCACGACCGTGCGCTGCTCGACCGCATGGACAAGATCGCCGAGCTGGACGACGGCGCGATCCGCACGTACGGCGGCGACTTCACCTCCTACCAGGAGGCGGTGGCCGCCGAGCAGGAGGTCGCCCTGAAGAACCTGCGGGCCGCCGAGGCCGACGTCAAACGGGAGAAGCGGGAGATGCAGCAGGCCCGCGAGCGCGCCGAGCGGCGGGCGAACAACGCCGCCCGCAACGTCGCCGACGCGGGTCTGCCGAAGATCGTCGCCGGCGGCCTCAAGCGCCGCGCCCAGGAGTCCGCGGGCAAGGCGGGCGGCATGCACGCCTCCCGGCTCGGCGACGCGCGGGCCCGAGCGGACGAGGCCGGGCGCGCGGTGCGCGACGACGACCAGATCGTGCTGGACCTGCCCGCCACCCGGGTGCCCGCGGGCCGTACCGTCTTCACCGGCGAGGGCCTGCGTGTCCGCCGCGCGGGACGCGAGATCTTCGCCGGGGAGGGCGTCGGCCTGATCGTCCGCGGGCCCGAGCGCATCGCGCTGACCGGGGCGAACGGCGCGGGCAAATCGACCCTGCTGCGCCTGCTCAGCGGCGACCTGGAACCGGACGCCGGGCGGCTGACCCGGGCCGAGGGCCGCTCGGCGTACCTCTCACAGCGCCTGGACCTGCTGGACGCGGAGCGGTCCGTCGCCGACAACCTGGCCGGGTACGCGCCCGGCATGCCGGTGGCCGAGCGGCTCAACCTGCTGGCCCGCTTCCTCTTCCGCGGGCCGCGCGCCACCGAGCTGCCGGTCGGCGCGATGTCCGGCGGCGAGCTGCTGCGGGCGACGCTCGCCTGCGTGCTGTACGCCGAACCCGCGCCGCAGCTGCTGCTGCTCGACGAGCCGACCAACAACCTCGACCTCGGCGGAGTGGCCCGGCTGGAGTCGGCGCTGACGGCCTATCAGGGCGCCTTCGTGGTCGTCAGCCACGACGAGCGCTTCCTCGCCGGGATCGGCGTGACCCGCCGGCTGGATCTCACCGGCGGCGTCCTGCGGGAGGCGGCCCTCCCGGCGCAGTGACCCGCGGCCTCGTTCCCCCTCCGTGCCCCGGCCGGGGCACGGAGGGGGAGGCGTGGGAGGAATCCGGGCGCGCCCGTTGACCCGGTCATGGGAGCGCTCCCACTATGGCTGCGGGTCACACTCCTTCCCCCCACGCCACAAGGAGGATCCATGACCACCCCTCAGCCACGCCCGCGCCGCCGCCGCGCCTGGGCGGCGACCACGGCGGGCGCGCTCGTCGCGGCCGGTGCCGCCTGGGCCGTGCAGGCACCGCCCGGCGCCGCCGCGGCCACGGCCGGCTGCGCCGTCGACTACTCCGTGACCAACTCCTGGCAGGGCGGCTTCGGCGCGTCCGTGACGATCCACAACCTCGGTGCCGCCGTCACGTCCTGGTCCCTCACCTGGACGTTCGGCGCCGGTCAGACCGTCAGCCAGGCGTGGAGCGCGAACGTGACGCTCGGCGCCGCCAAGGTGACCGCGACCAACGTCGACTACAACGGAGCCATCCCCTCCGGAGGCACCGCCTCCTTCGGCTTCAACGGCGCGCTCACCGGCTCGGCCACCGCCACCACGCCCACCGACTTCGCCCTCGACGGCGTCGCCTGCACGGGCTCCACCACCCCGACCACCCCGCCGACCACACCCCCGACAACGCCTCCCACGACGCCCCCGACGAGCCCGCCCGCCACCGGGCAGGGCCGCCAGGTCGAGAAGCTGGACCGCGGGGTCGTCTCGGTCCGCAGCGGCTCCGCCAACCTGGTGTCCTGGCGCTGGCTCGGCACCGACCCGAACGACGTCGCCTTCAATGTCTACCGCGACGGCACCAAGGTCAACGCCTCGCCGCTGACCGGCGCGACGGACTACCTCGACAGCGGCGCCGCGGCCGGGGCCTCGTACACCGTGCGCGCGGTGGTGAACGGCACGGAGCAGGCTGCCTCGCCCGCCTCGCTGTCCTTCGCCAACGGCTACCACGACGTGCCGATCTCGCCCCCGGCGGGCGGCACCACACCCGACGGCGTCGCCTACACCTACGAGGCCAACGACGCCTCGGTCGGCGACCTCGACGGCGACGGCCGCCTCGACCTGGTCCTCAAGTGGTACCCGACCAACGCCAAGGACAACTCGCAGTCCGGCTACACCGGCGACACGATCCTGGACGGCATCACCCTCGACGGCACCCGGCTGTGGCGCATCGACCTCGGCCGCAACATCCGCTCGGGCGCGCACTACACGCAGTTCCAGGTCTACGACTACGACGGCGACGGCAAGGCCGAGGTCGTCATGAAGACCGCCGACGGCACGGTGGACGGCGCGGGCACGGTGATCGGCAGCTCCGGCGCGGACTACCGCAACTCCTCCGGCTACGTGCTGTCCGGCCCGGAGTACCTGACCGTCTTCAACGGGCGCAGCGGCGCGGCCATGCAGACCGTGAACTACGACCCGCCGCGCGGCACCGTCTCCTCCTGGGGCGACTCGTAGGGCAACCGCGTCGACCGCTTCCTCGCCGGTACGGCCTACCTCGACGGCAAGCGCCCGTCGATCGTCATGGCCCGCGGCTACTACACCCGCACGGTGATCGCCGCGTGGGACTGGCGGGACGGCAAGCTCACCGAACGCTGGAAGTTCGACAGCAACGACTCCGGCAACAGCGCCTACGCCGGACAGGGCGACCACCAGCTCGTCACCGCCGACCTCGACGGGGACGGCAAGGACGAGATCGAGTACGGCGCCATGGCGATCGACGACAACGGCGCGAAGCTGTGGAACACCGGCCAGGGCCACGGCGACGCGCTGCACGTCGGCGACCTCGACCCCAGCCACCCCGGCCTGGAGGTCTTCAAGGTCGACGAGGACACCTCCAAGCTCGCCGCGTGGTTCGCCGACGCGAAGACCGGCCAGATCCTGTGGTCCAACCCCAGCTGCGGCTGCGACAACGGCCGCGGGGTCTCCGACGACATCTACGCCGGCAGCCCCGGCGCGGAATCCTGGTCCTCCGGGGTCAGCGGCCTGTACAGCGCCAAGGGCCAGAACATCGGCCGCAAGCCCGGCTCCACGAACTTCCTCGCCTGGTGGGACGGCGACCCCGTCCGCGAACTGCTCGACGACACCCACATCGACAAGTACGGCACCGGCTCCGACACCCGGCTGCTGACCGCCTCCGGCGTCCACTCGAACAACGGCACCAAGGCCACCCCGACGCTGTCCGGCGACCTGCTCGGCGACTGGCGCGAGGAGGTCGTCTGGCCCACGTCCGACAACCGGGCGCTGCGGATCTACGCCACCCCGACCCCGACCGACCTGCGGATCACCACACTGCTGCACGACACGCAGTACCGCACCGCCCTCGCATGGCAGAACACCGCCTACAACCAGCCGCCGCACCCCAGCTTCTTCCTCGGCAACGGCATGCCGACCCCGCCGCGGCCCCAGGTCTACACGCCCTGACGCCGCCCGGCACCGGCGGCCCGGACAACGGCGGTCCCCGACCGGGCCGACCGGGCCGCCGGTGCGGGCGAGGGGCAGAATGGCGGGGTGCCGTTCACCTTGAGCCACCCCGCCGCCGTGCTCCCGCTGCTGCCCGGCGGGCGGCCCCGCGGCCCACTGGTGGCCTCGGCGCTGGTCGCCGGATCGCTCGCGCCCGACGTGCCGTACTTCACCGAGTCGCTGGTGCACGGCACCTTCGGCTACGGGCAGTTCACCCACAGCCCGCTGGGCATCCCCACCGCGGACGTGGCGATCGCCGCGCTGCTGGCCGCCGGGTGGCACCTGCTGCTGCGCGAGCCGCTGTTCGCGCTGCTGCCCGCCCGCTGGGCCGACGCCGCCGACGCGCTCACCGCCCCCACCGGCCGCAGCCGCGGCGCTGCGGGGGCCGGCTGGTTCGCCGTGTCCGCCGCGGCGGGCGCTGCCACGCACGTCGTCTGGGACGCCTTCACGCACGGCGGCCGGGTGGGCGTACGCCTGCTGCCCGTGCTGGACCGCACCGTGCTGGGGCGTCCGCTGTACTACGACCTCCAGTTCTCCACGTCCGTGCTGGGCCTCGGCGTGATCGGCTGGTACGGCGTGCGCACGCTGCGGGCCGCCGCGGCCGAACCCGCGCCGCACGCCGACCGGCCGGTGCGGCGGCTGCGGCTGTCCCGCCGGACGAAGGCGGCGGCGGGCGTGCTGATCGGTGCGGCCACCGCCGTGGGCGTCGCGACGCGGCTGGCGGGCTGGGACGGGCCGCTGCGCGACGCGACGGTCTTCGACCTCATCCCGGCCGTCGCCTTCGGCGGCGGCGCGGGCGCCGCCGTGGGCCTCGCCGGATACGCGGCGGTGGCCAGGGCCGCACTGGCCCGCCGCGGCGGCACGGCGTGAACGGCCCCGCCGACGCGCTCGCACTGGCCGGCATCGTCCTCGCCGGTTCCACCGTGCAGCGCATGTCGGGCATGGGCTTCGCGCTGGTCGCCGTCCCCTCGCTGGTGCTGCTCGTGGGGCCCGGCGAAGGCGTGGGCCTGTCCAACTGCGCCTCGCTGCTGATCAGCGCGGTGGGCCTGATCGACACCTGGCGCCAGGTGCGGCTGACCGCGATGGTCCCGCTCGTCGCCGCGGCGGCCTGCACCGTACCGGCCGGTGCCTGGGCGCTCGGCCACGTCCCCGAGCCCGGCCTGCTCACCGGGATGGGCCTGCTGGTCGTGCTGGCCGTCACGGTGATCGCGTGCGGGGTGCGGGTCCCCGCGCTGCGCGGGCGGGGCGGGGCGCTCACCGCGGGTGCGGCGAGCGGCTTCATGAACGCCTCCGCCGGGGTGGGCGGCCCCGCGGTCTCCCTCTACGCGGTCAACGCCGAGTGGTCGGTCGCGGAGTTCGTGCCCAACGCGCAGTTCTACGGCGTCGTGGTCAACGCCTTCTCGCTGGCCGCCAAGCGCGGCCTGCCGCACCTGGCACCGCCGGTATGGGCACTGGCCGCCGCGGGCATGGCGGTCGGCACCCTCGCGGGCCGCGTCCTGGCCGACCGCGTCCCCGAACGCTGGGCCCGCGTCGTGATCCTCACCCTCGCCCTCGCGGGCGGCGTGACGACGACAGCGAAGGGCCTCTGGTCGATGTGACACGCCGCCACCCGGCAGGCCCCGCCCGGCGCCCGGCCACGGCCGCACCTGGCGCGGTCGGCGCCGGACCTGAAGCCCGCGCGGCTGGTGCTGGCTGTGTGGGTGTCGCCGTGACTCGGTCCCGAGGCCGCTGCTGCGGAGCCTCGGGTCCGTGCGAATGGCGCCGCGGCTGAAGCCTGCGCGGCTGGTGCTGGCTTCAAAGCGCGTGCGAGGGCCGTTGGGGCTCAGCCCCCGTCACGGCGGCGGCCTGGGCCCTTGCGGCCGGTGCCGGGCCCAAGCCCGTGGCGGTGCCGCCGGCGCGTACGGCGACGCGCGCACGCGGTGGGGCGCGTCGTCCCGCCGGTCGGGCGTGTACGGCCGCGCAGGGGTCCGCGTGGGGGCGGGGTCCCTCGATGCGGGTGGCTGTCGCAACTTCCCGCACAGGGCGGGCTTCGTGGAATCGCGGGTGGGGCGGGGCAACCCGGGGACGGGGCCCGATGGTTGCTACAGGTATGGCCAGTGATTCACGTACGGCGGTGGTGACCGGGGGCGGCGGGTGGCCGCCCGTGGCGGGTCGTCCGCGTGCCGTGACGGCGCCGCCGCGTGCGGCGGCCCGCAGCGGGTAGGCGCCCGCAACAACCCGCCGTTCGCACACACTTCCGCACCGAAGGACTTCACCTCCATGGCATCCCCCTCCCCGCGCGTCCTGCTGTCCGGCCTGGGCGCGGTCGTGCTCACCGCGCTCGCCGGCTGCGGCACCGCCGTCGGGTCCGGCGCGCAGGACCACGCGGCGACCTCCGGCGGCACCCCGCCGGGTGCCGTACGGACCGTGCCCGCGCCGCCCGCCGCGACGACGCCCGCGCTGCGGACGCCGGCCGGGCTCGGGCCCGAGACGCTCGCGCGGATACCCCGCGCGAGCCGTCAGCTGGTCGTGGTCACCGGTCGCGGAATCGATTCCGCGCAGGCCACGGTCGTGGTCTACGGGTGGACCGCGAGCGGCTGGCAGCCGGGCGCCGCCTGGCCCGCGCACAACGCCAAGGACGGCTGGACCGCCGACCACCACGGGGGCGACCTGCGGTCGCCGATCGGGGTCTTCACCCTCTCCGACGCGGGCGGCCTGCGCGCCGACCCGGGCAGCAAGCTGCCCTACCACCACTCCGGCGGCTTCCATGTCGGCGGGCGCGGTTTCGAGGGCGAGCCGCTCGCCGGGTCCTTCGACTACGTCGTGGCGATCGACTACAACCGCAAGCCCGGTACGTCCCCGCTGGACTGGACCCGGCCGATGGGCGCCTCCAGGGGCGGCGGCATCTGGTTCCACGTCGACCACGGCGGCCCGACGCACGGCTGCGTGAGCGTCTCCGAGGCGCACATGAAGCAGCTGCTCGCGACGCTCGACCCCGCGCTTCACCCGGTCGTGGTGATGGGTGACGCGGCGTCACTGGCCGCCTGAGCCGGGCTCGCGCGGCGTTCCCGCCCGGACGGCCCCCTCCGCCGCCCGGAGGGGAACGGTCAGGCGTCCGCCGCCGCCCGGAAGACGTCGGCGTGCCGCGCGCACCAGTCGGCGAAGGTGGCGGGCGGGCGGCCCAGCAGCTTCTCGACGGTGTCGGTGCGGTAGCCCTCGACGTCGTCGCGCATGAGGTGGAAGCCCTCGACGATCGCCTCGGCGAGGGCGGGGGGCGCGCCGTTCGGGAAGCGGGCGGCGACCGCCTCCTCGGCGGTGGTGACGGGGCGCGCGGTGACCGTCCTGCCGATGGCGGCGGAGATGACCGCGGCCTGCTCGGCGACGGTGAACAGCTCCGCCCCGGTGATCTCGTACGTCCGGCCCTCGTGCCCGCCGGTGGTCAGCGCGTGGACGGCGACGGCGGCGATGTCGGCGGGGTCGATCGGTGCCATGCGGCCGGGGCCCACGGGGTCGAGGACGTAGTTCGCCGCGCGGATGGTGGGTAGCCAGTCCAGCGCGTTGGTCATGAAGCCGCCGGGCCGCAGGATCGTCGCCGGGACGCCGGACGCGCGGACGATCTCCTCGCGGGCGTGGTGCCACCGGCCCATCTTCGGCATCGGGTCGCCGAGCACGTTCGTCGAGGACAGGAAGACGATGTGCCGTACGCCCGCGGCCTTCGCGGCGGTGACCGCGAGGTCGGCGGCCTGCGTGGTGATGCCTGGGGTGAGCAGGAACATCCGGTCGGCGCCGGCGGCCGCGCCGGCCAGCGAGTCCGGCGAGAGCAGGTCGCCGGTGAAGCGCTCGGCGCCGGCGGGCAGCGTGGCGGCCCGCACCGGATCGCGTACCAGGATCCGTACCGCGGCGCCGGCCGCGTCCAGTTGGCTGACCAGCTCGCGGCCGATGTTCCCGGTCGCACCGGTGACCAGTATCATGAAGTCCCCCCGAATCGTTTGCCGTCTAATGATCGGTTCGAGGGGAACGTTAGCCGGTTAATCATTAGCCGTCAATCGATTCCCGGGGCGGTCCGCGCCGCCGTGCCGGGCGGAAGGCCGATCGCTCATGCCCGAGTTCCTCGACCTGCACAGCAGGACCACCAAGGCGCTGCGCGCGCTCGCCGAGGAGGGCATGCGGCGGCACGGCCTGCACTACGGGCAGCACCACCTGCTCGCCGCGCTGTGGGAGCAGGACGGCCGCACCCCGGGTGAGGTCGCGGCCAGGCTGCACGTCACGACGCCCACGGTGGTGAAGATGGCCGACCGCATGACGGCCTCCGGGCTGCTGGAGCGGCGCCGCGACGAGCGGGACGCCCGGCTGGTGCGGCTGTGGCTGACCGACGCCGGGCGGGCGCTGCGCGGACCGGTCGAGTCCGAACGGCGTGAGCTGGAGCGGCAGGTGACCGCGGGCCTCACCGCGGCCGAGCGCGACCGGCTGATGGCCGCGCTCGGCACGGTGCTGCACACCGCGGAGGAACTCCTCGGCGAGGGCTGACGCCCCCGTCCGGGCCGGGCGTCAGCCGCCCAGCCCGGCCAGGCGCAGCAGCAGGTCCTTCACCTCCGTCGCGTGGAAGCGGTCCTTGCCGTACGCCGGGTCGGAGCACAGCAGCAGTGGGCCGTCGCGCGGGTCGTCGGGCAGCCGGCCGTGGCTGCCGCGCACACACGTCGGGTCCAGGCCGACGACCTGGAGCGAGGTGCGGATGCCCAGCTTGAGCTTGGCGACCGACATCGCCGCCCGCACCTTCACCGTCGGGTCGGTGGGGTCGAGGAACAGCTCGGCGGGGTCGTAGCCCGGCTTGCGGAAGATCTCCACGCCGGTGGCGAAGTCCGGGGCCAGGTCGTCGTCGAGCCAGTAGTAGTACGTGAACCATGCGTCCGGCTCGGCCACGGCGACGAGGTCGCCCGCCCGCTCGTGGCCGACGCGCAGCCGCTCCTGCCCCGCGCGGTCCAGCACCTCGTCCACGCCCGGCAGTTCGCCGACGACGGCCCGCACCCGCGGCAGGTCGGCCGGGTCGTGGACGTAGAGGTGCGCCACCTGGTGGTCGGCGACGGCGAAGGCCCGCGAGGTCCACGGGTCCAGGTACTCCATGCCCTGCTGGACATAAACGTCCAGCAGCCCCGCGCGGCGCAGCGCCCGGTTGACGTCGACCGGGCGGCGGGCCGCGGTGATCCCGTACTCGCTGAGCGCCACCACCGTGCTGCCCTCGGCCCGCAACCGGGCCAGCAGCGGGGCGAGTTCGGCGTCCACCGCGCGGGCGGCCGCGGCTGCCCCGGGCCCGTCCGGGCCGTACCGCTGCACCTCGTAGTCCAGGTGCGGGATGTAGACCAGCAGCGTGTCGGGCGCGCGGGTGTCGAGTACGTGCCCGGCGGCCGCGACGATCCAGCGGGTGGAGGCGATGCCCGCGCCCGGACCCCAGTAGCTGAACAGCGGGAAGCGGCCCAGCTTCTGCGTCAGTTCGTCGTGCAGCGCCTGCGGATGCGCGTAGCAGTCCTCGGACTTGCGCCCGTCGTAGTGGTAGACCGGCCGCGGGGTGACGGTGCTGGCGACGTCCATGCCCATCGCGTACCACCAGCAGATGTTGCCGACGGTGTAGCCGGGGTCGGCGCGGCGGCCCGCGGCCCACAGCTTGTCGCCCAGGACCAGGCTGTTGGACTGCCGCCAGTGGAAGATCTCCCCGGCGTCGCGGAAGAACCAGCCGTTGCCGACGACGCCGTGCCCGTCCGGCATCAGCCCGGTGAGCATGCTGGACTGCACCGGGCAGGTCAGGGCGGGGAAGACGGTGTCCAGCCCGGCGCGAAAGCCCTGGTCGGCGACCGCCCGCAGCGCCGGCATGTGCGGCAGCAGCCGCGGGGTCAGGCCGACGACGTCCAGCACGACCGTCCGGCCCCGCCGCCCCGTCACGCCCCCGCCCCCTTCAGTCCCAGGGCCGTCAACGTGCCCGCCGCCCACGCCACTTCGGCGGCGATCCCGGCGGCCAGCGCCGCGTCGCCGTCCGGGCGCTGCGCCGCGGGCAGCACCGACCAGGTGTACGTCTCGACCTCGATGTGGTCCGCGAGCGCCGCCTCGCCGCCCAGCAGCAGCGCGAGGGTGCGCTCCAGCACGTCCGAGGTCCCGGCCAGCGGCGGCTGCGGCGGCGCGTGCAGGGGTACGTGGAAGTGCACCCGCCAGGGCGCCGTCCCCGGCAGCGCCCCCGGCCCGGCGAGCGCCTCGCCGAGGTCGTCGGCGGCCCGGACCGCGCCGGACGAGGCGCGCTCACGCGTCTGGTGCAGGAAGCGCGGCTCGCAGAAGCCGGCCAGCGCCTCCCGGACGGCGGGATCGGCCGGGTCGTCGGCCTGGAGGGCGCACGACGCCTGCACCTTGACGACCGGCAGGCCCGCCGCCGACAGCCGGGCGAGGACGTCGGCCGGATCCTCGAACGCCACCGCGAGATGGCACACGTCCAGGCACAGGCCGAGCAGACCGCCCCCGAAACCGGCGAGTTCGGCCTCCACCTGGGCGACCGTCTCGACCGCGCAGCCCGGTTCGGGCTCGAAGCCGACCCGCACCGGGCGCCCGTCGCGCACCGCCCGCTCGGCGAGCCCCGCCTCCAGCGCGCGCACCCGCTCCCCGGCCGCCGCCCGGCGGCCGCCGTCCCACGGATCGCGCCAGGCCAGCGGCAGCGTCGAGACGCTGCCGTGCGGCACGTCGTCCGGCAGCAGCACCGACAGCACGTCGGCGAGGTCGAGCGTGTACGCCAGCCGGTCGGCGGTCGTCCAGTCCGGGTGGTAGACCGCGCCCTTGACCACGGGATCGTGGAAACCGCGGTACGGGAAGCCGTTGAGGGTCACCACCTCCAGCCCCCGCGCGGTCAGTTCCGCCCGCAGCCGGGCGGACGCGGCCCGGTCGGCGGCGAGTCCGCGCGCCACGTCGTGGGCCAGCCACAGCCCGAGGCCGAGCCAGTCGGCGCCCAACTGCTCGCGGACCGGCACCGCGAAGCGGTCGAGCTGGCCGAGGATGCCGGCCAGGTCCTCCGCCGGATGGACGTTGGTGCAGTAGCCGAGATGGACGGTGGTGCCGTCCGGGTGCAGCAGTCGCATCGGGGACCTCCTGGTTCAACGGGAGCCGCGCTGGACGGAATTGCCCTCGAACAGAGCGCCGGGCTCGCCCGCCGCGCCGGTGACGTCGAGGCGGCCGCTCGCGCCGTAGAAGGCCACCGGGTTGCGCCACAGCACGGTGTCGACGTCGTCCGCGGAGAAGCCCGCGGCGAGCATCGCCTCGCCCGTCGCCCTGGTACGCAGGGGGTCCGAATGACCCCAGTCCGCCGCCGAGTTGACCAGGATCCGCGCGGTGCCGTACTCGCGCAGGATCGCGACCATCCGGTCCGGCTCCATCTTGGTGTCGGGGTAGATCGAGAAGCCCGCCCAGCAGCCGGAGTCCAGTACCTGGCGGACCGTCAGTTCGTTGAGGTGGTCCACCACGACTCGCTCCACCGCGATGCCCGACTCCCGGATCACGTCCAGCGAGCGGGCGGTGCCCGCGGCCTTGTCGCGGTGCGGGGTGTGCACCAGCGCCGGGAGGCCGTGCTCCACCGCGAGCGCCAGCTGCGCGGTGAAGGCCTTCTCCTCGGCGGCGGTCACCGAGTCGAAGCCGGTCTCGCCGACCGCGACCACCCCGTCCTTGGCCAGGTAGCGCGGCAGCAGCTCCAGCACGGGCGCGCAGCGCGGATCGTTGGCCTCCTTCGGGTTGAGACCGATCGCACAGTGGTGCCGGATCCCGAACTGCGCCGCGCGGTAGGGCTCCCAGCCCAGCAGGCCGTCGAAGTAGTCGGTGAAGCTGCCGGGCGAGGTGCGCGGCTGGCCCAGCCAGAACGCCGGTTCCACCACGGCCCGTACGCCTGCCGCGTACATCGCCCGGTAGTCGCCGGTGGTGCGGGAGGTCATGTGGATGTGCGGGTCGAAGATGCGCATGGGGGTGCTCCTCGGTCGGGACTGCCGGTGGGGGGCGGAGCGGCGGCTCAGCTCAGGGCGGCCAGCACCCGGCGGGCCGCCTCGGCTCTGCGCGGCTCCGGCGAGTCGGCCTCCGCGTGGATCGGGGAGGCGGCCAGCAGCGCCGGGTGGCGGCGCAGCAGCGGCAGCACGTCGGCGGGCACGTCCCGCCCGGCCGCGACCCGCTCGTGCGCGAAGTCCAGTAGCATCCGGGCGAGTTCGGCGTCCGCGCGGTCGTCGAGGGCGGCCACCGCGGCGAGCGGCACGCCCAGGAAGACGCACTTGAGCACGCCCTGCCGCCACGCCGCGTCGTCCAGCACCGCCGCGGCCGGGCCCAGCGCGGCGGCCACCAGCGCGGTGTCGTTCGTCCGCAGCGCGTCCTCCAGCAGCGGAGCCGCGACGCCGTCCGCCCGCTCCAGGAACGGCAACGCCCGCAGCACCGCCCGCCGTTCGGCCCGGTCGCCGCGCGCGTAGAGGTCACGCACCACGTCGGCGGGCGCGTCCGCCAGCAGCACCGCGCGGACCGCCTCGTCCAGCGTCCAGCCCGCCCAGCCCGGCGCGCCCAGCGCCCCGCGCCCGCACGTCCGCCCCACGGCGGGGAAGTCCGCGAGCAGCGCGGCCGGGTCGGCGGCTGCCCTGGCCAGCGCGGCGGCCAGCCATTCCCGCCCCCGCGCGGTCAGTTCGGCGTCCACCGCCCGCGCGGGCGCGACCGGAGCGGGGCGCGCGTGCGCGCGCAGGAACTCCAGCGAACGACGGGCCGTCTGCGGCGCGCTGTGGCTGTGCCGCGGCAACTCGACCGCGACCAGGCCCCGGTAGCCCGAGGACTCCAGCGCCGCGAGCACGGAGGTGAAGTCGATCTCGCCGGTACCGAATTCGAGGTGCTCGTGCACGCCCCGCCGCATGTCGTCGATCTGGACGTTCACCAGATCCGCGGCCGCCGCGCGCACACACTCGGCGACCGGCAGCGGCTCCAGGCAGCGGCAGTGGCCGATGTCCAGGGTCAGCCGGAAGGACGCCGGGGCGCCCAGCGCGTCGCGCAGCCGCCGGTAGCCCGCCAGATCCTCCACGAGCATGCCCGGCTCCGGCTCGAAACCCAGGAGCACGCCCTCGCGGGCAGCCGTCGCCGCGAGCCGCCCGCAGCCCTCCGCCAGCAGCTCCCAGCCGCGCTCCGGCGCGGTGCCCGGCGGCAGTACGCCGCTCCAGAACGACACGGCCTCGGCGCCCAGCCCGGCGCCGATCCGGATCGCCCGCTCCAGGAAGTCCACCCGCACCTCGCGGCCGTCCTCGTGCAGCAGCGTGGGCGCGTGCTTGTGCCAGGGGTCCAGCAGGTAGCGGGCGCCGGTCTCCACCACCACCGCCAGCCCCAGCGCGTCCAACCGGCGGCGCACGGCCGCCAGCCGGGCGGGCAGATCCGGGGCGTAGGGGTCCAGGTGCGCGTGGTCCAGCGTCAGGGCGACACCCTCGTAGCCGAGCCCCGCGATCACCTCCAGCGCCTCGTCCAGACGGTGGTTGGCGAAGCCGTTGGTGCCGTAACCGAAACGCAGGTTCGCGGGTGCGGTCATGTCGGGGAGACCTTCCGGGAGAGCCGGCGGGCCAGCGTGAACGCCGCGAGCAGCGGCGGCGCGGCCCGGGTCGCGCCCGCGCGGGCGGCCAGCGCCGCCTGCAGCGGGACCGCGCCGAGGACGCCCGCGCCGACCGCCCGTTGCAGACGGCGGGCGTCGGGCTTGCGGACGGCGTCGAACTGCGCGCCGCCGAACGTGCGGACGTACACCGCGACCAGGGCGGCCGCCGCCGCGCGGCCGCGCGGCGGCGGGCCCGGGGCGGCGGCCACGCCCGCCGCCAGCGCCGCCGTCGCGGCGAGCGTGGCCTCCGGCAGGGCGGGGGAGGAGCCCTGCGCCTCGCGGCGGCTCAGCGCCATCACGACGCCGGTGTGCGCGGCAACCGCCGCGGCCGCGGGCGCCGCCGCCCTGCGGCCCGCCGGGCCCGCCGCGAGCAGCACGTCCAGGCCGCGGGCCGCGGCCATCGCGGGAGCGGCCAGCACGGTCTCCTTGAGGGCGAGGTCGTACGCCCACACCACCGCGGCGAGCGCCGCCGCGGAGCGCAGCGCGGGGCGTCCGCCGGACGCCCGCGCCGCCGCGAGGCCCGCCGCGGTCAGTGCCGCGGCGGTGGCCAGCGCCTCCGCCGGGGTCACCCGGCCCGCCGGGACGGGGCGTTCGGGCCGCTCCACGGCGTCGATCTCGCGGTCCGCGAAGTCGTTCAGGGCCATGCCGGCCCAGTAGAGCAGCACGGACGCGGCGCCGAGACCGGCGCTGCGCGCCCCGTACGGCCACCCCGCCGCGGCCCCGCCCACCACCACGTCCCCCGGCACGGTCAGCGCCGCCGGCGCCCGCACGAGCTCCGCGTACGCCCTGAGCCTGCTCATGCGTCGTCCCTCCGCCGGGTTCGCCTCGTCCTGCGTGGTGCGGTGCGTTGCGCGACCTCGCGCCGTTGGGCGGTTGCGCGCGCAGTTCCCCGCGCCCCTTTCGCCTGGTCCTGCCTCGTGCGCCGAGTCGCGCGTCCTTCCCGCCGTCGTGGCTTGTCGCGCAGTTCCCCGCGCCCCCGAAAAACGCGCACCCCCAGGCGAGGTCTCCGGGGAAGAACGGACCGAGCAACCACCGGCCACCGCAAGCTCGCGAGTGCGCCGACGGTGGCGCGGGGGCGCGGGGAACTGCGCGCGCAACCCTCCACCGGCCGGGGGGCGCGGGACGGCCGGTGTGGGCGGCATGGGGCGTGGCAAGCCACCACGGTGAGGAGGTCGCGGAGCCCACCGCGCGTGGCGGCCGGGAGCGCACGACGGGCAGCTCACCGCGGTGAGGGCGCGTGAGTCGCCCAGGCGAGGAGCCGTTCGAACTGGGGGACGAGGCGGTGCTCGTCCGCGGAGAGCGGGTCCTTGAAGAAGAAGGCGAACTGCGGCTGGACGCCCACCGCGCCGCGGGTCATCGCGAGGTCCAGGAGCCGTACGAGGTCCAGGACCAGCGGCGCGGCGAGTGCCGAGTCACAGCCCTGCCAGGTGAACTGCATCGTCATCCGCACGCCGAGGAAGCCGTCGAAGGCGATGTGGTCCCACGCGGTCTTCCAGTCGCCGAGCGCGGGCACCTCGTCGATGTGGACCTCGCCCTCGACGGGGTCGGGGAGGAGTTCGGCGAGGCTGCGCGCCTTGGAGGCGTTCTTGCTCGCCGCGGCCGCGGGGTCCGCGAGCGTCGCCCCGTCGCCGCCGCCGAGCAGATTCGTGCCGGACCAGGCGCGTACCCGCAGCGCGCGGTGCGCGAACATCGGGGCGAGGGCGCTGCGGACCAGCGTCTCACCGGTCTTGCCGTCGTTGCCGGTGTAAGGGACACCGGCCGCCGCGGCGAGCTGGTCGAGCGCGGGCAGCCGCATCGCGCCCGACGGCGTGAAGTCGATGTAGCCGCAGCCCGCGCCGAGGGCCGCGTACGCGTACAGCGCGTGCGGCGGCAGGACGGGCTCGGGCCCGGCCAGCGCGGTGCGCAGGGCGGCGAGGTCGGCGTGCGCGGGGTGCGGGTCGGGCTGCGGGGCGGTCGAGGAGAGGTTGACCACGACGACGTGTTCGAGCCCGTGCCGTTCACGGAAGTCGGTGAGCTGCCGGGCGAGCGCGGTGGCCTGCGGGGCCTGCCGTCCTGCCGCGGCGGCGACGCCGGGCCGGATCTCCCGTTCGGCGGCGGCGAGCGCGGGTCCGACCGCGGCGGGCAGGTCGGCAGGCAGCACCCCGGCGGCGACGAGCTGTTCCGCGCGCTTGGCCAGCGGCACCCCGGTGACGTCGCAGCCGCCGAACACCAGGCCGGAGTAGGGGGTGAGGCCCGCGGCGCGGAAGCCGGGCAGTTCGGTGACGCAGCCGGTGGGCGGCACGAGCCCGGCGGCGAGGGCGGCGGCGCCGACGAGCGCGGTGGTGGCGACCGAGCCGCGCGCGCCGACGATCCACACCCCCAGCCGGGCGCCGTGTGCGGTGGCGGATCCCATGCCTTCACCTCCGGTTCTGGCCTGCCGCGGGCGTGCCGCGCAGGACGGGCGGGGCCGAGCGTTGCCTGGAGTTGCGGGGGAGCGGGCCGCGGCGGTGCGCGAGCGGGTCGGCGGTGGCCGCGGGACGTGCGCGTACGGAGCCGGTGCGGGGACGGTGCGGGCTGGTACGGACGGGTGCGGGGGTGTCGCGCGGGGAACGGGCGCGGCGCCGTACGCAGCCGGGACGCGCCGGGGGAGCGGGGTGGGACGGGCGGGCCGCCGGGACCCGCGGTCCGGCCGTGCCGCCCGCGTCCTCGACACCGGCGTAGCGGTTCGTCAGTTCAGCAAATAAACTAATCACCCCTTCCCCCTGCGGCAAGAGGCGGTCAAGAATCCGTTGAACGCACCACGCGCCAGGGCTGGTCGGGCGACTCTGGGGGCGGGTGCACGGCAACTGCCGGGGGCCGGGATGCGGGCCGCGGAAGTCGCCGCGTAAGGTGCGTTCCCGGCATCCGCAACGATCATCGCGGGCGGGCTGCGGCAGGCCGCCGTACCCCGCCGCCGTAGGCTCCCGGGAGACGTCCGTCGCTTCCTGTGAGTGTCCTGTGGGTCGTTGACCTGCCATGAAGCCTCTATTAGTTTATTGAATCAATTAATGGGCCTAAGAGGTTTCCGGGGCCGGACCGGTCGAGGTCCGCGCCCGCGGAGAAAGGTCGCAGTGTGATGAACGGCGGCGGGCAGCCGGCGAGCAAGCAGAGCATGCGCCGGCACAACCTGGCGCTGGTGCTCCGTCAGGTCGCGGCCACTGAAAGCGCCTCGCGGGCCACTGTCGCCGCCCGGGTGGGGCTGACCAAGGCGACCGTGTCCTCCCTGGTGGAGGAGCTGCGGCTGGCGGGGCTGGTCGTCGAGCACGTGCCGGAGAACCAGGGCCGGGTCGGGCGTCCGGGGGGCGCGCTCGCGCTCAACCCGCAGGGCGCCGCGGGCGTCGGGGTCGAGGTCAACGTCGACTACATCGCGGTGTGCGTCGCCGACCTCACCGGCGCGCCCCGGGTGCGGCTCACCGAACGCGCCGACAACCGCGGGCGGGACGCCGAGGAGACCCTGCACGCCGCGGGCCGGCTCGCCGGGCGGGCCATCACCGCCGCGCGCCGCGCCGGACTGACGCCGGTACTGGTCACGCTGGGGGTGCCGGGCCTGGTCCACGACGACAAGGTGCTGCACGCGCCCAACCTGGACTGGCGGCACGTGCCCGCCGCCGAGCTGCTGGGCCGGGGTCTCGGCCGGCAGCGGCTGTCGGTCGCGGTCGACAACGAGGCCAACCTCGCCGCGATCGGGGAGTTCCAGGTGCGCCCGCCGGGCGCCAGGGCGAGCTTCCTCTACGTGTCCGGCGAGATCGGCATCGGCGCCGGGCTGATGGTCGACGGCACGCTCTTCCGCGGCGGCGGCTTCGCGGGCGAGATCGGCCATGTCACGGTCATCCCGGACGGGCCCGAGTGCGGCTGCGGCGCGCGCGGCTGCCTGGAGCGGTACGCGGGCCAGGACGCGCTGCTGGAGGCCGCGGAGCTGGACACCGCGAGCGCGACCCGGCTCGGTTCGGCTCCCGCCGCGCCCGCCGCCGGGAGCCGTACCGGCGGCGGGCGACGGCAGGCCGTGCAGGACGCCCCGGCGGAGGCGCACGCCCCGGTGGACCGGCTGGCGGCGCTGGCCG
Source organism: Streptomyces sp. NPDC021224 (assembly GCF_044332905.1). NCBI lineage: Bacteria > Bacillati > Actinomycetota > Actinomycetes > Kitasatosporales > Streptomycetaceae > Streptomyces > Streptomyces sp. NPDC021224. The sequence continues at coordinate 68,033 of NZ_JBIRPW010000018.1, read as the reverse complement.
CGGACGGCGACGAGGCCGCGGCGGGGGCGCTGGCGGTGGCCGGACGGGCGCTCGGCGTCGCGCTGTCGGGCGCGGTGAATCTGCTGGACCCGCCGGAGGTGGTCATCGGCGGGATCTACGCCACGCTCGCGCCCTGGCTGGTGCCCAGCCTCCAGGTCCAGCTGCACGAGCGGGTCACCTCGGGCCGCTGGCGCTCGGACCGGCTCCAGGTCTCCGGGCTCGGCACCGAGGCGGCGGTGCGCGGCGCGGCGGTCGCGGGGGTGCAGGCGATCCTGCGTGACCCTTCCGCGTACATCGACCTGACCAGTCCGGACGCCTGACGGCCCGTCGGCCGCCGACGGGGCGCGCCGTGTGCTGCTGCCCGTCCGGTGACCTCGCCGGCCGTGCGAAGGCGCCGGACGGGCCGTCAGGCCGCCCGGCGGTGGCGGCGGGAGCAGGAGCGGCCCCCGGGGGACAGGAGGCCGACGGGCATGTCTGTGACAACCCTTGACGCTCCGCTGCCGGGCAATTAGTTTTTTGACCCAACGAACCAATCCATCACCCTGCTTGTGGTTTGCGCTGATCAGCGGGCCGCGAGCAGGCTGAAAGCATCCCTTGACGGCGCAGTTTCCTCGAGGTGATGCCGCCCTACCGCGAGACGGACCCGTTGCTGCCCGGTGCGAGCAGACGTGCTCCGCCGCGCCCCGGCGCGGTCCGTCGTCCCCCGCGGTACATCCCCCCATCCCGCAGCACGTGCGTTCCACGAGGAGCCGCCATGCGCACCCCCCGCACACGCACCCGCCTCGCCCTGGCCGCCGCCCTGAGTCTGACCGCGGCGGCCGTCCTGACCGCCGTCGCCCCCTCGGCGGGCGCCGCGCCCGCGAAGGCGCCCGCCGCGCACTCCGCGGCGGCGGCACCGTTCAAGATCCTGGTCTTCTCCAAGACCACCGGCTTCCGCCACGACTCCATCCCGGCCGGTGTCGCCGCCATCCAGCAGCTCGGCCAGCAGAACAACTTCACGGTCGACGCCACCGAGGACGACTCGGTCTTCACCGACGCCAACCTCGCGCAGTACGCCGCCGTCGTCTTCCTGTCCGCGACCGGCGACCCGGTCACCACGCAGGCCGAGAAGGACGCCTTCCAGCGCTACATCGAGAACGGCGGCGGCTACGTCGGCATCCACGCCGCCTCCGACAGCGGCTATTCCTGGGCCTGGTACGGGAACCTGGTCGGCGCGTACTTCAAGCAGCACCCCGCCATCCAGGCCGCCACCGTCGAGGTCGAGGACCACGTCCACCCCTCCACGCAGGGGCTGCCGGACACCTACACCCACACCGACGAGTGGTACGACTTCCAGACCGACCCCCGCTCCCAGGTGCACGTCCTGGCGTCGGTCGACGACAGCAGCTACACCGGCTCGACGATGGGCGACGACCACCCCACCACCTGGTGCCACGACTACGACGGCGGGCGCGCCTGGTACACCGGCATGGGCCACACCGCCGAGAGCTACGGCGAGCCCCAGTTCCTGCACCTGCTGCTCGGCGGCATCCGGACCGCCGCCGGTGTGGTGCCCGCCGACTGCTCGGTCGACTCCACCCCGCCGCCCGTCGAACACGGCGTCAGCCTCAAGGCGCACGCCAACGGCAAGTACGTGACGGCGCCGAGCGCCACCTCGCCGCTCATCGCGAGCAGCGCCGCCGTCGGCACGCACGAGACCTTCGACGAGATCGACCTCGGCAACGGCAACGTCGCGCTGCGCGCCCACACCGACAGCCAGTACGTGACGGCGGAGAACGCCGGGGCGCAGTCGCTGATCGCCAACCGCGGCGCGGTGGCGCAGTGGGAGACCTTCCAGCTGATCCACAACGGCGACGGCAGCATCAGCCTCAAGGCCGCGGTCAACGGCAAGTACGTGACGGCGGAGAACGCCGGGGCGGCGCCGCTGATCGCCAACCGGACGGCCATCGGCCCCTGGGAGGAGTTCGACCTCACCACCCGCTGAGGCCGCACCCCCGCGTACCGCACCCCCGCCGTACCGCACGACCCCGTACCGCGTACGCCCCGCAGGGGTGTACGCCGCACGCCCGCGTACGCCCCGCAGTGCGGGACCGCGGGCACCGCTCCGGCACGGCCGCACCGCCATCCGCAGCCGTGCAGAGTGTCATGCCCATGATCGCAGGCGCCCCGAGCGCGTCCGCACATGACCATCCCCCTCAGCGAGGAGACCCACGTGTTGCCCGTACGACCACACCCGCGCCCCGGGCTGCGACGCCGCCTGCGCGGCTGGCTCGCCCTGCTGGTGGCGCTGCTCGCGCTGCCCGCCCTCGCGGTGCTCACCACCGCCCCGGCGAACGCCTCGGCCCCGCACGCGGCCGCCGCGAAGCCGGCCGTCGCCGGCGTCCCGGACAGCAGCTTCCAGAAGGTGCTGCTGAACAACTCGGGCGGAAACCCGCTGCAACTGGACATCGCCAGTGACGGCCGGGTCTTCTTCATCGACATGCTCGGCGACGTCCGGATCATCAACACCAACGGCACCACGGTGACCGCCGGGCACCTCGACGTCTTCACGGCGAACGAGAGCGGCCTGCTGGCGATGGCGCTGGACCCGGCCTTCGCCACCAACCACTGGATCTACCTCTACTACTCGCCCACCGCGGCGAGCGTGGACCGGCTCAGCCGTTTCACCGTCAACGGCTCGACGATGGACCTCACCAGCGAGAAGGTGCTGCTGGAGCTGCCGGTGCAGCGCGCCGAGTGCTGCCACCACGGCGCCGGCATGGCCATGGACCACAAGAACGGCAACCTGTGGCTCTCGGTCGGCGACAACACCAACCCCTTCGCCTCCGACGGCTACGCCCCGATCGACGAGCAGTCCGGCCGCGCGGCCTGGGACGCCCAGCGCACCGCGGGCAACACCAACAGCCTGTCCGGCAAGGTGCTGCGCATCCACCCCGAGGCCAACGGCACGTACACCATCCCGTCCGGCAACCTCTTCCCGCCCGGCACCGCCAAGACGCGGCCCGAGATCTACGCGATGGGCTACCGCAACCCCTTCCGGCTCGCCCTGGACCCGAAGACGGGCAACGCCGTGGTCGGCAACTACGGCCCGGACGCGGGCGCGGCCAACTCCGCGCGCGGGCCGCAGAACACCGTCGAGTGGGATCTGCTGAGCAGGCCGGTCAACGCGGGCTGGCCGTACTGCATCGGCAACAACACCCCGTACATCGACTACAACTTCGCCACCCAGACCTCCGGGCAGCCCTTCGACTGCGCGGGCGGCCCGACCAACGACTCGCCGAACAACACCGGCCTGACGAAGCTGCCGCCGGCCACCCCGGCGACGGTCTGGTACCACTACAGCGCCGACCCGAACAACTTCCCGCTGCTCAGCGGCGGCGCCCCGATGGCCGGCCCGGTCTACCGCTACGACGCGAACCTGAACTCCGACCGCAAGTGGCCGCAGGCCATGGACGGACAGGCGATCTTCTCCGAGTGGAACACCAGCAAGGTCTACACCTTCCATGTGAAGTCCGACAGCAGTGGCATCGACGACATGCAGCCGTTCCTGCCGTCGGTGGCGTTCAAGAAGCCGATGGACATGAAGTTCGGCCCCGACGGCGCCCTGTACATGGTCGAGTGGGGCACCGGCTACGGCGGCAACAACGCCGACGCGGGCATCTACCGCATCGACTACCTCAACGGCGGCGCGCTGCCGGTCGCCAAGGCCGCCGCGAACAGGACCAGCGGCCCGGCGCCGCTCGCGGTGACCTTCTCCAGCAGCGGCTCCAGCGACCCGGCGGGCGGCAGCCTCGGCTACAAGTGGGACTTCGGTGACGGCGCCACCTCCACCGCCGCCAACCCCAGCCACACCTACAGCGCGGTCGGCAACTACACCGCCGTGCTGACCGTCACCAACAGCGCAGGGAAGTCCGCGACGTCCAGCGTCGACATCACGGCCGGCAACACCGCGCCCACGCTCACCATCCACTCGCCGCCGAACGGCGGACTGTTCGAGTGGGGCGACAAGGTGAGCTTCTCGGTCACCGTCACCGACCCCGAGGACGGCACGGTCGACTGCAACCAGGTCAAGATCCAGGCCATCCTGGGCCACGACACCCACGGCCACCCGCTCGACCAGTACACCGGGTGCAGCGCGACGGTGTCCACGACGCTGTCCAACGGCCACAGCGACGGCGACAACGTCTTCTACGTCATCGAGGCCAGCTACACCGACAAGGGCGGCTCCGGCGGCGCGGCCCCGCTCACCGGGCGCGCCCAGATCACCTTGCAGCCCAAGCACAAGCAGGCGGAGTTCTTCACCGACACCGGCCGCGCCGCCAACGGCCAGGGCACCGACACCCCGGGTGTCACGGTCGAGAACGGCGCCGACAGCGCGGGCGGCGGGCAGGACATCGGCTTCATCGAGGACGGCGACTACTGGACCGAGTCGCCCATCGCGCTGGACAACACCACCGCGGTGACCTTCCGGGCCGCCTCGGCGAACTCCGGCGGCCGTATCGAGGTCCGCTGGAACGCGGCCGACGGACCGCTGCTCGGCACCGCGACCGTCCCCAGCACCGGGGCCTGGCAGACGTACACCGACGTCACCGCCAACCTCAGCAACGTGCCCACCGGCAGCGGCAAGGTCTACTACGTCGCCCGCAACCCCTCGGGCAGGACCGGACCCGGCGCGCTGATGAACGTCAACTGGATGGTCTTCACCGGCGCCGGGGTCGGCACCCCCGGAACCCCCGGCGGCACCGGCGGCATCAGCCTCAAGGCGCACGCCAACGGCAAGTACGTGACCGCCGACGACGCCGGGGCCTCACCGCTGATCGCCAACCGCGACAGCGTCGGCCCGTGGGAGACCTTCGACGAGATCGACCTCGGCAACGGCAACATCGCGCTGCGCGCCCACGCCAACAACAGCTACGTGACGGCGGAGAACGCCGGGGCGCAGTCGCTCGTCGCCAACCGCGCGACGGCCGGCTCCTGGGAGACCTTCCAGCTCGTGCACAACTCCGACGGCAGCGTCAGCCTCAAGGCGGGCGTCAACGGCAAGTACGTCACGGCGGAGAGCGCCGGGACGAAACCGCTGATCGCCAACCGTGACGCGATCGGCCCGTGGGAGGAGTTCGACCTCGCCACCGTGTGACCCCCACCGCACGGCGAAGTGCCCCGGGCCGCGACGGCCCGGGGCACCTTCGTGCGGGTGCGCCGGTCAGGTGAAGGACGTCGGCAGGTACTGGTCGACGTTGTCCTTGGTCACCGTCGCCGAGAAGAGCGTGATGAAGGTCGGCACCTCCTGCTCCACCAGGTCGCCGATGCCCTTGCTCTGCCCGATCAGCCGGGCGAGCGTCACCGCCGAGGCCGACATGCTCGACGGGTAGACCACGGTGGCCTTCAGCACCCCGCTGTCCGCCTTGATCTGCTGCATCGCGTGCTTCGACCCGGCGCCGCCGACCATGAAGAACTCGCTGCGCCCGGCCTGCTTGATGGCCGCCTCGACGCCGATGCCCTGGTCGTCGTCGTGGTTCCAGACCGCGTCGATCTTCGAGCGGGCCTGCAGCACGTTGCTCATCACCTGCTGGCCGCTGTCCGCGGTGAACTGCGCGGCCTGCCGGATGCCCACTGAGAAGCCCGACTTGGCGAGCGCGTCCTTGAAGCCCTGGCTGCGCTGCTTGGTGAGGTCCAGGTTGTCGATGCCGGCGATCTCGGCGATCACCGGCTTGCTCACGCCCTTGGCCTTGAGCGTCTTCGCGATGTACTGGCCCGCGTTGACGCCCATGCCGTAGTTGTCGCCGCCGATCCAGGTGCGGTAGGAGAGCGAGTTGTCGAAGACCCGGTCCAGGTTGACCACCGGGATCCCCGCGTCCATCGCCTGGCCGCCGATCGCGGTGAGCGCCTTGCCGTCGAACGGCAGGACGACCAGGACGTCGACCTTCTTGTCGATGAGCGTCTGGACGGCGCTGATCTGCGCGTTGACGTCGTTGGTGCCCTCGGCCGCCTGGAAGCTGACGTCCGTGTACTGCCCGGCCTGCGCCTTGGCGTTCTTGGTGATCGCGGCCATCCACCCGTGGTCGGCAGCGGGTGCGGAGAAGCCGATCGTGACGTGCTTGCCCGGAGTGCCGGACGAGGCCGCGTCCGTCGCCTTCACATTGGCCTTGGCGTCGTCGTTGCTCGCGTTGCTGGTGCACGCCGACAGCAGCAGACCGCTGCTCAGCGCGCCCGCGCCGAGCAGCATGCTTCTGCGGCCCATCGCGGCGGATCCGGTCTCTTTCATGCGGGTGGTCCCTTCGTCGGGAAGGTCGGAGGGTGGGCGGAGGTGGCGGGAGGGGGCGACGGGCGGTCAGGTCGCCGGGGCGGCGCGGCCGGCGCGGGTGCGCTGGAGCAGCACGGCGCCGATGATGATGAGCCCCTTGGCGATCTCCTGGGTGTCCGTCGTGAGGTTGTTCAGCACGAAGATGTTGGTGATCGTGGTGAAGACCAGGACGCCGAGGATCGACCCGATCAGCGAGCCGCGCCCGCCGGCCAGCAGGGTGCCGCCGATGATCACCGCGGCGATGGAGTCCAGCTCGTAGAGGTTGCCGAGGTTGCTGGCGCCGCTGGTGGTGCGGGCGGTGAGCATGACCGCGGCGACACCGCAGCACACCCCGGACAGCAGGTAGAGCAGCATGGTGTGGCGGCGTACCGCGATCCCGGCGAGCCGGGCGGCCTCCGGGTTGCCGCCGACGGCGAAGGTACGGCGGCCGAAGGTCGTGCGGTTCAGCAGCAGCCAGCCGGCCACCACGATCGCGGCCATCAGGTAGACCAGCAGCGGGACGCCGAGGAACTTGTCTGTGGCGATCCGGTTGAACGAGTCCACCGTCACCACCTGCGACTGCCGGTCGGAGATCCGCTCGGCGACACCGCGGGCCGAGGCCATCATCGCCAGCGTGGTGATGAAGGCGACGATCTTGCCGTACGCGATCAGGAAGCCGTTGAGCAGCCCCACCACCGCGCCGACGACGACCGCGGTGAAGAGCATGCCGGCCAGCCCGTGCGACTGGGTCGCCACCGTGGTGCACCACACCGACGCCACGGCCACGATCGCGCCGACCGACAGGTCGATGCCGCCGCCGATGATGACGAAGGTCTGGCCCACCGTGATGACCCCGATGACCGCCGCGCTGGTGAGGATGTTGAGGATGTTGTTGCTCGTCAGGAAGGTCCCCGAGGTCGCGGTGCCGACCACGCCGAGCAGCAGCAGCACCACCACGAGGCCGAGGCTGTGCATCTGGCTCAGCGGCAGCAGCCGCGCCCACCGCGCCGCGCCCCCGGACCCCGCGGGCTTTCCCCGCGCGGGCTTCACCGGCGACGACGGGCCGGTGACCGCCGCGCCGGACCCGGACGGCGGGGACGCGTCCGGCACGGGTCTCGGAGTGGTCTGATCGCTCATGGGCGGCTCTCCTCCATCACCAGGTCGAGTACATGGGATTCCTTGAGCGAGGCGGCGGGAGCCTCGTGGACGATCCGGCCCTCGCGCAGCACCAGCGCCCGGTCGGCGAGCCCCAGCACCTCGGGCACCTCGCTGGACACGAACAGCACCGCGACCCCGGAGTCCGCCAGTTCGCGGACCAGCGCGTACAGCTCGGCGCGGGCGCCGACGTCCACCCCGCGGGTCGGCTCGTCCAGCAGCAGCACCCGGCAGCCGCGCAGCAGCCAGCGGGCCAGCACCGCCTTCTGCTGGTTGCCGCCGGACAGCGTGCCGACCGCCCGCGAGGGGTCGGCCGGGCGCAGGTCGAGGGCGGCGACGCGCTCGGCGGCGGCCGCCCGCTCCCGCCGCCGGTCCAGCCAGCCGAAGCGCGCGAAGCGCCCGAGCGAGGAGATGCTGACGTTGCGGACGACGCTGTCGTGCAGGAAGAGCGCCTGGCCTTTGCGTTCCTCGGGTGCGAGCCCCAGCCCGGCCCGCACCGCCGCGGTGACCCGGCCCGGCGGCAGTACCGCGCCGTCCACCCGGACGGTGCCGGACGACGGGCGGGACGCGCCGTACACCGCGTGCAGGATCTCCGAGCGGCCCGAGCCGACCAGCCCCACCAGCCCGACGATCTCGCCGGCGTGCACGGTGAAGCTGACGTCCTCGAAGCTGCCCGGCAGCGTCAGGTGCTCGACCCGCAGCAGTTCGGACCGCTGCCCGGCCGGGACCGCGGGCCGGTCGGGGAAGGCGTACGACGCCTCCCGGCCGGTCATCAGCGCCACCAGCCGGGCGGTCGGGGTGTCCGCGGGGAGCCCGGCGGCGACCGTGCGGCCGTCCTTGAGGACGGTCACCCGGTGGCCGATGGTGCGGATCTCGCCCATCCGGTGCGAGATGTAGAGGACGGCGACGCCCCTGGCGGTCAGGTCGCGGATGACCCGGAAGAGGTTGCCGACCTCGTCCTGGGTGAGCACCGCGGACGGTTCGTCCATCACGATCAGCCGGGTGTCGTGGGACAGCGCCCGCGCCATGCTGACGATCTGCTGCTGTGCGGGGGACAGGCTGCCGACCTCGGTGCCGGGGGAGATCTCCGGGTGGCCGAGGGAGCGCAGCAGGACGCGGGCCGCACCGGCGGTCTCGCCGCGGCGGGTGACGCCGAAGCGGGCCCGCTCGTGGCCCAGGAAGATGTTGTCGGCCACCGACAGGCCGTCCACCAGGTCGAGTTCCTGGTAGATCGTCGCGATGCCGTGCCGCATGGCGGCGGTCGGGCTGGGCAGCGTGACGGGCTCGCCGTCCCAGGCCAGATCGCCGCCGTCCGGCTGGTGCGCGCCGGCCAGCACCTTGATGAGGGTCGACTTGCCGGCGCCGTTCTGGCCGAGCAGGCAGTGCACCTCACCGGCCCGTACCTCCAGATCGACACCGTCCAGCGCCTTGGCGCCGGGAAACTCCTTGGTGATTCCCCGCATTCGGAGCAGAGGAGAACTCACATCGCCACCTAGGGAAGGGGGAAGTGTGCGCGAGAGATGAACTGTCCGTGCCGGAACGGGCACAAAGTGTTTGTTCGTCAGTTCAGCGAACAAACTAATGAGCGCCGTAGGTGAGGGCAAGAGCGGGGACGGCACCAGTTTGGAAACCACCGGCGTGTCAGATGCATTGTGTACGGTGTATAGTTTACGATGTATACGTAGCTGGGAGCATGCGCCGGCGCACCACCGCGAGGAGCCGATGCCGATGACCACCGAGACCTCCCCGACCACCCGCACCGTCGAACTGACCGCCGGTCAGGTCGACTACCGCGACACCGGCGGCACGGGCCCCACCGTCGTCCTGCTGCACGGCCTGCTCATGGACGGCACACTGTGGGACGAGGTCACCGAGCGGCTGCGCACCGGCCACCGGGTGCTCGTGCCGACGCTGCCGATGGGCGCCCACACCCGCCCCGCACGGGCCGGCGCGGACCTGTCGCCCACCGGACTGGCCCGGCTCGTGGGCGAGTTCCTGGACCGCCTCGACCTGCACGACGTCACCCTCGTCGGCAACGACACCGGGGGCGCGCTGATCCAGCTGCTCGTCGCCGAGGCCGCCGCGGGATCCGCGGACGCGGCGGCCGCGACCGAACGGGTCGGCGCGGTGGTCCTCGCCTCCTGCGACGCCTACGACAACTTCCCGCCCGGCCTCACCGGCCGCACCGTGGTCCTCACCGGCAAGCTGCCGCCCGCCCTCTTCGGGCTGTTCATGCAGCAGATGCGGCTGCGGCCGATGCGCCGGCTGCCCGTCGCCTTCGGGCAGCTCACCCGGCGCGGCGACGCCGCCACCGCCCGCTGGGTCCGCGCCCTGCTGGCCGACGCCGACGTGCGGCGGGACGCGATCGCGGTGCTGCGCGGCATCGCCGCCGACCGGCAGGCCCTGGTGCGCGCCGCCGCCGCACTGCCCGGCCTCGACCGGCCCGCACTGGTGGTGTGGGCCGAGGGCGACCGCGTCATGCCGCCCGAGCACGGCCGCCGGCTCGCCGCGGAGATCCCGCGGGCCCGGCTGGTCGTCGTCCCCGACAGCCGCACCCTGCTGCCGCTGGACCAGCCGGGGCCGCTCGCCGACGCCGTCCGCGAGCTGACGGGCGCCCGCTGACGCCACGGGCGGGCGGGGCGGGCGGGTCTCAGGTGGTCGCCTCGGCCGCGACCGGCCCGCCGCCCAGCGCGTTGCGCAGCCGCGGCTCCGGCATGGACAGGCTCGTCATCCGGCGCCAGCCGGCCAGCCGCTCGTAGCTGTACACCGCGTGGATGCCCGCCCGCAGCAGCGCGGACTTCGCCGCCGACCAGCGCAGGATCTGGCCCATGTGCGTCATCACCGCGACACTGACGTCCCGGTAGATCGCGATCTCGGCCATCGCGCACTCGCGCAGCGTCCGCTGGATCAGCCGCCCGTGGCCCTCCCCGGCCAGCCGCAGCAGCTCCTCGTGGCAGTAGGCGAGGTGGTTGTCCTCGTCACGGGCGATCTGCCGCACCGCGCGGCCGATCTCCGGGTGCGTGCCGAACAGCTTGACCAGCAGCGCCATCTGCTCCGAGGCGCGCTGTTCGGTCACCCGGCTGTGCGCCAGGTAGGTGATGACGTCCTGCTCGCTCAGCGCCTCGTCGGCCTTCAGCCGGGAGTGCGCGAGCCCGATGCCGGACCGCTCCAGCAGCATCGTGTAGTCGGTGTCGGCGGGCACCGGCGCCGGTTCCAGGTGGCGGCCGTGCAGCAGGCCGTTGAAGATCCGGCCGTGCTTCTCCTCGTCGGCGCCGTGCCGGGCGATCTTCGGGGCCAGCTCCGCGAGCGCGGGCGGCACCAGGACCGCGATCCGGCCGTTCTCCCAGCCGCCCTGCGACTCCCCGCTCGCCGCGATGGAGCAGAAGAGCCGGAAGGACTCGTCGTTGTCGAGGATCTCCGTGAAAAGGCTGCGCGCCGACAGCATCGCGCTTCTCCTCTCGCCGCCACCGGATGTCACGACGAGTCAAGGCCGAGCCCGCAGGGCCCGCAACCGGGCGGTCGCCGCCCTGCGCCGTCCGGGGGAACCGGCTCGCGCCGGGCCGGTCGGGACCCCGCCAGGACCGGTCCGAGCCGCCGGCCCGGTCCTGGCGGGGAGCGCGGTCAGCGGCGGGCCTGCCGCAGGCCGGCCGCGAGGGCGGTGTAGGCGCTCTTCGGGCGGTAGTGGTCGTCGAGGATCGTCGCGTCGCCCTCGCCCCGGAAGGAGTCGGGCACCCACGAGTGCTTGTCGGTGAAGCCCCACACCGTGAAGCCGGTGCAGTGCGCGGTGCGCAGGCAGCCGTCCAGCAGCACCTGGTACGCCCGCTGCTGCGCCTCCCTCTCGCCGCTGTCGGCGGGCAGCGGGATGCGCACGTCGGCCTCGGTGATCGCGGTCCGGACGCCGAGCGCGTCGAAGCGCCCCATGGTCGCCGCGAGGTCCTGCGGCGCCGGGTAGCGGGTGTCGAGGTGGCCCTGGAAGCCGACGCCCTGCACCGGGACGCCCTTCGCCCGGAGCCTGGCGACCAGGTCGTGGAGGGCGTCGCTCTTGGGGCCCGCGCTCTCGATGCCGTAGTCGTTGATGAAGAGCTCGGCCTTCGGGTCCGCCTCGTGGGCCCAGGTGAAGGCGTCCTCGATGTAGCCGGGGCCGAGCTTTTGCAGCCACATGTCGCTGCGGTAGGAGCCGTCGTCCGCGAAGGCCTCGTTGACGACGTCCCACTGCCAGATCCGGCCCTTGAAGTGGGTGACCTCGCCGGTGATGTGGTCGTGCAGGATCCGGCGCAGCTCGTCGGCGCCGAAGTCCCCGTGGCTCAGCCAGGAGGGGAGCTGCTGGTACCAGACCAGCGCGTGCCCGCGGACCAGCTGCCCGTGCGCCTCGGCGTACGCCACCAGCGCGTCGGCGCGCGTGTAGTCGTAGCTGCCCCGGGACGGCTCGACGGCCTCCCACTTCATCACGTTCTCCGGCGTGACCGAGGAGAACTCGCTGCCGACCCTGGCCGCGTAGCCCGGCTCGCCCGCCAGCGCGTCGGCGTCGACGGCCGTACCGACGCGGATGCCCGCCTGCTGCGCCAGGACCCGCAGCGGCGGCCCGGCCGCGGTGGCCGCCGGTGACCCCCCGGCGTCGTCGCCCGACCCGGACACCAGGTGCGGCAGGGCGACGGCCAGCACGCCGGCCGTGACCGCGGCGACCGCGCCGGTCACGACGGCGCGGGTCATTCTCCTCATGGGGGTCCTTCGGGCAGGCGGAACGGCGGTGCGCGGGCGGAACGTCTCTCCGAATGTTTCGGAGTCGATCACGCAACTTGCGGACGCAACTTATGGCCTGCTCCCCGGCCGGTCAATATCCCGGACACACCCCTTTTCCGCCGGTCCCCGCGCCGGTACGTCCCGCCGCCCGCTCAGTCCAGGCCGCGGGCCTGCCGGAAGCGGGCCAGACCGTCCGGCAGCTCGACCAGCCGCTCCGGATACCCCTTGCGGTCGGCGGCCGGAAGTTTCCAGGGCTCGTGCACCGCCGGCCCGTCCACCGCGGCCAGCTCCGGCACCCAGCGGCGGACGTAGCCGCCGTCCGGGTCGTAACGGCGGGCCTGGAGCAGCGGGTTGAGGACCCGGTTCGGCCGGGAGTCCGTACCCGTGCCCGCCACCCACTGCCAGTTGAGCTGGTTGTTGGCCACGTCGCCGTCCACCAGCAGGTCCAGGAAGTGCGTCGCGCCCACCCGCCAGTCCACGTACAGCGTCTTCGTCAGGAAGCTCGCGACCAGCAGCCGCGCCCGGTTGTGCATCCAGCCCTCCGCGCGCAGCTGGCGCATCCCGGCGTCCACCACCGGATAGCCGGTCGCGCCCTCCCGCCAGGCCTGCGCGTCCGCCTCGGCCGCCCGGCCGGTACGCCACCGGTCGTTCCGGGTGCGGTAGTCGGCCGCCGACACCTGCGGGCGGACGGCGAGCAGCTGCCGGTTGAAGTCCCGCCAGCACAGCTGCCGGACGAACGCGTCCGCGCCCGGACCGCCCGCCGCCCGCGCCCGGTGCACCGTCTCGACCGCCGACAGCGTCCCGAAGTGCAGATGCGGCGACAGCCGCGAGGTGCGGTCGCCCGCCAGGTCGTCCTGCCCGGTCGCGTAGTCCGCCAGCCCGCCGCGCAGCCACCCCGTCAGCCGCCGCCGGGCCGCCCGCTCACCGCCCTCCGCCGGGCCCGCGGGCACCTCGGGCAGCGCCGCCGAGCCCACCTCCTCCGGCACCGGCACCCGGCGCGGCGCGGGCAGCGTCTCCCGCAGCCGGTAGCCGGACCAGTGCCGGAAGTAGGGGGTGAAGACGGCGAAGTGGTCCGAGTTCTGCGGGGTCAGCGCACCCGGCGGCACCGCGGTGACGACCGTGTCGTGCACGTGCAGCCGGCGCCCGTCCGCCGCCAGCGCCCGCCGCAGCCGGTCCTCCCGGCGCTGCCCGAAACCGCTGTCGGCCGCCGCCAGGTGCACCTCGGCCGCGTCGCACTCGGCGGCCACCGCGCACACCTCGTGCGCCGGGTCGCCCTCGCGCAGCACCAGCCGCCCGCCGCGCTCGCGCAGCCCCGCGTCCAGATCGGCCAGGCACGCCGCGAGGAAGGCCGTCCGGTGCGGGACCGCGAAACCGGCCCGCTCCACCGCCGGGTCCCGCACGAACAGCGGCACCACCTCGTCGGCCGCCGCCAGCGCCGCCCGCAGCGGCGGATGGTCGTGCAGCCGCAGATCACCCGTGAAGAGCACCACCGCGCGCCTCATCCGTCCCCGCCTCCCGCCTTCTCCTGCGCGGCCGAACGCTCCGCCGCCCGCGCGATGTTGCGTGCCATGCCGCCGAAGACGGCGGCGTGGAAGGGCGCGACCCCCCACCAGTACGCGTGGCCCAGCAGCCCGCGCGGCAGGAACACGGCCCGCTGCCGGTAGCGGGTGCGCCCCTCGGCGTCCCGGTCCGCGGACATCTCCAGCCACGCCAGGCCCGGCAGCCGCATCTCGGCCCGCAGTCGCAGCAGCCGCCCGCGCTCGATCTCCTCGACCCGCCAGAAGTCCAGCGAGTCGCCGACCCGCAGCCGGTGCGCGTCCCGCCGCCCGCGCCGCAGCCCGACCCCGCCGAACAGCCGGTCGACCAGCCCGCGCACCGCCCACGCCACACCGAGCGAGTACCAGCCGTGCTCGCCGCCGATGCCCTCGATCACCCGCCACAGCGCTTCGGGACTCGCGTCGACCGGCGCCTGCCGCCGGTCGGTGTAGAGGCTGCCGCCCGCCCAGTCCGGATCCGTCGGCAGCGGGTCGCTGGGCGCGCCGGGAACGGCCGCCGAGGACCAGCGGGTGTCCACCTGCGCCTCGCGCACCCGGCGCAGCGCCAGGGTCAGCGCGCGGTCCACCCCGACCGGGCCGTCCGGCGGGTCCGGGACGTAGGTCCTGATGTCGTGCTCGTGGCAGACCACCTCGTGCCGCAGCGACTCCGCCAGCGGCCGCGCCACCCCCGCCGGGACGGGGGTGACCAGGCCGATCCACAGGCCGGACAGCCGCGGGGTGAGCACCGGAACGGGCAGGATCAGCCGCTTGGGCAGGCCTGCGACCGCCGCGTAGCGCTGCATCAGGTCCCGGTAGCTGAGCACGTCGGGACCGCCCACGTCGAAGCCCCGGCTGACGTCCGCTGGCATCGCGGCGCTGCCGACGAGCAGCCGCAGCACGTCCCGCACCGCCACCGGTTGCAGCCGGGTGCGCACCCAGCTCGGGGTGACCATCACCGGCAGCCGCTCGGTGAGGTAGCGCAGCATCTCGAACGACGCCGAGCCCGAGCCGATGATGACCGCCGCCCGCAGCACCGTCGTCGGCACCCCCGAGGCCAGCAGTACGTCGCCGACCTCGGCGCGCGAGCGCAGATGCGGTGACAGCTCGGCGCGCGGCACCCCGCTCGGGGTGAGGCCGCCGAGGTAGACGACGCGCCGTACTCCGGCCGCCCGCGCCCGCTCGCCGAAGATCCGGGCCGCCCGGCGGTCGGTCGCCTCGAAGTCCCGCCCGCTGCCGAGCGAGTGCACCAGGTAGTACGCGACGTCGGCGCCCGCCATCGCGGCCGCGACCGCTGCCTCGTCCGTCACGTCCCCGGCGACCACCTCGGCGCGGTCCGCCCACGGCTGGTCGCGCAGCTTGACCGGCGTGCGGGCCAGGCAGCGCACCCGGTAGCCCGCGGCCAGCAGTTCGGGGACCAGCCGGCCGCCGATGTAGCCGGTCGCGCCCGTCACCAGGCACAGCCGCCCGGCGCCGGGCCCGGTACCCGCCTCCGCGTCCCGGCCCGTTCCCGTTTGCGCGTCCTGGCCGGTACCCGCACCCGTCTCCGCGTCCCGGTCCGCTCCCGGACCCGCCGGCGCGACGCCCACGTCCGCTCCCGCCTCACGTCGTCGCGGTCGCCGCCGCGCTGTCGGCCCCAGCACACCACGCCGGGCCCGCCGCCGCAGGTCGCTGCGGCGGCAGGTCACCCGAAGCGAGCAACGGCGCGCCCGGCGGAACGGGCGACGGGGAGGCGGGGGGCGGGAGACGGGGGGCGGGGCGTGATGGGCCCGGCTCACACCTCCAGGTCGTTCTCGATGGACTTGAGCTGGTGCCGGGCCATCGCGAGGTTCGCCCGGCCGCGGTCCAGCGCCAGGTAGAGGAACAGCCCGGACTTGCCGCGGCCGTGCAGCAGCCGGATCAGGTGGTACTGCGAGCCCAGGGTGATGAGGATGTCCTCGATCTCGTCCTTGAGGCCGAGCATCTCCATGGTGCGGGCCTTGGCGCGGACCACGTCGGTGTTGCCCGCCGCCGCGACGCTCAGGTCGAGGTCCTTGCCGCCGCCGAGCGTGCCCAGCGCCATGCCGCTGGTGTAGTCGACGAGCGCCACGCCTATGACGCCCTCGATCGAGGTCATCGCGTCCTTGAGGGCGGTTTCGGTGTTGGCCATGATCTTCCTGCTTCCCTTCGACGGTGTGTCAGGTGCTTGCGGTGGGTGGGGGGTCTTCGGTTCCGGGGGCCTGCCCGGCGGCGCCCCGGCTCCCGCGCGGCCTTCCCGGGCGCGCGGCCGGGCGGCCCGGCTCCCGCGCGCCGCCCGCGGCCGCTGCTCGCCGGTCACGGCGCGCCGCCGCCGTCGGCCGGTGCCGCGGTGCCGTCCAGCAGCGCGGCCACCCGGGCGCCGCTGCGGCGGGCCTCCAGGTGGAGCCGGCCGACGTTGGTGTGTGTCCCGGCCAGGAGCAGCAGCACGGCGTCGCGTCCGGCCGGGTAGAGCGCGACGCAGCCGTCGCCGCTGCGGATCAGCAGTTCGCGGAAGGACTCCTGGCCCGCCGCGTCGGTCAGCCGCAGCCCCACGCCGAGGGCGGCGGCGCTCAGGGCCGCGAAGCCCTCGGCCTGCCGGCCGGGCGCGTCGGCGGCGAGCAGCAGGCCGTCGGCGGTCGCGGCGACCGCGCCGGTCAGGTCCGGCAACCGGGCCCGCAGGCCTTCCAACTCGGTACGTATCGCGGCTTCCTGGGCCATCGACCTTCTCCTCTCGGCACGCAGGGCACGCCGCTGCAGCACGCGCTTCACCACCGCGCCCCCCTCACATCCGCTCCAGGGCGACCAGCAGCCGGCGCAGCAGCGCCGCGTCCGGGGTGTCGCCGATGCTGTGCACCCACGCGGGCGCCCGGCCGGGCGGCCGGCTTCCCGCGCGGGGCGTCTCCACCAGGCCGAGCGCTGCCAGCCGGCGGACCTCCACCAGCGCGTGGAAGGCGGGCCGCCCCAGCAGCGCCGCGATGGCCGACGGGGTCCGCACCCCGTCGGCGAGGTCCAGCACCGCGGCCTGACCGCGCGGCAGGTACGGCGGGCGGGCGCCTTCCGCGCGGGCCGCGGGTGCGGGCACCACGGGCGCCGCGTCCAGTTCCGGGTGCGGCCACAGCCGCTCCAGCAGCCGGTGCCGCCGCCGTACCTCGGCCTCCACCGCGGCCACCGGCAGCCCGCCGGGCGCACCGAACCAGTGCCGTACCCCGTGCCGGAAGCGGGTCGGGCCCGCGGCCGGTCCGAGGACGAACCAGGCCGCGTCGTGCAGGGCGCCGAGCCGGCTGATCTCCAGCTCGCCCGCCGCGATCCGGCCGCGTTCGACCAGCCGCCGTCCCACCGCGCCCTCCGCCCCGGCCTCGGCCACCGCCTCCCGCCAGGTCTCCGGGCCGAGCCGCCCGCCCGCGGTGAGCAGCACCTCGATGCCGGGCGCCGCCGGGCTCTCGGCGTGCACCACCGCGCCGTCGGCGAGGTAGAGCGCGCCGGTGTCGCGTAACAGCACGCCGGTCGCGCGCTGTCCGGCGAGCCGGGCGAGCATGGGGGAGTGGCCCGCCTCCCCGCCGCCGCCCGCACCGCGGGCCGTCATGCCACGACCAGCTCCCCGGCGAGTTCCCGCATCCTGCGCAGCGCGAGCGCCAGGTTGGCCTGCGTCCGGTCGAGCCAGACGTAGAGGAAGACCCCGCCCTCGTACGGGGCGTCGAGGAAGCGGATGAGGTGGTAGCCGGTGCGGGTGAGCACCACCGCCTCCTCGGCGGCGGGGCCGGGGCCGGTGTCGCCCGCGGTGAAGACCGGGTGCTCCGCGGTGGCCCGGGCGTAGGCGGCGGTCTCGGCCGCGACGGTCTCGTGGTCGCCCGCCGCCGCCTCGCCGATCACCCCGAGCGCCAGCCCGCTGATCCACTCCACCAGGGCGGCGCCGCGCGCGCCCGGCAGCGCCATCGCCCGCAGCAGGCACTCGTCGATCCCGGACACACGACTCCCCTCGACGCACGCTGCCGCGCGACCGCCTGTCCGGCGGTGACGAGCACGTTACGCACAGTGCCGCCCGTTCCGGGGAGTTCTGGCATTTTCCTGCGGTACATGCGGGCAGCGGGCTTAAGATGCCCCGGACCTGACCGGGGCGGCGCACCCGTACGGCCGCCGCGCACGGGCCGGCGCGCCGTCAGGAGCGGTGCCCCAGCGCGCTGACGCCCAGGTCGAGCAGGCCGTCGAGGACGAGATCGACGCCGACGGCGGCCAGCAGCAGCCCGAGCAGCCGGGCCACCAGCTCGACGACGGTGTGGTGGGTGCGCTGGAGCAGCGGGCCGAGCAGCAGCACACACGCCAGGTCCACCGCGATGACGGTGATGAAGGCCGCGACCACGGTGCCGCGCCAGCCCCAGTCGGTGCGCTCGGCGGTCTCGATGAGCAGACCCGTCATCGCCAGCGGGCTGACCACGTACGGCATCAGCAGCTGCCGCAGCCCGCTGGTCAGGTCCGGCCCGTCGTCGCCCGGCCCCTCGGGCACCGTGTGCAGCCCGAGGACCAGGCCGACCGCGTAGAGGAAGAAGATGATCCCGCCGGCCAGCGCCAGCGCGGGTGTCGAGATGTGGAACAGCTCCAGCAGCCACGGAGACGACAGGCCGGTGGCCACGCCGATCAGCACCGCGCCCGCGGACGACACCAGCGCGATGACGCGCAGATCCCGCCGCGGGTGGTGCTGGGCGAGCCCGGCGAAGGCGAGCAGGACCTTGGGCGGCCCGATCACGGAGAAGAACGTGATGAAGGCGGCGGAGTACGTCAGGCTGATCATAACCGGCATCATGCGCAACAACGGGCCGCATAAAGGGTATTGACGCCTGTGCGTTCGAAGCTTCGGCCGCACGGCAGTATCGTTGCCCAGGGCAAGCAGGATCTGGAGAGAGAGACCCTATGAGCGCCCAAGCAGATGCCGCGCAGACCGGTACGGCCGCACCTCCGACAGGCTACTCGCACCGGCAGATCATGATCATCCTGTCGGGCCTGCTGCTGGCGATGTTCCTCGCCGCACTCGACCAGACGGTGGTCTCCACCGCCATCTACAAGATCGGTGAGAGCCTCAACGGACTGACCGCGCAGGCCTGGGTGACCACCGCCTTCCTCATCACCTCCACCATCGCCACCCCGCTCTACGGCAAGCTGTCCGACCAGTACGGCCGCAAGCCGTTCTTCCTCTTCGCGATATCCGTCTTCATCGTCGGCTCCGCGCTGTGCATGCTCTCCACGTCCATGTACATGCTCGCGGCCTTCCGGGCCTTCCAGGGCATCGGCGCGGGCGGTCTGTTCTCGCTGGCCTTCGCGATCATCGGCGACATCATCCCGCCGCGCGAACGCGCCAAGTACCAGGGCTACTTCATGGCGGTCTTCGGCACCTCCAGCGTGCTCGGACCCGTGATCGGCGGCTCCCTCGCCGGCCAGGACTCGCTGCTCGGCATCGACGGCTGGCGCTGGATCTTCCTGGTCAACGTGCCGATCGGGATCGCCGCGCTCGTCGTCGTCGCCAAGGTGCTGCACATCAAGCAGGACAAGCGCCCGCACAAGGTCGACTCCTTCGGCGCCACCGCCCTCGTCGTCGCGCTGGTGCCGCTGCTGATCGTCGCCGAGCAGGGCCGCGAGTGGGGCTGGGGCAGCGGCCGTTCGCTCGGCTGCTACGTCATCGGCGCCGTCGGCGTGGTCTGCTTCCTGCTCGCCGAGCGCCGCGCGGGCGAGGAGGCGCTGCTGCCGCTGCGGCTCTTCCGCAACGGCGTCTTCGCGCTGGGCTCCGCCCAGTCCGCGATCATCGGCATCGGGATGTTCGGCGGCATCACCCTGATCCCGTTCTACCTCCAGCTGGTCAAGGGCAACTCGCCCACCAAGGCCGGCCTGCTGATGCTGCCGCTGGTGCTGGGCATCATGGTCTTCTCGGCCGTCTCCGGCATCATCACCTCGCGCACCGGCCGCTACAAGATCTTCCCCGTCATCGGCTGCGCCCTGCTCGTCGCGGGCATGCTGATGCTCTGGCAGATCGACGCCGACAGCAGCCTTCTGTACGCGGACGGGGCGATGTTCCTGATCGGCGCGGGCCTCGGCCTGAACTTCCAGACCATCGTGCTGGCCATGCAGAACGCCGTCCCGCCGCAGGACATCGGCGTGGCGACGTCCTCGACGACGTTCTTCCGGCAGATGGGCGGCACCCTCGGCGTCGCCGTCTTCCTGTCCATCGTCTACTCGGTCGTCCCCGGCAAGATCAGCTCCGCCTTCGCCGCCGCCCGCGGCACGCACGACTTCCAGCAGGCCGCGGCCGCGCACCCCGACCAGCTCAAGACGCTGACCAGCGGCGGCTCCGACCGCCTCAACGACACGTCGTTCCTGAACCACTTCGACCCGGTGCTAGGCCACCCCTTCAAGGTGGGCTTCACCGACGCCATGAACGTCGCCTTCCTGGCCTGCGGCGGCGTCCTGGTGATCGCGATGCTGCTGTCCACCCTGCTCAAGGAGGTCCCGCTGCGGACCACCGGAGCGGCCTTCGAGAAGCGTGACGAGCCGGAGCCCGGCGCCGACGAGGCGACCACCGGGGCGGGCGGTGCCGACGGGCCGGCCGCGTAGCGGCGAACACGGCGCGAGGCCGTGGGATCCGAACGGGCCGCCGCCCCGCGGGGCGGCGGCCGGGTGGTCGTCGTGGGCGTGGACGACTCCGACTCCTCCTGGCGCGCCGTCGCCTACGCCGTCGGCCTGGCCCGCCGCCAGGACGCGCTGCTCGTGCTCGTCCACGTACTGCCGCAGCACGCATCCGCGATGTTCGGCGGCGTGGCCTGGATGCTCGCCACCGACGACGTCACACTCGCCGCACACCTGCGCGACCGCATCGCCCTCGGCCTCGGACCCGCCCCCGGACTGCCCGCGCCCCGCTGGGAGTTCCAGCTGCTGCGGTCGGCGAGCGTCGCCGCGGGCCTGGCGGCGACGGCGGACGAGCTGCGCGCCGACACCGTCGTCATCGGCACGTCCCGCGGACTGCGCCACCGGCTGTTCGGCTCGCCGGGCGTCCGCCTCGTCAGAACCCGCCGCTGGCCGGTGATCGTGGTGCCGTGAGCGGCCCCCGGGGGCGCCGCCGCGGGCCGCGCGCCCGGTCGGTGCGCTGGTCGCGGGGCGGGGCGGATGCGCGGGACGTGTGTCGCACCCCGTGACAGCCGGGGCCACGGTTGCTTGAATGCGGGAGGCGCCCGGCCTGCCGCGGCGCCGCCGCTGTCCGCCGACCGCTGGAGCGTCCGCCGTGCAGATGTCCCGCCGTACCCTGCTCTCGACGCTCCCCGCCGGGGCGCTGCTGGCCCTCGCCGGGCGGATACCCGCCGCGTCCGCCGCCGACCCGGACGACGCCGCCCGCGTCGTCGCCAACGCCACCGCCGTCTTCTGCGGCACCGCGGACTCCAACGCCCGCCCCGAGGTGGCCGGCAAGCTCGCCGCGATCCAGTCCGCCGCCACCTCGCACCTCGCCGCCATGGACGCCGCGGGCAGCGGCGAGCTCTTCCACGGCGTGGACCTCGGCACCAGCGACCCGCATCTGAGCACCTCCTTCCAGTACCTCTACGAGATCGCCGTCGCCACCCGCGCCCCCGGCTCCGCGCTGCTCGCCGACACCGCCGTGCAGCAACGCGTCATCGACGGCCTGACCTGGCTCTACGACCACTACTACGGCGACCAGTCGGCCGGCTACTACGGCAACTGGTTCACCTGGGAGATCGGCATCTCCACCTACGCCAGCCGCACCCTGGTGCTGCTCGGCGACACCCTCGCCGCCACCGCGCCCGCGCTGACCGCCACCTATGTCGCCGCGATGGACGCGTACCTGCGCAACGGCAAGAACGGCGACGTCGACCTCGACTCGCGCTTCCACACCGGCGCCAACCTCGCCGACATCACCACCAACCGCGTCCTGCAGGGCGCCGCGCTCGGCGACGCCGCCCGTATCACCAAGGCCGTCACCGACCAGCTCACGGTCTACGCCACCGTCGACCCGTACGCGCTCCGGCACGGCGTCACCGACGGCTTCTACGCGGACGGCTCCTTCCTCCAGCACTCCTCCGTCGCCTACACCGGCTCCTACGGCACCGGGCTGCTCACCCGCGTCACGCAGACCGTCAAACTCCTCGACGGCACCGGCTACGCCCCCGACGGCGGCGGCCTCGCCGACATCGCCGCCGGATGGGTCGCCGACAGCTTCGCGCCGCTGATCGTCGAAGGCTGGATGACCGAGGCGGTCAAGGGCCGCGCCGTCTCCCGGACCGGCACCGGATACGCCGACACCGCCCCCGTCATCGAGGCCGTCACCGACCTGTCCGGCCACGCCACCGGCGAGCGCGCCACCGCCCTCGCCTCGTACGTCAAGCACCTGCGGCAGGTCACCCGGGCGGCGCCCGACCCGGCCGGCTTCGTCTCCCCGGTCAGCGTCGCCGCCTACGCCGCGATCCTCGCCGACCCCGGAGTGCCCGCACGCGACATCAACCCCGCCGCGCTGCACAGCGCCTACCCCGCCATGGACCGCAGCGTCCACCGACGCCCCGGCTGGACCTTCGTGCTCGCCCGCAGCTCCGCGCGCATCAGCGGCTACGAGTACATGAGCGGCGAGAACCTGCTGCCCTGGCACCAGGGCGCCGGCGCCCACTACCTCTACCTCGCCGGGCAGGACCAGACCGCGGCCTTCGGCGTCGACTACTTCACCACCGTGCCGCCCGACCGGCTCGCCGGCGTCACCGCCCCCGACGAACCCCGGCTCAGCGTCCCCGAGCTGTACGGCACCCAGTGGTACGACAACCCCGCCGCCGGATTCACCTCCTCCTCGGAGTCCCAGAACACCTACGTCTACTTCCCGCGCGGCACCAACACCCACTCCGGCGGCGCCGCCCTCGGCCCCTACGGCAGCGCCGCCATGGTCTACGCGCCCGACGCGGCCTGGACCGCAGCGCAGGCGGGCCTGCTCCCCGACGGCTTCACCGCCTACCGCGCCGCCGACGCCACCAGGTCCTGGTTCATGCTCGACGACGAGATCGTGGTGCTCTCCGCCGGGGTCGGCGACCGCGCCGGGCGCGCCGTCACCACGACCGCCGACGCGCGCATCGCCGGGGCGTCCGCCGCGATCGCCCTCACCGGCCGCACCCGCGACGGCGCCCCCGTCACCGGGCCCGGCACCGCGCCGCTGGCGTGGCTGCGGTACGCCGACACCACGCAGGGCACCGCGGTCGGCTACGCCCTCCTCGGCCCGCACCGGCCCGACGCCACGGTGGGACTCGACACCGTCACCCGCAGCCGCCGCTCCGTGCGGCTGACCAACCCCGACACGGCCGTCACCAAGCAGGTCTTCACCCTCACCTTCCACCAGGCCGCGGGCGCCCCGCACACGGCCTTCGCGTACGCCGTCCTCCCCGGCGCGAGCGAGTCCCGGCTGCGGGCGTACGCCGCGGGCGGGCCCGTCTCGGTGCTCGCCAACACCACCGCCGTCCAGGCCGTACGCCACGCCGGACTCGGCCTGCTCGGCGTCAACACCTTCACACCGGGCCGGCACCGGACCGGACGCCTCACCGTCGACGGGGCGGCCTGCGTGCTGGTGCGCGAGGCGCGCGACGGGACGGTGGAGGTGGCCGTCGCCGACCCCACCACCACCCGGGACACGGTGACCGTCCACCTCGCCGGCCGCCCCCTGCGCCCCGTCGCCCCGTCCCCCGGCATCACCGCCCGCGCGGGGGTGGGCGGCACGACGCTGCGGGTGACGACCCGCCACACGTACGGGGCGTCCCTGAGCATGACCTTGCGGTGACCTCGCCGGAGGGGGTGCGCCCCGGGCTGCCCCGGGAGGTGCGTTTCGCGGCCCCACGGCAGCGGACGGTTGCGCGCGCGGTTCCCCGCGCCCCCGAAACGCTCGCCCGTTGCCGCGCGGAGGGGCTCTCGCGTACCGCGCGCAGGGCAACACACCAGGGGCGCGTGCAGGGCCTCCGAGGCGGGATTTCTGGGGGAGAACCGTGCGCGCGACCACCCACGCACCGCATGGTTGCGGGGGCGCCCCGCGGGCCGGGCCCGGGAACCGGAGGAGTTGAGGGGGCGTCACCCCGGGTGGAGGTGACAGGAATGAGCGGACCCCATTTCCTCGCCGTCTACGCGGCGGCGTTCGTCCTCGCCGGCATCGGCACCGCCCTCGTGCGGTCGGCACAGGGCAAACGACTGCGCGCGACGGTGCCGAGCACCGTCGCGCCCGCACCCGACCCGTACACCGTCGCCGTCCTGAGCGGCGGCCGCACCCGCGTCGTGGACACCGCCGTGCACGCGCTCGTCACCGGGGGCGGGCTGCGGGTCGGGCGCGACCACCGGATCACGCCGTGCGGCACTCCCGTGCCCGCCGACGCCGTGGCCGCGGACGTCGTCGCGGCGGTCGGCGGCCCGCACGGCGCCACCCTGTCCGAGGTCCGCTCGCGGGTCGCCGACCGGGCGGCCGCCCGGCAGGTCGCCACGGACGCCACCGCGCGCGGGCTGCTGCTGGCCCCGGGCAAGCGCGCGTCGCTCGCCTTCGCCGCGCTCGCGCCGATGCTCGCGGTCTTCTGCGCCGGGGTGGGCCGGCTCGGCTACGGCGTGCACCGGCACCACCCGGTGGGCCTGCTGCTGGCGGAGCTGGCGGTCAGCGCGATCATCCTGCTCGTCGTCGGCAGCTCCACGCCGCGCCGCACCGCCGCGGCCGAGCGGATGCTGGAGCAGGCCCGCGGCATGGCCCCGTCCGCCGCGGCCCCGGCGCACGCCGGGCAGCCCGCGGTGCTCGCCGACAGCCCGCTGATGCCCGCCGCGGTGATGGGCGTCGCGCTCATCGGCGCCGGGGCGGTCCTGGACGGCGATCTGCGCGACGCGCTCTTCGGCGGCCTGAGCACCGGCTCCTCCGGAGGCGGCGGCAGCGGCTGCGGCACGGACTCGGGCGGGAGCGGCGGCGGTTGCGGCGGCGGAGGGTGCGGGGGAGGCTGCGGCGGGTGCGGGGGATGACGCCCGCCCCGGCCCCCGAACTGGGCTACGGCATCGGGTGGCGCCGCCCCATCGACCTCACCGTCGAACGCCTGCCCGGCGTCGACTTCGTCGAGGTCATCGCGGAGAACCTCGACCCGCGGCGGCTCTTCCCGTCCCTGGAGGCGCTGCGGGAGCGCGCGGTCCCGGTGGTGCCGCACGGCGTCTCGCTGTCGCTGGGCGGCGCGGAGCGCCCCGACCTCGCGCGGCTCGCACACCTGGCCGCCTGCGCGAAGGCGCTGGACGCGCCACTGGTCAGCGAGCACATCGCCTTCACCCGGGCGGGACAGTGGGAGGCCGGGCACCTGATCCCGGTGCCGCGGACACGGGACACCGTCGCCGTCGTCGCCGAGAACGTCAGGATCGCGCAGGACCACCTGCCCGTACCACTCGCGCTGGAGAACATCGCACCGCTGCTCGCCTGGCCCGGCGAGGAGCTGACGGAGGGGCAGTTCCTCACCGAGATCGCGGAGCGCACGGACGCTCTGCTGCTCGTGGACGTGGCCAACCTGCACACCGCCCGGGTGAATCTCGGCATCGACCCACACCGCGTCCTGCGGGAGCTGCCGCTGGAACGCCTGGGGTACGTGCACGTCGCCGGGGGCGTCGAACGCGACGGGGTGTGGCACGACACCCACACCCACCCGGTGCCCGCGCCCGTACTCGACCTGCTCGCCGACCTCGCGGGCCGGGCCCGGCTGCCCGGCGTCCTCCTCGAACGCGACGGCGCCTACCCGACCGACGCCGAACTGGCGGGCGAACTCGCCGCGATCCGCGCGGCCGTCGCGCGCGGGCGCCCCGCATGACCGCGGCCGAGCGGGCCGCCCTGGGCGCGGCCCAGGAAGCGCTGCTCGCCGCGCTCGTGGGCGGCGCGGACGCCCCGCCCGGCTTCGACCCGGAGCGCCTCCGCGTCCAGGCCGCCGTCCTGAGCGCCAAACGCCACCACCACGCCTCGCACGCCGCCGCACCCGTCCCCCGCCCCGGTCTCCTCCACCGCCTGACCGGCCGGGGCACGCCGTAGGGAAACCGGGTGCGCCGGCCACCCGCCGGGCGGAACACTGTGCGGATGAGCTCCGCGGTCTCCCTCACCCCGCAGGAACGGGCACTCGGCCACGTCGCCGGGCTGGCCTCGGGCCCGCCGCTGGACCCCGCGCTGCGGGTGACCCTCAACTTCCACCCGGACCGCACGGTGCGCGGCAGGCCCATCCTGGACGCGATGGCCGAGGACGGCGTCTACCGCTCGCAGTTCGTGACGGGCACGAGCAACGGCGGGCTGACCGCCCACCCCGGCGGCGACCGGTGGCGCTGGGAGAGCCGGATCTTCGCCGGGGCGTACGACGACGCGCCCGCCCACGAGCGGCCCGTCTACGGCGCGCTCAACTTCCGCGGCAAACCCGCCGGCGCCGCGCCGCGGTTCGGCTCCGCCCACTTCCGGCTCACCGCCGAGCCACTGGCACGGACCACCTTCTGCTACCCCGACAGCTTCCACGAGCCCGCCGACTTCGGTGTGGCCGCGCGCATGCCCCTCGTCGCCCTGGCCCTCGCCGACGACCAGGACGACCTCGACGACTACGTAGAGGCCCAGGTCCACGGCCCCGTCCGCCCGGACCGGCACGTGGAGGCGCTCGTCCTCGACCCCTGCTACCGCGGCACCCCCGTCGAGGCCGGGGCGCTGCGCCTGGGCTGCCCTGTCGAATGGCACGGCGGCTTCCGGCTCACCCTCACCGAACTGCGCCGCCACCCCGCCTACCGGGGCCCGCAGTACGTCGACCTCGCCACCCGGATCGCCGTCGACGGCCTCCTCGACCCCCGCATCCTCGGAACCGCCGCAACCTCCGGCACCCACGACCCCCAGGCCCTCAAAAAAATCTGGCACTACCTGGCCCGCTTCGGCCCCCCCACCCCCTGACCACCCCGACAGCGACCCGGTCGACGCCCGACCACAGGTGGCAGGCGGGCTGCCGCTCCTGCGGGTGGGGGTGAGCGCCCCGTCAGGGGCGCGTGGGGGTACCTCCCAGGCGGAGCTCTGGGGGAGAACTGCGCGATCAGCCACGATGGCGGCTCGGTCGGCGTCTTACCGCAGGTGGCAGGCGGGTTGCCGGCGCCCTCGGCCCCGGCAGAGGCCCCCGGGCGGCAGCCCGTTCGCCCCCTAAGCCGCCCGCAGGGACTCGTGGAGGTGCGCCGTGAGCGCCCCCGGAGTGGGGGACGGGAAGCGGGCGGAGAGGTGGCCGTCGGGGCGGACGACGAGGGCCTCGGGCGGCACCGCCCGGTAGGCCCGGCGGAAGGCGGCGTCGCGGTCGTGGACGCGCGGTACCCCGAGCCCGTCGCCGGGCGCGCCGGGCGCGAGGACCGCGAAGACGTTGAGCCGCCCGCGCGCGGCGCTGCGCGCGGCGGTCGCGCAGGCCCGCAGCTCCTGCACGGGGGAGTCCTCGTCGGCGTACAGCAGCAGCGTGTGGTGCGGGCTGCGCAGCAGGTCGAAGAGCCGTACCGGGTAGGCGGCGATGTCGCCGGTGAGCCCGTGGCAGTCGGGCGCCCGGTCACCGGGCCGGGGTCCGTCGCCGCCGGGGTCGGGGGTGACGACGGGGCTGCCCGCGTAGGAGACGAGGAGTTGCGCCTCGCGCAGCACGTCCGCCTCCGCGCCGCCCTGCCGGGCGTGCAGCACCGTCCGTTCCACCACTTCCGCGCCGACCGGCCGCCGCTCCGCGCCGTAGCTGTCGAGCAGCCCGTCCGCCGCGGCGTCCTGCACGGTGAGGGCGAGTTTCCAGGCGAGGTTGTACGCGTCCTGGATGCCGGTGTTCATGCCCTGCGCGCCGGTGGGCGGGTGGATGTGGGCGGCGTCACCGGCGAGGAAAACGCGTCCGGCGCCGTAGCGTTCGGCGAGCCGGTGGCCGATGCGGAAGACGGACGACCAGCGCATCCGCCGCGCGGTGACCTCCCGCGGCGAGAGCCGGTCGAGCACGGCCTGGATGTGCCCCAGCTCCGGCGCCCGCCCGGCTTCCAGGCCGTGCGCGGCCTCCGCGTCCTGCGGCGCGCCGCCCGCCAGTTCGGCGGGCACCCGCATCGACATCCGGTAGCGGCCGCGTCCGGGCAGCGGTACGCACACCAGCAGGTCGTCGATGCCGCCCGCGGCGTCGTGGTGGAGCGAGCGGACGGCGTAGCCGGGCGGCAGGTCCCAGTCGACCTCGACGTCACCGAGCATGTACTCCTCGGGGAAGGCGTCCCCCTCGAAGGCGATGCCCAGCTCGTGCCGGGTGCGGCTGTGGGCGCCGTCGCAGCCGACGAGGTAGCGGGCCCGTACGGTCTCGGCGCCGCCGGGCGCGCCGAGCCGGGCGCGCACCCCGTCGTCGTCCTGTTCGAGGCCGAGCAGTTCGGTGCCGCGTTCGACGCGGCCGCCGTACGCCTCCAGGTGCCGGGTCAGCAGCCGCTCGGTGGCGTCCTGCGGCAGCGCCGCGAAGCCGTACGGCACGTCCGGCGGCAGGTTCAGCTCCACCCGCGGACCTGGGCGGCCGTCGACGAAGACCAGCTGGCCGTACAGCGGTACGGCGGCGTCGAGGGCGTCGCGCACCAGCCCCATCGCGTCCCACACCTCGAAGGTGCGCGGCAGCACCCCGACCGCCCTGGCGTACGGCTGCGGTTCGGTGCGCCGGTCCACGATCCGGCAGCCGACGCCGCGGCGGCGCAGCTCCAGCGCCGTGGTCAGCCCGACCGGGCCCGCGCCCACGACCAGCACCTCGGTCTCGCCCATGCTCGCTCCCCGGCGTCGGGAGGTCCCCCGGGGAGGGCGCGGCACGCGCCGCCACCGCCCCCGGCTGTCACCCGTCCAGCCTGCGCCCGCCCCGCCTGCACCGCATCTTCACCCGTCCGGGGGGAACCGGCGGGCTGTCCCCGGCATCAGATATAAATGGGCCTTCACGCGCTCGGCGGCGCCGGTACGCGCGTACTTTCCGTGGGTGGGGTCCGGATTTCTCGGGGGGATGTGCCATGAGCTGGGGCCAGCAGGGCGACAACGGCGGCGGCTACGGGGGAAGTGGCGGCCACCCGGGCGGAGGTGGCGGCGGTGCCTTCGGCCCGCCCCCGCCGATGCCCCCGACCCCGCCTCCGCCCCCGCCGTTCGGCCCGCCGCCGGTGCCCCCGGCCCCGCCGGTCCCGCCCGCGCCCGCCGACCCGCTGCGCGCCGTGGCCGTGGGCCTGCTCAACCTCAGCGGCCTCGGCCTGGGCTACCTGCTGACGCGCCGCTGGCTCGCCCTCGCGGTGGCGCTCATCGGCACCGGCATATTCCTGGTCACCGTGCTGCCCGCCGACGCGGACGGCGTGTCCGGCGGCATGCTCGTGACGTACCTGGTCTTCCTCGCGCTGACCGCCGTGCACGGCGGTCAGCGCGGACTACGCACCCGGCTGTCCTTCCCGCCGCAGGCGCCGCTGGCCCTGCTGATGGGCCTGGTGCTGCTCGCGGTGCCGGCCGGCGCGGTCGTCTACTACAAGGGCGCCAAGGACGACGCCGTCCAGCAGCAGTTGCTGGACCGGCTCGACAAGGCCGACAAGCTCGTGCAGACGGCCAAGGCCAAACCGTTCGCGTCCGCCAAGAGCGACTTCGACTCCGCCCTCGGCACATACAACGACCTGCACACCAAGCACGCGGACTCCAAGGCCGGCAAGAAGGTGCCGGACCGGATGCAGACCTTCTACACCGCCGTCGGCGGGGCGTACGAGCAGAAGAAGTACTGCGACGCGATAGAGCCGCTCACCTACCTGCGCACGACGGTCCCGCAGCACATCGACGCCAAGGCCGTCGGCACCCTCGCCGGCTGGCCCGACGACAGGCTCGCGACCTCGCTCTACGAATGCGGCTGGACCGAGCTGACGTCCTACACCGACGGCGCCGCGAGCGAGAGCGGCAAGCTCGGCACGCTGCTCACCACCTTCCCCCACTCGCCGCAGGCCGCGAAGGTCGAGCCGGCGCTGCGCGCGGAGATCGACAGCGCCGGCAAGCTCGTCACGGGCAGCGACCCCTGCTCGGCGCTCGACAAGCTGAACACCCTCGGCTCCGACGCCGCCGACCTGCCCGGCGACAAGGCCGGTGTCGCCGGCACGCTCGACGCCGATGTCCGTAAGGCGAACGGCTACTCCGAGACCGGCATGTACAACTGCGGCGTGTCGCAGTACAAGGACGGCAGCTTCGACGACGCGCTGGACACGCTGAACAAGTTCAAGGACAAGTACCCGAAGGACAAGAACCGCGCCTCCGCCCAGAAGATCGCGATCGCCGCGGAGATAGCCACCAAGATCCCCGCGGCGGGCAAGAAGATGCCCGGCAACGGCAGCGGCGGCTCCATCAGCGTGACCTTCACCAACGACAGCCCCGACCCGATCCAGATCCTCTACACGGGCAAGACCACCGGCAGTTTCACCCTCAAGGGGTGCAGCGGGTGCAGCGCCTACCTGAGCGACTCCCTCGCGCAGAGCCTGGCCTGCAAGGACAGCAAGGCGCACTACGCCAAGCACACCCTGCACCTGCCCGCCGGGACGTCGTACATCATGCAGAAGCCGCTCGACGCGAGCGACGACACGACGCCGGTCGCCGACACCCGCAACTTCCAGGGCGGCTACATCTACACCCAGTGCGCGTACGTCCTCCAGTCGTACGGCAGCCTCTGACGTTCCGACGCCCGACCTCTGACGGCGGCACCTGACGGCCGCGCCCCCGGATCTCCGGCGGGCGCGGCCGTCGGCGTGAAACCGGCCGTGGTCCGTCCCCCGGGCGGCCGACCACGGCGCGCGGCCGGGCCGCGCGGGACGCAGTCTGACCGGGAGGCGGCCGCACCGTCGCCACGGCGGGACGAGTGACGACGAGGTGAAGGAGCCCGCGATGCCGAGCCCCGTGCTGGAGTGGACCGCCCGCGTGCTGGCCGCCGCCGGGCTGGCGGTCGACGCGTACGTCCACGCCGACCTCGCCCCGCAGTACGACGCGGTGAAGGCCACCTTCAGCCAGGGCGACCTCTTCCGCATCGAGGCGGCGATCTCCGCGCTGGCCGCCCTTCTCGTCCTGGTATGGCGGCGGCTGCCCTCCGCCGTCTTCGGCTGGCTCGTCGCGGCGGGCGGCTTCGCGCTCATCATGATCTACCGCTACGTGGACGTCGGAAAGCTCGGTCCGGTGCCGGACATGTACGAGCCGGTCTGGTACACGGAGAAATGGGTGGCCGCGGTGGCCCAGCTGGTGGCCGTCGCGGCCTGCCTGGTGCTGATCCCGCTCGACCTGCTGGCGTTGCGCGCCCGGCGGCACCGCAGGTCGGTGCGCTGATCCGCGCACCGCAGGTCGGTGCGCCGATCCGTCAGCGCGGGCCGAGCGAGCCGCCGTGCAGCACCAGCAGGGCCACGGCGGTGACGGCGAGGACCAGCGTCGTCAGGAACGGCAGCCGGCTCGCGGCCGCCGGGCCCGCCGGTGCGGCGGTCGTCACCGCCGCGAGGACGCCGGTCAGGACGAGCGCCGCCCAGCCCGCCGGCCCCACCGGTCCCGGTGGCCCGAACACCAGCACCGCCGACGCGGCGAGCAGCGGCAGCGGGCCCAGCACCCGGCAGCGCCGGGCACCCAGCCGCTGCGGCAGGCCGCGGACCCCCGCGGCCAGATCCGCGTCGATGTCCGGCAGCACGTTCGTGACGTGCGCGCCCACACCGAGCAGCGCGCCCGCCGCGAGCGCCCACCCCGGCGGCCACGGACGCCCCGGCAGGCCCAGCGTCACGAACGCCGGGAGCAGGCCGAAGGCGAGCGCGTACGGCAGCCACGAGGCCGCCGTGCGCTTCACCCCGAGGTTGTACGCCCACGCCGCCGCCACCCCCGTGAGGTGGGCGGCACCGGCGAGGCGGCCCACCGCGAGGGAGAGCGGGACGCACGCGGCGAGCGCGAGGCCCGCGGCGGCGGCGATCGTGCCCCGGGACGCCCCGCCCGCCGCCACCGGTTTGTCGCGGCGGGCGGCCGCGGTGTCCCGCGCGGCGTCCACGGCGTCGTTGCACCAGCCGACCGACAGCTGGCCGCTCAGCACCGCGGCGGCGAGCAGCACGCAGTGGCCGGTGTCCGCGCCGGAAGCCGCCGCGAGGACGCCCATCACACCGGTGACGGCGGCGCACGCCTCCGGATGACTCGCCCTCACCACGCCCCACACCCTCCCCACTTTGCCCCGCCGCTGTCCCCGCCCCCCGCTGCCACGCCGGTCCGCCCCTCCCGGGGGGCGACACGACCGGGTGGCGGGGTAAATCGGGTCAAGTCATACGTATGCTGAGCAAATGACCCGAATCGGCGCCGTCCACACGGCGCTTCCGCCGTACCGGTACGAGCAGTACGAGATCACGGAAGCGCTCGCGAGCATGGCGCCGGACGGCGCGGCAGGGCGGACGCCGCAGGACCGCACCCGCGCACCCGGGCGGGACGTCCTCGCGCGCATGCACGCCGCGTCCGGCGTGCGGACCCGCCACCTCGCCCTCCCCCTCGAGCGCTACGCGCGGCTCACGAGCTTCGGCGAGGCCAACGACCTGTTCATCGAGCAGGCCCAGGTGCTGGGCGGCGAGGCGGTGGCGGGCGCGCTGGACGCGGCCGGTGTCGCGCCGGACGAAGTGGATCTGGTGATCTCCACCTCGGTCACGGGCGTGGCCGCCCCGTCCGTGGAGGCGCGGCTCGCGGGGCGGCTGGGGCTGCGGCCGGACGTGAAGCGGCTGCCGCTGTTCGGGCTGGGGTGCGCGGGCGGGGCCGCGGGCCTCGCGCGGCTGCACGACTACCTCCAGGCGCGCCCGCGCGCGGTGGCCGTGCTGCTGTCGGTGGAACTGTGCTCGCTGACGCTGCAACGCGGCGACACCTCCGCGGCCAACGCCGTGGCGGGCTCGCTGTTCGGTGACGGCGCCGCCGCGGTCGTCGCGGTGGGACGGGACCGCGCGGCGTCCGGGC
This sequence comes from Streptomyces sp. NPDC021224, assembly GCF_044332905.1. Taxonomy (NCBI): domain Bacteria; kingdom Bacillati; phylum Actinomycetota; class Actinomycetes; order Kitasatosporales; family Streptomycetaceae; genus Streptomyces; species Streptomyces sp. NPDC021224. The sequence goes on along the minus strand of NZ_JBIRPW010000018.1, from coordinate 35,371 downwards.
CGGAGGTGGTGGCGGCCCGCAGCAGGCTCTACCCGGACACCGGGGACCTGCTCGGCTGGCACATCGGCGCGGGCGGCTTCCGTATCGTGCTGGGCGGCGAGCTGCCCCGCCTGGTGCGCCGTCATGTGGGGCCGGAGGTCGAGGACTTCCTCGCCGGGCACGGGCTGAAGCCGCGGGACGTGACCGGCTGGGTGTGCCATCCGGGCGGCCCGCGCGTGCTGGAGGCGGTGCGCGAGGCACTGGACCTGCCGGCCCGCGCGCTGGAGGCGTCCTGGCGCTCGCTCGCCGAGGTCGGCAACCTCTCCTCGGCGTCGGTGCTGCACATCCTGCGGGACGTGCTCGCGGGGGAGCGCCCGCTGCCCGGCAGCCCGGGGCTGGTGCTGGCGATGGGGCCGGGCTTCTGCTCCGAGACCGTCCTGCTGCGCTGGTAGCCGCCGATGTCCGGGTACACCCTGCTGGTGCTGACGGTCGCCGCCGAGCGGCTGCTCGAACTGGCCGCGGCGCGCCGCGGTGCGCGCTGGAGCTTCGCGCGCGGCGGCACGGAGTACGGCGCCGGGCACTACCCGGTGATGGTGCTGCTGCACACCGGGCTGCTGGCCGGCTGCCTGGCCGAGGTCCACGCCATGGGACGGCCCTTCGTCCCCGCGCTGGGCTGGCCGATGCTGGGGCTCGCGCTCGGCGCGCAGGCGCTGCGGTGGTGGTGCATCGGCACGCTGGGGCCGCGCTGGAACACCCGGGTGATCGTCGTCCCCGGCCTGCCGCTCGTGGACCGCGGGCCGTACCGGGTGCTGCGGCACCCCAACTACCTGGCCGTGGTGGTGGAGGGCGCGGCGCTGCCGCTGGTGCACGGGGCGTGGCTGACGGCGCTGTGCTTCGGCCTGGCGAACACCGCGCTGCTCGCGGTGCGGCTGCGGTGCGAGAACGCCGCGCTCGCGGCGGCGGCCCCCGCGTGATCGACCTGCTGGTGGCGGGCGGCGGCCCGGCGGGCCTGGCCACCGCGATCCACGCCGCCCGTGCGGGCCTCGACGTGGTCGTCGCGGAGCCCCGGCCGGGGCCGGTGGACAAGGCGTGCGGGGAGGGCCTGATGCCCTCGGCGGTACGGCGGCTGGCCGCGCTGGGTGTGGACGTGCCCGGAGCCCCGCTGCACGGCATCGCCTACCTCGACGGGCGGCACCGCGCCGAGGCCCGCTTCCGCGGCACGCCCGGCCGGGGCGTGCGCCGCACCGCGCTGCACAGCGCGCTCGCGGCCACCGCGGCGGGCCTCGGCGTACCTGTCCTGCCGCTGCGGGTCGACGGAGTGCGGCAGGACGCCCGCAGCGTCACCGCCGCCGGGATCACCGCCCGCTACCTGGCCGCGGCCGACGGCCTGCACTCGCCGCTGCGGCGCGCGCTGCGGCTCGGCGCGGACACCGGCCCGGCGGCGCCGGGGGAGCGGCCCGCCCGCTACGGGCTGCGCCGGCACTTCGCGGTGCCGCCGTGGAGCGACGTCGTCGAGGTGCACTGGTCGGCGCGCGCCGAGGCGTACGTGACGCCGGTCGGGCCGGACCTGGTGGGCGTCGCGGTGCTGACCGCCGACCGCGGCCCGTTCGCCGCGCAGCTCGCCGCCTTCCCCCGGCTGCTGGAGCGGCTGCCCGCGCAGGCCGCGACCGCCGCCCGCGGCGCGGGTCCGCTGCGGCAGCGGGTACGGGCCCGGGCGGCGGGCCGGGTCCTGCTGGTCGGCGACGCGGCGGGCTACGTCGACGCGCTGACCGGCGAGGGCATCGCGGTCGCCCTGGCGGCGGCCGAGCAGCTGGTGTCCTGCGTGCTGGCGGACCGCCCGCAGGACTACGACGCGGCGTGGCGCCGCGTCTCCCGCGACTACCGGATGCTGACCGGCTCCCTGCTGTGGCTGCGCGCCCGCCCGTGGTCGGCCCGCCGCATCGTCCCGGCCGCCGCCCGCTGCCCGGCCCTGTTCACCTCCGCGGTCAACCGGCTGTCCTGAGCCCGCCGCGCGGGGTCCGGTGCCGGGGACGCCCCCCTCAAGGCGTCCCCGGCGGTGGCGCCGTACGCCCGGCCCACGCGCCGGGCGTACGGCTCTCCCTCCCCGCACCGGCGGCGGGGTCCATGGGGGGAGTGGCTATCCGGCCGCGGGGCCGTAGCGGAACCAGTCGTAGTCGGCGTGGCCCGTGCCGCCCGCGGGGCCGGTCGCGTACGGGCCGAGGTAGACGCCGGTGAAGCCGCCGGCCACCTGGCTGCTGAGGAAGCGGCCGTCGACGGTGCCGACGTCGCGGCGGCCGTCGGGGGACTGGGTGACGGAGAAGGTGTAGTGCTGTCCGCGGGTGCGCAGGCCCAGCCGCAACGGACCCGGGCCGACCGGGAGTTCGCCGCGTACCGTGCCGGTGCCGGCGTTGTGCTCGGTGAGCCGCACCACCGTGCCCCCGTCCGCGGCGGTCGTGACCAGCAGCGTGATGTGGTGGGTGTCGTTCTGGAGCACCGCGAGCCCGGCGGCCTCGCCGGGCTCGCCCGGCGTGAAGTCCAGCTCGGTCTCGGCGGCGCAGTCGATGTGCTGCTGGCGGCGCCCGGCGAAGGCGGGGGTGCTGCGTTCGGCGAGGGTCTGCGGGAGCAGCCGCAGCCGCAGGTGGCCGGGCCGCTCGGTGAGGCTGTACGCGTCGGTGGCGGGGCCGCGCAGCAGGTTCCAGACGGCGGTGTCGAGCGTGCCGGCGTCGAAGTGGTCGGTGGTGTCCGGCACCGGCCAGGGGTGCGCGGACAGCGCGACCTCGACGTGGTCGGTGAGCCGTCCCTCGCCGGGGTTGAAGACCGGCCAGCCGTGCTCCCACTCGACGCGGGCCAGGAACGTCTCGCGGCCCAGGTTGGAGTGCGGGCCGCCGTAGACGCGGGAGGCGAGCGCCAGCGCGTACCAGTCGCCGGCCGGGGTCTGCACGAGGTCGGCGTGGCCCACGCCGGACACCGGGTAGGAGCGGCCGAGGTGGCGGTGGGTGAGCACCGGGTTGCCGGGGTGGTTCTCGTACGGGCCGGTCAGCTCGCTGCTGCGGGCCACGGTCACGGCGTGCTCGTGCTCGGTGCCGCCTTCCGCGAGCAGCAGCACGTACCGGCCGTCGACCTTGTACAGGTGCGGGCCCTCGGCCCAGCGGGCGTCGACCAGGGCGCCCCGGAAGAGCACGTGCTCGGGGCCGGTGAGCTTGCCGGCCTCCAGGTCCAGGGCGCGCAGCCAGATCTCGGTGCGGCCGCCGGTGCCCGGGATCTCGCGGGTGCCGAGCAGATGGGCCGAGCCGTCGTCGTCGAAGAAGAGCGAGGGGTCGAAGCCGGGGGCCTCGGGCAGCCACACCGGGTCGGACCAGTCGCCCGCCGGGTCGTCGGCGCTGAGCAGGAAGTTGCCGGAGGCGCCGCGCCCGCCGACGACCGTGCAGACCAGGTGGAAGCGCCCGTCGGCGTACCGCAGGGTCGGCGCGTAGATGCCGCCGCTCGCCCGGATGCCGCCGAGGTCGATCTGGTCGGCGCGGTCGACGGCGTGACCGATCGGCCGCCAGTGGACGAGGTCGCGGCTGTGGTGCAGCGGGATGGCGGGGTGGTAGGCGAAGGACGAGCTGGCCAGGTAGTAGTCCTGCCCGACGCGGACGACCGAGGGGTCGGGGAAGCAGCCGGGGAGGACCGGGTTGGTCGCCGTGAGGGTCATGGGTGATGCGTGTCCTTCGCTGGCCGAAACGTTTCGGGCGCACAGCGCAGACCGCGCCAGGTCTGCGGCCGGGTCGCCGGAGACCCGGTCAACGCTCTCGTGGTCATCGGCGCTGACCACGAGAACGCCGCCGTGCCCGCCGCGGCGGGCGGGAAGGTGCCCGCGCGGAGGTCTGGTGGGACGCCCCGGAGCGTCGAAACTTGCGAAATGCTTTCGGAAGTTTCAGCGTGACGTTAGAAGCGAGGACCGGTCCCGTCAACCCTCCCGCCGCAACTCGCCCGCGCCGCGGGCCCGTCCGTCCGCCGTACGGCCGCGACCGGGCCCGCGTCCGCCGCGCACCCGTGCTGCGGGCCCTGGGCGTTGCCTATGCTGGGAGCCCACCTGCGACAGGAGGCACCGGTGGCGGCAGACAGCGCGGGCCGGGTCACGATCGCCGACATCGCCCGCGAGGCCGGGGTGTCCCTGCCCACGGTCTCCCGGGTGCTCAACGGGCGCAGCGACGTGGCCGCGGCGACCCGGCGCCGTATCGAGGACCTGCTGGCCGAACACGGCTACCGGCGCCGCGCCGGCAGCGGCACCGGCCGCGCCAACCTCGTCGACCTGGTGTTCAACGACCTCGACAGCCCCTGGGCGGTGGAGATCCTGCGCGGTGTGGAGAAGGTCGCGCACGCCGCCGGGGTCGGCGCGGTGGTCTCCGCGGTGCACCACCACGCGGCCTCCATGCAGCAGTGGCTGGTCGGGGTGCGCTCGCGCAACTCCGACGGCGCGATCCTCGTCACCTCGCAGCCTGCGCCGCAGCTGAACGCCGAGCTGCGGCGGCTCGGCATGCCGCTGGTGGTGATCGACCCCGCCGGTGTGCCGACCTTCGACATCCCGACCATCGGCGCCACCAACTGGGCCGGCGGCCGCAGCGCGGTGCTGCACCTGCTGGGCCTGGGCCACCGCCGGATCGGCATCATCACCGGGCCGCCCGCCCTGCTGTGCAGCCGGGCCCGGCTGGACGGCTACCGCGCCGCCCTGGAGTCGGCGGGCGCCGAGGTGGACGACGCCCTGGTGCGGGAGGGGGACTTCTCGCACGAGTCGGGCTTCGCCCTCGGCGCCGAGCTGCTGGCCGCCGACCGCCCGCCGACCGCCGTCTTCGCCTCCAGCGACCAGATGGCGCTGGGCGTCTACGAGGCGGCCCGGCAGCGCGGGCTGCGGGTGCCGGACGACCTGAGCGTGGTCGGCTTCGACGACCTCCCGCAGGCCCGCTGGTCGCCGCCGCCGCTGACGACGGTGCGGCAGCCGCTCGCCGAGATGGGCGCGGCCGCCGCCGACATGCTGCTGCAGCTCGTCCAGGGCCGTACCCCCGACGTGCTGCGGGTGGAGCTGTCCACGTCCCTGGTGGTCCGGGACAGCTCCGCCGCGCCGCGTCAGGACTCCGACGCCGGCACCCGGCCCGGCGGCTCGGGCTCGGCGGTGGGCAGGAACCGCCCCACGAAGATCTTGTAGATCGCCCCGCCCAGCACCCCGCCGACCAGCGGGCCGACGATCGGCACCCACCAGTAGAGATTGCCCCATTGGTCCCGCCAGGCGGTGTGGTAGCCGGTGATGAAGCTGGCCAGCCGGGGGCCGAGGTCACGGGCCGGGTTGATGGCGTAGCCCGCGTTGGCGCCGTAGGCCATGCCGATCGCCACCACGATCAGGCCGATGATGAAGGCGCCGAGGTTGGCGCCCGGCGGGGTGTTGAGCACGTCGGTGACGGCCAGGATCAGGATCAGCAGGATCGCGGTGCCGATCACCTGGTCGCGGAAGGCGCCCCACTCGTGGACCCCGGCGTTCAGCGAGCCGTTGCCCGGCAGCGTGGAGAAGACGATCTGCGTCTTGAAGGTGTGCCCGGGGTCGGCGTGCCCGAGGATCTCGCTGTAGTTCCAGCGCACGATCAGCGCCGCGACGAAGGCGCCCGCGGTCTGCGCGAGCGCGTACGGCAGCACCTTGCGCCAGGGGAAGCCCTTGAAGGTCGCGAGCGCCACCGTCACCGCGGGGTTGAGGTGCGCGCCGCTGAGCCGGGCGGCCACGTACACGCCCAGCGTCACGCCCAGGCCCCAGGCCCAGGCGATCGCGTCGTGGCCGCCGAGGCCGCCCTTGGGCTGGGTCAGCTCGCCGCCCGCGACCACCTGGGCGACCACCCCGGCGCCGATCAGCAGCAGGATCATCGTCCCGGCGAATTCCGCCGCCAGCTCGCCGACCAGTCCTGAGCCCCGTGCACGTGACGCCATGGCTACCGCTTCCCGCCGGCCCCCGCGGGCCGACTGTGGTCGCTGTCGGTGCGCGCACCGCTCCGGTGCGTGAGGGCTCCACCGAAACACGGTCGCGGCGCGCGGGCGCGCGGGATTAGCCCGTCCGGTCGGAGCGCGGCCGGGTCGTGTGGGCGGACGAGGGGGCGCGCCGGCGCGGGTGCGCCCCCTCGTCGTGCTCCCGACGGCAACGGGATATCTTGATATCAAGCAATGTTCTCGAAGCCGGCAACGTAGTGCTGGAAACTGGAGCGGAGTAACCGGTGGCTGACTCGACCATCATCTATACGCACACCGACGAGGCGCCGGCCCTGGCGACGTATTCGTTCCTGCCGGTGATCGAGGCCTACGCCTCGACGGCCGGCGTCACGGTCGAGAGCCGTGACATCTCGCTCGCGGGCCGGATCATCGCTGCCTTCCCGGAGTACCTCCAGGAGGAGCAGCGGATCGACGACGCGCTGGCGGAGCTGGGCCGGCTGGCCCGCACCCCGGGTGCCAACATCATCAAGCTGCCGAACGTCTCGGCGTCCATCCCGCAGCTCAAGGCCGCCGTCGCCGAGCTCCAGCAGCAGGGCTACGCGCTGCCCGACTACCCGGACGACCCGGCGTCGGACGAGGCGCGCGACATCCGCGCCCGCTACGACAAGGTCAAGGGCAGCGCCGTCAACCCGGTGCTGCGCGAGGGCAACTCCGACCGCCGCGCCCCCGCCTCGGTCAAGAACTACGCCAAGGCCCACCCGCACCGCATGGGCGCGTGGACGCCGGAGTCCAGGACCAACGTGGCGACCATGTCGGCCGACGACTTCCGCAGCACCGAGAAGTCCGCGGTGATCGCCGCCGACGGCGCCCTGCGCATCGAGCTGGCCGGTGACGACGGCAGCACCACCGTGCTGCGCGAATCGGTGCCGGTGCTGGCCGGCGAGGTCGTCGACGCCTCCGTGATGCGGGTCGCCGCGCTGCGCGAGTTCCTGGCCGCCCAGGTCGCCCGCGCCGAGGCCGAGGGCGTGCTGTTCTCGGTGCACCTGAAGGCCACCATGATGAAGGTCTCCGACCCGATCATCTTCGGCCACGTCGTCCGCGCCTTCTTCCCGAAGACCTTCGCCGAGTACGGGGCGGCGCTCGCCTCCGCCGGGCTCACCCCGAACGACGGCCTCGGCGGCATCCTCAAGGGCCTGGAGTCGCTGCCCGAGGGGGACAGGGTCAAGGCGTCCTTCGAGGCCGAGCTCGCCGCCGGCCCGCGGCTGGCCATGGTCGACTCCGACCGCGGCATCACCAACCTGCACGTGCCCAGCGACGTCATCGTGGACGCCTCGATGCCGGCCATGATCCGCACCTCCGGCCACATGTGGGGCCCGGACGGCAACGAGGCCGACACCCTCGCGGTCATCCCGGACAGCAGCTACTCCGGCGTCTACCAGACCGTCATCGACGACTGCCGCGCGCACGGTGCCTTCGACCCGGCCACCATGGGCTCGGTGCCGAACGTCGGCCTGATGGCGCAGGCCGCCGAGGAGTACGGCAGCCACGACAAGACCTTCGAGATCCCCGTCACCGGCACCGTCCGGGTCCTGGACGGCAGCGGCGAGGCGGTCCTGGAGCAGGTCGTCAGCGCCGGCGACATCTTCCGGATGTGCCAGACCAAGGACGTGCCGATCCGCGACTGGGTCAAGCTCGCCGTCACCCGGGCCCGCGCCACCGGCGTCCCGGCGGTCTTCTGGCTGGACGAGACCCGCGCGCACGACGCCAACCTGATCGCCAAGGTCCGCGCGTACCTGCCCGAGCACGACACCGACGGCCTCACGATCGAGATCATGACGCCGCAGGCCGCCACCGCCTACTCGCTGGAGCGCATCCGCCGAGGCGAGGACACCATCTCGGTGACCGGCAACGTGCTGCGCGACTACCTGACCGACCTCTTCCCGATCCTGGAGCTGGGCACCAGCGCCAAGATGCTCTCGGTCGTCCCGCTCATCAACGGCGGCGGCCTGTTCGAGACCGGCGCCGGCGGCTCCGCGCCCAAGCACGTCCAGCAGCTGGTCAAGGAGAACTACCTGCGCTGGGACAGCCTGGGCGAGTTCTTCGCGCTCGCCGCGAGCTTCGAGCACCTGGCGAACGCCACCGGCAACGCCAGGGCGCAGATCCTCGCCGACACCCTGGACCGCGCGACCGGCACCTTCCTCAACGAGGACAAGTCGCCGAGCCGCCGCCTCGGCGGTATCGACAACCGCGGCAGCCACTTCTACCTCGCCCTGTACTGGGCGCAGGAGCTGGCGTCGCAGTCCGACGACCCGGCTCTCGCGGCTGCCTTCGAGGGGCTCGCGAAGACCCTCGCGGAGCAGGAGGAGGCCATCGTTACCGAATTGATCGCTGTCCAGGGCGAGCCCGCGGACATCGGCGGCTACTACCAGCCCGACCCCGCGAAGGCGGCCGCCGTGATGCGCCCGTCGGCCACGTTCAACCAGGCCATCGCCTCCCTGGGCTGATCTAACGCCCTTTCGGACACCTGTCCGCAACACCCCCGTCACCCCGGCCGGTCGTCACCGAGCCGGGGTGACGCGTCTCGGTGCGTTATCCCTCCGATGATTTACTTCTTGACGCGCGGCCAGGGTGCCGAGTTGACTTCGCGGCACATGGGCCGCGTCGTGGCGGCCTTATCAGGGGAGGCACCGCCGCAATGAACACGACTGCCCGCCGAATAGTCGTAGGAACCGCAGTGGCCGCGCTGGCGCTCACCATGGGCGCGTGTGGCAAGGCCGGTGACAAGAAGTCCGACAGCAAGGACAGCAGCAGCTCCAGCAGTGACGGCGGCGGCAACAAGTCGATCGGTCTGCTCCTGCCGGACACCGTCACGGCCCGCTACGAGAAGTTCGACAAGCCGCTCATCGAGCAGAAGATCCAGGAGCTGTGCTCCGACTGCCACGTGGAGTACGCCAACGCGGGCGGCGACCCGGCCAAGCAGGCGCAGCAGGTAAGCGCGATGATCGCGAAGGGCGTCAAGGTGCTGATCCTCGACGCGCAGGACTACGTCGGCATCAAGTCCTCGGTCCAGGCGGCGGTGGACAAGGGCATCAAGGTCGTCGCGTACGACCGTCTCGCGCAGGGCCCGGTGTCGGCCTACGTCTCCTACGACAACGAGAAGGTCGGCGAGCTCCAGGGCCAGGCGCTGCTGGACGCGATGGGCGCGAGTGCCACCCCGCAGTCCAAGATCATCATGATCAACGGCGACGACGCCGACCCCAACGCGGCGGAGTTCAAGCAGGGCGCGCACAAGGTCCTGGACGGCAAGGTGACCGTCGCCTACGAGCAGACGGGCCTGTGGAAGGGTGACGTCGCCAACCAGAAGGTCACCGCGGCGATCCAGTCCGTCGGCAAGAAGAACGTCAAGGGCGTCTACTCGGCCAACGACACGATGGCCGGCGGTATTGCCACCGCCCTGCACGCCGCGGGTATCAGCGTGCCGCTGACCGGCCAGGACGCCGACCTCGCCGCGATCCAGCGGATCCTGGTGGGCACCCAGACCTCCACGGTCTACAAGGCCGCCAAGCCGGAGGCCTTCGCGACCGCCGAGATCGCGGTGGACCTGCTCCAGGGCAAGGACTTCAAGTCCGTCGCCGACACCACCAAGAAGAGCGGGTCCGGCGAGATGGTGCCGGCCAAGCTGCTCGACGCGGTCTCGGTGACCAAGACCAACATCAAGGACACCGTGCTCGCCGACGGCACCTATACCGCCGCGCAGATCTGCACCGGTGACGCCGCCTCCGCCTGCGCCGCGGCCGGCATCAAGTAACCCCACCGCACCGCCGTACCACCGCACCACCCGAGCGGGATTCACGCGTTCAGCGCGTGAATCCCGCTCTTCTTCTTGACGGCATGCCATGGGTCCCTTGACACTGCCTTACGGATTCAGGGGTTCTCCTATCCGCAGACTGAGAGCGTTTTCAACCAGCTGAATCCAAGGGTCATGGTCGTTCCGTGACCTGAAATGCGCAGTGCTGAGCGCGATTTACCCCCACACCCGCGCTGACCTGGCGTTCACTTCACGAAGCCAGGGAAAGGACCCCCACCATGCGCAGAACCCTCCCACCGGGCCCGTCCCGGCAGCGCTCCTACCGGCGCCCCGTCGCACTGCTGGCCGCGCTGGTCCTCGCCCTCGCCGGGCTGCTGGGCCTGATCGGCACCGCAGGAAGCGCCTCGGCGGCCGACGACTACACCCAGAGCGTGTCCGAACCCTCCTCCACGCAGGCGAAGTTCACCTTCACACCCACCTCGCCCGCGAGCTACGTGATCATCCACTACCAGGTCGGCACCGCCGGCCAGCAGAACGTCCAGATGGCCGCCTCCGGCAGCAGCTGGACGTACACCGTCTCGCCGGTGTCCGTCGGCACCGTCGTGACGTACTCGTTCACGTACACCAAGAACGGCCCGCAGTACGACAGCCCGCAGTTCACCCACACCCAGGGCAGCGGCGGCGCCACCAGCACGGGCACGAGCACCGGCACCAGCACGGGGACCAGCACCGGCACGAGCACCGGGACGAGCACCGGCACGAGCACCGGGACCAGCGGCGGCAGCACCGGCGGCACGACGCCGCCCACGGGCAACTGCACCGGGCAGTCCGACACCCCGAACTTCGGGCCCAACGTGCACGTCTTCGACCCGTCGATGGGCAACGCCGCCATCCAGGCGCAGCTGGACGCGCAGTTCAGCCAGATGAAGGACACCAACACCGCGCAGTTCAGCGAGAACCGGGTCGCCGACCTGTTCAAGCCGGGCACCTACAACGTCGAGGACAACGTCGGCTTCTACACCTCCGTCGCGGGCCTGGGCCAGAACCCCGACCAGGTCACCATCAACGGCGACGTCACCGTCGACGCCTTCAACGCCTCCGACGCGGGCAACGCCACCCAGAACTTCTGGCGCAGCGCGGAGAACCTGGCGATCAACCCCTCCAGCGGCACCAACCGCTGGGCCGTCGCGCAGGCCGCGCCCTTCCGCCGGATCGACGTGCACGGCAACCTCGCCCTCTACCCGGCCAGTTACGGCTGGGCCAGCGGCGGCTACATCGCCGACACCAAGGTCACCGGCCAGACCGCGTCGATCTCCCAGCAGCAGTGGTACACCCGGGACAGCAACCTGGGCAGCTGGGACGGCGGTGTGTGGAACATGGTCTTCTCCGGGGTGACCGGCGCGCCCGGCAACACCTTCCCCAACCCGCCCGAGACCACGCTCGGCACCACCCCCGTCTCGCGCGACGTGCCCTACCTCTACCTCGACGGCAGCGGCAAGTACCGCGTCTTCCTGCCCTCGCTGCGGCAGAACGCGTCCGGCGCGAGCTGGGCGAACGGCTCCACCCCGGGCAGCTCGCTGCCGATGAGCCAGTTCTACGTGGTCAAGGCCGGCGACACCGCCGCGACCATCAACAGCGCGCTGGCCGCCGGGTGCAACCTGTTCGTCACGCCCGGCGTGTACCACCTGAACCAGACGCTCCAGGTCAACCGGGCGGACACCGTGGTGCTCGGCATCGGGTACCCGACCTTCGTCCCGGACAACGGGGTCAACGCCATGCAGGTCGCCGACGTCGACGGGGTCCGGCTCAAGGGCCTGCTCTTTGACGCGGGCACCACCAACTCGCAGGCGCTGCTGACGATCGGCCCGTCCGGCTCGGCCGCGAGCCACGCGAGCGACCCGACCAGCATCCAGGACGTCTTCTTCCGGATCGGCGGCGAGCGCGCGGGCAAGGCCACCACCTCGCTCGTCGTCAACAGCGACAACACGCTCATCGACCACATCTGGGCCTGGCGCGCCGACCACGGCAACGCCGGCACCGTCGGCTGGGGCACCAACACCGCCGACACCGGCCTGATCGTCAACGGCGACAACGTCCTGGCGACCGGCCTGTTCGTGGAGCACTACCAGAAGTACGAGGTGATCTGGAACGGCAACGGCGGCCGCACGATCTTCTTCCAGAACGAGAACCCGTACGACCCGCCCAACCAGGCCGCCTGGACCAACCCCAACGGCCGCAACGGCTACGCCGCCTACAAGGTCGCCGACAACGTGACCAGCCACGAGGCCTGGGGCCTGGGCAGCTACTGCTACTTCAACGTCAACCCCGCGGTGAACAACTACCACGCCTTCGAGGTGCCCAACGCTTCCGGCGTGCGCTTCCACTCGGTGCTCACCGTCTCGCTCGGCAATGTCGGCACCATCAGCCACGTCATCAACGACACCGGCGCCGTCACCCCGACGAACACCACGCCCGTCAACGTCGTCAACTTCCCCTGACCGGCGGCGTTCCCCGAAAGGCGCCGGGTCCCCGCAGCACGCGGGGGCCCGGCGCCCGGCGCCGGGGAAGAGCAGGGGGAGAGCGGGGGCGCGCGGGGGGAGCGCGATCCGCACGGAATCCGCCCCGACCGCACCCGTGACGTGATCGCGCCGCGGGCCGATAATTCCGCTCATGACGTCGGCGATCACCTGGGTGTCCGTCACGCTGGTGATCACCGGCGCGGCCGCCGCGCTCTTCTGGCTGGTCCGCGGGCGCCGCGCCTTCGGCACGCCGGTCGAGCGCGCCGCCTTCGCCGCGCTGCACGAGGCCTCGCTCGCCGCTCCGCTGCTGCGCGACGGGCTCAATCCCGAGTCGGCCCGCAAGGCCGCGCGCCATCTGCGGGCGCTGCTGGCCACCCCGGCGCTCGCCGTGGTCGCCGACGGCGAGCTGCTGGCGTGGGACGGCGCCGGGCGCCGGCACGCGGCGCAGGCCGTCGCCCACACCGCCGACGCGATGGAGGCCGGCCGGCCGTGGCTGGTGCCGGTCGGCGCGATCGACTGCGCCGACCTCGACTGCCCGGTGCGCTCCGCGGTCGTGGTGCCGCTCGTCGTGGACGGCCTGGTGGTCGGCGCCCTCACCGTCTACGCCCGGCAGGTCTCCGCGGGGCTGGTACGGGCCGCGGGCGAGGTCGCGCACTGGGTCATCGCCCAGCTGGAACTGGCCGAACTCGACCGCTCCCGCACCCGTATGGTCGAGGCCGAACTGCGCGCGCTGCGCGCCCAGATATCCCCGCACTTCGTCTACAACTCGCTCACCGCCATCGCGTCCTTCGTGCGCACCGACCCGGCCAGGGCCCGCGAGCTGCTGCTGGAGTTCGCCGAGCTGACCCGATACAGCCTGCGCAAGCACGGTGAGTTCAGTACCCTCGCCGAGGAACTGCGGTCGGTGGACCGGTATCTGCGGCTGGAACGCGCCCGGTTCGGCGCCCGGCTGCGGGTCGACCTGCTGATCGCCCCCGAGGTCCTGCCCGTCGCGGTGCCCTTCCTGTGCCTCCAGCCGATCGTGGAGAACGCGGTACGGCACGGCCTGGGACCCAAGGCGACCCCGGGGCTCATCACCATCAGGGCCGAGGACGCCGGCGCGGAGTGCCGGATCAGCGTGGAGGACGACGGCGTGGGCATGGACCCCGAGGAGGTGCGGCTCCAGCTCGCGGGCGAGGCGGAGGGCGACTCGCTGGGCCTGGGCAACGTCGACGAGCGGCTGCGCGCGGTCTTCGGCGACGACTACGGGCTCGTTGTGGAGACCGCGCCGGGCGCCGGGACCAAGGTCAACGTCCGGGTGCCGAAATACCGGAACGGAGTGCACGCCTCATGAGACCCCTGCGGATCCTCGCGGTGGACGACGAGCCGCCCGCCCTGGACGACCTCAGCTACCTGCTGCGCGGCGACCACCGGGTCGGCCGGGTGCTGGCCGCCGACAGCAGCGCCGCGGCGCTGCGGCTGCTGGAGGCCGAACCCGTGGACGCGGTCTTCTGCGACATCCGCATGCCCGGCCTGGACGGCCTCGACCTGGTCCGGGTGCTCGGCCGCTTCGCCCGCCCGCCCGCGGTCGTCTTCGTCACCGCCTACGAGGACTTCGCCGTGGACGCCTTCGCCCTCAAGGCCTGCGACTACCTCCTCAAACCCGTCGGCGGCGAGCGCCTGGCCGAGGCGGTGCGGCGGGTCGCCGCGCTGCTGGACGCGCCCGCGGAGCCGCGCGACGAGCCCCGCGAGGAGCGGAGCGCCGAGCGCCGCGCCCCCGGGCCCGAGCGCATACCCGTCGACCTCGGCGGGGTCACCCGCTTCGTCTCCCGCGACGACGTCGCCTACGTCGAGGCCCAGGGCGACTACGTCCGGCTGCACACCGCCGGGCGCGCGCCGCTGGTCCGGGTGCCGCTCGCGGTGCTCGCCGAGCGCTGGGAACCGCACGGCTTCCTGCGCATCCACCGCAGCTTCCTGGTCTCGCTGCGGCACGTCGAGGAGCTGCGCTCGGACGCCGGGCACTGGACGGTGCGCGTCGCGGGCACCGAACTGCCCGTCAGCCGCCGCCACACCCGGCAACTGCGGGACGTGCTGGTGCGCTGGGCGCCCGCGTCCGGACCGGACACCGTATGACCGGCGGGCCGGGCGAAACACCCCAGGCGGCGCGCCGGGTCGCCGTCACCGCGCCGCGCCGGCACCGCGCGGGCGGCTACTCCGCGCGCGCCCGCGCCGCCGACCTGCACGCCCAGCCGCAGCTCGGCCAGGTCTACGTGCGCTCCCTGGTGCGCAACCAGCTGCGGCTCGCCCTCGGTGTGCTGGCCGTGCTGGGCGCGGTGCTCGGCGGGCTGCCCGCCGCCTTCGCCCTGCTGCCCGGGCTGCGTACCGCCACCGTGCTGGGGATCCGGCTGCCCTGGCTGCTGCTGGGCGTGGTGGCCTACCCGCTGCTGGTGGGCGCGGCCGCCTTCCACGTCCGGCACGCCGAACGCGTCGAGCGGGACTTCACCGATCTGCTGGGCGGCCCGGACGCCGCCGAGGCCGCCCGCACCGAGGCCCCGCCCGCGGACGGGGACCGCCCGCGGGAGCCGGACGGAGCCCGGGAGCCGGGCGACGGCCCGCAGCCGCCGCAGCCGCCGCACCGGCCCCCGCGTGCCGCCCGGTGAACCCCGGCCTGGGCCTGGCCGCCCTCGCCGTCGTCCTGGTCGCCACCGCCGCCTTCGGCGTCTACGGCCTGCGGCTGTCACGCGCCACCTCCGACTTCTACGTCGCCTCCCGCGAGGTCTCCCCGCTGTGGAACGCCGCGGCGATCGGCGGCGAGTACCTCTCGGCGGCCTCCTTCCTCGGCGTCGCCGGGCTCGTCATGGCCTACGGCGTGGACATGCTGGCCTACCCGGTCGGCTACACCGCCGGATACCTGGTGCTGCTCCTGCTGGTCGCCGCCCCGCTGCGGCGCTCGGGCGCGTACACCCTGCCGGACTTCGCCGAGGAGCGGCTCGGCTCGGTCGCGGTGC
This sequence comes from Streptomyces sp. NPDC021224, assembly GCF_044332905.1. Lineage (NCBI taxonomy): Bacteria > Bacillati > Actinomycetota > Actinomycetes > Kitasatosporales > Streptomycetaceae > Streptomyces > Streptomyces sp. NPDC021224. Next base: position 20,129 of record NZ_JBIRPW010000018.1, on the reverse strand, counting down.
GCCGGGTGGCCGCGGTGCTGGTCGCCGTCATCGCGTGGCTCTACCTGGTGCCGCAGCTCCAGGGCGCGGGCCTGACGCTGGAGACGGTGACCGGCGCGCCGCGCTGGACCGGGGCGCTCGTCGTCGCCGTGGTGGTGGTCGGGGTCGCGGCGGCGGGCGGCATGCGCTCGGTCACGCTCGTGCAGGGCTTCCAGTTCTGGCTGAAACTCACCGCCATCGCCGTGCCCGTCGTCTTCCTGGTGCTGGCCTGGCGCTCGGCCGGTGCGCCCGCCCTCACCGGCCCCGACGTCCCGCGCTTCCACGGCACCACCGTCGTACGCCTCCAGGACGCGGTGCGCTTCGACGTCACCGCCCCGGTCACGGTCCGCGTCTCCGGCACGCTCGACGGCCGGGCGTACGCCGCCGAACCCGCGGCCCCCGGCGGCCCCGGCAGCGTGACGCTCGGCAGGGGCGAGCACACCGCCGCCGGCGGCACCGCGCTGACCTTCCCCGGCGGCGCCGCCGTCCCGCACCGCCACGGGCTGACCCCCGCCACCGGCGCGAACTGGGCCAACCCGCTGTCCGGCGCGGGCGGCCGATCCCACCCGCTGTACGCGCTCTACTCGATCCTGCTCGCCACGCTGCTGGGCACGATGGGCCTGCCGCACGTCCTGGTCCGCTTCTACACCAACCCCGACGGGCGCGCCGCACGCCGCACCACCGTGCTGGTGCTCGTCCTGCTCAGCGCCTTCTACCTGCTGCCGACCGTCTACGGGGCGCTCGGCCGGGTGCTGGCGCCGCAACTGCTGCTCACCGGGCAGACCGACACCGCGGTGCTGGTGCTGCCGCAGCTCACCCAGGCCGGGGAGGGCGGCCGGCTGCTGGCCGCGCTCGTCACCGCGGGCGCCTTCGCCGCCTTCGTCTCGACCGCCTCGGGCCTGACCGTGTCGGTGGCCGGTGTGGTGTCGCAGGACCTGCTGCGCGGCTCCAAACGCGGCTTCCGCTGGGCGTCGCTGGTCGCGGGAGTGCCGCCGCTGGTGATGGCCACCGCGACCGACGGGCTGCCGGTCGCCGACGCGATCGGGCTGGCCTTCGCGGTGGCCGCGTCGTCCTTCTGCCCGCTGCTGGTGCTGGGCATCTGGTGGCGCGGCCTGACCGACCGCGGGGCGCTGTTCGGGCTCGTCGCCGGGGGCGGGCTCGCCGCGGTCGCGGTGGTGCTCACCAGCGTGCGCGGGCCCGGCAGCGGCTGGAGCGCGGCCCTGCTGGAGCAGCCCGCCGCCTGGACGGTGCCGGTCGCCTTCGCCGTGATGGTCACGGTGTCGCTGCTGACCCGGCACCGCCTCTCACCGGCCGCGGTGGACCGGGTGATGCTGCGGATGCACCTCCCGGAAGAGGTCGGCTCGGGACCCGCGCCGCTGCCCGGCCCCCGGTCGTCCGCCGCCGAACGCGCCTGAGCGGTACGCGGGCCCGGCGGCCGTACCGCCCGTACCCGCCGACCGCTCGGCGCGCGGGCCGACCGTCCGGCGCGCCGGACCGACCGTTCACCGACTGCTCACCGACCGCTGAACGCACCGGACATACCGCCCGTCGTGCCGGGCGCACCGCTGGGCGAATGTCACCGACCGTAGCCTGCCCGGCCGTTCCCCCGCGGACCTACGGTGTGCCGCGACCCGAAACGGTCCTTTCCCCACCGCCCTGCCGTTCCTCGATGAGGAGGGAATCCGCAGATGAGCACTTCTGCGCCCGCGCCCACCATTGCCGACCCCGGCCCGCTCGGGCTGGCCGGCTTCGCCGCCACCACGTTCGTCCTCAGCTCCTTCAACGCCAACCTGATCGACGCGAGCCTGGAAGCCGTCGTGCTGCCGCTCGCGCTCTTCTACGGCGGGCTGGTCCAGCTGCTGGCCGGCATGTGGGAATTCCGCAAGGGCAACACCTTCGGGGCGACCGCCTTCTGCTCCTACGGCGCCTTCTGGCTGTCCTACGCCGGGTACGCGAAGTTCGTCGCGGGCGGCCTGCCCGCCGACACCGCGCACCAGGCGACCGGACTCTTCCTGCTCATCTGGGCGATATTCACCGTCTACATGACCGTGGCCGCACTGCGCACCAACGGCGCCCTGCTCGCCGTCTTCGTCGCACTGTCCGCGACCTTCATCCTGCTGACCGTCGCGGAGTTCGCCGAGTCGTCGGGCATCACCAAGGTCGGCGGCTGGCTCGGCCTGGTCACCGCCGTCCTCGCCTGGTACGCGTCCTTCGCCGTCGTCACCAACAGCACCTGGAAGCGCGGGGTGCTGCCGCTGTTCGCGGCGGCCGAGGGCGCGCAGGGCGGGCCGGTCGAGGGCGCGCACTGATGTCCGACGAGACACTGTCGAACCTGCTCAGGGAGGACCGGCGGTTCCCGCCGCCGGCCGCCCTGGCGGAGCACGCGAACGTCACGGCCGCGGCCTACGACGCGGCCGCCGCGGACGACGAGGCCTTCTGGGCCGAGCAGGCCGCGCGGCTGGACTGGGCCGAGCCCTGGACCCAGGTGCTGGACTGGAGCCGCGCGCCCTTCGCCCGCTGGTTCACCGGCGGCCGGCTCAACGTCGCCGAGAACTGCCTGGACCGGCACGTGGCGGCCGGTCTCGGCGACCGCGTCGCCTTCCACTGGGAGGGCGAGCCCGGCGACACCCGCACCCTGACCTACGCGGGCCTGAAGGACGAGGTCTGCCGCGCCGCCAACGCGCTGCTGTCGCTCGGCGTGCAGGCCGGCGACCGGGTCGCGATCTACATGCCGATGATCCCCGAGACCGTGGTGGCGATGCTGGCCTGCGCCCGTATCGGCGCCCCCCACACGGTCGTCTTCGGCGGCTTCTCCGCCGAGGCGCTGGCCAGCCGGATCCTGGACTGCGACGCCCATGTGGTGATCACCGCCGACGGCGGCTACCGCAAGGGCGCCGCCTCCGCGCTCAAGCCCGCCGTGGACGAGGCGCTGGAGCAGTGCCCCGACGTGCACAGCGTGCTCGTCGTCCGGCGCACCGGCCAGGAGGTCGGCTGGACCGAGGGGCGCGACACCTGGTGGCACGACCTGGTCGACGCGCAGTCCGCCGAGCACACCCCCGAGGCGTTCGACAGCGAACACCCGCTCTACATCATGTACACCTCGGGCACCACCGCCCGCCCCAAGGGCATCCTGCACACCACCGGCGGCTACCTCACCCAGGTCGCGTGGTCGCACTGGGCGGTCTTCGACATCAAGCCCGAACGGGACGTCTACTGGACGGCCGCCGACATCGGCTGGGTCACCGGGCACTCGTACATCGTCTACGGCCCGCTCGCCAACGCCACCACGTCCGTGCTGTACGAGGGCACCCCCGACTCCCCGCACCAGGGCCGCTGGTGGGAGATCGTGCAGAAGTACAAGGTGACGATCCTCTACTGCGCCCCCACCGCGATCCGCACCTTCATGAAGTGGGGCGACGCGATCCCGGCCGGCTACGACCTGACGTCGCTGCGGCTGCTCGGCTCGGTGGGCGAGCCCATCAACCCCGAGGCGTGGGTCTGGTACCGCAGGGCCATCGGCGGCGACCGCACCCCGGTCGTCGACACCTGGTGGCAGACCGAGACCGGCGCGCACATGATCAGCCCGCTGCCCGGCGCGAGCACCTGCAAGCCCGGCTCCGCGCTGCGGGCGCTGCCCGGGGTGTCCGCGGAGGTCGTGGACGACCGGGGCGAGCCGGTGCCCGACGGATCGGGCGGCTACCTGGTGCTCACCCGCCCGTGGCCGTCGATGCTGCGCACCATCTGGGGCGACGAGCAGCGCTACGTCGACACCTACTGGTCGCGTTTCCCCGGCCGCTACTTCGCCGGTGACGGGGCCAAGAAGGACGAGGACGGCGACATCTGGCTGCTCGGCCGGGTGGACGACGTCATGAACGTCTCCGGCCACCGCATCTCCACCACCGAGGTCGAATCGGCCCTGGTCTCGCACCCGCTGGTCGCCGAGGCCGCCGTCGTCGGCGCCGCCGACGCGACGACCGGGCAGGGCATCGTCGCCTTCGTGATCCTGCGCGGCGACGCGGGACCGGGCGCCGCGGACGACCCCGCGGCCGAACTGCGGGCGCACGTCGGCCGGGAGATCGGGCCGATCGCCCGGCCGCGGCAGATCCTGGTCGTCGCCGAACTGCCCAAGACCCGCTCCGGCAAGATCATGCGCCGCCTGCTCCGGGACATCGCGGAGAACCGCGAACTCGGTGACGTGACGACGCTGACCGACTCCTCGGTGATGGACGCCATCCGGGAGCGGCTGCCGGACACATCCGACGGCTCCTGACCCCTTCCCCGCGTCACCCGGGAGCCGTGGCCCCCCGGGCGGACCCGTACGGGGCTCGCCCGGGGAAGAGGCGCGGGATGCCGGCCCGTTACGGGGGCGGGCCGGCCTCCCGCGCCTTCGCGCGTACCGCGTCAGCAGCCGATCGGCGAGGTGCCCACGGCGACGTCGTCGAACCACAGCGTGTCGTCACCGGTGCCGTAGCTCTCCCAGCCGAAGCGCAGCGCGGTGGGCCGCGGCGGCGTGGTGCGCGACAGCCACTGCTGGTCGATGTCCGCGGTCGGCACGCCGTCCACCCGCAGGCCCGCCACGTCCTGGTCGTTCAGCCAGGTCTCCAGGTCGGGCGAGGTGGTGCCGATGGCGAACCGCAGGCACTGCCAGCTGCCGGTCGGCAGCGGGGTGCTGAGCGCCACGCCCGCCGGGCTCTGCGCGGGCAGCGTCGCGTCGTCCGACTCGCGGTTCCACTGCAGGGCGCCGTTCTGGCCGCCGATCCGCAGCGCCTTCCCGGACTGCGAGGAGTCCGGCATCGAGATGAAGGCGACGTGCGCGGCCGGCAGCGCGGTGGTGTGCCGCACCCACATCCGCACGTAGACGCGCGGGCCGACCGAGGACAGGTCCTGGGTGCTCGCGACGAAGACGTGGTTGCAGTAGCCGGCGTGGCCGTCCACCCGGATCGAGCGGCTGCCGCTGTGCGCGACCGAGGTGTCGACGGTCGCGGTGCCGCTGCCCGAGCAGTCCGGCGCTGCGGTCGTCCACCCGCCGGACGGAGTGCTGCCCGTCTGGTCCTCGAAGCCCGAGCAGATCACCGCGCCCGAGCAGCCGGCCGGCGGTGCGGTGGTCGGCGGCGTGGTGGGCGGGGTCGTCGGGGGAGTGGTCGGAGGGGTCGTGGGCGGGGTGGTGGGGGGTGTCGTCGGCGGCGTGGTGGGCGGCTGGGTCGGCGGCGTGCCGTCGGCCGTGCACGCGGTGCCGTTGAAGGTGATCACCGTCGGCGACGGGTCGGCGGAGCTCCAGGTGCCCTGCACCCCGAAGTCGGCGTGGCCGTTCGCCGGGACCGACGCGTTGTAGCCGGCGTCCTTCGCGGTGACGGCCGCGCCGCTCTGCGAGACGGTGGCGTTCCAGCCCGAGGTGATGTGCTGGTCGCCCTGGTAGCTCCAGGTCGCGGTCCAGCCGTTGACGGCCGGGCCGAGGTTGGTGATCGAGATCTGCGCGGTGAAGCCGCCGGCCCACTCGTTGACGGTGTACGTCATCGAGCAGCCGGCCGCGGCGCCGTGGGCGGCGGGCAGCGCCACCAGGGCGGGCAGCAGCAGTGCGACCGCAGCCACCGGCCACAGCCACGGTCTGACGAGTAACCGACGCGAGGATGCGCGCACGGGGGACCTCCTGGACATGTGGGGGGATTCGCCGCTCGCCGGAGGACGTCCGCGTGCCGGTAGGGCACTCGGATGCCGCATGGGAGCGCTCCCACACTATGGAAGGGGTCCAACACCCTGTCAATGCCGCGTGCGCGGGCGCCCGTCCCGCCGGACGGGCACCCGCGCACGCGGTCGGCCCCTGCTCCTCGCGCCCGTCAGCCCTTGCTGGACCCCAGCGACAGACCGGCGATGAACTGCTTCTGGAGGCAGATGTAGACCACCAGGGTCGGCACGGCGGCGATGAGCGCCGCCGCAGCGATCATGTTCTGGTTGCTGACGAACTGCCCCTGGAGATTGGCCAGCGCCGAGGTCACCGGCCGCTTGTCGCCCGACGACATCAGGGTGATCGCCCAGAAGAAGTCGTTGTAGATCCAGGTGGTCAGCAGCGTCGCGAGCGCCGCGAGCGCCGGACGGCACAGCGGCAGCGTCAGCCGCCAGAAGCGCGTCCACAGCGAGGCGCCGTCCACCAGCGCGGCCTCGTACATCTCGTCGGGCACCGCGCGCATGTAGTTGCTCAGCACGAAGACGCAGAAGCCCAGCTGGAAGGCCACGTTGATGGCGACCAGGCCGAAGACCGAGTTGTACATCAGACCGCTGTCGCTCAGGAAGTGCGGCAGCGTGATCTTCAGGTACATCCGGTACAGCGGGGTGATGATGACCTGCTGCGGCAGCAGGTTGCCGGCCGTGAACAGGATCAGGAGCGCGATGTTGACCTTGACGTTGATCTTGCTCAGCACGAAGGCCACGCCCGACGCCAGGGCCAGCACGATGATCACCGAGGGGACGGTGATCAGCACCGAGTTCCAGAAGAAGTGCAGCATGTCCGACTGGGTCCACGCGTCACTGAAGTTCTTGAACGTCAGGTGGTGCGGCATCGAGACATAGCCGTACTTGCGGGTGTCGGAGTACGGCCGGACCGCCACGTACAGCGCGAACGCGATCGGCAGCAGCCACAGCACGCAGGACACGATGAGGAAGACCTGCGAGGCCGCCTGGCCCCACGGCCGGGTCCTCCGGCGGCCGGGCGCGGACGGGCGGACCGCCTTGGCCGGCCGGGTGAGGGCTTCGGTCGTCATGGTGCTTCCTCCCGGCGGAACGTCTGGTAAAGGAACACCGAGATCGGCACCAGCGAGATGACCAGCAGCACGACACCCAGCGCGGAGCCGAAGCCGACCCGCTGGGTCTCGCCGACGATGTTCGAGGTGACCAGCACCGACAGCAGTTCGAGGCCGTTGATGCCCTTGTTGGTGATGTAGACCAGGTCGAAGGCGCGCAGCGACTCGATGACCGTGACCACCATGACCACGATGTTGATCGGTTTCATCACCGGGAAGACCACCCGCCAGAAGGTCTGCCAGGCGTTGGCGCCGTCCATCCGCGCGGCTTCGCGCAGCGTCGGGTCGACCGCCTTGAGCCCTGCCAGGTAGAGCACCATCACGTACCCGGCCTGCCGCCAGGTCGCCTCCACCAGCACCGCCCACAGGTTCAGATGCGGGTTTCCGAGCCAGTCGATGGCGTTGTCGTTGCCGTTGCGCCCGATGACGGTGTTGATCAGCCCGAAGTTCTGCGAGTAGATGAACTCCCAGATGATGCCGACCAGCGCGAGCGACAGCATCACCGGCAGGAACAGGATGCTCTGGTACATCCGGCTGCCCTTGATGCCGCGGTCGATGACCACGGCGAACAGCATGCCCAGCGGGGTCGCGATGAGCACGAAGACCGCCAGCCAGATGAGGTTGTGGCGGACCGCGGGCCAGAACTCCGGGTAGATCGTGGTGGCCTGGTGGTAGTTCTGGATGCCGTACCAGCAGCCGTTGTTGAGGATCGACGGCACATTCGGCTTGCACGTCTCGCTGTGCAGGCTGCCCACGCCGTTCCACTTGGTGAACGACAGCAGCACGGTGCCGATCGCCGGGAACCACACGAAGGCCAGGTCCAGCAGCAGCGGGATGCCCAGCAGCAGCGCGACCACCACGCGGTCGCGCCGGGTGAGTTTGCGGACGCCGCCGCGGCGGCGGCGCGGGGACGGGGCGGCGGCGGCCCCGTCCCGCACCGCTGCCGCGGTGTCCGCAGCGGACGTCTCGGTCATGAGGTGTAGATCGACTTCGCCTGGGCCTCGGCACTCTTCTGGAGGGTGGCGATGTTACCGGTGCTCGGGTCGTCGATGAACTTCTGGATGATCGAGATCATCGCGTTGGCCATCGCCGGGTCGGAGTCGCGGTCCATGAACTGGGCGACCGACTTGCACTTGCCGATGACCTCGACCGACTTCTTCTGGATGGCGTTGTACGTCGGCACCTGGAGGCCGTTGGCCAGGCCGACGTCCCACTGGTCGGTCTTGAGGTACGCGGCCTCGGCCGGGCCGGTGCCGATGTACTCCAGGATCGCCTTCGCGGCCTCGGGGTTCTTGGCCTTCTTGCTGAGCATGAAGCCGTCGGTGGGGGCGTCCATGTAGTCCTGGCCCCACTTGGGGTTCACCGAGGGGAAGGCGAAGAAGTCCAGGTCGTCCAGGTTGGCCTTGTCGGTCACGTACTGCGCGGCGACCTGGTTGGTGCCCTGGAACATCATGCCGGCCTGCTTGGTCTCCAGCGTCTTGGCCGCGTCCTGCCAGATCCGGCCGTTGGCGCCGGACTGGAGGTAGGGCATCAGCTCGGCCCAGTGCTGGAAGACGGTGGTGACGCCCGCGTCGGTCCAGGGGATCTCGTGCTTCATCAGCTTGATGTGGTAGTCGTACCCGTTGATGCGCATGTTGAGGATGTCGAAGGTCCCCAGCGCGGGCCAGCCGTCCTTGTCGCCGAAGGCGATCGGCACCAGGCCGTCCGTCTTCATCTTCTTGGCGAGCGCGATGTAGTCGTCCCACGTGGTGGGCACGGTGTAGCCGCGCTTGGTGAACTCGCTCTTGTTGTAGAAGACCACCCAGGGGTAGTTGTAGAGCGGCACCAGGTACTTCTTGCCGTCCAGGCCGGTGGACAGCTGCTTGGCGGAGTCGCTGAAGTTGCCGCCGATCTTGTCCCAGACGTCGTCGAGCGGCTGGGCGAGGCCCTGCGCCGCGAAGTACTGCATGCGGTAGCCGGCGAACCAGGTGAACAGGTCGTCCGGGGTGCCCTGCAGGTAGCTGGTGATGTTCTGCTGGAAGGTGTTGTGGTCGACCGTGTTGATCTTGACCTTCACCTGCGAGGACGCCGTGGCCGCGGCCGTGAGGGCGGCGAACGCGGTCTTGGCGGCCGGGTCGGAGTAGTTCGACCCGAAAGTGACGGTGCTGCCCGCGACCGGCTTGCCGGAGTCGCCGCTCTTGCTGCTGCTGTCGTCAGAGGAGTCGGAGCTGCTGCACGCCGTCAGCAGCCCGCCGGACACAGCCGCGAGCCCCGCGGCGCCGGCCACGCCCCTGAGCAGGTTCCTCCGCGTCGGGGACGGGCTGCTGCCCGCATCGGTACCCGACGTCTCGACGTCCGACATGGTGCCTCCATGTGTGTGTGGGCGCTTATAGGGGACTTGTGGGAGAGCTGAAGGCGAAATGCTGACGGAGCGGAGGCTCTCGCGGGTCCATAGGCCCGAGCCGTTTCCAACAGAAGTCACCAAGATGAAACGCCATCGCAACTGCAGGGTAGTTCTACGCCACATGCAGAAGGCCGTCAACGCCTAATTCCTGATGCGTTGCCGGACCGTGATGTCCCCAGGGTGTTGAAACATGTTCGCTTCGGTTGGCATTGCCGGCGCCGCACACGACGGCCGCCGTACACCCCCTGCGGGGCCTACGGCGGCCTGCCCGAGACGTGCCCGGGTCCGGCGGGCTCCGGGGTGCCGGGACCCCCTCAGCCGCGCCGCTGCGGCGCCGCGGCCGGCCGCACCACGAGCAGGTCGGCGGTGCGGCTGCCGAGGGTGGTGCCGCCCTGGCCGAGGGTCACCGTCAGCCGCAGCCGGTCCGCCGTGCAGCCGGGAAGGACGAGGTAGCCGGTCGTGGAGGTCAGCGACGCGCCGGGGGCGAGGGTGACCGGGCGCGGCAGCGGGTCGATCACCGGGCAGCCCGCCGGGAGGCCCGCCGAGCCGTCGGAGAGGAAGCGCCCGTACCAGGTCTCGCCGACGGTCTGCGGCTGGCCGGTGCAGTTCGTCACGGTCAGGGACGCGGAGGAGGCGCCGCCGGGGGCCACCGATGGAGGGGAGAAGGTGAGGTCGCCCGCCACCACCGCGGGGGTGCACGCGGCTGGGGGAGCGGTGTCCGCGGCGGCCGGGCCGGCGGCGGCGAACACGGCGGCCGCGGCGAGGGCGGCGGCCGGCAGGGCGGGAAGTCTGCGCAGCATGACGGGTCCCTGACTCTCGGCGGGCGGGCGGGGCCGCCCGGTCGCGGAACTGACGGCTCCACCGTGCGGGCCGCCCGGCGGTGTTGGCAATGGCCGCGGCGGGCCGCGCTGGCGGCTCCGGCGCGAACCGGCCGGTCGGGCAGGGCACATGGGCGGCGGACCGGCGGGGCGGGTGGCCGGCGTTCGTCCCCGCGATCTACGCGCGCCATAGAATAGGACGCGGCGGCCGGCGGCGGGCGCTGCGACCGCGGAGACCACACCCCGGTACCGTGATCCGATCCGTACCGGCCTACCGGCCTGAAAGGCTCACATGAAAGCTGAGATCGCGGTGTCCGCCGGTGCGCGGCACGCCCGGATCCTCGGAGTGGGCGCCTACCGCCCGCGCCGGATCGTCGACAACGACGAGGTGTGCGCGCACATCGACTCGACCGACGAGTGGATCCGCTCCAGGACCGGCATCGTCACCCGCCGCTGGGCCGGACCGGACGAGACCCTCGGCGTCATGGCCGAGCAGGCCGCGAGCAAGGCGATCGCGGCGGCCGGCATCACCCCCGCCGACATCGGCCTGGTGATCGCCGCGACCTTCACGCACCTGAAGCAGACGCCCGCGATCGCCACCGAGATCGGCCACCGGATCGGCGCGGTCGGCGCGGCCGGCTTCGACATCTCGGCGGGCTGCGCCGGGTTCGTGCACGGCCTCGCGCTCGCCGCGGACGCGGTGCGCTCCCGCGGCGGCCACGTGCTGGTCGTCGGCGTCGAGCGGATGACCGACATCCTCGACCTGACCGACCGCTCCACCGCGTTCATCTTCGGCGACGGCGCCGGGGCGTGCGTCGTCGGCCCCTCCGACACCCCCGGTATCGGTCCTGTGGTGTGGGGCGCGGACGGCTCGCAGGCCGACGCCATCACCCAGAGCGTGCCGTGGGACGCGCTGCGCACCGACCCGCAGCAGCCGTTCCCCGCGCTGCGCCAGGAGGGCCAGCGGGTCTTCCGCTGGGCGGTGTACGAGGTGTCGAAGGTCGCGGTGCGCGGGCTGGAGGCGGCCGGTCTGACCGTGGACGACCTCGACGCGTTCGTCCCGCACCAGGCCAACGAGCGCATCATCGACGCCATGACCCGCTCCATCGGTCTGCCCGCCCGGGTCGCCGTCGCCAAGGACATCGTCACCACCGGCAACACCTCGGGCGCGTCCATCCCGCTGGCCATGGACGCCCTGCTCGCCTCGGGCCGGGCCGTCTCCGGCGGCACCGCGCTGCTGCTCGGCTACGGCTCGGGCCTGTCGTACGCGGCCCTGGTCGCCGAACTGCCCTGACGGCCCAGGGGGGTACGGGGCGCCCGCCCCGTACCCCCCTACGTCTCAGCTCCCCGCCGTGACCGCGTCGAGCGCCGCCGTCAGCCGGGGGCCGGCGAAGTCCCGTACCCACACCAGGTGCTCGCCGGCCGTGCTGCGGGGCACCACCTCGATCAGCATGATCAGGTAGAGGTAGCACCGGTAGAGCGCCAGCCGCACGCGCGCCGCGGCGTCGAACGAGGTGCGCCCGCCCGCCGCGCCGTATCCGGCGAGGAAGGCCGGGTCGTCCTCCAGGTGGCCGAAGAACAGCGACAGCGACGGGAAGTCCGCGAGCGGGTCGCCCCAGAACATCCGTTCGCCGTCGATCAGCCCGCCGACCGTGCGCTTCCCCGGTTCGCCGTCCAGCAGCACGTTGCCCGACCACAGGTCGAAGTGCACCAGCGCCGGCCGCGTCACCTCGGCCAGCGCGGGTGCGCCGCCCGCGAGGACCGCGCGGATCTGCGCGGCGGGGCGTGGCAGCCACGGGCGGTACTCCTCGGCGTCCGTCAGCAGCGCGTCCGTCATCGCGGCGAAGGCCTGCGGCCAGCCCGCGGCGAACGGTGCGACGCGCTGGGCCGGGTAGCCGAAGCCGTCGCCGCCCCGCACCGCGTGCAGCCGGCCCACCAGGCCGCCCAGCTCGGTCAGCAGCCGCTCGTGCTCCTCGGGCGCCATCGCCTCGGCGACCTCGTTCCACGGCACACCGGGGGAGTGCGTCATCACCAGGAAGGGCGCGGCGCCCGTGCCCTCGCGCCACTCGCTGTGCACCACGCGGGGCGCGGGGACACCCGCCGCGGCGGCCCGCTCGTAGAAGAGCGCCTCGCCGCACAGCAGTTCCGCCTCGTAGCGTAGCCGCGGGGTGCCCTCGGGCGGCGGCACCTTCAGTACCAGCCGGTCGCCGCCGGTCAGGCCGACCGAGAAGAGCGCGTTGTACGAGCCGCCGGGTATCCGCTCGCGCGAGGCGACCTGCCCCGCTCCGATCCCGGCGCGGGCCAGCAGCCCGTCCACCGCCTCGTCCGTCACCGTGTGCGCGGCCGTCATGTGGCCCCCTCCTTCGTCGCCGAGGGAACCTTACGGCGGTCCGCGCCGCCGCAGGCACACAGCCCCTCCCGGCCGGGGCGTACCGCCGCCCGGGTGCTTGTGGCGCCGCGGGCGATTGGTCACCGTATCGGCGGGAACGTCAGATGAACGCCAGGATCGGGGCGCAGGGGGCGACGCGGACGGAGGACCGGAGCGGATGAGCCAGCAGACCACCGAGCCGCGGCCCGATGACCCGGGCGATCCCGGCGGGCCCGCTCCCGGGCCCGGCTCCGCGTCCGGGAAGCCGGGGCGCCCCCGCAGGCGGCTGCTGCCGTGGAAGCACCGGCGCGACCTGACGCCCGGCCAGCTGCGCCGCCGCAGGCTCGTCACCCGCGGTCTGACCGGGACGTGCCTGGTCTGCGCCGGCTGGCTCGGCTGGTCCGTCGGCCACGCCCTCACCTATCCCGGCAAGGACAGCACCACCGCCCGGCTCGCGGAGTGGGCGCGCGACCACGAACTCGGCTTCGTCGTCGACCGGCTGGAGGACGTGCAGTACCGCATGCACCCGCCCAAGGTCGGCGGCGACCTGCCCGCCGACGCGCTGGCCCGGATGCGGGCCACGCAGCCGGCCGTACCCACTCCGGCGCACCTGCCCACCCAGCCCCTCGTCCCGCTGCGCGCCCCGATGCGGCCGCCGGTCGGCCCCGCGCTGCCCGGCGAGGGCGTCTACCGCACCCTCGCCACCGCCCGCGGCGAGCCGATCGTGCAGGGCACCTACGTCCGGCCGGACGCCGAGCACACCTCGTACGAGGCGGCCGTCGCCTGGATCAGCGGCAAGCACGGCCGCTTCCAGCTGCATCCGGGCTTCCGCGAGCCCGGCGGCACCTTCGACGTGCCGCCCACCGTCCCCGAGGGGCAGCGCACCGGCCTGGTCGCCACCTGGAACGGCGGCTTCCGCATCACCGACGGCGGCTCGCGCGGCGGCTTCTACCTCGACGGCCGCACCGCGGGCGAGCTGCGCGACGGCGCCGCCTCCGAGGTCTTCTACCGCGACGGCAGCATGCGCATCGGCGTCTGGGGCCGCGACGTGACGATGACGCCCGAGGTCGTCGGCGTGCGCCAGTGCCTGGAGCTGATGGTCGACGACGGCCGCGTCGTCCCGGACATCGGCGACGACTCCAAGTGGGGCGTCAGCGACCAGAGCCGGATGTTCGTCCCCCGCTCCGGCGTCGGCGTCACCGCCGAGGGCGACATCGTCATGGTCGTCGGCCAGGCCCTCTCCGCCCGCACCCTCGCCGAACTGATGCAGCGCGCCGGCGCGGTCCGCGCGATGCCCCTCGACATGAACCGCGCCTGGCCCTCCTTCATGTCCTACGACGGCACCCGCACCCCATCGAACCCGAAACCCACCAACATCCTCGACTTCGAGGACCCCCCGGACCGCTACTACGCCCAGGCCACCCGCGACTTCGTCGCCGTCTACGCCCGCTGACCCGTCCCGCCGCTCACGGTGTCACGATCGCGAAGTCCGGGTCCGGGTCGGTGAGGTGGGCCAGGAGGTCGGTGAGGGCGGTGAGGTCGCCGGTCACCGTCACGGAATCGCGGGCGGGGAGGTCGGCGGGGGAGAGGGTGCCCAGGAGGAGGGCGCGCAGGTCGGGTTCGGGGAGGGTGATCTCCAGCCGGGGAGCGGGGGCGGCCGGGCCGGTGGCGGGGGTGCGGGTCAGGACGCCGTTGTGCAGGTGCAGGGTCACCGGGTCGTGGCCCTCGACGTTCCAGCGGACGGCGATGTCGGCGTCCCACGCACGGGGGCCGTCCACACGGATGGCGAGGGCGTCGAAGAGCTGGTCCGCCGTCAGGGCGGCGAGCAGGTCGGGGGCGGCGGCGACGGTGGGCGTGCCCACGGCGCCGTGCCGCAGCTCCAGCGCGCCGGTGAGGTAGAAGTTGCGCCAGGTGCCGTTCTCGCTGCCGTAGCCGAGCTGCTCGAAGGCGTCCGCCTGGAGCTCGCGCGCGGCGGCGTGGTCCGGCTCGGCGAACAGCACATGGCCCACGACCTGGACGACCCAGCGCAGGTCGCCGTCGGCGAAGGACTGCCGGGCGCGCCGCACGACCTCGTCGGCGCCGCCCATGAAGTCCACGTAGCGGCGTGCGGCCTCGGCCGGCGGGTGCTCCCACAGATGGGCCGGGTTGCCGTCGAACCAGCCGAGGTAGAGCTGGTAGACCGCCTTGGTGTTGTGGCTGACCGAGCCGTAGTAGCCGTGCGTGTGCCAGGCCCGCTCCAGCGCGGGCGGCAGCTGCATCTGCTCGGCGATCTCCGAGCCGGTCAGGCCCTGGTTGAGCATCCGCAGCGTCTGGTCGTGCAGGTACGCGTACAGGTCGCGCTGCTCGCCCAGGAAGCGGACGAGCCGCTCGCGCCCCCACACCGGCCAGTGGTGCGAGGCGAAGGCGACGTCGGTGGAGGCGGCGAACAGGTCGATCGCCTCGGTGAGGTAGGCCGCCCACACCCGCGGGTCGCGCACCACCGCGCCGCGCAGCGTCAGCAGGTTGTGCAGGTTGTGGGTGGCGTTCTCGGCCATGCACAGCGCGGAGCGGTCCGGGAAGTGGATGTTCAGCTCGGCGGGCGCCTCGGTGCCCGGGGTGAGCTGGAAGACCATCCGGATGCCGTCCACGGTTTCGGTCTGCCCGGTGCGGGTGACGTCCAGCGTCGGCGGGATCAGGCCGACCGAGCCGGTGGAGGTCGTCTGGCCCAGGCCCGTGCCGATCTGGCCGCGCTCCCCCTTGGACAGCGCGGCCCCGTACATGTAGGCGGCCCGGCGGCCCATGGCGGTGCCGGCGTAGACGTTCTCGCTGACGGCGTGCTCCAGGAAGCCCTCGGGCGCGAGCACCGGGACACCGCCGCGCACGTCCTCCTCGCTCACCACCCCGCGCACCCCGCCGAAGTGGTCGACGTGGCTGTGGGTGTAGAGCACGCCGGTGACCGGCCGGTCGCCGCGGTGCTCCCGGTAGAGGGCGAGGGCCGCGGCGGCGGTCTCGGCGGAGATCAGCGGGTCGATCACCAGCACTCCGCGCTCGCCCTCGACGACCGTCATGTTGGACAGGTCGAAGCCGCGGATCTGGTAGATGCCCTCGGTGACCTCGAACAGCCCGTGCAGCGCGCACAGTCTGCCCTGCCGCCACAGGCTGGGGTTGGCGGTGTCGGGGCAGTCGTCCCCGAGGAAGCCGTACGCGTCCAGGTCCCACACCGGCCGCCCGGCGCCGTCCCGGACGGCCGGGTCGGCCGCGGAGCCCAGGAAGCCCCGCTCGGCGTCGTCGAAGTCCTGGGCGTCGCGGAACGGGAAGCGCTCGCCCACCGCGCGGTTGGCCTCGGCGACCGCCGGGTGCGCGGGCCTGGCGTCATGGCTGCTGCGGGACGTCTCCGGCACGGTGCTCTCCCTCGCTCGCGGCCCCCGGCCCTGCAAAGCCTTCCGCCCCGGCTCCGCGGCCACGACCGGGGCTGCGCCGTCCGTGGGCGCGCCGCGGCCAGGACCCGGTTTGACGTGCGGGAATCGGCCGTGCATGATTCCACTACTTGAGTAGTGGAATGAAAGGTGCGGCGGTGACGTTCGCCTTCCGGATCGACCGGCACAGCGGGGTCGCCAGCTATCTGCAGATCGTCCAGCAGGTGCAGCAGGCGCTCCGGCTGGGCCTGCTGGCACCGGGCGACCGGCTCCCCACCGCGCAGGCGGTGGTCGAGGCGACCGCGCTGAACCCCAACACCGTACTCAAGGCCTACCGCGAACTGGAGGCCCAGGGCCTGGTCGAGTCCCGGCGCAGGCACGGGACCTTCGTGACCGGCACCCTCGGCGCCTCCGCCGCCGACTCGCCCGTACGGGACGACCTCGCGGAGGCGGTCACCCGCGCCCGCGCGGCCGGACTCGAACGCGACGACGTCGCCGCGCTCTTCACCGCCGTGCTCGACGATCTCTACCCCCGGAAAGAACCCGATGTTGTCCTCCCCGAGCAGCACTGACACCGCCCTCACCGTCCGCGGCGTCACCCGGCGGCACCGGCGCTCCGGCCCGGACGTCCTGGCCGGCTGCGCCTTCAGCCTCCCCGCCGGGGCCGTCTGCGCCCTCGTCGGCCCCAACGGCGCGGGCAAGACGACCCTGCTGGAACTGGCCGCCGGCCTCCAGCGGCCCACCTCCGGCGAGGTCGAGGTCTTCGGCGGGCCCGCGGCGGCCGGCCACCCGCGGGTCGCGTACCTGGCCCAGGACCGTCCCCTGCCCCCGCGGCTCACCGTCGCCCAGACGCTGCGCTACGGCGCCCGCGCCAACCCCGCCGGATGGGACGCCGAGCTGGCCGCGCGTGCCGGGACCGACCGCTTCCGCCGCCGCGACCGCATCCGCGACCTCTCCGGCGGCCAGCGCACCCGGATCGCCCTGGCGCTGGCCCTGGGCAAGGGCGCCGACCTGCTGCTGCTCGACGAGCCGACCGCCGACCTCGACCCGCTCGCCCGGCAGGAGCTGATGGGCCTGGTGCTGGCGCACGCCGCCGGAACGGGCGCCACCGTCGTGATGTCCTCGCACATCGTCTCCGAGCTGGCCGACGCCTGCGACCACCTGCTGCTGCTCGACGCCGGGCGGGCCCGGCTCGCGGGCGGCATCGACGACCTCCTCGCCGCCCACGCCGTCGTGACCTTCCCCGGCGGCGCCGACCGGCTGGCCGGTCACACCGTCGTCGAGTCCCGCCCCGCAGGGCGCGGCACCAGCGCCCTGATCCGCCCTGCCGCTCCGCTGCCCGCCGACTGGGAGGTGCGGCCCCCGTCGCTGGAGGAGCTGGTGCTCGCCCACCTCGCGCTCCCCGCCGCACCGCCCGCCGGGCCGGGCGTCCCCGACCTCGCCCTCACCCCGGAGCCCGCCGTCACCTTGCACAAGGGCCGCCCGGAGAACACGGAGCACGCCGCATGACCACCGCCACCACCGGCCCCCGGCCCCTGGCCGGGCCCCGCCCGGCCCTGCGGGACCGGCTGCCGCTCACCCGCATCGTCGCCCGGCAGCTGCGCCTGCCCGCCCTGCTGCTGTTCCTGTGCGCGCTCCCCACCGCCGCCGTGTTCGTCGCCCGCTACCGGCAGTGGTCGCACGCCGAGGACACCCGCGCGCACTTCGGCGCCTACGCCTACCACTTCGGACGGCACCCCTACGACGCCCACACCATGACCGAGCGGCTGCTCGCGGACGGGACGCGGATCGTCCTCCTGCCCGCCCTGGCCGCCGCCGTGATCGCCGCCGTCGTGACCGCGCGCGAGTGGGAGTCGCGCCGCTTCGCCCTCACCCTGAGCCAGTCGGTCACCCCGGCCCGCTGGTTCACCGCCCGCTGGTCGGGCCTGGCGGTGCTGCTCGGCGGGCTGCTGATCCCGCTGGTGGTCCTCTACCGGATCGACGTCGTGCACGCCGTGCACGCCGACCTGATGACCCAGGGCATCGACCGGCAGACCGCGTACCTCACCATCGGCCCGGTCACGGTCGCCTACGTGCTGCTGGGGATCGCGGCCGGGGCGCTGGCCGGCATGCTGCTGCGCCGCACCCTGCCCGCCGCCGTCGCCGCCCCCGCGCTGACCTGGCTGCTGGTCGCGCTGCTGGTACGCTCCCGGGCCGCGCTGCTGCTGGACTTCCCGGCCTGGTCGAAGGTCCACGGCTTCCACCCCGGGGGCGTCCTGGGCCTCCAGTTCTACGACGTGCTGCCGCAGGACTCCTACGTCGTCGACGCGCTGGACACCGGCGACTACTGGCCCTACCAGCTCGCCCAGACCGCCCTCGTCCTGGGGCTCGCCGCCCTGCTCGTGCTGGCCGCGCTGCGCCTGCTGCACCGCCGCGTCGCGCGGCCCTGAGCGGCCGTCAGACCGGCGGGGCGAGGAAGCCCGCGATCCGCCGCCAGGCGTCCTCGGCCTGCGCGGGGCGGTAGGTGTCGCGCTCGTCGGCGAGGAAACCGTGCGGGGTGCCGGGATAGACCACGACCTCGTGCGGCACCCCCGCCGCGGCCAGGCGCTCACGGACCCGCACGGTCTGCTGCGGCGTGGCCACGTGGTCGTCGGCCCCGGCCAGGTAGAGCACCCGGCAGCCGCCCGGTCCGGTGCTCCGCGGGGCCAGGTCGAGCAGCGCGTCCGGGCGGCTCAGCGCGGTGCCGGGGGTGTCCAGCCAGCCGGGGTACACCGCGGCGACGGCCGCGAGGGGGATCCGCGTCGCCGCGAACCAGGCCAGGTGCCCGCCGAGGCTGAAGCCGGCCATCGACGGGCGGCCCGCGGTGTCGGGCCGCTGCTCCAGATGGGCGAGCACCGCCTCCAGGTCGGCGCCCACCTCCTCCCGGGTGAGCCGGCCGATCAGTTCCAGGCCCCGCTCGCGCCCCTGCGCGTCGGCCGCGCCGCAGTGGCCCGGAGCGGTGCGGTGGTAGAAGTCCGGTACGACGGCGAGCAGGCCGAGCCCCGCGAGCCGGTCGGCCACCCGGCGGATGTACGGGGTCGTCCCGAACATCTCGAAGCCCACCACCACCGCGGGCCACGGCCCCTCACCCGCGGGCCGGGCGACGTACACGCCCATCGGCTCCGCCGCCCCCGGCACGGCGACGGTCACGCTCGCGCCGCCGACACCCCCCGGCCCCGCGGCGACCCGCTGCTCCACGGCTGCTTCCCGCTCCATCTGCTGCTCCATGACGGCGACACTCCTCGCGCGGGCGGATCCCGCTGACACCTGCGAGTCTGCGGGCGGCCCCGGTGCCCGGTCCAAGACCCGTTCTGCCCGCGGCGATACCCTCGGGGCATCGCCGCGGGCGGAACGCGGACGGGGGAGAGGCGGGGGCCGTGGATCTCGACCTGCGCAAGGTGCGCTACTTCGTGGCCGTGGCCGAACGGCTGCACTTCGGCCGCGCCGCCGAGGACCTGCTCATCGCGCAGCCCGCGCTCAGTCGGCAGATCCGCGCGCTGGAGCGGGAGCTCGGCGCCGAGCTGTTCGTCCGCGACAGCCACCGGGTACGGCTCACCGCCGCGGGCGAGCGGCTGCTCGACGACGCACGGCCGCTGCTCGCCGCGGCGGACGCCGCCCGCCGCCGGGTCGGGCGGGCGGCGCAGGGCGCGGGCCGCTTCGTGGTGGGATTCCGCAGCGGCGTCCGGGTGACCGAGGCGGTGCGCGGCTTCGGCGCCGCGCACCCGCAGATCGCCGTGGAGGTGCGCCGGGTCGACTGGGACGACCAGGCCGCGGCCGTGCTGGACGGGCGGGTCGACGTGGCGTACGTCCGGCTGCCGGTCGTCGAGCCCGGCCTCGACCTGACCCCGCTCTACGGCGAGCCGCGCATGGCGGCGCTGCCCGCCGGGCACCCGCTGGCGGGGTGCACGGAGCTGACGGCCGCGCAGTGCGCGGCGCAGACCGAGATCCTGCACCTGTGCACCAACACCGAGGCGTCCGGCCCCGGGCAGCCCCCCGCGGTGCGCACGGTCGAGGAGAAGCTGGAGTACGTGGCGGCCGGCCGCGGGCTGACGTACCTGCCGCGCTCCACCGCCCTGCTCCACCGCCGCCCCGACGTCGTCTACCGCCCGGTCGCCGACCTGCCCGAGGACCGGGTGGCGCTGGCCCGCCCGGCGGGGGAGCCGACGCGGCTCGCGGCCGCCTTCACAGCGGCGGCCCTGCGGGCGGCCGCCGCCTCCCCCGTCGGGGACTTCGCGGACACGCCCTAGTCTTCTGAGTCAGGAATTTCGTTCATATCTGTAGACTTGGCCTGTGGCACGGACGGGTCGGCCGAAGGCCGAGTTGGTGTTGTCGGTT
>NZ_JBIRPW010000017.1:0-175852 GCF_044332905.1 Streptomyces sp. NPDC021224 | reverse complement strand
CTGCGCCAGCGCACCCGACGACGACCACCGGTACGACGACGGAAGAGTGCACGTCCCACCCGACGTCGGCGGCGTCGTCGGCGGCGTCGTGGTCGTCCCGGTGAGGCCGGACCAGCGCTGGTTGGCGGCGCCGTTGCACGTCCAGATCTCCACCGGCGTGGTGTTGGCGGTCGCCGCGCCGGTGACGTCCAGGCACAGGCCGGACTCGACGCCGACGATCGTGCCGTCCGAGTTCACCCGCCACTGCTGGTTCGCACCGCCGCTGCAGCTCCAGATCTGCACCCGGGTGCCGGCCGTGGTGGCGTGGCCCGGGACGTCCAGGCACTTGTTGCCGTAGACCGTCAGCTGGTTGCTCGACGTCAGCGTCCACTGCTGGTTCGTACCACCGGAGCAGTCGTAGATCTGGAGGTACGTGCCGTCGCTCTGACTGGCGTTCGGTACGTCCAGGCAGCGACCGGAGCCGGCGCCGCGCAGGGCACCGGTCGTTGCCGCCTGCGCCGGGTTGGCGACGAGCATGGCCGCGACGACGCCCACAGCCGCGAGCATCGAGGCGAGCGCCACGAACAGGCG
The DNA here is from genome assembly GCF_044332905.1 of Streptomyces sp. NPDC021224. NCBI lineage: Bacteria > Bacillati > Actinomycetota > Actinomycetes > Kitasatosporales > Streptomycetaceae > Streptomyces > Streptomyces sp. NPDC021224. The sequence goes on along the minus strand of NZ_JBIRPW010000017.1, from coordinate 175,282 downwards.
CCTGTCGCGGAATCTTCCTCTGCGCATGAGGAACTCCTCATCCTTCGGTAAGCGGTTCCGTACCGGCCTGGGGTGGGCCGGCCGGACTGTCGGTGTGGTGCGTCCGGTCAGCGGCCTGCGGACAAGAGCCGCAACCCGGACTGGGGGTGGCGGTCAGATGCCGTACGTTCTCGGAACGGGAGCCGCACGACTGTTAGCGCTAACACATGTGAAGGTGAGCAGCTGCTGGTTCCCTGCGGGGGAGTGGCGGAAGGGGCTCCACGCGGCGCGGCGCGGCGGATTCGGGGCGCGGCAGATCTCCAGCGCCATGTCGGCCTCATTTCTTGGTGCTCCAGCCGGTGTGCGGGAACGGCGCACACCAACGGGATGCTGTGGGGGGGACCAATCACGAGGGTCTGACTGCCACGGCGTGAGGTACTGCCTGTCCCGACGTGGCGAGCTAGCGAAACGGTCGCAAGTGTGGACCCGATGGGCCCGGTAGGTCAACGCCGGGGTTGCGAAAGTTGCGGCTTTCCGAGCGCGGCCGACGCGCTCCCGTGTTCGTCGGCAGGTCAGCCGGATCGGCCCGCCCGCACAGGGTCACTCACCGGCTGACGATGACGCTCCTGCTGCGAACGTTGCGCAACTCGGGCCCGGTCCGACCGCGCCGTCCGGGCACCCGGGAACGGACGTCGCCGGACTTGGGTCCGGGGTGCCCCGTTGGGCCGAGGGGATCCTGCCGGCGGCGCCCCCGGGGTCCGGTCCGGCCTGCTCCGGCGGAAGTTGCCGTTCCGGGCACGGCGGCCGGTCGGCGCGGGCGGAGACCTGTGCGCGCTGTGCCGTCCCTTGACGTGCACGTGTGGCCGTCCTAAGGTGCCGCGAAATGTTCGTAGGGCACCCGGGGATCTCGTCGTTGTGCCGTAGGCCGCCGGTGGGTGACGGCGCGACAGTGGGCTGCATCCGATTGACATGCGAGAGGAGCAATGGTGTTAGCGCTCACCTGGGTGAGTCCTCCCGGAGCGACCGGGTGGAGATATTCCCGATGGCGGCAAGGGGTAGGCACGGGGGTTGCGGGGAGCTATGTTAGCGCTCACTCGTGTGGACCATCCGCCCTCTTCGCAAGGCGATGCTCTGTCGCAGCCGGTATCTTCTGAGCCTGTCGTGGGAGTACCGGTGCTTCGTCGGCCTTGCCGGCCGCGAGCAAGTGAGCGCGCACATCCATGTCATCACGCCGCGGCCCTGAACCGTGGTCCGCGGCACACATTGTTCTTCGTCCAGACCGTCGGGCACCTGCCGCAGCGGGTGCCCGGATCTCCGGCACCGAGCTGAATCTCGACGCGCACAACCCGCACCACCCCACGTCGGCGGCAACCAGGGCAGCTCCCTCGGAACTCCCTGCGCCTCGCCCGAGCCCGTGCCACCCGCTGACCGCGCACCAGTAGTCCCCTCGCAGCGCCGCTGTCCGACAGCGGGTGGTGCGCGGGCAGCCCGCACCAGCGCACCTGCCGCATTTCCCCCGAAGGAGCAGACATGATCGACAGACGCGGATTCCTCACCGCCGGGGCGGCCGCCTCGGCCGCCGGCATTCTCGCGGCGTGCGCGAAGAAGAATCCCGCCAAGGCCTCCGACTCCGGATCCGCTTCCGGCGGCGGTGGCAAGCAGATCACCCTGGGTTTCTCGCAGGTGGGCTCGGAGAGCGGCTGGCGCGCCGCCAACACCCAGTCGGTCAAGGACGCGGCCAGGGAAGCCGGTATCAACCTCAAGTTCTCCGACGCGCAGCAGAAGCAGGAGAACCAGATCTCGGCCATCCGCAGCTACATCGCACAGAAGGTCGACGTCATCTCGTTCTCGCCGGTCGTCGTGACCGGCTGGGACACGGTGCTCAAGGAGGCGAAGGCGGCCGGCATCCCGGTGATCCTGACGGACCGTTCCGTCGAGACGTCGGACCCCTCGCTCTACGTCACCCTGGTGGGCTCCGACTTCGAGAGCGAGGGGGAGCGCGCGGCCCATCTGCTGGAGAAGGTCCTGGCCGGCCAGCAGGACGCGGTGAAGATCGCGCAGCTCGAAGGGACGACCGGGGCGGCTCCCGCGATCGAGCGCGCCAGGGGCTTCGCCAAGATCATGAAGGCGAGCCACCCCGGGTGGAAGATCATCGCGAGCCAGTCCGGGGATTTCACCCGCGCCGGCGGCAAGCAGGTCATGGCGGCCTTCCTGCAGGCGCACTCGGACATCGAGGTGCTGTTCTCCCACAACGACGACATGGCCATCGGTGCGATCCAGGCGATCCAGGCCGCGGGCAAGACCCCCGGCAAGGACATCAAGATCATCTCGTGTGACGGCGTCCACGACGGCTTCGTCGCCATGAGCAAGGGGCAGATCAACGCGATCGTCGAGTGCAACCCCCTGCTCGGCCCCCAGCTGATGGACACCGTGAAGACCGTGCACGCCGGCAAGGGCTCCACGCTGCCCCGGTGGATCAAGACCGAGGAGCACGACTACACCGCGGACCAGGCCGCGGCGGCGCTGCCGAGCCGCAAGTACTGACCGCCGCTCACGACGGTCCCCGGGGCACGGGGACCCCGTCCACGTCGCGACGATTCCACCTAGGAGCGCTGCCATGGCAGAGCCTCGGCCCGTCCTGGAAATGACGGGCATAGTCAAAGAGTTCTCCGGCACACGGGCTCTGTCGGGCGTCGACCTCCGGCTGTTCCCCGGCGAGATCCACGCCCTCCTGGGCGAGAACGGGGCCGGGAAGTCCACGCTCATCAAGGTCCTGACGGGCGTCCACCGGCTCGACGGCGGAACGGTCGTCCTGGACGGCCGGCCGGTTCGCTTCACCAGTCCGCTGCAGGCGCAGCAGGCCGGGATCAGCACCGTCTACCAGGAGGTCAACCTCTGCCAGAACCTCTCGGTGGCCGAGAACATCATGATCGGCCGTGAACCGGTCGGAGCCGGCCGGATCCGCTGGAAGGAACTGCGCCGGCAGGCCGCTCAGCTGGTGACGCGGTTCGGGCTGGATCTCGATGTGTCAGCCCCGCTGGGTTCGCATCCGCTGGCCGTGCAGCAGCTGATCGCGATCATCCGGGCCGTCGGCCCCGGCCGTTTCGCGGGCGGGGCGGAGGCCGGGGCAGCCACGCGGGTGCTGATCCTGGACGAACCGACCTCCAGCCTCGACCGTGAGGAGGTCGAGGAGCTGTTCGCCCTCATGCGGCGACTGCGCGAGGACGGGGTGGCCATCCTGTTCGTCTCCCACTTCCTCGACCAGATCTACGAGGTCTGCGACCGGATGACCGTGCTGCGCAACGGAACCCTGGTCGGCGAGCACCTTGTCGCCGACCTCGGTCAGGTCGACCTGGTCAAGCTGATGATCGGCAAGGACCTGGAAGAGCTGGAGGAGCTCGGCGAGCACCACACGCCCCCGGAGGGCGGTGAGCCGTTCCTGAAGGCGGAGGGCGTCTCCAGGAACGGCGGCATCGCGCCCTTCGACCTGGAAATCCGCGCCGGGGAGGTCCTCGGCCTGGCCGGACTGCTCGGCTCGGGCCGTACCGAACTGGCCCGCCTGCTCTTCGGGGCGGACACCCCGGACGGAGGCCGGGTGCACATCGGGGGGAAGCCGGTGGCACTGAAGGAGCCGAACGACGCGATCGGCAGAGGAATCGCGTTCCTCTCGGAGAACCGCAGAGCCGAGGGCCTGGTCCCCGACCTGACGGTACGGGAGAACATCGTCCTCGCCCTCCAGGCCGCGCGCGGGTGGACCCGGCCCGTACCGGCCCAGCAGCGGGACGATCTGGTCGCCAAGTACATCGCAGCACTGGACATCCGCCCGGCCGACCCCGAGGCGAAAGCCGGCTCGCTCAGCGGCGGGAACCAGCAGAAGGTCCTGCTCGCCCGCTGGCTCCTCACCCAGCCCGCGCTGCTCATCCTCGACGAGCCCACCCGGGGCATCGACGTGGGGGCCAAGGCGGAGATCCAGAAACTTGTCGTGTCACTGTCCGAGGAGGGCATGGCCGTGGTCTACATATCGGCCGAGTTGGAGGAAGTGCTCCGGCTCAGCCACACGCTGGGGGTGCTCCGCGACCGCCGGCTCGTGGCGCGCATGGCCAACGGGCCCGGCGTCACCGCCGGGCGAGTCCTGGAGATCATCGCGAGCGGGGAGCACCGGTGAGCCTCACATCCCTCCGGCGCGCGGCCACGCAGCACCGGCTGTTCTGGCCGGTAGCCGCCCTGGTCGCACTGCTCGTCGTCAACGTCCCCTTCACACCGGGATTCTTCGAGATCCACCTGAAGAACGGGCACCTGTACGGGAGCCTGGTCTCCATCCTGCTGTTCGGGTCCCCGCTCGTCCTCGTGGCGATCGGTATGACCCTGGTGATCGCCACCGGGGGCATCGACCTCTCGGTCGGGGCGGTGGTGGCCATCTCCGGCGCGCTGGCCTGCCTCGTCGTCAGCAAACAGGCCGACCAGGGCAGCGTGACCGGGGTGTTGCTGGCCTTCGCGCTGGCACTTGCCGTGGCGCTGGTGTGCGGTGCCTGGAACGGCTTGCTGGTCGCCCGGCTCGGCATCCAGCCGATCATCGCGACACTGATCCTCATGGTCGCCGGTCGCGGGATCGCCCAGCTGATCACCAGCGGCCAGATCATCACCGTCAACAGCGACGCGTACTCCCTCATCGGCGGGGGCTACTGGCTGGGCCTGCCGTTCTCGCTCTTCGTCGTCGCCGCGGTGGTCGTGCTGAGCATGGCGCTCACCCGCCGTACCGCCCTCGGGCTGCTGGTCGAGGCGGTCGGCGGCAACGCCGAGGCGAGTCGCCTGGTGGGCATCCGGTCACGGCGTATCAAGATCATGGCCTATATGTTCTGCGGACTGTGCGCGGGTGTCGCCGGCCTGATGATCAGTTCCAACGTCTCTGCGGCGGACGGCAACAACGCCGGCCTGTGGATCGAACTAGACGCCATCCTCGCCGTCGTGATCGGCGGCACCTCCCTCACCGGCGGCCGCTTCCACCTCGGCGGCACGATCGTCGGAGCCCTCATCATCCAGACCCTGACCACCACGATCTACACCATCGGCGTGCCGACCCAGACCAACCTGGTCTTCAAGGCCGTCGTGGTCATCGTCGTCTGCCTCATGCAGTCCCCGGTCTTCCGGGCCAAGGTGTTCGGCGCCCGCGGCGGGCGCGGCGGCTCCGACCGCAGACCCTCCGGCGTGGCCGCCGACACGCAACCGCAGATCGAGGTGTCGTCATGAGCGTGATCGACGGTTCCCGCACGCGTGCGGAAGGCCGCCGGCTGCTGCAGGACCGCCGGCTCCCCGTCCTGGTGACAGCCGCTCTGTTCGTCATCATGTTCGGCTTCGGCGCGTTCCGCTACCAGGCCTACGGATTCCTCCACGTCCAGGTCTTCACGAACCTCTTCATCGACAACGGCTACCTGCTCGTCGCCGCGGTCGGTGCGACCTTCGTCATCCTCACGGGTGGAATCGACCTCTCGGTCGGCTCGCTCATCGGCTTCACGACGATGCTGACCGCGTGGCTGGTGGAGAAACAGGGGCTGCCCTTCCTGCTCGTCGCGCCCATCGCGCTGGGAGTCGGCGCCCTCGGCGGCTACCTGATGGGTTACGTGATCCACCACTTCGAGATCGAACCCTTCATCGTGACCCTGGCAGGGCTGTTCTTCTTCCGTGGGCTGTGCCTGGTCATCAGCAAGGAGTCGATCTCCATCTCCGACCCCACGGTGGACAGGCTCGCCCAGACGCATGTCCCCCTGCCCGGCGGGGCGTTCCTCTCGATCGCCGCGGTCGTCTCGCTGGTGGTCCTCGCCCTCGCCTTCTACGTACTGCACTGCACACGGTTCGGCAGGCGGGTGTACGCCATCGGCGGGAACGAGCAGTCGGCGCTGCTGATGGGCCTGCCGGTGGCCGGCACGAAGATCGCCGTCTACACGGTCAGCGGCTTCTGCTCCGCACTGTCCGGACTGCTGTTCACCCTGTACATCCAGTCGGGCGACCCGCTGCACGCGGTGGGCCTGGAACTCGACGCGATCGCCGCGGTCGTGGTCGGCGGCACACTTCTCACCGGTGGATCGGGCTACGTGGTCGGGACGTTGTTCGGCGTGCTGGTACTGGGACTGATCAAGACGCTCATCCAGTTCGAGGGCACCCTCAGCTCCTGGTGGACGAAGATCGCCACCGGGGTGCTGCTCTTCGCGTTCATCCTGATCCAGCGTGCCATGACGGCACGAAACCGGACGTAGGGACCGGCTGTCGCGCGCGGCCGGTCCCTACGTCAGCCGTGCCGGGCCGGAGCACCGTCCGCACGGTGGGCCGGCGCTGGGGAGCGAGCACGGCGTCACCCCGGAGCCGGCGCTCCAGCGAGACGGACCCTACGCGGCGGCCTCCGCGGTCGAGGCGGACGGCGCGGTGTTCCCGGCGGCCGAGTAGTACACCGACCGGCCCTGCTTGGAGCGCTGGGCCTGTCCCTTGGCGACCAGGGCCTCAAGGGTGTTGCGCACGACGGTCGTCTGGATCGTCCGGCCGGGGTGGGACTCGGTGAGCGCGGTGGCGATCTCGGCGGCCGAGCGCGGCTCGCTGCGTCCGGTGAGCTCGGCGACGACCAGTTCCACCAGCGTGGGTGCGGGCGTGGGATTCGCCTTTCCGGCGCCGCCTCCGGCCGCGGTCCTCGTCCTACGGGTGGCTCGACCGGAAGCACGGGAAGCCGCCTCGGGCGGGCGCGGACCGGGCATCGCCGCCCGCGCCACCCCGGGCGCGCTCACGGGGGCCGGAACACGGTCCTGCTCAGGGGTGGCCGGCGCCGCGACCAGCGCCTGCTGCACTCCGACGAGGAGCGCGTGGTCCTGCTCAAGGCTCGCCAGCTTCTCCTGCAGTGCCGCCAGTTCGCCGGCGACGCGTTCTTTTTCCTCGGTGGTGCGTTCCAGATCGGCCTGGATCTGGGCAAGGTACTGGGACTTCAGGGTGGCATTGTCCGCCATGGCAGATCAGCTCGCTTTCCTGTGCACGTGCGGGCGGCGCCGGTCGACATCCGTTGCCGCCGTTCCGTGCCGGTGCGCACGCTGGGCGCGTCGCACGTGAGGGCACTGGGTACGTCGCCCCCCAGGGTAGACGGACATGCCGTCCGGGCACTCCCTCGGGACTTCCGGCGCGTGCCCGCCTCGCGTTCGGAACGCGAAAGCCGTGCGGTGGCCGTCAGCCGACGGGGGCGAAGACCGCGTGCGCCCCGCTCGGTCCGGTGCGTCGGCCCCCGTGTGAGCTGTCGTATTCATCGGGCGGCGCGGTGTCCTGCCGTACCACCGGCGAAGTCCGTCGGGCACGGGCCGGCTGGGGGACGGAGCCGGCCCGCCTCGGTCGACGTTCGCCGGCGGGCTCTCCGCAGAAGCTCTGTGACCAGCTGATTCCACCAGGAGGCGCGCTCGCGTGACGCGGGCCCGCAGGGCTGCGGGCCTGACGGGGCACCGGCTCGCGGGTGGTCTCGTGCAGCACTCTTGAGTTCCGTCCCCCCTATGTGTCAGTCTCATCTGGCCCCCCTGTCGCGGAATTCCTGGCAGCGGGTATGCAACTCGTCTCCATGCAGTCCCCCCACTCGTAGGATTGTGAGCGCTAACATCGGCTCGCGAGCCCCGTGCAGGATCAGACGAGGAACCCTGATGAAAAGACCTTTCACCGCCCTCCTGTTCGCTCTGGCCGCGGCGCTCTGCTTACCCGGCACGGCGTCGGCGACACCGGCCGCCTCCACGGCGTCCACGACACCTCTGCGTGTCATGCCGCTGGGTGACTCGATCACCTGGGGCGTCGGGAGCAGTACGGGCAACGGCTACCGTGCCGCGCTGTACGACGGGCTCGCCGCCGACGGCCATCCCCTCGACTTCGTCGGGTCGCTTCGCGGCGGAACGATGCAAGACCCCGACAACGAGGGGCACTCCGGCTACCGCATCGACCAGGTGGCCGCTCTCACCGACGCGGCCCTGTCCCGGTACCAGCCCGACGTGGTCACCCTGGAGATCGGTACCAACGACCTGAACGGTAATTACCAGGTCTCGACGGCCACTGCCCGGTTACGCTCACTCGTCGACCAGATCACCCGCGACGTCCCGTCCGTGACCGTGCTGGTGGCCTCGCTCGTCGTCTCCACCAGCACCACCGAGGAGCAGTACCGCGGCGCGTACAACCAGGCCGTTCCCGGCATCGTGCAGAACGAGCAGGCCGCCGGCAAACACGTCGGGTACGTCGACATGAGTGCGGTGACCACCGCGGATCTGTCCGACTCCCTGCACCCGAACGACAACGGCTACCAGAAGATGGCCGCCGCCTTCCGGCAGGGCGTCCGGGCGGCCGACAGCGCGGGCTGGCTCGGCGGCTCAGGCTCCGGTTCCGCCTCGGGGCCCGTGCGCTCCGGCCTCGCGGGGAAGTGCCTCGACGTCAGGAACGGCAGCAGCACCGACGGCACCCCGGTCCAGATCTACAGCTGCAACAACGCCGCCGCACAGAACTGGACCGCCTACGCGGACGGCACCCTCCGCGCGGTGGGCAAGTGCCTTGACGCCACCGGGCGCGGCACGGCGAACGGGACGAAGATCGAGGTCTGGACCTGCAACGGGGGTGCCAACCAGGTCTGGCAGGCGGTGAACGGGTCCTACCGCAACCCGGTGTCCGGACGCTGTCTGGACGACCCCGCCGCCTCCACGGCCGATGGCACGCAGACCCAGCTGTGGGACTGCAACGGACAGGTGAACCAGGAGTGGACCGCCCTGGTCCCCGGCTGAGTCACGCACCATTCCACACTCGAAGGAGAGCCGATGCACAGTTCCGCACCCACCCCGTCCACCGGCCTGTGGCGGGCAAGACCCCTGCTCATCCTCCTGCTCGCCCTGGCGATGGCCACGGCCGTCTTCGGCGGCCGGGCCGCCGCGCGCGGTTCGGCCGCCGGGGCGGCCCGGCCGGCGGCCGCCGCGGCCGCGTCCCTGCCCTGCGACATCTACGCCGACGGCGGCACACCGTGCATCGGAGCGCACTCCACGACCCGCGCGCTGTTCGCCGCCTACAACGGCCCGCTGTACCAGGTCCAGCGCGCTTCCGACCACACGTACCACGACGTGGGCCTGCTGACGGCGGGCGGGTACGCCGACGCGTCGGCCCAGACGTCGTTCTGCGCGGGTACGTCGTGCATCATCAGCAAGATCTACGACCAGACCTCCCGCCACAACGACCTGCCCATCTCCTGGGGCGGCTACTGGAAGGGACCGGGCGCGAACGGGGCGGACGTGGGCGCCGACGCGGCGGCGCTGCCGGTCACCGCGGGCGGCCACCCGGTCTTCGGGGTCAAGGTCAACCAGGGCGTGGGCTACCGGATCGACCATGCCAGCGGAGCACCCACCGGCTCCCAGCCCGAGGGCATCTACATGGTGACCTCGTCCAACTTCACCAACCAGTGGTGCTGCTTCGACTACGGCAGCGGCGAGAACACGCACACCGACACGGGCAACGCCACCATGAACTCGATCTACTGGGGCAACGCCTGCTGGTTCGGCGGCTGCACAGGTACCGGTCCCTGGGTGGAGGCCGACCTGGAGAACGGCATGTTCCACACCGGGAGCGGGTCCAACCACGACGCCAACAACCAGGGCGTGCACTTCCCGTTCGTGAGCGCCTGGGAGAAGAACAACGGAACCAGCAACTTCACACTGAAATACGGCAACGCGGCCTCCGGAGGACTCACCACGACGTATTCGGGCGGGCTGCCGAACGGCTACTCGCCGATGAAGACCGACAGCTCCCTGCTGCTGGGTACCGGCGGCGACAACAGCGTCTCCGGCCAGGGCGAGTTCTTCGAGGGCGCCATCACGGCCGGCTTCCCCACGGACGCCACCGAGAACGCGGTGCAGGCCAGCATCACTGCCGCCGGCTACGGCGGCTCGTCCTCCGGCGGGGACGGCACGAGCGGCGTGGTGCGAGGCAACGCCTCCGGGCGCTGCCTCGACGTACCCAACCTCAGCCAGACCAACGGCACGCAGACCGAGCTGTGGGACTGCAACGGCGGTTCGAACCAGCAGTGGACCCTCACCGGCGCCAAGGAGCTGAAGGTCTACGGCACGAAGTGCCTGGACGACGAGGGCAGTGGAACGGCCAACGGTACCAAGGCGATCATCTGGGACTGCAACGGCCAGAACAACCAGAAGTGGAACGTCAACTCGGATGGCACCGTCACCAACGTCCAGACGGGCCTCTGCCTGGACGCGAGTGCCTACGGCACCGCCAACGGCACGCTCGTGCAGCTGTGGACGTGCACCGGGGCCACCAACCAGAAGTGGGCCCGCAGCTGACGTGACATGAGTCCGGGAGCCGCCCCCGGTTGCGACGGCCGGGGGCGGCTCTCACCCACGGGGCCCGGGATCAGCTCCCAGAAGTGGACGGCGCTGCCGAGTACCGGCGCACGGCCCGCCGCGGCGCCACCGGACGAGCGATGCATGGTCATGTCCGCTCCTCGGGGCGCTGCGACCGCCGCTGCCCGTCGTCCGCCGTCTCACGACGGGTCCCGGGGCGCCGGCTCGTCGAGAGGTGTGCGGTAGGTGGGCGTCCGGGTGCGCAGGCCGAGCTGCAGGGTGAGCCGGACGGTACTGGAGCGGGGGAGGACCACCTGCAGCCAGGGTCCGCCGACCGTCACCGACCTGGTGGTGACCGCCGGGGCGGTGTGGCCGTAGTCGTACAGGTCACCGATCCAGGACGGGTCCTCGCAGACGGTGTACTCCACGGTGCGGATGGAGTGCTCGCTGAACGCGCCCGCCTGGACGATCACCGCCCGCGCCGCTTCGGGATCGAGGTTGACCAGATCGACAACCGTGGCGTCCGGGTCGATGGCCGAGACCAGCGCCGCGACCCCGGGGGGAAGCCCCGGGCGGCGGGCGGCGGCGTCGTGGTAGCGCACCCGTGCCTGCTGCAGACCGCCGTTGTAGACCACCTGGGGACCGCCCCAGGTCAGCTGGACAAGAGCCTCGGTGACCACCGGATTGGACTGCTGCCACAGGTGGATGTCGGCCTCCGGCACGTCCCGGTCGCGGTACTTCTCCATACGCGCCAGCCGATGCCGCACCTGCGCCTGGGCCGCCGCCAGGATCTTCTCCGGATAGGCAGGGTCGTCGCCCGCCAGGTAGGCCAGCCAGGGCTCCTCGTGGCCGGCCTCCTCCTTGCTGCGGAAGGAGCGGACCGTGCGCCAGTCGTGTCCGGCGGCGGCGCGCAGGCGGTCGATGCGCGCACGGTCGGCGTGCGAGGCGGTGTGGTGCCACAGCGCGGTCGGGACGGCCATCAGCATGGGGTTGTAGTCGAACCAGCCCTCGTCGCCGTACCGGAAGGGCACATGGAAGGTCGGGGTGTTCACGTCCTCCGCGAGTTGCGGGATCCACTTGGACCGGATGCTGGAGTCGGACTCGGTGAAGGCCATCACCTTGCCGTGCGAGATGATCTCCTCGAGGGCCGGCCGCACCAGCTCCAGGTACGAGTCGTCGCCGCTGACCGCGGCGCCCGCCAGGGCGGCGACGATCGCCGCGTGCCCCACGCTGTACCAGCCGTGCGGCCAGGACCAGCCGTAGTGGCCGCCGTACCACCGCCCGTCGAGCAGACCGCCGACGGTGCCGTCCGGCGCGACGTTGTCGGGCAGGATGCCCCCGTTGGCGGCTGCGCGCTCCCGCCAGGCGCCCACGTACCCGGTGATCCAGTCGGCGTAGCGCTGCTCGCCGGAGAGTATCCAGGCGTTCAGGACGAGGCCTGCGGCGGAGAGGTTGGCCGCGGTGTCACCGTCCCCCATCCGGCGGCGCATCTCCGTGCCGAGCCGCGGGTCGGCGTCGAGCGGAGGCTGCTCCGCGCCCGCCGGCAGGGTCCAGTCGAGGGGGAAGCCGTACATCTGCGCTTCCTTCGGCAGCCATGGGTAGGTGTCGCCGTCCGACAGGCCCTCACGCCCCCGGTCGCTGCCGTTGTGCGGCCGGCGGATGATGCGCCGGCCGGGGTCGTAGTTGCCGTGTCCGGGTTCGACGTACAGGTCCGCGAAGCGCCGCGCCCGCTCGGCCCACCGGTCGGGGGCGGCCATGCACAGGAAGTACAGCAGCAGCAGGCTCTCGCCCTGGTGGAACCAGTCGTAGCCGCGTTCGTACTCGTCCTTGAGCATGCCCAGCTCGGTCAGCTGGCGGGTGACGCCCTCCCAGTGGTGCTCGGACTGGGCCAGCAGGTCGTCCGCGCCTCCGAGCAGGTAGAGCTGGGGCCAGTTGAAGAAGACCTCGTAGAAGTCGTCCACGCCGTCCCGGGAGGTGAGCTCGCCGGTGTAGCGCAGCCGTCCGTCGGGACCTGTGAAGTCGCGGGCGAACCGGCGCCAGGCCCGGTCGAGCAGGTCGAACAGCTCGCGCTGCGCCGTCGCCCAGGTCGGTGGTTCGAGCAGCGGCACCGAGGCCGTGATGACCGGATGCATCGGAGGAGCTCCATTCGCGTTCGGGCACGGCTCGCTCCGGCACGGCGCCGTCCGGTGTGCCGAGCGCCGTGCGGGACGACCGGCTGAGTCAGTTCTTGGTCGCGCCGGCGAGCATGCCCGCTACCAGGAACCGTTGGGAGAACAGGAAGACGACCAGTACGGGGACGATCGCCAGCAGCGTCGCCAGGGCCAGTTCGGGGCGTTCGACCTGCAACGTGCTCGCCGTCGGGTTGAACTGCGGGACGGAGTCGAGCAGGGTACCCAGCCCGACCTGCACCGGGAACTGGTCGCTCTGCGGCAGCATGACGTACGGCAGGTAGTAGTTGGTCCAGTTGGCGACGAAGCTGAAGAAGCCCACCAGGGCGACCACGGGCGCGGCGAGCGGGAGCGCCACCCGGCGGAAGACGCCGAACTCCGAGCACCCGTCCAGCCGTGCCGCGTCCAGCAGCTCTCCGGGCAGGGCGGTGCTGAAGTAGATGTAGGCCAGGTACACCCCGAACGGGTAGAAGGCGTACGGCAGGATGATCGACCACATGGATCCGATCAGGTGGACCGCGTTGACTTCGAGGAACAGCGGCACGACCAGTGTGGCGTTCGGCATCAGCATCACCACGAGGGTGGCGACGAGCAGCGTGCGTCGCCCCCGGAACTCCGTCATCGCCAGCGCGTAGCCGGCCGGCACCGCCACGCTCAGGGTGATCACCAGGGCGAGGAAGGAATAGACGGCCGAGTTCCGCAGCCACATGAAGATCGCGTCGTCCTGGTAGGCGATCAGGGCCGTCCAGTTCGCGTGCAGTGTGTGGAAGGAGCCGAACGACAGCGGATTGTCGTGCACCAGTTGGTCGTCGGTCTTGGTAGCGGCCAGCAGCAGCCAGAGCACCGGCAGCACGAAGAAGACCGCGAACAGCAGGAGCACGAGGGCGGGAAGCGGGTTGACGCGCCCGCGCTCGGAGCGGCCGGCCTGCGTCCGGCCGGCCCGGCCGGGCGCAGGCGCGCTGCCGGCGGGGGTGGCGACCGCCGCTCGCCGGATGTCAGTCCGCATCGAAGAACCCCGATCTGGCCACGAAGACCCCTGCCACGGCCAGCCCGACCACCAGCAGCTCCACCGACACGGCGGCCGCGGTGTTGACGTCGTTGTTCTGGAACGCGAAGTCGTACGCGAGCTGGTTGAGGGAGTAGTCCCGGCCGGCCACGCCGACACTCGCCTGGGTCAGCAGCTGCGGTTCGACGAACAGCTGGGTGCCGCCGGCGAAGGCGAGGATGACCATGTAGACGATCCACTTGCGCAGTAGCGGGATCTGGATCCGCCAGGCGGTCTGCCAGGCACCCGCGCCGTCGATTCGCGCCGCTTCCAGGACGTCTTGCGAGATGTTGTTCAGCGCCCCGTACATCACTACGATCCAGCCGCCGGCCCCGGTCCAGAAGGCGATGAGGGTGAACAGGATCGGCAGGTGACCAGGGGCGACGACCTCGCCGAAGGTGTCGTAGCCGAAGGCCCGCAGCAGGAAGCCGACCGGGCTGACCGCGGGGTCCAGGACGAACAGCCACACCATGACTCCGGCCGCTCCGGCGAGGGCACCGGGCACGTAGTACAGGAACCGCAGTGTCCTGCCCGCGCCGCTCAGCGTCAGCCGGTGCAGCAGCAGCGCCAGCGCGACGACGAACACGACCAGTGACACCAGCCACCAGAGGAGGTAGAGCGCGACGTGCCCGACGGCAGGTGTGAAGCGGAAGTCGTCGACGGCGGTGGAGAAGTTGGACAGGCCGCTGAAGGTTCCGCCGCCGTCGGTGAAGGCGAAGTAGACCGCGTAGCCGGTCGGTACCACTCCGAAGGCGACCAGCAGGACCGTGTAGGCGGCGACGAAACCGTGCCCGGCCCGGCCGGGCCACAGCGTGCGCGAACCGTGCAGCGGTGCGCGGCTCGCCCCGCCGGTCCGTGCCGTCACGGGGTGGTGACCTTGTAGCCGGCGGCGCGCGCGTAGTTGGCGACCGCCGTCTGCCAGGCCGGCAGCAGGGACACCATGGATTTGCCCGCCGTCAGCTGCGGGGTCACCGTGGCGGCCCAGACGGCCTCCTGACTGAACTGGCCGTAGCCCCAACCCGGCCAGACCTCTTCCGCCGCGGCCTGCAGCGGCGCGGCGATGTCCCCGCTGAAGTAGTCGGAGGAGGCCTGCTTGGCCAGCCAGTCCTTCGCCGCGGCGGAGTAGGCCGGGTAACCGGGTGCGAGCCGGGCCTGGTAGTCGTCCGAGGTGGTCACCCACGTCAGGAAGTCCGCGGCGGCCCTGAGGTTGGTGCTGTGTGCGGACAGCAGCCAGGTCCCGCCGCCGACATTGCCCGACGTGCTCGCGCTGTCGGCGGACCATCTGGGCATCGGCGCGACGGCGATCCGGTGCGCCGGAGTCTTGAACGACCCCTGGAACAGGGCGCCGCCGAACCAGGAGGGGCCGGGCATCATGAGGATCCGGCCGGCCTGGTTCTTGTCGAAGTCCGAGCTGAACACGCTGCTCATGGACATCGTCTTGTTCCTGACGAGGGTGTCGAGCAGCGACGCCATGCGCCTGCAGTTCGCGCTGCCGGTGTTCACCGTCACCGCCTTGGGGCCGGTGATCTGGTTGGCTCCGCACCTGCTCGGCCACATGTAAAGCTCGGGTGCCCAGGTGTCGCCGGCCGAGCCGACCAGGTATCCGGAGTGCTCGGTGGCCACCTTCTCCCCGAGGGCCTGGTACTCCTCCCAGGTCTGCGGGACCTGGTATCCCCACTGCTTCATCAGCGGGGCGTCGTACCACAGCACGGTCTGGGCGAGGTCGTTGCGCAGGCAGTACAGCGTGCCGTTGACCGTGCAGGGGGCGTTGGCGCCCTTGGCCCAGCCTGCCAGCTTTGCCGCCGGTATCAGTCCCTTGTCGAGCGGGGCGGCGAATCCGGCGTCGACCGCCCAGGTGGTCTCGTTGTTCTGCGAGCTGAACACCACGTCCGGCCAGCCCTTGCGGGTGCGGTTGAACAGACTGACCTTGGTGCGCAGGTAGTTGGAGCCGTTCGCGTCGCCGTCATAGCTGACGACGTTCATCTTCACGTCCGGGTGCTGCTTCTGGTAGAGCTTGGCGGCGTCCATGCGCGAGGCATCCACCCACACGGTCAGGGCGCCGCCTGTCTGTTTGACGGGCTTGAAGCCACCCCGGGAGCCGTTGCCGTTGCTGCCTCCGCCGCAGGCGGCGACCGTGGCCAGCGCAAGGACGCCGGCCACCAGGGCCGGAAGGCCGGCGCGTCCGCGGTTTCCGCGGGTTCCGTCAGGTGTGCGCGCGCCGACCGCGCGGACCTTGGCTGTCATGAACAACTCCACTACGTCGTGGGGAGCGTCGCGTTTGGTCACATATAACAAGCGCCAGCCGAGCGTGAGTCAACAGGATGAGCATGGTTATTTCCAGGATCTTCTTGGGGGAGCGGTGACAGATTGAGGCATTTGAAGCGTTCTGAGAGTGAGGACGATGCGTGAGTGAAGGAGATAAGTCGTACACATATCGTCGAGACGAGCACACGCTGTATGCTGCGGCGTACACGTCGGACCAGTCGCGTGCCCGCGGCTGACGACGGGAGATGAAGGGGGCGGGCGTTGGACGGCAACCACGTACTCCCGGCGACCGGCGGCCCCGCACCGGCGCCCGCGGACGCGCAGGAAACCGTGGCCTACCGCCCCGGCTACGAACGTGTGGCCGAGGAGATCCTGCGGCTCATCGCCGATCTGGAACTGCAGCCCGGCGACCGGATGCCGACGGAGAACCAGCTCGCCTCGCGTCTGGGTACCAGCAGGACGGTGGTACGTGAGGCCGTCAAGATCCTTTCGGCCATCGGACGGATCCGCGCGCAGAAGGGTCGCGGCCTGTTCGTGGCGAACGACGAGGGCATGCTGGGCTCGTCACTGTGGGGGAGTTTCTTCCTTCCCACCGACCTCGACCACGTCTACCGCCTGTTCGAGTTCCGCCGTGTGCAGGAAGCCGCGGCCAGCCGGCTGGCCGCCACACGTGCGACGCCTTCGGACCTGCGCGCGATCGAGGAGGCCGCCGAGATGTGTCGGCAAGGCCATCTGACCGGCCGGCGCGAGCTGTTCGACCGCGGCGACGACGATTTCCACCTCAGTGTCGCCAAGGCCTCGCAGAATCCCTTCCTGGTGGACGCCGTCCGGGAGGCCCGGCGCCTGCAGCGCCAGTCCAGCACCATCGGGTTGCACGGCACGGTGGGCGGCCACGCGGAGGAGGCGGTGGCCGAGCACGCCGCGATCCACCGCGCGATCAAGGACGGCGACGCGGAGGCCGCGGCGCAGGCGGCCACCGTTCACCTGGACCAGACGTTGGAAGACTACCGTCGCGAGATCCAGCGCCGCGTGTTCGGCTGAACCGCGGCTGCTGCTCGGCCGGGGACGGTGGGTTCCCGGCGGCCTTTTCGAGCCTGTTCTGGAACGTACACCGGTGAGCGGGTGCTCTGTCGCGCGGATTGTTCCCTCAGGAAAGACATTTTTCCACAGCTCTTGACGCCCTGAACGCACAGGAGTTATCTATTCCACACAACGGGCGCCGCTGACGCGCCCGCCGGTGCCGTCCTGGCCATGTTTCCTGACCCGCCACGGCCACGTGGCCATCGGTCGACCTCGTCCCGTGCGGGCGGGGGCTGGTGGCAGGCACCTCTCCCCCCACGACTCGGCCAGGAGGTCGACACATCATGGTCAACCGACATGTGAAATTCGGGCGCCGCCTCGAGCGGTCGCCGCTGAGAAAAGTGTTAGCGCTAACAGCGTCGGCTCTGCTGCTCGCCGCTGGCGCGTCGCTGGCTGCCTCCGGAGCAGCCCAGCCCGCTGCCGCGTTGGGCAACGGGCTGGCCTCGACCCCGCAGATGGGATTCAACGACTGGAACGCGTACGGGTGCAACGTCTCGGAGTCGCTCATCAAGTCCACGGCTCTGGCCATGCACAACAACGGTATGCAGGCCGCCGGCTACACCTACGTCAACATCGACGACTGCTGGATGACGCACACCCGGGACTCGTCGGGGCGGCTTGTGCCGGACCCGTCGAAATTCCCCGACGGCATCAAGGGCACGGCGGACTACGTGCACTCGCTGGGCCTGAAGCTGGGGATCTACGAGGACGCCGGTACCGCGACGTGTGCCGGGTATCCCGGGAGCCTGGGGCATGAGACGACCGACGCGGCGAGCTTCGCCTCCTGGGGTGTCGACTACCTGAAGTACGACAACTGCAACAACAACGGTGTGGCGGGGCAGACGCGCTACACCGCGATGCGCGACGCGCTCGCGGCGACCGGCCGTCCGATCCTGTACAGCCTGTGCAACTGGGGTCAGGAGAATGTGTGGACCTGGGGCGCCGGTGTCGGTAACAGCTGGCGCACCACAGGTGACATCAACGCCAGCTACTCCAGCATGCTGTCGATCTTCCACAGCAACGTGGGTCTGGCCGCCTACGCCGGTCCCGGGCACTGGAACGATCCCGACATGCTGGAGGTCGGAAATGGTTCCCTGACCGACACCGAGGCCCGCACCGAGTTCAGCCTGTGGTCGGAAATGGCGGCGCCTCTCATCGCGGGCACCAACATAGCCTCCGCAAGCTCCTCCACGCTGTCCATCTACACCAACTCCCGTGTCATTGCGGTGGACCAGGACCCGCTGGGCAAGCAGGGCACCCTGGTGTCCTCCGCGGGTGGCCTGGACGTGATGGCCAAACCGCTGTCCAACGGCGACGTGTCGGTGGCACTGTTCAACGAGACCGGGTCGACCGCGACGATCAGCACCACGGCTGCCGCGATCGGTAAGTCGGGCGCATCCAGCTACACCTTGACCGACCTGTGGTCGGGTGCGACGTCGACCACCTCGGGCGCCGTCAGCGCCTCGGTGCCGGCGCACGGCACGGTGATGTACCGGGTCGCGGGCGGCAGTTCGATCACCACGCCGCCGACGGGCGGTGGCGGAGCGCTGCACGCGGTGGGTGCGGGCAAGTGTCTGGATGTGCCGAACTCGTCTGTCACGGCGGGCACGCAGGTGGACATCTGGGATTGCAACGGTCAGGTGAACCAGGGCTGGACGCGTACGTCGTCGGGTCAGCTGGCGGTGTACCCGGGTGGTTCGCAGATGTGTCTGGACGCCTACGACAACCAGACGTCTCCGGGCACGAAGGTGGAGATCTGGTCCTGCAACGGTGGTGCCAACCAGCAGTGGAGCGTCAACGCGAACGGCACCGTCACCGGCACCCAGTCGGGGCTGTGCCTGGACGTCACCGGAGCCTCCACCGCCAACGGGGCGCCGGCCGAACTGTGGACCTGCAACGGCGGCAGCAACCAGCAATGGACCCTGGGATAGGCGCCAGGCCGTTCGGACGACCGCTCCCTCGGTCCACGACAGGGACCGGGGGAGCCGCAGCAGTCCCTGCCCCCGTCGGGGGAGCGGGGGAGCCCGGAACCTGCGCGCGACGCACCTCTTGAGGTCCGGAACGAGAATGTGTCAGTCTCATTTCGGCACCCCGTATCCCGGGTTCTCCCCGCGCCCTGTCCCCACTGCGTGTGAGCGGTCGCGATCTCCTCGTCGAGCTGATGACATGTGAGGTTCAGGGTGATTTCGGCCCTGCGGTGCTTCGGTTCTCCACCGATAAGAGACTGATGCATGCTCGGGTTCCAGGGCGTCATAGGTGCTACCACATGTGCCCCACGGCGGGGGCTCGTGCCGACGGCGCGAGCGTTTCGGCGCCGCCGACCGGCCTTCACCCACACAGAAGGAGAGTGGAGCATGACGTCCATCCGTCCGCGCAAGGGCCTGCACCGCAGCCGACCGCCGAGGGCGGTTCTTGTCGCGGTCCTTGCCGTCGGCGCCGTCGTCGCGGCTCCGGCCGTCACGTCGCACGCGGCGGCCATGACCACCCTGTACGTCTCCCCGGCCGGCAGCGGTACCGCGTGCTCGGTGTCGGCGCCCTGTTCGCCGGCTCAGGCGAAGACCGCGGTCGAGGCCGTCCACGCGAACATGAGCGGCGACGTTGTCGTGCAACTGGCGGGCGGCACCTACCGCATGTCGTCCCCGCTCGTCCTGGGCAGCGCGGACTCCGGCACCAACGGCCATCAGGTCGTCTGGCAGGCGGCTCCCGGCGAGCAGCCGGTGCTTTCGGGCGGGCAGCAGGTGACGGGGTGGACGCTGAAGGACACGTCGAACAACATCTACGCCGCGTCCGTGACCGCCGGGTCCGACTCGCGGCAGTTGTACGTCGACGGGGCCCTGGCGCCACGGGCGTCCATCTCGATCGCCCGCAGCGACGTCAAGATCACCGCCGGCGGGATGACCGTCGTCAACTCCGCACTGAACTACCTGGCCACGCTTCCCCAGCAGAACCGGATCGAACTGGAGAGCCAGAACTCCTTCACCGACCGCTACGCGCCGGTCCAGTCCATCAGCGGCAGCACCGTCACGATGCAGCAACCGGCCTGGAACAACAACAACTGGGGCTACGACACCCTTGCCAGCCCCTTCGCCGGCGGCAGCCTCCAACTGGAGAACTCCTACAGCTTCCTGAAGACCGCCGGCCAGTGGTATCTCGACCCCCAGGCCGGGCAGCTGTACTACAAGGCACCCGCCAACTGGTCGCCCACAGCACACGACGTCGAGCTGCCTCGCCTGACCTCTCTGCTCCAGATCGGCGGCTCCTACGCCGATCCTGCCCATGACATCACCGTCAAGGGGATCGCCTTCCAGCACACCACCTGGCTCCAGCCCAGCACGTCCACCGGCTACGCCGACCAGCAGAGCGGTGCCTTCCTGGGACGCACCTTCACCCAGCCCTCGGACTTCATGACGTCCTGTCAGTCCGGATGCCCGCTGTTCGAAGCGGCCCGAAACAGCTGGAGCCAGGTGCCGGCGGCGGTCCAGGTCTCCGCCGCCCGTGGCATCACCTTCACCGGTGACACCTTCGCGCACCTGGGCCAGGTGGGCCTGGGGATCGGCAACGACGCCGACGCACATGCCTCGGGGGTGGGGCTCGGCGCCTCCTCCGTCACCGTCTCCGACAGCACCTTCACCGACGACTCCGGCGCAGGCATCGTGGTGGGCGGTGTGCAGCCGGACGCCCACCACCCGTCCGACGCGGCGATGACCAACCAGGACATCACCATCCAGGGCAATCGGATCTCCGGTGTCGCCAAGGACTACAAGGACATGGCCGGCATCCTGTCGACCTATGTCACGCACGCGGTCATCAGTCACAACGAGGTGTCGAACCTGGCGTACGACGGCATCGACATAGGCTGGGGCTGGGGTGCCAACGACCCCGGAGGCAGTCAGGACTACCGCAACCGCGGGCTGTACAACTACCAGCCCGTGTACAGCACGCCCACGACACTGAAGAACACGGTCGTCAGCTACAACGCCGTGCACGGCACGAAGAAGGTGTTCCACGACGGCGGGAGCATCTACAACCTGTCCGCCAACCCCGGCACGACCATCGACCACAACTACGTCTACGACAACCAGCACACCGTGGGCCTGTACCTCGACGAGGGCTCCCGCTACGTCACCCTCAAGAACAACGTCATCCAGGACTCCGGCGTATGGGCCTTCACCAACGCCGGCAGCACCAACAACACCAACGACAGCACCTTCGACACCAACTGGTACAACTCGGGTGCCACCCAGGTGGCCACCGGCTCACCCCACAACAACGTCCTGACCGGCAACGTCCAGGTCAGTGGCACCAGTTGGCCGTCCGGTGCACAGCAGGTGATCGCCCAGGCGGGCGCGACGACGGGCACCGGCACGGGGAACACGGGTGCGCTGCACGCGGTGGGTGCGGGCAAGTGTCTGGATGTGCCGAACTCGTCTGTCACGGCGGGCACGCAGGTGGACATCTGGGATTGCAACGGTCAGGTGAACCAGGGCTGGACGCGTACGTCGTCGGGTCAGCTGGCGGTGTACCCGGGTGGTTCGCAGATGTGTCTGGACGCCTACGACAACCAGACCTCGCCGGGCACGAAGGTGGAGATCTGGTCCTGCAACGGTGGTGCCAACCAGCAGTGGAGCGTCAACTCCAACGGCACCGTCACCGGCACCCAGTCGGGGCTGTGCCTGGACGTCACCGGAGCCTCCACCGCCAACGGCGCGCCGGCCGAACTGTGGACCTGCAACGGCGGCAGCAACCAGCAATGGACCCTTGGCTGACAGCAACCGCACGCCCCTGCCGGCCGGCCCCGCAGTCCGTCCGCGGCGCCGACCGCGCCCGGGGTGCCGTCCCCGACACGGGGCCGGCACCCCGGGCTGCGGGACGACATGGGATGGATCTGCTCGGGTCGCCCCGGCGGTGTGCTCCCGGCGACGGCGAAAGTCCTGCTGGGGACGTACGTTGTGCCTGTGGTGAGTGGGAGGAGTGAGCCGTGATGCCGGGAAGCCCCCTCCTGAACCTGTGAGACATCGGATGACCCTGTTACGCTCATGCGGGCGCCATCAGGGGAGCGGGGACGATTCGATGTCATTGACCGACAAGGCCATCGCCCGGATCAGGGAACTCATCCACTCCGGAGACCTCCTTCCCGGGGCGAAACTGCCTCCGGAACAGCAGCTCGCCTCCGACCTCGGGCTCTCCCGCAACCTGATGCGTGAGGCGGTCAAGGCCCTCGTCGTCGCACGGGTCCTGGAGATCCGGCGTGGGGACGGCACCTATGTGACCAGTCTGGAGCCGGCGCTGCTGCTGGAAGGCCTCGGGGCCGCGGTGGAACTGCTGCGTGGCGACAAGCTGCTGGAGCTGATGGAGGTCCGAAGACTCTTCGAACCGATCGCCACAGGCCTGGCCGCCGACCGGATCACCGAGGAGAACCTGGCCGAGATCAAGTACCACCTGGACGTGATGACGCACGCCGGGGACGACGTCGAGCTGCTCAACCAGCACGACGCCGCCTTCCACCGTGCCGTGGTCGCCTCCGCGGGGAACAGCACGCTGGCCACCCTGCTGGAGGGCATCTCCGGTCGCACGGTGCGTGCCCGGGTGTGGCGCGGACTGGTCGACGACAGGGCGGGGGACCGCACCGTCGCGGAGCACCGGGCGATCTACGGCGCCCTGGCCGTACGGGACCGCGCCCTGGCCGAGGCTGCCGCACTGATCCATGTGAGTACGACCGAGCGGTGGCTGCGCGAGCACTTCGGCCAGGAGGCTCCCCACAGCGGTGAGGGCAGCCACCCGTGACGACCGGACCGGAGGGACGAGAGCGGTGAGAACACGGCTGGCCTACGGCGAGAGCGGGCCGGACATCGACGTCGACCCTGCCGTGACCGCCCTGGCCGAGCCGGTGCACCACGAAGCCGTCCCCGACCAGGCCGCGGCACTGGTCGCAGCGCTGCGGCGCCCGGTCGCCGGGCCTCCGCTGCGGGAGCTGATCCGACCCGGGCAGACGGTGGCGATCTCGATGTGCGACGGCACCCGCCCGCAGCCGCGGCATCTGATGCTCCCAGCCGTCCTGGCCGAACTGAATGGTTCCTGCGCCTCGCCGACGTGGTGACCCTTGTCGCCACCGGGACCCCGCGTTCCGCTCCGGTGCGCTGAACGACACGCTCGGTGCTGCTCACGGCTCCCCGCGGCCGTCGGACGCCGGCCGACCCCTCCGCCCGCCCAGGGGACGCGGCCGCCCTGTGACGAAGGGCGGAGCGAACGCCGCGGGCGTCCGCCTCCCCGACCGGCCCGTGGCAGGGAGAGGGCCGTCCTCGGCCCCACCCGCCGAGGACGGCCCTCTGCGCGGCGGCAGTCCACCCGGACGAAGATCCCAGGTGCTCCAGGACTGCCGCCGCGAGATCGCGTGTCAGGTGCTCCGGCCTACGGTGCCCGCCCGTCCGGCCCCGCTCAGCTGCGCAGGCCCCACCGCTGGTTCGAACCGCCCGTGCAGCTCCACAGCTGGACCTTCGTGCCGTTGGCGGTTGCCTGGCCGGAGGCGTCCAGGCACAGCCCCGACTGCACACCGGTGATCGTGCCGTCGGAGTTGACGTTCCACTGCTGGTTCGCCTGGCCGTTGCAGTCCCAGATCACCGCGGCGGTGCCGTTGGCGGTTGCCTGGCCGGAGGCGTCCAGGCACTTGCTGCCGTAGACCATGAGCTGCTTGCCCGCGGTATAGGTCCACCGCTGGTTGCTGCCGCCGTTGCAGTCCCACAGCTCAGCCTGAGTGCCGTTGGCGGTCGTGGAGTTGCTGATGTCGAGGCATCGGCCGGACTGCTGGCCGACGATCTGCTGGTTGCCCGCCGGCGGGCTGGTGGGCGGCGGGCTGGTGGGCGGGGCGGAGGAGTCGAACTGCGTGAAGAACTTCCAGACCTCTCCCGAGGTCCAGGTGTGCCAGCCGTCGCCGGTGGACCCGTCGATGGGGCCGGGGTCGTGGCCCGCTCCGTCGAAGGCCGCCCACACCACCGGGTATCCGGGCTTGCACCCGGAGTACGCGGTGACGATGTGCGTCAGGCTTCCGTAGGCCGGCTCCGGCGGGTTCTGCGGGGTGCAGCCGTTGTTCCTGACGAAGGTGTCCCGCAGCGAGCGCCCGGAAGCGATCGGCAGGACGTTGTCCCTGAGTCCGTGCAGTCCCATGTACGCGACGGGCTGGGTGCCCCCGCTGCACCCGCTGAGGTTGGCCCCGGAGTACACCGCCACCGCGCGGAAGACCGCGGGCCGGGCGCAGGCGAGCGCGTACGTCATCGCTCCGCCGTAGCTGAACCCGGACGAGAAGAGCTGGGTGGTGTCGACGCACAGGCCTGACTCGATCTGGCTGACCATGTCGTCGACGAAGGTGACGTCCTGGCCGTTGGTGTTGGCCCAGCCGTTGTTGATGCCCTGGGGCGCGACGAAGATCGTGCCGTTGCCCGCGCTGTCGGCCAGGCGCCTGAGTCCGTAGTAGGACCAGTTGTAGCCGTCGGTCCCGCCCGAGTCGACGTCGTTCATGGTGCCGCCCACCCAGTGGAATCCGAAGACCAGCCGGTAGGGGCGGTTGGTGTCGTAGTCGGCGGGGACCCTCAGGATGTAACTGCGGTTCTGGCCGCTGCTCTGGATCGTGTGGGTCCCGCTGGCCAGCGTCGGAGCCCTGCCGCAACCTGCTGTGGCCGCGGCGGCTCTGACGGCGGCGGGTGACTCACCCGTGCCGAGTGTGGTGCTCAGTGCGGTGCCGGCCGCAGCCATGACGAGAGCCAGCGCGGCCAGGACGGGCGCGAGGAGGGATCTGCGTCTCATGGGCGCTTCCTTCCGTGGGGGGACAGCGCCGCAGTGCGCCGGTTCGGAGAGTGAGCGCTAACATCTCAACCCGGCACGAAGCGGACTCTTACTGAGGGAGATGGGATGTCTCTGAGGGGATCGGGGGCAGCCTGCATCACTCCACGCGCACTGTCAACCCTTATCGCAAAAGGCCGGATCGGGCATCGCACCCTTGACAGACCCAATGAGTTGGGAGCACCGTCTCACCCCGAAACCCCCAGGCAATCCCACTTCGAGACGGCACTTTTCAGCCCGCTGTAAATGTGAGCGCTAACGCATCGGGTGAGTTCCCCCCACCACCATTAGCGTGCCCTGCGGCCGGATCTCCGGCTCCGGCCGCAGGAGACCCCCACCCTGCGAAAGGAATGCACAGTGACAGCACTCCGCCTGTTGTTCCGGCGCATGCGAGCCTCGACCGTCGTACTCCTGGGCCTCCTCCTCGCCGGCGGCGGCATCGTGGGCACGGCCGCGTCACCGGCCCAGGCCGCGACCTCCATCACGATCAACGGCGCCTCCGGCGGCCGGACCTTCGACGGCGTCGGCGCCATCAGCGGCGGCGGCGGCAACAGCCGGCTCCTGATCGACTACCCCGAACCCCAGCGGGGCCAGATCCTGGACTACCTGTTCAAGCCCGGCTACGGCGCCTCCCTGCAGATCCTCAAGGCCGAGATCGGCGGCGACACCAACTCCACCTCCGGCGCGGAGCCCAGCCACCAGCACACCCGGTCCGACCTGAACTGCAACCGCGGCTACGAATGGTGGCTGATGGCACAGGCCAAGGCGCGCAATCCGAACATCAAGCTGTACGGACTGGCCTGGGGCGCGCCCGGCTGGATCGGCAACGGCAACTTCTGGTCCACGGACATGGTCAACTACCTGGTCTCCTGGCTGGGCTGCGCCAAGCAGCACGGGCTGACGATCGACTACCTCGGCGGCTGGAACGAGCGTGGCTACAACGTCTCGTGGTACGAGCAGCTGCGCAGCGCGCTCAACAGCAACGGCTATGCGGGCGTCGAGATCGTCGGAGCGGACTCCGACTGGACCATCGCCAACGACATCGACTCCAACGCCGCGTTCGCCGCATCGGTAGGTGCCATCGGCACGCACTACCCCTGCGGGTACCGGTCGTCCCAGTCCAACTGCAGTGTCCCGGCAGCCGCCCTCTCGTCCGGCAAACAGCTGTGGGCGAGCGAGAACGGCTCCGACGACTACAACGGCGGCGCCCAGGCGATGGCGCGCGGCATCAACCGCGGCTACATCGACGGGAAGATGACGGCCTACCTCAACTGGCCCGTCGTCGCCGCGGTCACGCCCAACCTGCCGTATCCCACCATGGGACTCGCCCTGGCCTCCCAGCCGTGGTCCGGTTCCTACTCGATCGGCAAGAACGCCTGGGTGATGGCGCAGACCAGCCAGTTCACCGCCCCGGGCTGGAAGTACCTCGACTCGTCGAGCGGCTACATCGGCGGCAGCCGCAGCAACGGCAGCTACGTGTCGCTGAAGTCCACCGACAACTCCGACTACTCCACGGTCATCGAGACGGTGGACGCAGGCAGCGCCCAGACCCTGAACTTCACCGTCGGCGGAGGGCTGTCCACGGGGACCGTGCACGTGTGGTCGACCAACCTCAACTCCAGCAGTCCGGCGGACTACTTCGTGCACTCCGAGGACGTCACCCCGTCCGGCGGCAGCTTCAGCGTCACCGTGCAGCCCGGCCGCGTCTACACCCTGACCACCACGACCGGCCAGGGCAAGGGGACCGCCACCGGCCCGGCCCAGGGCTCGCTGGGGCTGCCCTACGGCGACAGCTTCGACAGCTACCCGGCCGGAACCGAGGCGAAGTACCTCATGGACTGGCAGGGGGCGTTCGAGACGACCGCCTGCGGCGGCGGCCGCAGCGGGACGTGCGTGCGTCAGATGAGTCCGCAGAAGCCGATCACCTGGGACGCGCTGTCCGATCCGCACGCCCTGCTCGGTGACGTGGGCTGGAGCAACTACACCGTCTCCTCCGACGTGCTGCTGGAACAGTCCGGATACGCCGACCTGCTCGGCCGCGCCAACTCGCAGGACTACACCACCACCGGCGGCCTGAACGCCTACCACCTGCGGGTGACCGATGCGGGAGCGTGGTCGATCCTGAGTTCGAGCACCAACGGAAACGTCTCCACGCTGGCCCACGGCACGATCGCGGCGCTGGGCACCAACCGGTGGCACACCCTGGGTCTCACCTTCGCCGGTTCGACCGTCTCCGCGGTGATCGACGGTGCGGCGGTCGGCTCCGTGAACGACTACTCCTTCGCCGGCGGGCAGGTCGGCTACCAGACCGGGCAGACCGAGACTGCGCAGTTCGACAACCTGTCCGTCACCCCCGGCAGCGGTGGTGGCAACGGCGGCACCACGTCCACGATCGTCGGCGTCGCCTCCGGCAGGTGCGTGGACGTGCCGAACCAGTCACAGACGGCCGGTACCCAGGTGGAGCTGTGGGACTGCAACGGCGGCAGCAACCAGCAGTGGACCAGCACGTCCTCCCACGAGCTGCGGGTCTACGGCGGCGACTGCCTCGACGCGTCCGGTGCGGGCACGGCTCCCGGTACGAAGGTGGACATCTGGACCTGCAACGGCGGCAGCAACCAGCAGTGGACGGTCAACGCGAACGGCACCATCACCGGTGTGCAGTCCGGTCTGTGCCTGGACGCCACGGGCAACGCATCGGGCAACGGCACCCTGCTGGAGCTGTGGACGTGCACCGGGGCCAACAACCAGAAGTGGACACGCAGCTGATCGGGGATGCGGCCGGACGGCTCCCCGACCAGCGAGATGACCTCGACAACCAACCCGAGAGGCTCGGCATGTCTTCCTCTTCCCCAGTCAGTCGGCGCAACCTGCTGGCGGCGGCCGGTGCGGCGACGGCTTTCGGACTACTGCGGTTCGCTCCCGAAGCCGCCGCGACGGACGGGCCCGGCAGCTACAGCGCCAGCTGGTCCTCGGTGGACCAGCACCCCCCGGCCCCGGCCTGGTTCCAGGACGCGAAATTCGGGATCTACTACCACTGGGGCGTCTTCAGCGTTCCCGCGTTCGGGAACGAGTGGTACCCGCGCAACATGTACATCGGCGGCTCGGCCGAGAACCAGCACCACATCGCCACCTACGGCGACCCGTCGGTGTGGCCGTACAACAACTTCATCGACGGCGCACGTGACAAGGCCGGCAACTTCGTGCAGTTCGCCCCCAAGCCGGTCTCGCAGGGCGGCAACTGGGACCCGGCCGCATGGGCGGCGCTGTTCAAGGACGCGGGGGCCAGGTTCGCCGGGCCCGTGGCCGAGCACCACGACGGCTTCTCCATGTGGAACAGCGCGTCCAACCCGTGGAATTCGGTACGGCACGGTCCCAAGCTCGATCTCGTGGCGCAGCACGCCCAGGCCATCCGCGGCCAGGGCCTGAAGTTCATGGCGTCCCTGCACCACGCCTACCACTTCAACGGCTACTACGACCACGTGCCGTCCCAGTCGGACCCGACGCTGCGCATCCTCTTCGGCCAGCAGGGGACCGCCGCGGAGAACCAGCTCTGGTACAGCAAGCTGGTCGAGGTCATCGACGGCTACCAGCCCGACCTGATCTGGCAGGACTTCGACCTGGGCCTGGTGCAGGAGTCCTACCGGCTGCAGTTCCTGGCGTACTACTACAACAAGGCCGTGGCATGGAACAAGGACGTCGCCGCGACGTACAAGGACGGCCTGGACAACAAGGGCGAGGTCTTCGACTTCGAGCGCGGCGGTCCGGCGGGGCTCATGACGCCCTACTGGCTCACCGACGACAGCATCTCCTCGTCCAGCTGGTGCTACACCGCGGGCATCGGCTACTACTCGACGCAGGCACTGCTGCACGCGCTGATCGACCGCACCGCCAAGGGCGGCACCATGCTGCTGAACATCGCCCCCATGGCCGACGGCACCATCCCCTCCGGCCAGCAGACCGTGCTGCGCGGAATGGGGGACTGGCTCGGCCGCTTCGGGGAGGCCGTGTACGGCACGCGCTCCTGGTCCAGTTACGGCGAGGGCCCGACCGCGATGGGCGGCGGATCCTTCAGCGGACCCGTGGCCGGCGTGGCGAAGGACGTCCGCTTCACCCGCAGCCAGGACAACCGGGTCCTGTACGCCACATCCCTGGGCTGGCAGGGCGGCACGATGACCATCGCCTCACTCAACTCCAACCGGTTCGCCATCGGCAGCCTCACCAGAGCCCAACTGCTGGGCAACAGCGCGGGAAGCTACATCGACCTGCCCGCACCGGCCCAGGACAGCTCTGGCCTGCACCTGTCCATGCCCTCCTCGAACGCGCCCTTCAGCGCGCTGGCCTACACCGTCAAGCTGACCTTCTCCGGCCAGATCCCCGCGCTGGGCGCGGGCGGCACCGGGAGCGGGTACGTGAAGATCGCCAACGCCACCACCGGGCTGGTGCTGGACAGCGGCGGCAGCGTCGCTTCCGGCTCCAACCTCAAGCAGTGGAACTACGACGGGAGCAGCAACCTCCAGTGGCAGCTGGTGGACCTGGGCAGCGGCTACTACCGCATCGTCAACCGCACGAACGGAATGGTCGCCGACAGCTGGGGTGACGCCTCCAACGGCGCCCCCGCCCGGCAGACGGCGTGGAACGGTGGCAACAACCAGCAGTGGTCCCTCGTCAGCGTGGGGAGCGGCCGCTACCAGATCGTCAACCGC
This sequence comes from Streptomyces sp. NPDC021224, assembly GCF_044332905.1. Classification (NCBI taxonomy): domain Bacteria; kingdom Bacillati; phylum Actinomycetota; class Actinomycetes; order Kitasatosporales; family Streptomycetaceae; genus Streptomyces; species Streptomyces sp. NPDC021224. Next base: position 145,878 of record NZ_JBIRPW010000017.1, on the reverse strand, counting down.
GGGACCGGCACCGCCCTCGACGGTGCGGGCAGCACCGCCGCCGGTTCCACCACGGTGATGTGGGCACCGAACTCCAGCACCAACAACCAGTGGACGATCAGCGGGGTCTGACCGCCCCGGAGGAAAACGGCGGTGTGCGCGATCCTGCACGCTCCCTTGACCGGCCGGGGGAGTCACACCTACGTTGTGCGGTGAACAAAGGGTTGCCCATTTGCGCAACGGCATCGGGCAACCCCACGATCGGCGGGCCGTCTGACGGGCGGTCCGACCGTCGCCGCGCCCGGCAGCGGCCGTGCGCTTCCCCCCACTTCCCCGGAAGGGTGTCTTCCTCATGCGTGGATCCACGCAGCGTCAGCACGGCCGCCGGCCGGTAGGCGTGCTCGGCCTCGGAGTCGCGGTGGTGGCCGTGACCTCGACGGCGTTCACCGGCGCGCCCGCACAGGCCGCGGCCTCTCCCTCCACGACCCTGGTGGTCAGCGCCAACCAGGTGCTGCGGCCTGTCACCCACGTCGCCACCGGCAGCCTCTACGGACTGGCGAACGCCACCACCCCGTCCGACAGCCTGGTGCAGGCCATCAAGCCGAACACCTTCGTCCAGAAGCCGCAGGGCGGCCGTCAGCAGGGCACCGGCGACGTGCTCACCGTGGCGCCGAAGGCGGCGCGCGCCGGTGCGAAGGTCGTCAACCGGCTCTCCGACTACTACGCGGGCTGGCCCTACCAGTTCAGCTGGAACAACTGGTTCTCCGTCGTCGACGACCAGATCGCGCAGACCAAGGCCTCCGGCATCACCAACCTGGCCGCGTACGCACCGTGGAACGAGTCCGACAACACCTGGCTCTCCTCCAACGGCACCTTCGAGGACTTCTGGACCCGCACGTACCGCGAGATCCGCTCCAAGGACTCCACGACGCCGATCCAGGGCCCGAGCTTCTCGGACAACATCAGCGACATGGACAACTTCCTGAAGAACGCGGTGGCCACCGGCACCGTGCCGGACATCATCGCCTGGCACGAGCTCTCGCGCTCCTCGAAGATCGCCGGTGACATCGCCACCGTCACCGCCCTGGAGAGCAAGTACGGCATCAGCCCGCGGCCGATCGCGATCGAGGAGTACGCCGCTCCCTCCGAGGTCGGCGTCCCCGGCGCTCTCGTGGGCTACATCGCCAAGTTCGAGCGGCTGGGCGTGCACGACGCCGAACTCGCCTTCTGGAACCAGTCCGGAGCCCTCGGCGACCTGCTCACCGGCCAGGGCGGCAGCCCCAACGGCGCGTACTGGCTCTACAAGTGGTACGCCGACATGAGCGGTTCGATGCTCGTCACCACGCCTCCCGCCCAGACCGGGATCGACGGCGCGGCCTCGCGCAACAGCGCGGGGAACGAGGTCGACGTGGTCGTCGGCGGCGGCTCCGGCGATTCGGCGGTCACCGTCAACGGTCTGAACGCACTGTCCGCCTTCGGCTCCACCGCCCACGTCAAGGTCGAGTACACGCCCTCACCCGGGCGTACGGTCGCGGTCTCCGGCCCCACCACCGTGTCGGAGTCGGACTACGCAGTGAGCAACGGCAGCCTCACCGTTCCCCTCTCCATGAACAGCGCCTACGGCTACCACCTGGTGATCACCCCGTCGAGCGGCGGCGGTTCCACCCTGGACGGCACGTACCAGATCGCCAACAAGAACAGCGGCCTGGCCCTGGACACCCAGAACGAGGCCACGGGGCAGGGCACCCTCGTCGACCAGGCCACGCCCAACAGTTCGGCCACGCAGAAGTGGACGCTGGCGTCCGCCGGCTCCGGCCTGTACAAGATCCGCAGCCAGTCCGGCCTCGTCCTCGGCATTTCCAACATGAGCACGTCGAACGGTGGCACCGCCCTCGTCTGGGGTGACAGCGGTACCGCCGACCACCTGTGGCGGCTGACGCCCGACGCAAACGGCTACTACAAGATCGCCAACAGCAACAGCGGCCTGCTGCTCGGTGTGCAGAACATGAGCAGCAGCAGCGGCGCCCAGGTGCTCCAGTGGGAGGACAACGGTACGGCCGACCACCTCTGGCGCCTCAGCCCGCGCTGAGCGCAGGCTCCACTCCGGTCGCCCGCGGCCCGCATCGACGAAAACCCTTGCGCAGCGTGTTGCGCACCGAGGGTCCGGGCGCGTGCACCGGCGGGTGCGTGCACCGGTGACGAGTCCGACCGGGGTCGCCCCGACCTCCCGTGGCACCTGGTTTGACGCACCTGTCTGTGAGCGCTCACATTGACGCCGACGCCGATCGGAGAACCATGTCCCACACTGCGCCGATGTCCTCAGGACCGCGTCGTGCACCCACCATGGCGGACGTGGCCCAGCGCGCCGGGGTGTCGCACCAGACGGTTTCGAGAGTGCTGAGCAACCACCCCAACGTGCGCGAGTCGACGCGGGTCGGCGTGCAGCGGGCGATCGAGGAGCTGGGTTACCGCCGGAACTCCTCGGCACGTGCACTGGTGACACGGCGCACCCTGACGCTGGGTGTGGTGGCGTGCAACCCGACACTGTTCGGGCCGGCCAGCATGCTGTTCGGACTGGAGGAGGCCGCACGGGACGAGGGGTTCATGGTCTCGGCGGTCACGCTGCGGCGCTACAGCGCCAAGGCCCTCTCCGAGGCGATCGACCATCTCAGTGACTGGGGGGTGGAGGGCATCGTGGTGATCGTCCCCCACCGGGCGGCGGTCGCGGCCCTGGCCGAGCTGCGGCTGCCGTTCCCGGTGGTGACCGTGGAGGGCGGGCACTCGCTGCCGATCCCGGGCGTGTCCGTCGATCAGGACCTGGGTGCCCGCCTGGTCACCAACCACCTGCTCAACGCCGGGCACGGGACCGTCTGGCACGTGGCCGGCCCGTCGGACTGGCTGGAGGCCGAGGCCCGCGTCCGCGGCTGGCGCGACGTCCTGGAGGAGGCGGGCGTCGAAGTACCCCCGCCGCTCGTCGGTGACTGGACGCCGCTTTCCGGGTACCGTGCCGGCCAGGAGCTGGCGGGCCAGGTGGCCGTGAACGGGGCACGCCGTCGTGGGCCCGAGGTGACCGCGGTTTTCGTGGCCAACGACCAGATGGCGCTCGGCGTGCTGCGGGCCTTCCGTGAGGCGGGCCTGTCCGTGCCCGGCCAGGTGGCCATCGCGGGTTTCGACGACATCCCGGAGGCGGAGTTCTTCGCGCCGCCGCTCACGACCGTACGGCAGGACTTCGCCGCGGTCGGCCAGGCCAGCATCCGGCTGCTGGTGAGCCGGCTGGAGTCGACCGGGACGGCGAACGACGAGCGGGTCGTCATCGACCCCCGCCTGATAGTCCGCAGCAGCAGCACTCCTTCCTGAGCACACTCGTCCGCACGCCTACGGAGCATCATGACCACTGTCACGCGCTCGGCTGCCGGGGCGCTGCCCGAGGGGCGGCCCGTCGAACACTGGCTGCTCGCGAACGGTCCGATCACCGTCGAACTGCTGGACCTCGGTGCGAGCCTGCACTCCGTACGGTGCCCTGACCGCTCCGGGAGAGTCGCCGAAGCGGTCGTCAGCCCCTTGCGCATCGCGGACCGGTTCGGCAGTGCCCGGTATCTCGGCGCCACCGTCGGACGCTACGCGAACCGCATCGGCGGCGCCGTGCTGGAGCTTCGGGGACGTACGCACAAGCTGAGCGCCAACGAGGACGGGAACACGCTGCACGGCGGGGCGGAAGCGTTCGACCTGCGGACGTGGTCGGCTCGCCCGGTCGGCGACGGGGCCCGGGCCGGGGTCGAGTTCCGCCTGACCAGCCCCGCGGGCGATCAGGGCTTCCCGGGCCGCCTGGAGGCCACGGTCACCTACACCCTCGGGGACGAGGGGGACCTCGCCATCGACTACACCGCGACGAGCGACGCCGTCACGGTGGTCAACCTCACGAACCACGCCTACTGGAACCTGGCAGGCGGCACCGACGAGACGGTACTGGACCACGAGCTCCAGATCGGTGCGGACCGGTACACGCGTGTGGATCCCCGTCTGCTGCCGCTGCCCGGACCGCCCGAACCGGTGGAGCGGACCCCCTTCGACCTGAGGGAGCCGACGCGGCTGCGCCGTGCGCTGGAGACCGGGCACGACGAGGTACGCATGGCCGGTCGGGGCTTCGACCACAACTGGGTCCTGAGGCCGCGCACGCCCGGCACGAGAGCTCCCGCAGCCGTCCTGACGCATCCTGCGTCCGGTCGCCGGGTGGAATGCCTGACGACGGAGCCCGGACTCCAGGTGTACACGGGCAACCACTTCGACGGCTCCGTCGCCGACCTGAACGGCCGTCCGATCCTGCGGTTCGGTGGCATCGCGCTCGAGACACAGCACTTCCCCGACGCACCGAGCAGGCCCGACTACCCCTCCCCGATACTCTGCCCCGGGGACACCTACCGATCGACGACCGTCTACCGAATCAGCACCCTGCCCTGAGCGGGCCGCATGAGCGAAACCTTTCGGCTGTGGAATCCGTGGCCCGACGAGTCGGTGCAGGTGACAGCCACGACACGCCGGCTGTTGACGCCACCGGGCCGATGGTCTTAGGTTCCCGAGGAGCCACGCGCTTCGCGCGTGTGATCGAGAGCCGATTGTTAGCGCTCACCTTTGTGCCTCGCAGGATTCGTGCGCCGCCCGGCCTTGCCCGGGAACCGGCGCACGGACGCCCGCCCGGTCCTGGTACGCGAAAGGGATTCGCCCCGTGCACATGTACGACAACCCCGTGATCAGCGGGTTCCACCCCGATCCGAGCGTGTGCCGCGTGGGCGACGACTACTACCTCGTGTGCTCCAGCTTCGAGTACGTCCCGGGTCTGCCCCTCTTCCACAGCCGGGACCTGGTCCACTGGCGGCAGATCGGCAATGTGCTCGACCGCCCGGGCCAGCTGCCGCTGCCCGTCCCCGGGGCCATGGCCTCCCGTGGCCTGTACGCGCCCACGATCCGCCACCACGACGGCCGCTTCTGGGTGATCAACACCAATGTCAGCGGCGGCGGCAACTTCATCGTGAGCGCCGAGCGCCCGGAGGGCCCGTGGTCGGACCCGGTGTGGATCGACCTGCCCGGCATCGACCCGGACCTGGCCTGGGAGGAGGACGGCACCTGCTGGGCGGCGTTCACCGTGCCGGGCATCCACCTCGCCCGGATCGACCCGGTCAGGGGCGAGGTGCTGGAGGGCCCGTTCCCGACGTGGTCCGGGACCGGCCTGAAGTGGCCCGAGGCCCCGCATCTGTACCGTATCGGCGACTGGTGGTACCTGCTCATCGCCGAGGGGGGCACCGAACGCGGCCATGCCGTGTCCGTCGCGCGGGCACGTTCCCCGCGCGGCCCGTGGGAGGGCGCGCCGGGCAACCCGCTGCTGTCCCACAGCGCCACCGACCACCCCGTCCAGAGCACGGGCCACGGCGATCTGGTCACCGCTGCGGACGGCAGCTGGTGGATGGTGCTGCTCGGCACGAGGCCCCGCGGCTACACCCCCAACTTCCAGGTGCTCGGCCGTGAGACGTTCCTCGCCCCTGTCGAGTGGGACGCGGACGGCTGGCCCGTCATGGACCCGGTCCCCGAACGGCACACCGCGCCCGGCGGCGCCTGGCACCCCGTCCCCGCTCTGCCCGCCCGGGACGACTTCGACGCGCCCCGGCTCGCGCCGCACTGGATCTCCCCGTACGCCCGCCCCGACACCTCCTGGTCGCTGGCAGAACGCCCCGGGTGGCTCACCCTCAACGCCACCGGCGGCACTCTGGACCACCCCGGCTACACCTTCGTCGGTCGCCGCCAGCAGCACCACGAGTGCCGCGTCACCGTCCGACTCGACCCGGGCACCGGGCGCGGCGGCCTGAGCGTGCGCATGGACGAGGCCCACCACTACGACCTGGAGGTCGCCGACGGGCAGGTCGGCGTCGTCGCTCGGATCGGCCCGCTGCGCCAGACCGTCGCCCGGTGCGCGGTGGAGCCCGGCCCGCTCACCCTCGCGATCACCGTCCGCACCACGGACATCGTCCCGCCGTCCCCGGAGTTCGCCGGCATCGAGCCGACCGGCCCGGACACCCTCGCCTTCTGGACGCAGGACCCGGCGACCCCCGGTGCCGCGCCGCTGGCCGAACTGGAGGGACGCTACCTGTCCACCGAGGTCGCCACCGGCTTCACCGGCCGCGTCATCGGCATGTACGCGCTGGACGGCACCGTCGCCTTCGACTGGTTCGACTACGAGCCGGAGGCGGACGACACGCTCCGCACCTGACGACGCCGGGGGCGTGCTCGTGCGGCCCGGCCCCGGTGTCCGTGCCGTCCGGCAGCGCACTTTCCGGAGAACACCGGGTCCGGCCGTGCCGCGATCCGTCGTCTGGCCCGTGCGTGCCCGCCGGGATACTGGGGCGCATGCGAATCGACTTCGATCCTGAGCAGCTCGGCCGGAACGCGTTCTACAGGCTCCTCACGGCGACCGTGGTCCCCAGGCCCATTGCCTGGGTGTCCACGACCACCGCGGACGGCTCTTGCGACAACCTCGCGCCGCACAGCTTCTTCACCGTCGCCTGCGTCGATCCGCCCGTCGTGCAGTTCACCTCCGTCGGGCGGAAGGACTCGCTGCGCAACGTCGAGGAGACGGGGGAGTTCGTGGTCAATCTCGCGCCCGAGCACCTCTTCGAGGAGATCAACGCGACGGGGACGGACTTCCCGCACGGCGTGAGCGAGTTCGACGAGGTGGGGATCGCGCGGGAGCCCAGCGCGCGGGTGAAGCCGCCACGGGTGGCGGCTTCACCCGTGGCGCTGGAGTGCCAACTGCACAGCACCGTGCGGCTGGGGGATTCCACCGTGGTGTTCGGGCGGGTCGTGCACGCGGCGGTGTCGGAGGCGGTGCTGGTGGACGGGCATCCGGACGTCCACCGGCTGCGGCCGCTGACGCGGTTGGGCAAGGACGAGTGGGGGACGCTCGGGGAGGTGCTGGAGATCAGCCGGATCCCCGTCCGGGAGTGGGAGCAGGGGCGCCGCCGCTGACGGGACGGCAGGGACGACGGCGGCGAAAACCCTTCGACGCGGGGCGGGGCCGCGGGCCATGATCGGGGCATGTTCCGGCTCGCCTTCCTCGCAGACGCCACCGCGGCAGCGGTCGCGGCGTCGAAGGCCGCCTGCCCGGCCGCGGGCGCGAACGCCGCCCCGGCCGGCCGGAACGCGAACGCATCCTTCGACGGCGCCCGACGCTGACCCTCCCCGGACCGATGTCCGGTGGGACCCCGCACGGGGAGGGTCGGACCGGCCAGGGGTTCCCGACTCACCCGGCGTCCCAGGAGGAGACACCGTCATGTCCAAGCAGGCGTACGTGCGCACCAAGCCGCACCTCAACATCGGCACGATGGGCCACGTCGACCACGGCAAGACCACCCTCACCGCGGCCATCACCAAGGTCCTGGCCGACCGCGGCACGGGCACGTTCGTGCCGTTCGACCGGATCGACCGGGCGCCGGAGGAGGCGGCCCGCGGCATCACCATCAGCATCGCGCACGTCGAGTACGAGACGGCGGCGCGGCACTACGCGCACGTCGACATGCCCGGCCACGCCGACTACGTCAAGAACATGATCACCGGCGCGGCGCAGCTCGACGGCGCCATCCTGGTCGTCTCGGCGCTCGACGGCGTCATGCCGCAGACCGCCGAGCACGTGCTGCTGGCCCGGCAGATCGGGGTCGAGTACGTCGTCGTCGCGCTCAACAAGGCCGACGCGGGAGACCCGGAGCTGACCGACCTGGTCGAACTGGAGGTGCGCGAACTGCTGGGTGCGCACGGCTTCCCGGGCGACGAGGTGCCGGTCGTACGGGTGTCGGGGCTGCGCGCCCTGGAGGGCGACCCGCGCTGGACGGACGCGATCGGCGAGCTGCTGGACGCGGTCGACGCCTACGTGCCCGTGCCGGTGCGGTACACCGACGCGCCGTTCCTGCTGTCGGTCGAGAACGTGCTGACCATCACCGGGCGCGGCACCGTCGTGACCGGTGCGGTCGAGCGCGGCACGATCGCGCCCGGCGACCGGGTCGAGTTGCACACGGCGGCGGGGGAGCCGGTCACCAGCGTCGTCACCGGTCTGGAGACCTTCGGCAAGCCGATGGGCTCCGCGCAGGCGGGCGACAACGTGGCGCTGCTGCTGCGCGGGGTGCAGCGCGGGCAGGTGCGGCGCGGCGACGTCGTCGTGGCGCCGGGCAGCGTCACCCCGCACCGCCGCTTCACCGCGCGCGTCTACGTCGTGCCCGCGGCCGAGGGCGGCCGGCACACGCCGGTCACCTCCGGCTACCGCCCGCAGTTCTACATCCGCACCGCGGACGTGGTCGGCGACGTGGACCTCGGCGACGTGCCGATGGCGATGCCCGGCGACACCGCCGAGGTCACCGTCTCCCTCGGCCGCGCCCTGCCGCTGGAGCCGGGACTCGGCTTCGCCATCCGCGAGGGCGGCCGCACGGTCGGCGCGGGCACGGTGTCCGCGCTGCTCTGACCTGCGGCCCGGGGCCGGTGGTCCGGCTCCCGCCGCTGCCCGGTACGGTCACCCGTACCGGGCAGCGGCGGGCCGCACACCCCGGCCCCACCGCGTGCAGCTGCCGTACCCGTTCGGGAGCCGGAGCACCCGGCCCGGTGTCGGAGGGACCGGCCACGCCAAGCTGCCGGATCGCCGGGGCCCGCCGGACGGGCTCCGTGTCCCGCCGCCGGAGGCACCGGCTCCGCCGTGAGCCGCCCGTGGGCGCCGCGCGACAATGGGGCGGTGGACCACGACGAGGAACCCGGCGGACCGGGCGCCGACCCCGCGCCCGTGACGCGTGAGACCGACTTCGGCACCGCACGCCTGCTTCCCGACATCGACCGCGACCGTGCGTGGCTGCTCACCGTGGACGGTGCGCCGCAGTCGTACGTCGATCTCGACGACCCCGGTCACCTCGAGTTCGAGTACGTGCGCCGGATCGCGTACGCCGTCGACGCGGTCTTCCCCGGTGAGGAGCCGCTGGACGCGGTGCACCTCGGGGGCGGGGCGATGACGCTGCCGCGCTGGCTTGCGCACACCCGGCCCGGGGCGCGGCAGCAGGTCGTGGAGGCGGACGGGCGGCTCGCCGCGCTGGTCGCGGAGGTGCTGCCGACGCGCGATCCCGCGCCGGTCGTGCACACCGCGGACGCCCGCGCCTGGACCGCCACGGCCCGGGCCGGGACGGCGGATCTCGTGGTGGCCGACGTCTTCGGCGGCTCCACCGTGCCGGCCGAGCTGACGTCGGTGGAGTTCGTACGGGACGCGCTGCGCGTCCTGCGGCCCGGCGGCCTCTACCTCGCCAACCTCGCCGACGCCGCGCCCTTTGCCTTCCTGCGCTCCCAACTGGCCACCGTACGGGCCGCGCTCGCGGCCTGCGCGGCAGACGAAGAGGCGGGCGGCGGCGACGTGTGCGTGCTGGCGGAGCCCACCGTGCTGCGCGGCCGGCGCTACGGCAACGCCGTCCTCGCCGCGAGCCGCCGCCCGCTGCCCGTGGACGCGCTGAGGCGGCGGTGCGCCGCCGACGCCTTCCCCGCGCGTGTCGTCCACGGCGCCGACCTGGTCCGGCTGACGGGCAGGGCCGCTCCGGTGACCGACGCCACCGCGAGCCCCTCCCCGCCGCCCCCGGAGGGCGCCTTCAGCGTCGGGTGACCGCGCGCGGCGCGCCGCCCTACGCGGCCGCCTCCTCCTCCGCCTCCCGGGCGGGAACCCGGAGCGGCGACGGGTGCCGCGGCGCCATCCGCAGGGTGCGGACGTCGCGGAGCAGCAGCACCGGCGCCGTCAGCAGGACGATCAGCGCGGACGACCCCCACAGTGCGGGCCGCAGGCCGAACGCCGAGGCGGCGGGGCCCGCCGCGGCCACCGCGACCGGGGTCATGGCGACCGAGCCCAGCCAGTCGTAGGCCGCGACCCGTGACATCAGGTCCTCCGGGATCTCCTGGTGCATCGCCAGCATCCAGCCGACCGCGAAGACCTCGATCGCGATGCCGCCCGCGAACATCACCAGCGCGAGCGTCCACGCGGGGAGCAGCAGGGCGAGCGCGGCGCCGGGCAGCGCGAGCGGGAAGACGCACAGGGTGCCGACGAGCAGCACCCGGCGCGGTTTCCAGCGCATCATCAGCACCGCCCCGCACGCCGTGCCGAGCCCGCCGGCGGCCAGTGCCAGGCCCCAGGGGCCCGCGCCGCCGAGGTGGTCGCGGGAGACCAGCGGGCCGTAGACCGACTCGACCGCGGTGAACATGCCGTTGACGACGGAGAACTGCACCACGATGCCCCACAGCCAGGGCCGGCTGATGACCTCGCGCCAGCCCTCGCGCAGTTCGCCGAGCACCCCGCCGGTGCGCGGCAGCCGGGCGGCGCCGCCGGTGTCGATACGGGCGCGCAGCACCGCGGCGACCACGAAGCCGGCCGCGTCGGCCGCGAGCACCCACCCGGCGCCGACCGCCGCGACCAGCGCGCCGCCGAGCGCGGCGCCGCCGACGGTGGCCGCGTTGGTGGACAGCCGGTAGACGGAGATGGCCGGGCCCGCGTGCCGGGACTCGACGGTGGCCAGCACCAGGCCCTGGGCCGCGGGCGCGAAGAACGCGTGGGCCCCGCCGCCGACCGCGGTGAGCGCGGCCATCTGCCACAGCGCGGGGTGGCCGGTCAGCACCAGCGCGGCGAAGAGCGCCTGCGAGACCGCGTTGACGACGTTGGCGACGGCCATGACGTGCTGCCGCGGCAGCCGGTCGGCGAGCGCGCCGCCGACGAGCAGCAGCACGACCATCGCCAGCGTGCGGGCCGCGGCGACGACGCCGACGTCCGTGGCGCTGCCGCCCGCCTCGATGACCGCGAAGGCCGCGGCGATCGTCGCGCCCGCGTTGCCCGCGCCGGTGATGAAGGAGGCGCCTACCAGGAGCCGGAAGTCGCGTCCTGCCCAGGGCGGGAGGCCGCGGCGGGCGGTCCGGTGGCCGGCCCGGTGGTCGTCTGCGGTCATCAGGGGACTATCGCCGCACCCCGGGCGTCCTGCCAAACGGTTTACCGGCGGCCGGGCCCCGCGCCCGGGTCCCCCGGCTCTTCCGCCCGCCGAGGGACCCGGGCGACGGAGGCGGCTACTGCTTGATCGGCCGGATCGTGGACTTGATCTGGTCGATCACCGACTGCGCGAGCTGGCCGGAGACCCCGGTCCTGGCCCACAGCACCCACACGATCGGGGTCGGGGTCTTCTGCGCCGGGTCCAGCCAGGCGACGGCGTAGGCGACGCCGTTCGACGAGCACTTGTTGGCCTTGGGCACGTTCGTCATCGTGGCCTGCGCCTGCCAGCCGGTGATGCCGTGCGCGTTGTGGAAGGCCTTGCTGTCGAGGGCGGGGGAGACGGTGCCCTTGTCGTTCTCCTGGAAGGCGTACTTCGCCCAGGCCCTGGCCTCGTTCTCGGCGGCGGCCTGGAGGCTGGCGGCGCCCGCGCCGCCCTTGGTGCCCGCGGTGGCGTTGCTGGCGGAGACCTTGCCGTCCTTGCAGGTGTCCTCCATGTAGTACGCGGGGGCACCCACGATGACCTGCGGCTTGCCCGCGTCGTCCTCGTAGCCGACGCTCATGGACTCGCTGCCGACCGTCCAGCCGGGCGGCACGTCGAAGGCCGAGTTGCGCTCGGCGCGCTTGACGACCTTCCAGCCGGGGACGACGGGCTGGACGTCGGTGGAGCCGGCGGGACCGCGCGGGTCGTCCTCGTCGCCGCCCCCGGCCTCCATGGTCCCGGTCGCGGTGGGCGTGGGGGTGCCGGTGGGGGTGGCGGAGCTCGCGGAGACGCTGGGCGAGGTGGTGTCGTGCGCGTCGGTCTTCTTGCCGTCGTCCTTGCCGACGAGGACGACGGTCACCACGACGGCCGCGATCACCGCGAGGGCGGCGCCGATGGCTATCGCGATCGTGGTCTTGTTGCGGCCGGGCTGCTGCCCGCCCCCGGGCCCGCCGGGGAAGGGCTGCGGCGTCGGGTAGCCGATCGGACCGGGCCCGCCCGGCACGGAGTACCCGGGCTGCTGGACCGGTTGCTGGTAGCCGGGCTGGCCGTACGGCGACGGGGTGCCGTACGGCTGGGTCTGCGGGTACGGCTGCGGGGCCGGCGGCTGCTGCCCCGGGGGGACGGGCGGCGGGACGGGCGGCTGCGCCGGAGGCTGCTGGCCGGACTGCGGGTAGCCCGGCTGCTGCGGGGGCTGCGGATAGCCCGGCTGCGCGTACGGGTTCGGCGGCTGACCGTACGGCCCCTGGGGTTGCTGCGGGGGATTGCCCGCTGGGTACTGCTCTCCGCCGGATTGTCCCCCGGCCTGCTGGTCTCCTGGCCACATGGCTGGAAACACTAGGGGAGCGGGCGCCGTGGTTCCACGCCGGATGGGCCTACTCGCTGGTAACATCCTGGCATGTCCGAGACCTTGCCCACGCCGGCTTCCATAGGCGAATTCCTCACGGCCACCGTGCCGATGGTCCGCACGCTCCGGCTGGAGTACCTGGAGACCACCGCCGAGCGTGCGGTGCTGGCGCTGCCCGACGACCCGGAGTACCACAACCACGTCGCCGGGCCGCACGCCGGCGCGATGTTCACCCTCGCCGAGTCGGCGAGCGGGGCCGTCGTGATCGGCGCGTTCGCCGACCAGCTGGGCCGGGCCGTACCGCTGCCGGTGCGCGCCGAGATCGGCTGGACCAAGCTCGCCCGCGGCCCGCTGACCGCCACCGCGGTGCTCGGCCGGCCCGCCGCCGAGGTCCTCGCGGAGCTGGACGCCGGCACCCGGCCGGAGTTCCCCGTCGAGGTGTCGGTGCGCCGCGAGGACGGCGCCGAGACCTCGCACATGACGATCGTCTGGACACTGCGCCCCAACAGCTGAGCCGGCGGCTGAGCCCGGCAGCCGAGCCCCGACGGTCCGGCCCCGGGAGCCGAGCCCGCCGCCGCGCCCCGCCCCCCGCCGACGCGGACCGTGCCGACCCGAGCTGACCGGCCGGAACGCGCGGCGGTCCGGGACGGTTCGCCCGTCCGGTCGGTTAGGCTTCCTGGGAGTGCGCCGGGAGCGCACGTTCGACCGTCGTCGTGGGGAGGGACCTCCTGTGCATGTGCAGGACTGGCTCGACGGCATCCCGCCGGTCGCCGTCTACCTGATGGTGGGTCTGGTGGTCGGCCTGGAGAGCCTGGGCATCCCGCTGCCGGGCGAGATCGTGCTGATGACCGCGGCGCTGATGTCCTCGCAGGGCAACGCCAACCCGTGGCTGGTCGGCACCTTCGCCATCGTCGGGGCCGTCGGCGGCGACTCGATCGGCTACGCGATCGGCCGCAAGGGCGGCAAACCGCTGCTCGAACGGCTCGGCAGACGCTTCCCCTCGCACTTCTCGCCAGGGCATGTGGCCACCGCCGAGCGGTCCTTCCAGCGCTGGGGCATGTGGGCGGTCTTCTTCGGCCGCTTCGTCGCCCTGCTGCGGATCTTCGCCGGGCCGCTCGCGGGCGTGCTCAAGATGCCCTACGGCCGCTTCCTGACCGCCAACGCGCTGGGCGGCATCGTGTGGGCCGGCGGCATCACCGCCGTCATCTACTACGTGGGCCAGGTCGCCGAGCCGTGGCTCAAGCGCTTCGGCTACGTCGGGCTGGGCATCGCGGTGCTCTTCGGCATCGGCTCGCTCGTCCTGGTCAAGCGGCGTGCGGCGAAGGTGCAGGCGGAGATGGAAGCCGCCGCGCCCGCCGAGGAGGCGGCCGAGGTCGCGGCGGCGCCCGCCGAGTAGGCAGCGCCCGCCGGTCCGCGTACGGCCCGGCGCGCCCGCCTCCTCCGCTCAGCCCCGCCCGTCCCCGACGGCGTCGCGGTGCACCTCGGCGAGCGCCACATAGTGCTCGGCGTTGAGCCGGACCACCGCCCGCTCCTCCTCGGTCAGCTCGCGCCGCACCCGCGCGGGCACCCCGGCGACCAGCGAGCCGGGCGGGACCTGCGTCCCCTGCGGCACCAGCGCCTGCGCGGCCACCAGTGAACCGGCACCGATGCGCGCACCGTTCAGCACCGTCGCGCCCATCCCGATCAGCACCCCGTCCTCCACCGTGCAGCCGTGCAGCACCGCGTTGTGCCCGACGGGGACGTTCTCGCCCACCACCACCGGGAAGCCCAGGTCGGCGTGGACCGAGCAGTTGTCCTGGACGTTGGACCCGGCCCCGATCGCGATCGACTCGCAGTCCCCGCGCAGCACCGCGTGGTACCAGACGCTCGCCCCGGCGCCCAGCGTCACCCGCCCGAGCACCACGGAGGTCGGGGCCGTGTACGCCGCCGGGTCGATCTCCGGCCGTACGCCGGCGATCCCCGCGACCAGGGCCCCGGTGCGGTGCTCCCGTGCCCCCGCCTGCTGCTCCGCCATCGGACCGCTCCCTCATGCCGTTCCGCCGATCTTCCCCGGCACCGTATACGGTGGCTGCGTGCCCAGGAACAAGAACGTGTTCTTTTCCGAGAACGCGAACACCGCGCCCGTGCCCCCCGCCCCGCCCGGCGGCCGCGGGCTCGCGGCGCGGCGGCGGCGCGCGGTGTCGCGGCTCGTGCACCGCGCCTGGCGCTGGGCGCACGAGACCGCCGCCGTCACCGCGGAGCGCCCCGGGCCGCTGCGCTTCGGCCGCATCGGGCCCGGCACCCGGCTCGCCCACCCGCAGGGCACCGTCTTCGGGGAGCGCTGGATCCACCTCGGCGACTACTGCATCATCGGCGAGCAGGTCACCCTCACCGTCGGCCTGCTGCCCCCCGAGGCCGCGCCCGCGGGCCACCCCCCGCCCGACTACGGCCCCGGCCCGGTGCTGCGGCTCGGGCACGGCGTGGTGCTGGGCCGGGACAGCCATGTGGTGGCGCTCGCCCCCATCACGATCGGCGACAACGTCTTCTGCGGCCCCAACGTCTATCTGACCAGCATCAACCACTCCTACGACGACGTGACCCGGCCGGTCGGCGAGCAGTGGCCGCGCACCGCCCCCGTCGAGATCGGCGCCGGAAGCTGGCTCGGCGCCAACTGCGTGATCCTGCCGGGCGCGCGGCTCGGCCGGAACGTCGTCGTCGCGGCGGGCTCCGTCGTCCGCGGCGAGGTCCCGGACTACGCGGTCGTCGCGGGCGCACCTGCCCGGGTCGTCCGGCGCTGGGACTCCGCGGCCGGGGCGTGGCAGCCCCCGCTGCGCACCCCGGCGCCCGGGGTGCCGCTCGTGGCGGCGCCGGACGAGCCGGGCGGGCAACTGCGGCCGGAGGCGGACGAGTTCCAGCAGCCGGCCTGAGCGGGCGGGCCACGCGTTTTGCTAGATTCGCCGCATGCGCGCCCCCATCGGAGACTTCGACGACGCCCAGCCCGCCACCGAGCGCCGCGAGCTGCTGCCGCCGCCCGTCGCGGCGGCCGTCACCGCCGAGATGCTGCACGTGGACAGCGACCCGGAGAAGGCCGACACCGCGGTCTTCGCCGCCACCTACGGCGAGGGCCTGCTGGAGGCGTCGGCGAACTGCGTGGTCGTCGCGGGCAAGCGCGGCCAGGACGTCACCCTCGCCGCATGCGTGGTCCTGTCCGCCACCCGGGTGGACGTCAACGGCGCGGTACGGCGGCACCTGGGCGCCCGCAAGGCGTCCTTCGCCGCGATGGACACCGCCACCGGCGAGACCGGCATGGAGTACGGCGGCATCACCCCGGTCGGGCTGCCCGCGCACTGGCCGCTGCTGATCGACCCGGCGGTGCTGGACACCCCCTGGGTGCTCATCGGCAGCGGGGCGCGCCGGGGCAAGCTCATCGTGCCCGGCAAGCTGCTCGGCGGCCTGCCGAACGCCGTGGTCCTGGACGGGCTCGGCGTCTGAACCGGGCGGCCGTCAGCCCAGCTGCGGGATCTCGATGGCGGGGCAGCGGTCCATGACCATCTCCACCCCGGCCGCGCGCGTGCGGTCGTAGGCCGCCTCGTCCACCACGCCGAGCTGGAACCACACGGCCTTCGCCCCGATGCCGACCGCGTCGTCGGCGACCTGCCCGGCGAGCGCGGAGTTGACGAAGACGTCCACCACGTCCACCGGGAAGGGGATTTCGGCGAGCGAGGCGTACCCCTGCTCGCCCGCCACGGCCTCGGCCTTCGGGTGGACCGGCACGACCCGCTTGCCGTGGCGGCGCAGCACCTCGGCGACGCCGTACGCGGCGCGGGCGGTGTTGTTCGACAGGCCGACCACCGCCCAGGTGTCGCCGCTGTCCTCCAGGATCCGCCGCACCGTCGCGCTGTCGCCGTACATACCGTCCTCCGTCGCCCGTCGTGGCAAGCCCGTACGCCCTGGTCAACCGGGGCAGAGGTACCTCCATTCCCCGCCGGGCCACCCCCTAGTCTGGACCGATGGCGGACTCCTACCTGACGGTGGCGCGCGCGGGCGTGCACGAAAGTGAGATCAAGCGCTCGCGGTTCCTGTGCACGCTGGCCCCCGCCGCCGACGAGGAGGCCGCGCAGGCGGTGATCCGCGAGGTGCGCAGGGCGCACCCGGCGGCCACGCACAACTGCTTCGCCTACGTCATCGGCCCCGACGGGCGGCTGCACCGGGCGAGCGACGACGGCGAGCCCGGCGGGACGGCCGGCACCCCCATGCTCCAGGTGCTGCTGGGCCGCGCGGTCCGCGACACCGTCGCCGTGGTCACCCGCTACTACGGCGGAATCCAGCTCGGCGCGGGCGGCCTGGTCCGGGCGTACGGCGGCGCGGTGTCGGCGGCGCTGGACGAGATCGGCACCGTCGAGCGGCGCCGCCTGGTGCTGCTGACCGTGGTGGTGGACCACGCGCGGGCCGGGCGGCTGGAGAACGACCTGCGCGCGGCCGGCCACGCGCTGCGGGAGACCGCGTACGGCGCCGCGGTGACCTTCACCGTCGGGGTCCCGGCGGACGACGTGCCCGCGTTCGCGTCCTGGCTGGCCGACGTGACGGCGGGCGCCGCCACCTGCGAGGCGGGCG
The DNA here is from genome assembly GCF_044332905.1 of Streptomyces sp. NPDC021224. Lineage (NCBI taxonomy): Bacteria > Bacillati > Actinomycetota > Actinomycetes > Kitasatosporales > Streptomycetaceae > Streptomyces > Streptomyces sp. NPDC021224. The sequence continues at coordinate 128,952 of NZ_JBIRPW010000017.1, read as the reverse complement.
GCAGCGCCTACGTCGACGTCTAGGCGGGGTCCGGCTGGAGGGCGGTCACCAGCGCGGCGACTTCTTCTCGTACGAGGGGTCGATGCGCCGCATGTAGCCGGTGTCGTCCCGGTTGCGCAGCCCGCAGCGCACGTACTGCTCGTGCAGCCGGGCCAGCGCGTCGCGGTCCAGTTCGACGCCCAGGCCCGGGGTGCGCGGCACCCGCACCGCGCCGCCGGAGAACTCCAGCGCGCCGGGGACGACGATCTCCTCGGTCTTCCACGGCCAGTGGGTGTCGCACGCGTAGGTGAGGTTGGGCGTGGCCGCCGCCAGGTGGGTCATCGCGGCAAGGCTGATGCCCAGGTGCGAATTGGAGTGCATGGACAGGCCCAGGCTGAAGGTGCGGCAGATGCCGGCCAGCAGCAGGGAGCGCTGCATGCCGCCCCAGTAGTGGTGGTCGGACAGCACGACCTGCACGGAGTCGCGGGCCACCGCGGACGACAGCTCGTCGAAGGCCACCACGCACATGTTGGTGGCCAGCGGCATGGGCGCCTGCCGTGCGACCGCGGCCATGGCCTGCTGGCCGGGCGTCGGGTCCTCCAGGTATTCGAGGACGCCGTCCAGCTCCTGGGCGACCCGCACCGAGGTGTCCACCGTCCAGGCGGCGTTCGGGTCGAGCCGCAGCGGCACGCCGGGGAAGGCCTTGTGCAGCGCCCGGATCGCCTCGATCTCCTCCTCGGGCGGCATGACCCCGCCCTTGAGCTTGATCGCGCCGAATCCGTACTCCTCGGTCATCTTCCGGGCCTGGGCCACGATGCCGTCCGGGTCCAGCGCCTCCCCCCACGCGTCGGGCTCCGCGCCCGGGTGGCCGGCCCACTTGTAGAAGAGGTAGGCGCTGAAGGGCACAGAGGAGCGCACCGCGCCGCCCAGCAGGTCGCTGACCGGGAGCCCGGCCGCCTTGCCCTGGATGTCCAGGCAGGCCACCTCGAAGGGCGCGAAGACCCGGTCGGCGGTGCTGCTGCTGGTGATCATGCCGGTCAGGCCGTGGCCGTCGGAACCGGTGTCGCCGGCCAGCGCCTCGGAGATCCGCCGGTGCATACCGCCGAGGGTGTGCACGTCCATGCCGGTGATGACGTCGACGGCGGTGTGCAGCCGCCGCAGATGGCCCTCGTCGGCGTAGGTCTCGCCGAGCCCGGTGATGCCCTGGTCGGTGTGGACCTCGACGATCGCCCGCAGTGCGTACGGCTCGTGCACGCCGACGGCGTTGAGCAGCGCCGGGTCGCGGAAGGCGACCGGGGTGATGTCGACGCCGGTGATCCTGATGCCGCCGCTCACCGCGCCGCCTCCGCCGCCACCAGGGCCCGGCCCGCCTCGACGATCCGGGCGAGTTCGGCGAGATCCTCCGGCGTGGGGTCGGTCAGCGGCGGCCGCACCCCGCCGACGTCCAGGCCGCCGAGCCGCACCGCGGCCTTGACCAGCGAGACCGCGTAGCCGGGGGTGCGCTCGCGCAGCGCGATGAGCGGGTGGAAGAAGCCGGCCAGCAACTCCTGCACGGTCTTGTCGTCGCCCGTGGTCACCGCCCGGTGGAAGGCCAGCGAGATCTCCGGGGCGAAGCAGAAGACCGCGGAGGAGTAGAGGTCCACGCCGATGCCGCGGTAGGCGGGCACGGTGCCCTCCGCGGTCGGCATGCCGTTGAAGAACCGGAAGTCCTTGGCGCCCGCCACGGCGTCCGCGCGCACCGCGGTGACGATCCGGGAGAGCTGGTCGAGGTCGCCCAGGCCGTCCTTGAAGCCCACGACCTTCGGCAGCCGGGCCACCTCCAGGGCGGAGGCGACGTCGAAGCGGGCGCCGCCGCGCTGGTAGACGATGACGGGCAGGTCGGTGGCCGCCGTCACCTGGGTCACGTACGCGACCAGGCCCGCCGCGGGGGCCTGCACCAGATACGGGGGCATGAGCAGCAGTCCGTCCGCGCCCGCCTCGGCCGCGGCCCGCGCGAAGGTGCGGGCCAGCGGCAGCGAGCCGCCCGCCCCGGCGAAGACCGGGACCCGGCCGCCGACCGCCGCGACGGCGGTGCGGACCACGTCGGCGTACTCCCCGGGTTCGAGGGCGTGGAACTCACCCGTGCCGCACGCGACGAACACGCCGCCGGCCCCCGCCTCGACCCCCCGCCGCACGTGTTCCGAAAGAATCGGAAGATCGACCGAATCCTCTGGGGTGAACGGTGTCACCGGGAAGAAGAGCACGCCGTCGAGCATTGATGCCTCTCATTGTCCACACATATGAACGCTCATCATGAATGCGAATCTTTATGGACTGTAGGCGCCCCCTCGCAACCGGTCAATGGCCAGCGGAAATCGCGGCCCGCCCGCACTGCGGGGGCGGGTGCGCCCGTCGGCGGCCATCTTCCGCCCCGGCGGCGGGACATCGGAGCGGGGGGCGTCAGGGGCCCTGCCGAATGGGCGGGTTCGTCCTGAATGCGTCGCGCACTGTCGAACATTCGACGCGGCAGCTTTCGAATCGTCGGACGAAAACTTCCGGTAGGCCGAAGCGGCACCCGGTCCGGACCCGCGCCCACCGGCACGGGCGGGCCCGTATCGCGGGCGCCCCCCGGGCGGCCCCGCCGACGGCCTAGAATCCAGTGATCACCACGGGGACCGGCGGAGGGCGAGGAACGGCGAGGGTGAGCACGCACGGCGAGGCGGCCCGGTGAGGCTGCTGCACACATCGGACTGGCACCTGGGCCGGTCCTTCCACCGGGTGAGCCTGCTGGACGCCCAGCGGGCCTTCCTCGACCACCTCGTCGCCGTCGTCCGCGCGGAGGCCGTGGACGCCGTGCTCGTCGCGGGCGACGTCTACGACCGCGCCGTCCCGCCGCTGTCCGCCGTCGAGCTGTACGACCGCGTGCTGCACGCTCTCGCCGACTGCGGCGTGCCCACCGTGATGATCTCCGGCAACCACGACTCCGCCCGCCGCCTCGGCGTCGGCGCCGGACTGCTCGGCCGCTCCGGCGTCCACCTGCGCACCGACCCCGCCGCCTGCGACCGCCCCGTGCTGCTGCGCGACGCCCACGGCGAGGTCGCCGTCTACGGCATCCCCTACCTCGAACCCGCCCTCGTCCGCGACACCCTGGGCGCCGAGCGCGCCGACCACCCCTGCGTGCTCGCCGCCGCCACCGACCGCATCCGCGCCGACCTCGCCGCCCGCCCGCCCGGCACCCGCAGCGTCGTGCTCGCCCACGCCTTCGTCACCGGCGCCGCGCCCAGCGACAGCGAACGCGACATCACCACCGGCGGCGTCGCCTCCGTACCCGCCGCGCTCTTCGCCGGCTTCGACTACACCGCGCTCGGCCACCTGCACGGCTGCCAGACCGTCGCCGACCGCATCCGCTACAGCGGCTCGCCGCTCGCCTACTCCTTCTCCGAGGAGCACCACCGCAAGAGCATGTGGATCGTCGACCTCGCGGCGGACGGCACGATCGACGCCCGGCGCGCCGACACCCCCGTACCGCGCCGCCTCGCCCGGCTGCGCGGACGGCTCGACGACCTGCTCGCCGACCCCGCGCACGAGGCGCACACCGACTCCTGGGTCGAGGCCGTCCTCACCGACCCCGTACGCCCCTACGAGCCGATGGCCGCGCTCGCCCGGCGCTTCCCGCACATCCTCAGCCTCGGCTTCGAGCCCGACGAGCGGCCCGACGACGGCGCCGCCTCCTACGCCGGCCGCCTCGCCGGGCGCGACGACCGGCAGATCGCCGAGGACTTCGTCCGCCACGTACGCGGCAGCGACCCCGACGCGCACGAGAGCCGGCTGCTGCGCGACGCCCTCGACGCGGCGCGCGCCGCCGCCACCGCCGCGGAGCGCGACTGATGCGACTGCACCGGCTCACCCTCACCGCCTTCGGCCCCTTCGCCGCCGAGCAGTCCGTCGACTTCGACGCGCTGTCCGCCGCCGGGCTCTTCCTGCTGCACGGCCCCACCGGCGGCGGCAAGACCTCCGTCCTCGACGCGGTCTGCTTCGCGCTGTACGGACAGGTGCCCGGCGACCGGCCCGCCACCCGGCTGCGCAGCGACCACGCCGCGCCCGGCACACCCACCGAGGTCGTCCTCGACCTCACCCTCGGCGGCAGGCGGCTGGAGATCACCCGGCGGCCCGAACAGCCCCGCGCCAAGAAACGCGGCACCGGCACGACCACCGAACGGGCCGTCACCCTGCTGCGCGAGCACACCGCGGGGGAGTGGCGGGCGCTGTCCAAGTCGCACCAGGAGGCGGGCGAGGAGATCCGGCAGCTGATCGGGATGAGCTGCGAGCAGTTCTGCCAGGTGGTGCTGCTGCCGCAGGGCGAGTTCGCGACCTTCCTGCGGGCCGGGGCGACCGAACGGGCCGCGCTGCTCGGCCGGCTCTTCGACACCCGGCGCTTCCGCTCCGTCGAGCACCGGCTGCGCGACGACAAGCTCGCGGCCGCCGCACGGCTCGCCGACGGCGACCGGCGCACCGCGGACGTCACCGCCCGCATGCGGCAGGCCGCCGGTCTCGGCGAGCAGTCCGGGGACGGCTTCGGACTGCTCGCCGACGCCGCGCTGCTGCGCTGCACCGCCCGCGAGCAGCACGACATCGCGCGCACCGCCCTCGCCCGCGCCGAGGCCGTCCACACCGCCGCCGAGGCCGCCGCCCGGGAGGCCCGCGAGCGGTACGCGCTCCGCCAGCGCTACGAACAGGCCGTACACCGCGCCGCCGCGCTCGCCGCCGAGGCCCCCGCCCGCGCCGCCGCCCGCGCCGCGCTGACCCGCGCACAGCGCGCCACCACCGTCGAACCCGCCCTCACCCGCCGCGACAAGGCCGCCGCCCTGCACGCGGAGGCCCGCACGGCGGAGCAGGCCGCGGCCACGGCCCTGTCCGCCGCCGGGGAGCCGGCCCTCGCGGTGCCGCCGCAGCAGCCCGGCGGTACCGCCGACGCCCAACGGACGCCGGGGGCAGAGCGGGCGGCGGAGCCCGGCGGGGGCGACCCGACCGCGTCGGGCGATGCCGCCCCGGGCAGTTCCCGGCAGCCGGCCCCGACCCCGGGAGCCGGGGACGCACCCGGTGCCGGGTCCGCTGCGGTGGGCGGCGAGGACGGCGGGGGTGCGGAGGGTGGTGGCCCGGGGGCCGGGGAGGTCGGGGACGGGCTCGGTGGGCTTGACGGCGGGGGTGCGGAGGGTGGTGGCCCGGGGGTCCGGGAGGTCGGGGACGGGCTCGGTGGGCTGGACGGCCGGAGTGCGCACGCCCCCGGCCTCGTGCCCGGGGCCCGGGAGGGGGCGAATGCCGGGCACGCGCGGGGTCTCGTCCCGTCGGCCCGGGAAGCGGCGGGACCGGCGGGCGGGCTGCGCGCCGACGGGCTGGAGCAGCGGGCGGGGGAGTTGCGGGAGGTGCTGGGCGGACTCGGCGCGGCCGCCGAGGCGGAGGCGCGGGTACGGGAGGTCGCCGCCCGGCGGCAGTTGCTGGAGCGGGAGGAGCGCGACGACGAGGAGGCCCTACGGGACGCCGGCGGCTGGCTCGCCGGGTGGCCGCGGGAACGGGCCGCCCTCCAGGCCAGGCTCGACGCGGGCCAGGAGGCCGCGGCCCGCGCCGCCGCCCTCGCCGCCGAGCTGACCGCGGCCCGGCAGCGCCGGGACGCCGCCGCCCGCCGGGACACGCTCGCCGCCGAACTGGACACCGCGGAGCAGTCCGCCCGCGCGGCCCGCGACCACGCCGCCGACGCGCGCGAGGCCTGGCAGGACCTCCGGGAGAGCCGCATCTCCGGCATCGCCGCCGAACTCGCGGAGGGCCTCACCGCGGGCGAGCCCTGCCGCGTCTGCGGCTCCGCCGAGCACCCCGCGCCCGCGCGGCCCGCCGGGCGGCACGTCACCCGCGCCGACGAGGACGCCGCGTACGCCCGCTTCCAGGACCGCGCCGCCGCCTACGACACGGCCCGCGAGAACGCCGCCCGGCTGGGCGCCGCGCTGGAGGCGGCCACCGCGGCCGCCGGGCCCGCCCCGTACGCCGAACTCGCCGCCCGCCACGGGGAGGCGGCCGCCGCGCACGACGCCGCCCTGCGGGCCGCGGCCGACGTCCCCGAGGCGCGGGCGGCCCTCGGCCGCGCCGAGGGGGAGCGCGACCGGCGCACCGCGCAGCAGCAGGAGGCCCAGCGCCGGGCCGCCGCCCGTACCTCCCGGCGCGAGGAACTGGACGAGCAGTACGAGCGGTTGAGCGGCGAGGTGGCCAGGGCGCGGGCGGGGCACCCGAGCGTCACCGCCCGCCGCGAACGGCTGTCGGCCGCCGTCGCGCTCCTGGACCGCGCGGCCCACGCCGCCCGGGACCGCGCCGACAGCGCCGAACGCCTCGCCGAGGCCGATTCCGCGCTCGCCGAGGCCGCCACGCGGGCCGGTTTCCGCGACGCCGCAGAGGCCGCCGCGGCGCTCCTCCCGCCGCCGCGCCTGTGGGAGGCCGAGCGCCGGGCCGGGACCTGGGACCGCGAGGAGGCCGCGGCACGCGCCGCCGTCGAGGCCGCCGCGCAGGCCCTCACCACCGCGGCACGGGCGGCGGCGGACCAGGACGGCCCGCGGAGCACCGTACCGGAGCACGGGGACGCCGACCCTCTCGCCCTGCTGCCGGCTCCCGACCCCGCCGCCGCGGAGGCCGGTCTGGCGGCCGCCGAGGCGCGGCTGCGGCGGGCGGCAGCCGGGGAGTCCGCGGCCGGGACGCGGTGCGCGGAACTCGACCGGCTGGGGCACGAGGCCGCCGCGCTGGTGCGGGAGCTGGCCCCGGCCCGTACCGCGTACGAGCGGCTGGCCCGGCTGTCGGACCTCGTCTCGGCCACCTCCGCCGAGAACCGCTTCCGGATGGAGCTGGAGACGTACGTGCTGGCCGCGCGGCTCGAACAGGTCGCCGCGGCGGCCGGGGTGCGGCTCCAGCGGATGTCCGGCGGGCGCTACACCCTCGTGCACAGCGACGCGCGGGGCGGCGGGCGGGCCAAGTCGGGGCTCGGCCTGGTCGTGGTCGACGCCTGGACCGGCACCGAGCGGGACACCTCCACCCTGTCCGGCGGCGAGACCTTCTACGCCTCGCTCGCCCTCGCGCTCGGCCTGGCCGACGTCGTCACCGACGAGGCGGGCGGCATGCGGCTGGACACCCTCTTCATCGACGAGGGCTTCGGCAGCCTCGACGAGCAGGCCCTCGACGAGGTCCTGGACGTGCTGGACGGGCTGCGCGAACGGGACCGTGCGGTCGGCATCGTGAGCCATGTCGCCGACCTGCGCGACCGCATCCCGGCCCGGCTGCGCGTCAGCAAGGGCCGCGACGGTTCGACGCTGAGCCAGCGCACCGCCTGACGGCCTGTCCGGCGCCGCGCCCGCCCGGTCTCACAGCACGAGCGGGCGGCGCTCCAGCGGCGAGGAGTAGACGACGCTGGTGGTGACGGCGCCGAGCCCGGACAGCCGCCCGGTCGTCTCCTCCAGATGCCGCATGGAGCGGGCGGCGACCTTCATCACGAAGCAGTCGTCCCCCGTGACGTGATGCGCTTCCAGCACCTCCGGGGTACCGGCCAGCAGGTCGTGGAAGGGCTTGTAGTTGCCGTGCGGATAGCGCAGCCGCACCAGCGCCAGGATCGGCAGCCCGATCCGCTCGGGGTCGATCACCGCCGAGTAGCCGGTGATCACCCCCGCCTCCTCCAGCCGTCGCACCCGTTCGGTCACCGCACTCGGCGACATGGCGACGGTACGGGCCAGCTCGGCGAAACTGGCGCGGCCGTCCCGCTGCAGGGCTTCCAGCAGCTTCCAGTCGGTGGCGTCCAGGGAATACGCGGTCATGCCCGACCAATATAGGGGATTCCCCGGCCGATCGACCAGGACGCCGGGGAACCGCCCTTCCTGGCCCCGCGCATCGACCGTAGAGTTCCGGCCATGATCATCGAAACCGCCGCCGAGGCCACCCCCGCACCCGCCGTGACCAGCGAGAACCCCGTCCTGCGCGTCCCCCCGGCCACCCCCGCGGAAGCCGCCGCGCACTTCGCCGCGAGCCTCGCCTTCCACACCGACGTGTCCGACGTCGCCGCGGCCCTGGCCACCGCCGCCGAGACCGGCGCGCACCCCGGCTTCGTCCTCGTCGACACCCGCAGCACCGAGGCGTGGGAGCAGGGCCACGTCCCCGGCGCCGTCCACCTGCCGACCGCGCAGATCCCGCAGCTGGCCGACGCGTTCCTGGACCGCGCGGTCCCGGTGGTCGTGCACTGCTGGGGCCCCGGCTGCAACGGCGCGACCCGGTCCGCGTACGCCCTCGCCTCCCGGGGCTACCAGGTCAAGGAGATGCTCGGCGGCATCGAGTACTGGATCCGCGAGGGCTTCGGCTACGAGAGCGCCGAGGGCGCAGAGCAGCGCGCCGCCGACCCGCTGACCGCCCCGGTCGGCGCCGACGACTGCGGCTGCTGAACGGCGCTCGCGGCGGCGCGTACGGCAGCGGGCGTCAGGCGGGCAGATCCCGCAGCTCGTACGCCCACAGCTCGCCCCGGTCGGCGACGCGCACGAAGCCGACCCGGCCCAGCACCGCCTGCGACGCGCCGTTGCCCGGCTCGGTGGTGGCCAGCACCCGGTCCACCTCGGGCTGGCCCAGCGCCCACCGGCACAGCGCCCGCGCCGCGTCGGTGGCCCAGCCCTCCCCGCGGCCGGACGCGGACAGGTCGTAGCCGATCTCGACCGCCCCCGCGTCCGGCGGGCCGTGGAAGCCCGCGCCGCCCAGCGCCGTGCCGTCGGCGGAGCGCTGGATCGCGAAGACGCCCCAGCCGGGCCGGTAGAGCCCGGCGACCGCGGCGGCCACCGTCATCGAGGCCGCGCCTATCGTGCCCTCGCCCGGGGCGCCGTCGATCCAGACCAGCCCGGCGGGCTTGCCCTCGGCCAGTTCCGCGGCGTCCCGCGGCAGTTGCTCGCGCAGTGTCAGCCGCCCCTCGGTCAGCACGAGCCGACCGCCGTCCAGCGAAGCGTGCAGGGTCATCGGCCGTACCGCCTTGTCCAGGAGCAGAGGAGAAGTGCCGGGGACGGTGGTGGCGCCCGGCCGCGCACGGCCGGGCGCCACCACCGCGACGCGTACTACAGGGCCGAGATCTCCGCGAGCAGGTCGTCCAGGCCCAGCGAGCCCTGCGACAGCGCCGCCATGTGCCACGCCTTCAGGTCGAACGCGTCACCGTGCGCCGCCCGCGCCGCCTCGCGGCCCAGAAGCCAGGCACGCTCGCCGAGCTTGTAGCCGATCGCCTGACCGGGCATGCCGAGGTACCGGACGATCTCGCTCTCGACGAAGGCCTTCGGCCGCCCGCTGTGCCGGCCGAAGAACTCCTGGCCCAGCTCCGGCGTCCAGCGCTCGCCCGGGTGGAAGGGCGAGTCGGCCGGGATCTCCAGCTCGGCGTGCATGCCGATGTCGATGATCACCCGCACCGCGCGCATCATCTGCGCGTCCAGGTAGCCGAGCCGCCGCTCGGGGTCGGACAGGAAGCCCAGCTCGTCCATCAGCCGCTCCGCGTAGAGCGCCCAGCCCTCCGCGTTGGAGCTGACCAGGCCCGCGGTCGCCTGGTAGCGGGACAGGTCGCCCGCGACGTGCGCCCACTGGGCGAGCTGCAGGTGATGGCCCGGCACACCCTCGTGGTACCAGGTGGAGACCAGGTCGAAGACCGGGAAGCGGGTCCGGCCCATCGTCGGCAGCCAGGTGCGGCCCGGCCGGGTGAAGTCCTCGGACGGCGCGGTGTAGTACGGCGCGGCGGCGCCGCCGGGCGGGGCGATCCGCGCCTCGACCTGCTTGACCCGGTCGGCCAGGTCGAAGTGCGTGCCGTCCAGGCCCTCGATCGCCTCGTCCATCAGCTCCTGGAGCCACTGGCGGACCTCCTCGACGCCCTCGACGGCCTGCCCGTGCGCGTCGAGGTGGGCGAGCACCTCCCACGGGTCCTTGCCGGGCAGGATCTTGGCGGCCTCGGTGACCATCTCGGCGTGCAGCCGGTGGTATTCGGACCAGCCGTACGCGTAGGCCTCTTCGAGGTCCAGGTCGGTGCCGTTCCACATGCGCGAGAAGGTCGCGTACCGCTCGCGGCCCACGGCGTCGGGCGTACCGGCGACGGCGGGCGCGTAGACGTCGCGCAGCCAGTCGCGCAGCGCCGCGTACGCGGCGGTCGCCTCGGCCGCGGCCCCGTCCAGCTCCACGCGCATGTCCTGCGGGCCCTCCGCGACGAGCTCGGCGAACCAGCTGCCGCCGTCGCCGCCCTCACCCGCCCACTCGCCGAACTGCGCCACCATCGTCTCGACCTGGCGCGGCCCGCCCGGCAGCCCGCGCGACAGCCCCTCGGCGAGCGAGGCCCGGTAGCCCTCCAGTGCGGCCGGCACGCCGCGCAGCCGCGCGGCCAGGTCGGCGAAGTGCTCGGGCGTCTCGGTGGGCATCAGCGTGAACGCCTCGCGCACGGTGTGCGCGGGGGAGTTGAGGTTGCTCACCGTCCGCAGGTGCTCGTCGGCGGCGTGCACCGCGAGGTCGGCGGTCAGCCGCTCCCGCAGCAGCCGTGCACACCGGCGCTCCACGCCGCTGTCCGCCCCCTCCACGGCCTCGGCCGCGGTCAGCCGCTCCAGCGTCCGCCGGTTCAGCGCGGCGAGCCGGTCCGCCCCGGCGGGCGAGAAGTCCGGCAGCAGCCGTGCGGAACTGGCGACACCGAGATACGTGCCGAGCAGCGGGTCGAGTTCGATGAGGTCGTCGACGTAGGCGTCGGCGACCTCCCGGGGAAGCGAGGTGCTGGTCAGATTGGACATGCGGCCATCTTCGTACGAACCCCGCACCGATTGCCACCGCCCCGCGCCCCCGACCACCGCAAGATCCCCGCACCCGACCCCCGTCCCCGCGAGGAACTCCGCACGCCCCCCTCCCCGACCGCAATTTCCCGCCCCACAGCCGGCAGTCCGCGGAGCCCCGGGGAGCTGGCGCTCGGCCATGCACGGCGCGGGGTCGCGACTCACACCGTTAGGGGCAGTCCGGGGCGTCAGGGGCGCGGGGAACTGCGCGCTCGGCCATGCACGGCGCGGGGTCGCGACTCACACAGCGAGGGGCACCCCGTAGCGCCCCGGTCCGCCAGGACCACCTCAGCCCCCCGCCGGACGGCGCACCGCCCCCCACGGCAGCTCCGCCGGCGACGCCGGCAGCGTCGCGGTCACGACGAGCGTGCCGTCCTCGACCTGGTAGTCGAGCGGGAGCCCCAGCTCCCGCATGACCCCCGCCACGCCCGGGTTTGCTGCGCGCGTCACCGCGTAGACGCTGGAGCGCCCGGCCTCCGCTGCGAGTTCGACGAGTCCGCGCAGCAGCGCGCTGCCGATGCCGCGCCGCTGCCACGCGTCCTCGACGAGCAGCGCGACCTCGTTCTCCTCGCCGTCCCACAGCAGGTGGCCGAGCGCCACCAGTTGGCCGGAGGCGGTCTCGACGGCCAGCGACTGGCCGAAGCGCGGGGTGAGCAGGTGCGCGAGGTAGCGGTCGGCGTCCTGGACCGGGCCGTGGTAGCGGCGGGCCAGCGTCGCGGGGGAGCAGCGCGCGTGCAGCGCGAGCGCGGCCGCGTGGTCCTCGGGCCCGGCCCGGCGGACCGTCAGTTCGTCGCCGGAGGCGAGGGTGCGGGCCCTGCGTGCCGCGGGGGTCCGTACGCCGAGCCGGGCGTCGAGCTCCACCAGCGCCCGCGCCCGCGCGAATTCGGTGGGCGTGAAGGGCGGGTGGGCCCGGCGCACCGTCAGGGTGCCGCCGGACGGGTCGCGCAGCTGCATCATGGCGGGCTCCAGCGCCTCCACGGGCTCCTCGCCGGGGACGGCCGGGGCCGCGGTGACGGTGCAGCGCCCGAACAGCTGGCGCAGCGCCAGGGGGAGTTCGGCGGGGTCGAGCGCGGTACGGGTGGCGAGGGCCAGGACCTGGGCCGGGGTGTCGACGAGGTCGTGCGTGTCGGCGCGCTCCAGCCACGTGTCCGCGCCGCCCGCGCCCTCCACCAGGCGGGCCAGTTCGGAGCCGGCCGTGCCGCCGGGCGCGCGCAGCAGGAACTCGTCGACGGTGCCCTCGGCCAGCGGGTGGGTCTGGAGGGTGACGATGTCCACCCGGGCCCCGGCGAACGCCGCGCACACCGCGGCGAGGCTGCCGGGGGTGTCCCGCACGGTGGTGCGCAGCCGCCACAGCGCGGGTTCGGCGGCGGCCTCCGGCAGCGGGACGGGAAGCGGCGACGCGGCTCCGGCGCCCCGCGTCGGGCGGGAGCGGCGGGCGAGCGGCCACAGCCGGAACCGGGTCACGGCTCCGGCCGGGGGCTCAGGAGTCGAATGTGGCATACGCCTACAATGGCGAAGCCTTGTTGCGCGATCACGAACATGCCGTGACCAGACGGTAAAGGACGGGTCTTCTCGGTCAACCGGCCCTTTCCCTTCATTGCCGCCCGTTGCCGGTACGAAACCGATCGAAGCGCTCAGGATCCCGACGCGGGCCGCCCGTCCGGGAGTTCAGCCGGCGGCGGGCCCGTGGACATGACGGTGTCCCGGCTGCGGGAACTGCGGCGGGTACGGGTCGAGCACCGCGCGCAGCGCGAAGCCGCACTTCTCGGCAACCCGGCAGGACGCGGTGTTGTCCACGGCGTGCAGCAGTTCCAGCCGGTCGGGCGGTGTACCGTGGCCGCCGCCGAGCACCCAGCCGGTGACCGCGCGGACCGCGTGCGGGGCGACCCCGCGGCCGCGGGCGGCGGCCGCCGTCCAGTAGCCGATCTCCGCCGACGCGTCCCCGGCCGCCTTGCGCTTGACCGCGACGTGCCCGAGCAGCCGCCGGTCCTCCTCCGCCAGCACGGCGAAGGCGTACCGCGTGCCGTCCGCCCAGCCGTCGGCCTGCGCCGCGATCCAGCGCCGCGCCTCGGCCTCGCCGTCGATGCTGGTCGCGAGCCACCGCCGGAGCGCGGGGTCCCGGTGGGCGAGTGCCAGCTCCTCGGCGTCGCCCGCGGCCCACGGGCGCAGGCGCAGCGCGGGGGCGCCGTCCGCCGCGGGCACCGCGAGCCCGGCGAAGTCGGTGGTCATACCCGGTCCTCCCTTGTCTCACCTGTCCCGCGGCAATCTACGCGCACCCTCGGACACCCACGGCGCCGCGGACACCCCCCGGTCGGCGGACCGGGGGCCCGGCCAGGAGGTGCGGGGGAAATGTCCGGTGGCGGGAACTCCGGTGCGATGGCGGGAGTTGTGACAGTACGGGCCGGTGCGCGGCACCGGCCCGGCCAGCTGCCCCGACCGGGCGCCCCCGTCCCGGTCGGGGCGCCGCGACCGCCCGCGCCTGCCCGCCCCCTCCTCGGGCGGGCGCGGCGCGGAGCGGGTCCCGTGTCCGGGAGGGGGCCGAAGCGGCAGGTGGCGGGCGCTACTTCACGCCGAGCAGCTGCTGGAGCGGGTCGATCGCGAAGTAGGCGACGAAGCACACCGACACGCCCCACACCAGCGGGTGGATCTCCCGCACCTTGCCGAGCGCCAGCTTGATCGCGACGAAGGACACGAAGCCCGCCCCGATGCCGTTGGTGATGCTGTAGGTGAAGGGCATCGCGGCGATCGTGAGGAAGGCCGGGATCGCGATGTCGTACTGCGTCCAGTCGATGTTCCGCACCTGCGCCATCAGCAGGAAGCCCACCGCGACGAGCGCGGGCGCGGCCGCCTGCGAGGGCACGACGGCCGCGAGCGGCGAGAGGAAGAGCGAGACCGCGAAGAGCGCGCCGGTCACGACGCTGGCCAGGCCCGTGCGCGCCCCCTCGCCGACGCCCGCAGCCGATTCGACGTAGGCGGTGTTGGACGAGGCCGAGGCGGCGCCGCCCGCGGCTGCCGCGAGGCCGTCGATGAAGAGCACCCGGCCGATGTTGGGCACCTTGCCCTGCTCGTCGACGAGCCCGGCCTCGCTGGAGATGCCGACGATCGTGCCCATCGCGTCGAAGAAGTCCGACAGCACCAGCGTGAAGATGAACAGCACGGAGGTGACGACTCCGGCCTCGGAGAAGGCGCCGAAGGGGCTGAAGTGGCCGATGAGCCCGAAGTCCGGCGTGTCGACGATGTCGTGCGGCACCTTCGGCGCGGTCAGGCCCCACGCGCCGGCCGGCAGGTCGGCGATCTTGTTGACGACGATCGCGACGACGGTCATCACCACGATGCTGATCAGGATCGCGCCCTTCACCCGGCGCGCGACGAGGGCGACCGTCAGCAGCACGCCGAGGCAGAACACCAGCACCGGCCAGCCGGTGAGCGCACCGGTCGCGCCGAGCTGCACGGGGACGGTGGTGTGCGCGGCGTCCGGGATGCGGCTGGCGAACCCGGCGTCGACGAAGCCGATGAAGGCGATGAACAGGCCGATGCCGACGCTGATCGCCTGCTTGATCGGCAGCGGGATCGCGTTCATGATCGCCTCGCGCAGCCCGGTCGCGACCAGGACGCAGATGACCACGCCTTCCAGGACCACCAGGCCCATCGCGTCCGGCCAGCTCATCTTGGGCGCGAGCTGGAAGGCGACGACGGCGTTGAGGCCGAGCCCGGCTGCGATGGCCAGCGGCAGGTTGCCGCCGACCCCCATGATCGCCGACATCACCGCGGCCACCAGCGCGGTCGCGGTGACCAGCTGCGCGGTCGACAGGTGGTGGCCGAACTTGTCGGTCGCCCCGGACAGGATGATCGGGTTGAGGACCAGGATGTAGGCCATCGTGAAGAAGGTGGCCAGACCGCCCCGCAGCTCCCGTACCGGGGTCGACCCGCGCTCCGATATTCGGAACCAGCGGTCCAGGAAGGTGCCGCCGGGCGGCGGTCCTGACAGCCGCTTGGCGGTGTCCACGACGGGTCCAGGCATGGTGCTCCTCTGCGTGCGAGTGGGACGTGCGACGAGCCGCGGCGGGCACGCGCGGCGGCGGGCCGGCGGGCGCGGGTGCCGCGGGACCCACGGATTGTCCCGGGACGCGGGCAGCCGCGGGTTGCCGCGGTGTTACCGGGTATCACCGTCGGGTTTCGGCCATGCTCAGGTCAACACTCATGACACACCCGGTCGAACGCGGGACGCCCCGCGCGCGGGCAGCGGACGCACCGCACCCGGGGCGGGAGGCCCCGGGTGGGTGGAGAGTGCGCGCCACCCGTCCGGCGGCTGCGGTCAGAGGCCGCCGGCGATCCGCAGCACCGCGCCCGTCGTGTAGGACGCCTCCGGCGACAGCAGCCACGCGACCGCTCCGGCGATCTCCTCCGGCTGGCCGGGGCGGCGCATCGGGACCCGCTCGGGGTTGCGCCACGGCCGCTGCGGGTCGCCCATCGTCGCGTGGATGTCGGTGACCACCATGCCCGGCTGCACCGAGTTGACCCGCACCCCGTCCGGGCCCAGCTCCTTCGACAGGCCCACCGTCAGCGCGTCCACCGCGGACTTGCTCGCCGCGTAGTGCACGTACTCGCCCGGGCTGCCGAGCGTGGCGCCGCCCGAGGAGATGTTGACGATCGCGCCGCCCTCGCCGCCGTGGCGCGTGGACATCTCCAGCGCCGCGCGCCGGGCGCACAGCAGCGCGCCCATCAGATTGACGTCCACCACCCGGCGCATGACCTCGACGGGCGTCTCGGTGAAGCGGCCGAGCGGCCCGGTGATCCCGGCGTTGTTCACCAGGCCGGTGACCGCGCCCAGCTCCGCCCGGACCGTGTCGAAGAAGCCGTCCACCTGTCCGGCGTCGCTGGTGTCGAGCTGGTAGGGCAGGCACGTGCCGCCCTGCTCGCGGATCCGCCGGGCGACGTCCTCGGCGGCGTCCTTGGCCCGCTCGTACCCGATGCCCACCCGGTGGCCGGCCGCCGCCAGCCGCAGCGCGACCGCCGCGCCGATGCCCCGACTGCCCCCGGTGACCAGCGTGACCTCGTCCATCGGCCGTCCGCTCCCTCGTGCCGCCGTGCGGCACCAGGCGCCGCTCGATGATCACGAACACTATCGCAGCACTCCGTCAACATCGCATGAACACTGGACATATCCCCTTCCTGGGCGCCTGTGCCGGTTCGAGGATTGGTCTTGACCAAGAGTGACGGGCCGCTCTATCGTCCTTAGTAGTGCAAGGACCTTTAATAAACACTGGTTAGGAAACAAGGCTGAACAAGCCTTGAGCTGATGGCTGATTGCGAGGACAGGGTGGGGACCACGCAGCTCGAATCGGTGCCGGAGCCGAAGTACTGGCATCTCAAGACGGTGCTCAACGACGCGCTCGACTCCGAGTTCGAGGTCGGTGAGATCCTGCCGAACGAGCGCGACCTCGCCGCCCGCTTCGGCGTCGCCCGCGCGACGCTGCGCCAGGCGCTCGAACAGCTCGAACTGGAGGGCCGGCTCCAGCGCCGCCGCGGTGTCGGCACCACGGTCGCCCCGCCGCGCATGGGCGTGTCCGTCGGCCCCTCGGCCGGTGTGTGGCCCGGTGCCGGACGGGACGCGTGGGAGACCGCCGGGTGCGTCGAGGCCGTCGCCCCCGCGCCGGTCGCCGCGCTGCTCGGCACCGGGGCCGACGAGGCCGTGCACACCATCCGCCGGGCCCGCGTGATGCGCGGCCAGCCGGTCGCCGCCGAGCTGCTGTACGTCCCGCGCTCGTCCGTGCCGGGCCTGCCCGGTGACCTCACGCCCGCCGCGCACGCCCCCGCCGTGCTGCGCGAGCTGCACGCGCTGGCGCTGGAGGGCGAGGACCGCGCCGTCGAGCTGGGCTCCGCCCGCGCCGACGACGCCAAGCAGCTCGACCGGCTCCCCGGCGCCCCGGTCCTCGTCGTGACCTCGCGCTACTACGCGGGCGGCCGGGTCGCCGCCGTGTCGCTGGCCACCTACCGCGCCGACACCTGCAAGCTGACCTTCGGCGACGCGGGTGCCTTTGAAGTCACCCACCACCAGCAGCAGGTCAGCCGCCAGGCCTCCTGACCCGCGCCCGAGCACGCACAGGGCCCGTCACCCCGGCAGGGGGAGACGGGCCCTCGTCGCGTCCGTACGGCCGCGCCCGGTACGGTCCGCGGGCCGGCGCAGCCCGCGCCCGTACGGCCCGTGCGGGTCAGCGCAGCGCCATCGACGTCTGCTGGACGGTGAAGAGCTGCTCCTCGACGTGGTCCAGGGCTAGGCGCAGCGCGCCCGTCGCGATGGCCTCCTGGCCCAGCGCCGACAGCACCACCTGCGGGGTGCGCAGGCAGTAGCGGGCCAGCTCGGCGCGCAGCGGCTCCAGGATGCCGTCCAGGCCCGCCGCCCAGCCGCCGATCACGACCAGCTCCGGGTCGATCGCGAGCACCAGCGCCGCCACGTCGTGCACCAGCCGGTGCAGGAAGCGCTGCACCGCGTGGGTGGCCTGCGCGTCGCCCTGCCGGGCCAGCGCGAAGACCCGCGTCACCGCGGGCTCGTCCAGCGGGTGCAGCGGCTCTCCGGTGGTCGACAGCAGGTGCTCGGGTGTCGCCTCGCGGCCCAGCAGGTGCAGCGCGCCGATCTCACCGGCCGCGCCGCCGGAACCGCGGTGCAGCCGGCCGCCGATCAGCGACCCCGCTCCCGGGCTGAGCCCGGCCAGCACGAAGACCACGTCGTCGGTGCCGACCGCCGCGCCCTTCCAGTGCTCGGCCACCGCCGCCACGTTCGCGTCGTTCTCCACCAGCACCGGGCAGCGGAAGGAGCGCCGCAGCCGCTCCCCGAGCGGCAGCCCGGTCCAGCCGGGCAGCGCGGTGCCCAGCCGCACCTCGCCGTCCGTCCCGACGATGCCGGGGCTGCCCACGCCCACCGCCCACAGCGTACTGCGTGCGACGCCCGCCTTGCGCAGCAGCTCGGCGACGGTGCCGCGGACCCGCTCCAGGCGGTCGTCGGCGCTCGCGCCCTCGTCGACCTCCCGGCCGTGCGAGCCCAGCACCTGGCCGCCGAGGTCGGACAGCACGACCCGGATCTGGTGCGCGCCGATCTCGATGCCCAGCAGGTGCCCGGCCTCGGCGTGGAAGCGGAAGCGCCGCGCGGGGCGGCCCTGCTTGCGGGTGTCGCCGGCCTCCGGGCCGACCTCCACCACCAGGTCCGATTCCGTCAGACCCTCGATGACACCCTCGACGGTGGGCCGGGACAGGCCGGTGCTCTGCACCAGCTCGGTGAGCGTGGGGGTCTGCGCCCCGCGCAGGGCGTGCAGGACGACCGCGGAGTTGATCCGCCTGAGCAGGGACGGGTCCCCGCCGGTGAGTCGCCCCACGTATGTCCTCCCAGCCTGTGCCTGTGTGTGGCGGATCGTACCGGGCGCAGGGCTACGCGGCGAGTGCGGTCCCGTTACGTTTGGGTGCCATCGTCACCGTGCCGTCCGGCCCGGTGCTGACGTTCCGTCAGCCGCGCGGGGCGGGCGGCGCGGGCGCCGCCGGGCGCAGCCGGCCGAACTCCTCGGCCAGCGCCGCCGGCGTCCAGTGCGCGTTGAGCCCGCTCGGACTCGGCAGCGCCCAGATCCGGGTGTCGCCCAGCGTCCGCGGCTGCGGGCCCACCTGCGCGCGGGGCTCGGCGAAGGCCACCCGGTAGGCCGTGACGCCCAGTATCGCCAGCCACGCCGGGCGGTGCCCGGCGACCTTCGCCGCCAGCAGCCCGCCGCCCTCGACCAGCTCCTCGCGGCTCAGCTCGTCGGCCCGCGCGGTGGCCCGCGCCGCCACGTCCGTCACGCCCAGCCCGAGGCCCAGCAGGTCCGCCTGCTCCACCGGCGCGAAGCGGCGCGGGGTGAAGCCGGAGGCGTGCAGCGCGGGCCCTGGGGGCACCACCCGTGCGCAGCTTCGGGGGAGGTTGCCGGGCCGGGCGAAGTGGTAGCCGGTGTGCGCCGACATCAGCCCCGGGTTGATCCCGCAGAACAGCACCCTCCCCCGGAGCTGCGCCCGGGAGGTGCCCCCACCCGGCCCGATCACGTCCTCCGGCGTGCGGTCGCAGGCCGCCGCCAGCTCCTGCGCGGATGGCGTGGGCAGCCGCGGCGGCACGGCCGGCGCGGACGTCAGAGGATCGCCCCCGGGCGGTAGGCCGCCGCCTCGGGACGCGCCTTGACGACGTCCTCGACCCGCCGTACGACCTCGGCGACCTGCCCGGCGGCGGCGCCGGTGAAGGACAGCCGGTCGGCCATCAGCGCGTCCAGCTCCGCGCGGTCCAGCGGGATCCGCTCGTCGGCGGCGAGCCGGTCCAGCAGCTCGTTGCGCTCGGTGCCCTGCTCGCGCATCGCCAGCGCCGAGGCCACCGCGTTCTCCTTGATCGCCTCGTGCGCGATCTCCCGGCCGACGCCCGCCCGCACCGCGCCCATGAGCACCTTGGTGGTGGCCAGGAAGGGCAGATAGCGGTCCAGCTCGCGGGCCACGACCGCGGGGAAGGCGCCGAACTCGTCCAGCACCGTCAGGAAGGTCTCCAGCAGCCCGTCGAAGGCGAAGAAGGCGTCGGGCAGCGCGACCCGGCGCACCACCGAGCAGGACACGTCGCCCTCGTTCCACTGGTCGCCGGACAGCTCGCCGGTCATCGAGGCGTAGCCGCGCAGGATCACCATCAGGCCGTTGACGCGCTCGCAGGAGCGGGTGTTCATCTTGTGCGGCATCGCGGACGAGCCGACCTGGCCGGGCTTGAAGCCCTCGGTCACCAGCTCGTGCCCGGCCATCAGCCGGATCGTCTTCGCGGTGGACGACGGCGCGGCCGCGAGCTGCACCAGCGCGCTGACCACGTCGTAGTCCAGCGAGCGCGGGTAGACCTGGCCGACGGAGGTGAAGGCGCGCGAGAAGCCCAGGTGCGCGGCGATCCGCTGCTCCAGCTCGGCGAGCTTGCCGCTGTCGCCGCCCAGCAGGTCCAGCATGTCCTGCGCGGTGCCGACCGGGCCCTTGATGCCGCGCAGCGGGTAGCGGGCGATCAGGTCCTCGACCCGCTCGTACGCCACCAGCAGCTCGTCGGCCGCGGTCGCGAAGCGCTTGCCGAGCGTGGTGGCCTGCGCCGCCACGTTGTGCGAGCGGCCGGCCACGACCAGCTCCGCGTACTGCCCGGCGAGCTGCGCGAGGCGCGCCAGCACCGCGACCGTGCGGTCCCGCACGAGTTCCAGGGACAGCCGGATCTGCAGCTGCTCGACGTTCTCGGTCAGGTCGCGGGACGTCATGCCCTTGTGGATCTGCTCGTGCCCGGCCAGGGCGTTGAACTCCTCGATCCTGGCCTTCACATCGTGCCGCGTGACCTTCTCGCGCTCGGCGATCGAGCCCAGGTCGACCTGCTCCAGGACCCGCTCGTAGTCGGCGACGGCCCCCTCCGGCACCTCGATGCCGAGATCGGCCTGGGCGCGCAGCACGGCCAGCCACAGGCGGCGTTCGAGCACCACCTTCTGCTCGGGGGACCACAGGGCGGCCAGCTCCGTGGAGGCATAGCGGCCGGCGAGGACGTTCGGGATACGCGGCTTGGCTGTCACGCGCTGATTCTACTGGTCGCGGGCCTGCCGTCGGTCCGGCCGGCTCAGTGGCCGGCCTCGGACGGCAGCGGCGCCGCCGGCGGTTCGGGCGCGGGCAGGGCCGGTCCGTACGGGAGCAGGTCGGGGCGTTTGGCCGGGCGGCCGTCGCCGGAGGAGCGGCAGGTCAGCCTGCGGCCGATCCACGGAAGCAGATGGCGGCGGGTGAAGGACGCGTCGGCCAGCCGCCGGGCGGCCCAGCCGGGCCGCACCGCGGGCGGCAGCGGCGCCCGCCAGTCGCCTGTCGCGGGCAGTCCGAGGGTCTGCCACACGGCCTCGGCGACCCGCTCGTGGCCCTCCGCGGTCAGGTGCAGCCGGTCCTCGCCCCACATCCGCGGGTCGCCGAGCACCTCGGCCCCGTACAGGTCGACCACGACGGCGCCGTGCCGGGCCGCGAGGTCCTCGACGAAGGCGAACAGCTGCTCCATGCGCGGCAGGAAGCGGGTGGCGACCGGGCCGCGGCGTGCCGGGCTGCGCATCAGCACGAGCTGCCCGCAGGACGGGGCGAGCCGCCCGGCCGCGTCCTCCAGGTGCGCGCACACCGCGTCGACGTCGCAGCCGGGGCGCAGCACGTCGTTGAGCCCGCCGACCAGGGTGACCAGGTCCGCGCGCATCGCCGCGGCCGCGTCCACCTGGTCCTCGACGATCTGCCGGATCAGCTTGCCGCGCACCGCGAGGTTGGCGTAGCGGAAGCCCGCGTCGCCGGCCTCCGCGCCCGGCAATTGCGCCAGGCGCGCGGCCAGCAGGTCGGCCCAGCCGCGGTAGCTGCCGTCGGGCAGCAGGTCCGACATGCCCTCGGTGAAGGAGTCGCCGAGGGCGACGAAGCTGCGGTACGGCCGGGGCGCCGCGGGGATGCCCGGGGCCGGGTCGGCGGAGATCTCCGCGGGGGTGTCAGTCGTGTCGCTTTCCATCGCGGCGCGATCCTATCCGCCGGGCGCCGCCCGCCATGGCCCGCGGGGGCCGCCCGGAGGTGCTACGGGCTGTCGCTGAGCTTCTGGGTGCCGATGACCGACAGCAGCGCGAGCTTCTCGGCGTCCTCGGTGCCCGGCTCCGCGGTGAAGACCATGATGCGCAGCTCGCTGCCCTCGACGCTGAGCAGGTCGCAGTCCAGCGTCATCAGGCCCAGCTCCGGGTGGTCGACGGTCTTGCGCGACCCGTCGTGCTCGCCCACCTCCCGCGAGTCCCACAGCTGCGCGAAGCGCTCGCTGCCCGCCCGCAACTCCGCGATGAGGCGCCCCAGCCGCTGGTCGGCGGGGTAGCGCCCGGCGGTCGTCCGCAGCGCGCCGACCTGCGCGGCCTCCAGCGTGGCCAGCGACCGGGCGCTGTGCACGACCCGGGGGTTGCCCTGGCCCAGGAAGTGCCGCCACACCGCGTTGCGCTCCTTGCCGTGGAACTCGCCCATCAGCGCGTTGTGCAGCGGATTGGCGAGCAGCAGCGTCCAGGCCGCGTCCGACACCGCCACCGGCGTCCCCGACAGCCGGTCCAGCAGCCGCTGCACGCTCGCCGGGATGTACGCGGGCACCGTCCCGCGGCCCGGCGGCACCAGGCCCGCGGTGTGGAAGAGCTGCTCGCGCTCGGGCCCCGACAGCCGCAGCGCGCGTCCCAGCGCCTCGACGACCTGCTCCGACGGGTTGGCCGAGCGGCCCTGTTCCAGCCGGGTGATGTAGTCGACGGAGATCCCGGCGAGCATCGCCAGCTCCTCGCGGCGCAGCCCGGCCGCCCGCCGGTGGCCGCCCGCCGCGAGCCCGGCCGACTCCGGTGAGACGCGGTCCCGCCAGCGCCGCAGTGTGTGCCCGAATTCCGTGGTCGCCATGCCCCCCACTGTCGCACCGACGCGGGCCGTCCGTCCTGGTACTGCCGGTCCCAGGAAGCCGGGGGCGCTGGCAGCCGGCCACCGCGCCGCCGCACCGTGAGGGCATGACAGCGACACTGATCACCGGAGCGAACAAGGGCCTCGGCCGGGAGGCCGCCCGCCGGCTGGTGGCCGCGGGCCACACCGTCTACCTCGGCTGCCGGGACGCGGAGCGGGGCCGGGCGGCCGCCGCGGAGCTGGGCGCCACCGCCGTCCTGCTGGACGTCACCGACGACGCGTCGGTCGCGGCCGCGGCCGCGGCGATCGAGGCGGCCGGCGGCCTCGACGTCCTCGTCAACAACGCCGGCATCCAGCAGGAGATGGCCGCCGACGGCGCCGTCACCGGTGCGGCCGGGCTCACCCCGGAGATGATGGAAGGGACCTTCGCCACCAACGTCCTCGGGCTCGTCCGCGTCACCCGCGCCTTCCTGCCATTGCTGCTGCGGTCGGCCGCCCCGGTCGTCGTCAACGTCAGCAGCGGACTTGCCTCACTGGCCCGGGTGAGCGACCCCGGCACCCACGCCTACGCCTACCCCGGCGTCGCCTACCCGGTCTCGAAGGCCGCGGTCAACATGCTCACCGTGCAGTACGCCAAGGCCTTCCCGCAGATCCGGATCAACGCCGTCGAGCCCGGTTACACCGCGACCGACCTCAACGGGAAGCGGGGCGGGCAGAGCGTCGAGCAGGGCGCCGAGATCATCGTGCGGATGGCGCAGACCGGTCCCGGCGGCCCCACCGGCGGCTTCTTCGACGCCGAGGGCACGCTCCCCTGGTGACGCGCCTCGGGGCCCGGCTCACACCCGTCCCGGGCCGACCAGCCGCTTGAGCACGTCCTCCATGGTGACCAGCCCCACCCCGCGGCCGTCCGCGTCCACGACCGCCGCGAGGTGGGCGCTGGCCGCCCGCATCGCCGTCAGCACGTCGTCCAGCGGGGTCGCCGCGCCGACCCGGGTGATGGGGCGCAGCGCCTCCCGGGGGAAGGCGGCGTCCCGCGGTTCGGCGTCCAGCGCGTCCTTGACGTGCAGGTAGCCGAGCACCCGCCCGTCCCCGTCCGCGACCGGGAAGCGCGAGAAGCCGGAGCGGGCCGCCAGCGCCTCCAGCCCGTCCGGGGTGATGCCGAGCGAGGCGCGCACCACCTGGTCCGCGGGCAGCACGATCTGCCCGACCGGCCTGCGCCCCAGGTCCAGCGCCTCGCGCAACCGCCCGGTGGCCCGCTGGTCCAGCAGCCCCGCGGCGCCCGCGTCGGCGACCATCGCGGCCAGCTCGTCGTCCGAGAAGACCGCGGCCACCTCCGAGCGCTGCTCCACCCGCAGCAGCCGCAGTCCGGCGTTCGCCAGCGCGTTGATCCCGAAGATGACCGGCCGCAGCGCGCGGGTGAAGCCCACCAGCGGCGGCCCCAGCAGCAGGGCGGAGCGCACCGGGTCGGCCAGCGCGATGTTCTTCGGGACCATCTCGCCGAAGAGCATGTGCAGATACGTCGCGAGCGCCAGCGCCACCACGAAGGCGATCACATGGATCGCCCCCTGCGCCGCGCCCATGGCGTGCAGCACCGGCTCCAGCAGATGCGCGATGGCCGGCTCCGCGACGATGCCCAGCACCAGGGTGCACGCCGTGATGCCGAGCTGGGCGGCGGCCAGCAGCGGCGCCAGGTGCTCCAGCCCCCACAGCACCCGCGCCGCCCGCCGGTCGCCCTCCTCCGCGGCGGCGGCCACCTGGTCGCGGCGCACCGAGATCAGCGCGAACTCGGCGCCGACGAAGAAGGCGTTGACCACCAGCGTGAGCAGCCCCACGAGCAGCTGGACGACCGTCATCGGCGCGCTTCCCCCGGCCCGGCGGGCGGGGACACCAGCCGCACCCGCGCCGCCCGGTGCCCCGACGCGTCCTCGACCTCCACCAGCCAGCCGTCCAGCCGGAGCCGGTCGCCGCGCACCGGGATGCGGCCGAGCCGCTCGGCGACCAGCCCGGCGAGCGTCTCGTACGGGCCGTCCGGCACCCGCAGCCCGATCCGCACCAGCTGGTCCTCGGTGCGCGTCGCGCCGTCCGCCCGGTACGTGCGCCGGCCGTCCGGCTCCTCGCGGACGAAGAGCAGGTCGGGCTGCTGGAGCGGATCGTGCTCGTCCTGCACCTCGCCGACGACCTCCTCGACGATGTCCTCCAGGGTGGCGACGCCCGCCGTGCCGCCGTACTCGTCGATGACGACCGCCATCGCGCGCGCCCCCGACAGCCGGTCCAGCAGCCGGTCCACCGCGAGCGACTCGGGCACCAGCAGCGCGTCCCGCAGCAGGTCCGTGACCGGGGTGCGGTCCCGGCGGGCGGCGGGCACGGCCAGCACGTCCTTGATGTGCACGGTGCCGATCACCGCGTCGAGGGTGCCGCGGAAGACCGGGAAGCGGGACAGCCCGGTGGCCCGCGTGGCGTTCGCGACGTCCGCGGCCGTGGCCCGCGCCTCCAGCGCGGTGACCTGCACCCGCGGGGTCATCACGTTCTCCGCGGTGAGATCGGCGAGACCCAGCGTGCGGACGAACAGCTCGGCGGAGTCCGGCTCCAGCGCGCCCGCCTTCGCCGAGTGCCGGGCGAGCGCCTTCAGCTCCTGCGGGCCGCGGGCCGAGGCCAGCTCCTCGGCGGGCTCCAGGCCCATCCGGCGCAGCACCCGGTTGGCGGTGTTGTTCAGATGCCGGATCAGCGGGCCGAAAGCGGCGGTGAAGGCGCGCTGCGGGCCCGCGACCGCCTTGGCGACCGGCAGCGGCCGGGAGATCGCCCAGTTCTTCGGCACCAGCTCACCGACCACCATCAGCACGACCGTCGACAGCGCCGTGCCCAGCACCAGCGCCAGCGACGAGGCGGCGCCGCCGCCGAGCCCGGCGGCACGCAGCGGGCCGCGCAGCAGCTCGGCGATCGAGCCGCGGGACAGCATGCCGATGATCAGCCCGGTGACGGTGATCCCGAGCTGCGCCCCCGACAGCTGCACGGTCAGCGACCGCACCCCGGCGAGCGCCGCGGCCGCGCCCCGCTCACCGTCCCGCGCGGCGCGCTCCACCTCCGCGCGCTCGATCGTGGTCAGCGAGAACTCCGCTGCGACGAAGACGCCGCAGGCGAGACTGAGGAGCAGGGCCAGCAGCAGGAGCAGCGCTTCGGTCATCGGACACCTCGCCCCCATCGTCGGCCACCGCCCGCCCCGGCGCACCCGGCGTGCGCCGTACGGGCGCGGCACGGCCGAGCCCACGCCCGGCGGGCATCCCCCTGCCGCTCACGGCTGGTGCCGCGCCTGCTGTCCGGCTGCCTGCGGCCCGCGCCCCGGGCCCGTCGCGGACGCCGCTCGGCTGCCCGCGACGGGCCCGGGGCGCGCGCAGGCCCCCACCCGCCCGCGGGCGGCGGCCCCGGCTCGCCGCAGACGCTGTCCGGACGGTGACGTGCGGTGCCCCGGGCCGCGGGAACGCCCCCGATGCCGATGCCGATGCCGATGCCGGGCGTCCGGGCCCCGCGCAGGTCCCCACCCGCCCGCGGCCGGGCGGGACGGCTTCCCTCAGCGGCTCACGCCTCGCGCAGCGGCTTCGTCCAGCGGCGCCATTGCTGCTCGGGCGCGTAGCCCGCCGCGTGCCAGGCGTGGTGGGCGCGCTCGTTGCGCTCCAGCACCATCGCGTCGCCGCGCCGCCCGCCCAGCGCGCGGAAGCGCTCCTCGGCCGCGTCCAGCAGCACGCGGGAGAGGCCCTGGCGGCGCGCGCCGGGGTGCACCGCCAGCCGGTAGAGGTGGCAGCGCCATCCGTCGAAGCCC
The DNA here is from genome assembly GCF_044332905.1 of Streptomyces sp. NPDC021224. Taxonomy (NCBI): domain Bacteria; kingdom Bacillati; phylum Actinomycetota; class Actinomycetes; order Kitasatosporales; family Streptomycetaceae; genus Streptomyces; species Streptomyces sp. NPDC021224. The sequence continues at coordinate 102,915 of NZ_JBIRPW010000017.1, read as the reverse complement.
GCGATCACCGTGCCCACCAGCTCCCCGTCGCGCTCGGCGAGCAGCAGCGCGCCCGGGTCGGTGGCGATGAGCCGGCTGACCCCGGCCTCGTCGTCGGTGATGCTGGTGCCCTCGGCGGACACCTGCCAGAAGGCCAGCACGCCTGCCGCGTCGGCGGGGACGGCGGCCCTGATCAGGGGATTGCTCATGTCCGGCATCCCATCACCGGCCCGCTGCCCCCGGCCCGCAATTCCGGGATGCGAGACGGCTGCCGCTGGCCGGGGGGCGGCAGCGCGGGGGGCACCGGTGGCCTTGCCGCTACTAGCGCCACGGCGCTAGCGTGGTGCCATGGCCAAGACCCAGTTGAACGTGCGGGTGGACGAAGCCACCGCGGAGACCGCGAGGGAACGCGCCTCGCAGCGCGGCATCAGCGTGAACCGCTACATCGAGGAACTGGTCCGCCGCGACGAGGGCGAGAGCGGCAGGGCGTTCGTCCAGGCCGCCGCGGACTTCATGAAGGAGTACGAGGCGGTCTTCGCGGAGGAGTTCGGCGACAGGGACACGAGCCCGCGTTGAGCCTGACCATAGATCTGGCCTGGCTGCTGATGGTCGCCGAGCACAACACCCCCGGCGACCCCCTGGTCACCGACTGGGGCGCGCTGGTCGCGGCCGTCGGCAGGCACAAGGCCGAGATCTTCGGCGTGCCCGTCTACCCGGACGACCACGTCCGCGCCGCCTCCCTGCTCCAGCTGCTGCTGCACGTCCCCGCCCTCGAACGCTCCAACGCGCTCTTCGCCACCGCCGTCGCGTACGCCTACCTGGTGGCCGGCGGGCAGCACGTGAGCACCACGCCCGAGCGGGTGCGCGACCTGGCCCGGCTGGTCAAGGACGGGTCGGCCGGCGTCGACCGCATCGCCGAGGAACTGCGCGGCTGGACCGTCCCGGCCTGACCCGCCCCGGCCCCGCCGCCCCGGTCCCGCCTCAGGAGGCGAACGCCGGCGCCGCGTAGACCTGCGCGAAGGCCTCCCCGTCCCACGTACCGCCCAGCTGCGGCGCGAGCCACTCCGGCGCGGCGGCGCGGAAGGCCGCGGGGGACAGCGCGCCCGCCCCCTGCGGCAGCGCCCCGAGCAGCGGCGCCCCCGCGGCCTCGGGGACGTCGGCGACGTTGCAGCGCTCGGCGAGGTCCGGCTCGCCGCGCCAGCTACCGAAGATCACCCCGGCGCAGCTCAGGCCGCGCTTGGCCAGGGCCTCGGCGGTCAGCGCGGTGGCGTTGAGCGTGCCCAGGCCCGGCCGCGCCACCAGCAGCACCCGGGCGCGGATGAGCGCGGCGGCGTCGGCGAGCGTGCTGCCCTTATCGTCGTAGCGGACCAGCAGCCCGCCCGCGCCCTCCACCAGCACCACGTCGTGGACGGCGGACAGCTTGGCGGCGGCCTCCGCGATGTCCGTGGGTCCGACGGCCGGGATCCCGGCGCGGGCCGCGGCGGTGGCGGGCGCCAGCGGCTCGGGGTAGCGGGCCAGTTCCACCGCGGTGACCGCGCCCGCGAGCCGGGCCACCTCCGCCGCGTCGCCCGGCTCGCCCTCGGCCACCCCGGTCTGCGCGGGCTTGAGCACCGCGACGCTCAGCCCCTGCGCCAGGGACGCGGCGGCCACGGCCGCGGTCGTCATCGTCTTGCCGACCTCGGTGTCCGTACCGGTGATGACCACGATGGCCATGGGTGTCGCTCCGTTCCTCGTCGTCTCGCGCCGGTCCGCCGAAGCGGCCGGGCGCCCCGGATCCTCCGCGGCTCGGGGCACCCTGCCCCGCCGCGCCCTTCCCATCCGGCTTCCGGCAGGTTTTCACCCGGCAGTCACCCGTTTGCCCGCGGCCCCCGGGGGAGGTCACCCGGCCAGGGCCGCGTCCCGCACCCCGGCGCAGATCCGCGCCAGGTCCTCGTCGCCGGTCACGTAGGGCGGCATCGTGTAGACCAGGTCGCGGAAGGGCCGCAGCCACACCCCGGCGCGCACCGCGGCGCGGGTCGCGGCGGCCATGTCCACCTCGTGGTCGAGCTGCACCACGCCGATCGCGCCGAGCACCCGTACGTCCCGTACGCCGGGCAGCTCCGCGGCCGGTGCGAGGCCGTCGCGCAGGCCCGTCTCGATCCGCTTGACCTGCTGCGCCCAGTCCTGCCCGAGCAGCACGTCCAGCGAGGCGTTCGCGACCGCGGCGGCCAGCGGGTTGCCCATGAAGGTCGGGCCGTGGGCGAGCACCGGCACCTCGCCGCGGGAGATGCCCTCGGCGACCGCGGTGGTGCACAGCGCCGCCGCCATCGTCAGATACCCGCCGGTCAGCGCCTTGCCGACGCACATCACGTCGGGCGCGATCCCGGCGTGCCCGGCCGCGAAGAGCGTTCCGGTGCGGCCGAAGCCGGTGGCGATCTCGTCGAGCACCAGCAGCACCCCGTGCTCGTCGCACGCCTCCCGCAGCACCCGCAGATAGCCGGGGGAGTGGAAGGTCATGCCGCCCGCGCCCTGCACCACCGGCTCCACGACGACCGCCGCCAGCTCGTGCGCGTGCCGTGCGACCAGTGCGCGCAGCCGCCCGGCGTAGGCCGGGTCCGGGTCGGCGTCGAAGCCGGGCGGCGGCTGCTCGGCGAAGACCTGCTCGGGCAGCACCCCCGACCACAGGTGGTGCATGCCGCCCTCGGGGTCGCACACCGACATCGGCTGCCAGGTGTCGCCGTGGTAGCCGCCGCGCCAGGTCAGCAGCCGGCGCTTCTCGGGGCGGCCGAGCGAACGCCAGTACTGCAGGCACATCTTGACCGCGACCTCGACCGACACCGAGCCGGAGTCGGCCAGGAAGACGTGCCGCAGCGGCTCGGGCGTGATCTCCACCAGCCGGGCGGCGAGCCGGACGGCGGGCTCGTGGGTGAGGCCGCCGAACATCACATGGCTCATCCGCCCGAGCTGGTCGCGCACGGCCGCGTCCAGCACCGGGTGCCGGTAGCCGTGGATCGCCGACCACCACGAGGACATGCCGTCGACCAGCTCGTCCCGCCCCTGCGCGGGCACGGCGAGCCGCAGCCGTACGCCCTCGGCCGACGCCACGACCAGCGGTTCCTGGCGGCCGGGCATCGGCCCGTACGGATGCCAGACGTGTTCGCGGTCCAGGTCGAGGAGCACCTCGGCGGGCAGGTCCGGGCCGGTGGGCGCGGGCTCAGGCATTGGGCGGCAGGTCCGTTCCCGCGCCCCGGCGGCGTACCGCGACCAGGTCCGTGCGCGCGCCCGGCACGGCCGGTGCGGCCGCCTCCTCCGCCGCCGCGGGCGCTTCCCCGTGGGCGTCGGCGCACGCGGTGTCGCCGCAGCCCCCGCAGCCGCCGTCGTGCGCGCCGCACAGCCCGGCGGAGCGGTGGGCGGGCAGCGTCGTGGTGTCCGCGCCCTCCACCTCGAAGCCGGCGTCCGCGATCATGTCCAGGTCGGCCTGGCCGGCCTGGCCCTCGCTCGTGAGGTAGTCGCCCAGGAAGATCGAGTTGACCAGGTGCAGGGCGAGCGGCTGCATCGTGCGCAGGTGCACCTCGCGGCCGCCCGCGAGCCGTACCTCCACGTCCGGGCACACGAACCGGACCATCGCCAGGATCCGCAGGCAGCGCTGCGGGGTCAGGTTCCACTCCTTGGCCAGCGGGGTGCCCTCGAAGGGGATCAGGAAGTTGACCGGCACCGAGTCCGGGTCCAGCTCGCGCAGCCCGAACACCACGTCCACCAGGTCCGCGTCGCTCTCGCCCATGCCCGCGATGAGCCCGGAGCACGCCGAGAGCCCGGCCGCCTGGGCCTGCTGCACGGTGTCCACCCGGTCGGCGTACGTGTGCGTCGTGGTGATGGACCCGTAGGTGCCCTCCGAGGTGTTGAGGTTGTGGTTGTACGCGTCCGCGCCGGCCGCCTTCAGCCGGTCGGCCTGGCCGCCCGTCAGCAGGCCCAGGCACGCGCACACCTCGACCTCGCCGTTCTGCTCCTTGATGGCGGCGATGGTCTCCGAGACCCGGTCCACGTCGCGGTCGGTGGGCCCGCGCCCGCTCGCCACCAGGCACACCCGCTTGGCGCCGCCCGCCACCCCGGCGCTCGCCGCGGCCGCGGCCTGCTCGGGCTTGAGCCAGGTGTACTTGAGGATCCCGGCCTGCGAGCCGAGCCGCTGCGAGCAGTACGAGCAGTCCTCGGGGCACAGCCCGGACTTGAGATTGACCAGGTAGTTGAGCTTGACCCGGCGGCCGAACCACTTTCGGCGCACCCGGCCCGCCGCGGCCACCACGTCGAGCAGCTCGTCGTCGGACGTCGCCAGTACGGCGAGCGCCTCGTCCCGGGTGGGCAGCTCGCGGCGCAGCCCCTTGTCCACCAGTGCGGTCAGCAGATCCATGAGGGGATACTCGCCTACCCGGCCGCCCCGAGCCAAGGACGGACCGTACAACAGCGGTGGCCGCGGGTGTGTGCATCACCACACCCTGTGCCCGATTGCGGGCCAGTACGTTGCAGGGTGAGGCCCCTCGCCGCGGGCGCCGCTCTCCGGCGGGCCCCGCGCCCCAACCGCACCCCGGACCCCGAAGGACCGCCGTGACCAGCACACCGCCCGCCGCCGGGCATCCCGGCCCCTTCGGCTGGATCGCCGAGCAGGCCGCCGTCCGCGAGGCCGCGGGCCTGCGCCGCGAACTGCGGCCGCGGGCCGCGGAACCGGACCTGCTCGACCTCGCCGGCAACGACTACCTCGGCCTGAGCCTGCACCCCGAGGTCACCGCGGCGGGCGCGCAGGCGTGCGTGCGGTGGGGCGCCGGGGCCACCGGCTCCCGGCTCGTCACCGGCAGCACCGCGCTGCACGCCGAACTGGAGGCGGAACTGGCCGACTTCACCGGCTTCGAGGCCGCACTCGTGCTCGCCTCCGGCTACGCCGCCAACCTCGCGGCGGTCACCGCGCTCACCGGGCCGGGCGGTCTCGTCGTCTCCGACGCGGCCAACCACGCCTCGCTCATCGACGGCTGCCGGCTGTCCAGGGCGGCCACCGAGGTCGTCCCGCACGCCGACCCCGCCGCCGTGCGCAAGGCCCTCGGCGGGCACGCCGGGCGGGCCGTCGTCGTGAGCGACACCGTCTTCTCGGTGGACGGCGACGCGGCGCCGCTGGGCGCGCTCGCCGCCGCCGCACGCGGGCACGGGGCCGCGCTGCTGCTGGACGACGCGCACGGGCTCGGGGTCCTCGGGCCGGGCGGGCGCGGCTCCGCGCACGCCGCGGGCCTCGCGGGCGCCCCGGACGTGGTGTGCACCGCGACGCTGTCCAAGGCGCTGGGCTCCCAGGGGGGTGTGGTGCTGGGCCCCGCGGCCGTCGTCGACCATCTGGTCAACACCGCGCGGACGTTCATCTTCGACACCGGGCTCGCACCGGCCGCCGCCGGGGCCGCCCTCGGCGCCCTGCGGCTGCTGCGGCGCGAGCCCGCGCGGGCGGACCGCGCTCTCGGCGCGGCCCGCGACTTCCACCGCCGCTTCACCGCCGCGGGGCTGGAGGCGACGGCGCCGGACGCGTGCGTCGTCTCGGTCCGCGCCCCCTCGCCCGCGGCCGCGGTGCGATGGGCCGCCGACTGCCGTGCCGCGGGGCTCGCGGTGGGCTGCTTCCGCCCGCCGTCCGTCCCCGACGGCATCTCCCGGCTGCGGGTGACGGCCAACGCGGCGCTGTCCCCGGCCGACATCGCGGCGGCGGCCGGCACGATCGTCGCGACCGCGCCGGCCGGGGCGGTCCGCGCCTGACGGACCCGCCGGGTACGGATCTGCCGGTGCTCGGCGAGGCTAACGGGCCGTGAGCGCCCCCGTGGTGACGGCCTCCACGAACGAGGTCCACGCCCCCGGCGGGAAGAGGAGGGCCGGTCCGGCGGTGTCCTTGGAGTCGCGGACCGCCACCGGCCCGGTGGCCAGCCTGGCCGTCTCGACGCAGTTGTTCGCCGCCGTGCTGTGGCTGCTGCGCCGCCAGGCGACGTCCAGCGCCAGGCTGGACGGAACGTGGGCGTGCGGCTCGTGAGCCGCCGGGATTCGCGCAGTCATGCTGTCGGTGCCTCCTTAGTGCGCCGCTGCAACCGCGAGAACTCCGTCCCGATTTCCGTGATCATCGCAGCCGATTCCGCACAGGGGAGCGCGCGATCACACAATCGGGCGAACGCGGCGGTGTAAGCGGCGATGTCTTCTTTCCGATCGACACAGAGACTACCCGTCAGATGGTCGAGAACAACCACGTCCAGATCTGCAATGCGCGGAAAGGAGAAGATGACGAAAGACCCCGTCACCCCTATGTGCCCGCCCGCGGCAAATGGCAGCACCTGCAGGGAAACCTGCGGGAGTTCGGCCGCGCGGGCGAGCCAGCGCAGCTGACCGGCCATCACCTCCGGCCCGCCGACACCGCGGCGCAGCACCGCCTCGTCGAGCACCGCGCTCAGCTCCAGCGGCGGGTTCTGCTCCAGCAGCACCGCCTGCCGGGCGATGCGCACCTCGGCCAGCGCGGTGACCTCGCGCGGGCTCAGCTGGGGCAGCACGTCGCGGGTCAGCGCGCGGGCGTAACCGGGGGTCTGGAGCAGGCCCGGCACCACCGTGGTCTCCAGCGACCTGGCCCGGGTGGCGCCCGTCTCCAGGCTGATGAAGTCGCGGTACTCCACCGGCAGGACCTCGCGGAAGTCGTGCCACCAGCCGCGCTGGTGGCCGTGTCCGGCAAGGGTGTGCAGCAGGTCGCGAACATCGCGGTCACGTACAGAGTAGGCGTCGAGCAGCAGGTTGACGTCCTCGGCGCGGACGCTGCTGTGGCCGGTCTCGATGCGGCTCACCTTCGACTGGTGCCACCCCACCCGCTGGGCGGCCTCCCCGCTGGTGAGCCCCGCGAGGTCGCGCAACCGGCGCAGTTCCGCGCCGAGTCGGCGCCGGCGTACGGCGGGCACTCGTTCCATGTCCTCTCGGCCTCCTCGCTGCGGCGCCCGCCGTCCTGCGGGCCACCGGGTTTCCTGGCGGTGCTGCCCGCGCCGCCGCACGGGCCTTCATGAGTCCCGTTCGCGGCAATACGGCTGCCGGTCGCGTTCTGTCCTCTTCTCCCCGATACGACAGTCTGCCGACCATGTGCGTTCTCCCGCGGCAGAGTTCACCGTTTTGAGCGACAGATATATGCAGACCGCTGTGCGGCGCCCGCATTGGCGGCACGATGAGTGCATTCTGGCGCGAACCCGGCGCGTGGGAGGGCGGCCCAATTCCCGCCCCGCTGCCGCACGGTGCGCACCGGAGCCAGGTCACGGCGGGAAAGGGAAGCGTCGCCATGGCAGATCTTCAGGAAGCGTCCGTCACCCTGCCGAGCGAACCCGCCTCGGTGACGGCGGCCAGGCGGTACGTCTGCGCGCTGCTCTCCGACTGGGGACTGCCCGCGGGCGCCCCGGCCGTCGACACCGTGCGCCTGATCGTGTCCGAACTGGCCACCAACGCCGTGCTGCACACCTCCGGCCTGTCGCCGACCTTCACCGTCGACGTACGCCTGGAGCGGTCCGAGCAGCTGCACATCGGCGTCACCGACAGCCATCCGGGCTGGCCGCGGCAGGCCACGGTGTGCCCGCAGCAGCAGGACAACGGCCGCGGGCTGGTCATCATCCGGCACCTGACCGCCGAGTCCGGCGGCAGCCTGCGGGTCACCCCGACCGACGACGGCGGCAAGACCGTCTGGATCATGCTGCCCTGGGCCGTCCCGGTCGGCTGAGCCCGCGCCCGCGGGCGGTCAGACCCGCCCGTACCAGACGCTGCGGGTCCAGATGTGCTCCAGCCGGACCCGGGCGCCGGTCTTCGGGGCGTGCCAGATCTCGCCGCCGCCCGCGTAGATGCCGACGTGGTAGACCGAGGACGCGGACGACCCGCTGTGGAAGAAGACCAGGTCGCCGATGTGCCGGGAGGACGCGGAGATGTGCCGGATGCTGCGGTACTGCGCGGCGGCGGTGCGCGGCAGGCGCTTGCCGGCCTTGCGGAAGGAGTAGAGGGTCAGGCCCGAGCAGTCGAAGCGGGAGGGCCCGGTGGCGCCCCACTGGTAGAGGGAGCCCTTCTTGGAGGCGGCCACCCCGAGCGCCCGGACCCCCGTCGTCGCAGCCTCGGCCTGCTGGACGGCGCCGGGCAGCAGGGACGGTACGGCAACGGCGGCGGCGGTGAGCACGGACGCGGCCCCGAGCCGGGACAGCCGTGCGGACGCCGAACGTGCGGATGCGGAACGTGCGACAGGCGCGGTCATGCGCAACCCTTCGTCGTCGGCCTGCGAAGGATGACCTGTCGGGTTCGGGCAGGCGAAGATGCCCGGCCGCGTGCTGCGGCTTCACCCCAAGGGGCGGTCCCGTGATGCCGGGCCCGGCCCCGTCGTGCGTGGGTCCTCCGCTCCCGCCGTTGCACTCGTGTCGACCTGGCATCCGCACGCCGGCGGGACTCGGCGTCCGTGCGGACCGCCCCGCCACGGCGGCGGGGGCTTGTCGTCACCACGGATCGTGACGCACACGGCACGCCCGTACCCGGTCGGAAACGCCCGGTGTGACCCTCGTCACGCTTGCTCCGACCGGGTGGCGGCGCTGCTCCCTTCCGGTGGCCGCCGCTCACGCAGACCGCTGTGACCTGCACTCTTGACCCGCACCCCGAAGGTGGCCGCGCAACCGCGGCGCTTCTTGCCGACGCCGCGCCGCTGGGCCGACGGGATGAGGGGCGGTTCGGCCGACAAGGGGAGGGCCGCGCCGCTGAGTGACGGCGCGGCAGGTCCGGCGGCCCGGCGGCCGGCACCGCGCGGCGGGTACTACGGCGCGGGCGGCTCGGGCTCGGGCGCCACCACCGCGAGCGAGGACCGGCGTTCGCCGTCCAGCACCCGCAGCGCCCGTCCCAGCGTGGCGTGGTGGAGTTCGGTCTCGCCGCGCAGGTGCATCACCGTCAGCGCCTCGCGCAGCGCCAGCGCCCGCCCGACGAGCGCCTGCGCGGCGCGCAGCGCCCCGTAGGTGTCGGCCGTCCGCGAGGGGTTGACGCGGCCGAGCAGGTCGACGACCTCCAGGTAGCAGTCGATCAGCTCGCCCTCGGAGCGGGTGAGCGCGGGCAGCGGCGGCGGTTCCGGGCGCACCGGCCTCACCGCGCGCCGGTCGCCGGGCCGTTGGTCTTGCGGCTGTTGGTCAGCCGGTCCGCGAGGCCGTACTCGACGGCGGCCGCGGCGTCGAAGATCTTGTCACGCTCGATGTCCGTCCGGATCTGCTCCGGGTCGCGCCCGGTGTGGCGCATCAGCAGGGCCTCCAGCTTCGCCCGGGTGCGCAGCAGCTCGTCCGCCTGGATCTCCAGGTCCGACACGTCGCCCTGCACCACGTCGCCCAGCGACGGCTGGTGGATCAGGATCCGGGCGTACGGGGTGATCATCCGCTTGCCCGGCGCCCCGGCCGCCAGCAGCACCGCCGCGGCCGACGCCGCCTGCCCGATGCAGACGGTCGCGACGTCGCAGGTGACGTACTGCATCGTGTCGTAGATCGCGGTCATCGAGGAGAAGGATCCGCCCGGCGAGTTGATGTACAGGTGGATGTCCTGGTCCGGGCTCGCGCTCTCCAGGTGGATCAGCTGCGCCATCACGTCGTTGGCCGACGTGTCGTCGATCGGGGTACCCAGGAACACGATCCGTTCCTGGAGCAGCTTGGAGTACGGGTCCGTGGTGCGGGTGCCGCTGCTGCTGCGCTCGGTGAACTCCGGGAGCACGTAGCGGGCGGTGGGACGGATCATGCGGGCACCTCCGTGCGTACAAAATGTACAGGACGTACAGGTCGTTATGATGGGGAGCATGACCCATGACGTCCCGGTGACACAAGCGCGAGCCGAGCTCGCCGAGCTCATCAACCGCGTGGTCTACGGCGGTGAGCAGGTGGTGCTGACCCGGCACGGCAAGCCGTTGGTGGCCCTGGTGTCGGCCGCTGACCTGCAACGACTGCGCGATCTCGACGCCGCCGCCGACGAGCGGCCGATCGTCGCGGTCACCACCGCGGCCACGCCCCCGTCCGCCACGGGCGAACGCCGCAGGTTCGGCATCGTCGCCGAGCACCGCGGGCCCACCCCGGGTGACCGCCGCCCGTAACAGGGGTTAACGCGCCCGAAACGCCGCCGCCGTAACCTCGCGCCCCAGGCCCCGAACTGCCCGGAAACGGGCCGGAGATGGCGAGGTGCGGCGGTGCGGTTGACCCCTCACGAGCAGGAACGCCTGCTCATCCATGTCGCGGCCGACGTGGCCGAGCGGCGCCGCGCCCGCGGGCTGCGGCTCAACCACCCCGAGGCGGTCGCGCTCATCACCGCGCACATCCTGGAGGGCGCGCGGGACGGACGCGGTGTCGCGGAGCTGATGCGCACCGGCCGCACCGTCCTGACCCGCGCGGACGTCATGGACGGCGTCCCCGAGATGATCCACGACGTCCAGGTCGAGGCCACCTTCCCGGACGGCACCAAGCTCGTCACCGTCCACGAGCCGATCGTCTGAGGAGGCGGCATGATCCCGGGGGAAATCGTGTACGGTGACGCGCCCGTCGAACTCAACGCCGGCCGCCCGGTCACCCGGCTCACGGTGCTCAACACCGCCGACCGGCCCGTCCAGGTCGGCTCCCACTACCACTTCGCCGAGGCCAACCCCGGCCTGGACTTCGACCGGGACGCCGCCCGCGGGCTGCGGCTGGACGTCCCGGCCGGCACCGCCGTGCGCTTCGAGCCCGGCATCCCCGCCGAGGTCGCGCTGGTGCCGATCGCCGGCGCCCGGGTCGTCCCCGGGCTGCGCGGCCAGGTCGCCGGAGCCCTCGATGGCTGAACTCGCCCGCCCCCGCTACGCCGACCTCTACGGCCCCACGGCCGGCGACCGCATCCGGCTCGCCGACACCGACCTGCTGATCGAGATCGAGCGCGACCTCGCCGGCGGTCCCGGACTCGCCGGGGACGAGGCCGTGTTCGGTGGCGGCAAGGTCATCCGCGAGTCCATGGGCCAGGCCCGCACCACCCGCGCCGAGGGCGCGCCGGACACCGTGATCACCGGGGCCGTCGTGCTCGACCACTGGGGCGTCGTCAAGGCCGACGTGGGGCTGCGTGACGGCCGGATCACCGCCCTGGGCAAAGCGGGCAACCCCGACACCATGGACGGCGTCCACCCCGACCTCGTCATCGGCCCGGAGACCGAGATCATCGCGGGCAACGGCCGGATCCTCACCGCCGGGACGATCGACGCGCACGTCCACTTCATCTCGCCCACCCTGATACCGCAGGCCCTCTCCTCCGGCGTGACCACCGTGCTCGGCGGTGGCACCGGCCCCGCGGAGGGCAGCAAGGCCACCACCGTCACCCCCGGCGGCTGGCACCTGGCGCGGATGTTCGCCGCGCTGGAGGACTTCCCGGTCAATGTCGGGCTGCTCGGCAAGGGCAACACCGTCAACCCCGACGCGCTGCACGCCCAGTTGCGGGCGGGCGCGCTCGGCTTCAAGATCCACGAGGACTGGGGCGCCACACCCGCCGCGATCGACGCGTGCCTGCGGGTCTGCGAGCAGTCCGGGGCGCAGCTCGCGCTGCACACCGACACCCTCAACGAGGCCGGATTCGTCGAGGACACCCTCGCCGCCATCGCCGGGCGCGGTGTCCACGCCTACCACACCGAGGGCGCGGGCGGCGGGCACGCGCCCGACATCATCACCGTCGTCGCGCACCCCAACGTGCTGCCGTCGTCCACCAACCCGACCCGGCCGCACACCGTCAACACCGTCGAGGAGCACCTCGACATGCTGATGGTCTGCCACCACCTCAACCCCGCGGTGCCCGAGGACCTCGCCTTCGCCGAGTCCCGCATCCGCCCGTCCACCATCGCCGCCGAGGACGTGCTGCACGACCTGGGCGCGATCAGCATCATCAGTTCCGACTCCCAGGCCATGGGCCGCATCGGCGAGATCGCGCTGCGCACCTGGCAGACCGCGCACGTCATGAAGCGCCGCCGCGGCGCCCTGCCCGGCGACGGCCCCGCCGACAACCACCGGGCCCGCCGCTACGTCGCCAAATACACCATCAACCCGGCGGTGGCCCAGGGCCTCGACCACGAGATCGGCTCCGTGGAGCCCGGCAAGCTCGCCGACCTGGTGCTGTGGGACCCCGCCTTCTTCGGCGTCAAACCGGACCTGGTGCTCAAGGGCGGACAGATCGCGTACGCCCAGATGGGTGACGCCAACGCCTCCATTCCGACCCCGCAGCCCGTGCTGCCCCGGCCGATGTTCGGCGCTACGGGGGCGGCGCCCGCCGCCAACTCCGTCACCTTCGTCACCCAGGCCGCGCTCGACGACGGGCTGCCCGAACGGCTAGGCCTCGCCAAGCCCTTCGCCGCCGCCCGCAGCACCAGGTCCGTCACCAAGGCCGACATGCGCGGCAACGAAGCGCTGCCGGACGTGCGCGTCGACCCCGACACCTTCACGGTCACGATCGACGGCGAACCGGTGGAAGCCGCACCCGCCGCCGAACTGCCCATGGCCCAGCGCTACTTCCTCTTCTGAGCCGCCATGACGACCGACGCGCCCGCGCCCGCGGGCACCGGAGCCCTCGCCGCCCTGCTGCTGCTCTGCGACGGCCGCTTCCCGGCCGGCGGCCACGCGCACTCCGGCGGCGCCGAGGCCGCCGTCGCCGACGGCCGGGTGCACGACCCGGACAGCCTCGCGGACTACTGCCGCGGCCGGCTGCACACCACAGGACTGGTCGCCGCCGCACTGGCCGCGGCGGCGGCCGCAGGACTCGACCCGCTCGGCCTCGACGACGCGGCCGACGCCCGGACGCCCTCGCGCGCGCTGCGCACCGCCTCCCGGCGGCTGGGCCGCCAGCTCACCCGGGCCGCCCGCGCCACCTGGCCCTCCGCCGCGCTGGACGAACTCGCCGCTGCCCGGCCGCGCGGCGCCCACCAGCCCGTCGTGCTGGGCCTGGTCGCGCGGGCCGCCGGTCTGGGCCCCGCCGACGCCGCCCGCGCGGCGGCGTACGAGGCCGTGACCGGCCCGGCCGGGGCGGCCGTACGGCTGCTCGGCCTCGACCCCTTCCACGCCGCCGGAGTCCTCGCCGCCCTCACCCCGCACATCGACGCCGTCGCCGACGACGCCGCCCGCGCCGCCGAACGCGCCCGCACCCACGGCCCGACCGCCCTGCCCGCCGCCTCCGCACCGCTGCCGGACATCGCCGCCGAGCAGCACGCGGCCTGGCCGGTACGGCTGTTCGCCTCCTGACCCCCGGAGCCCCTCATGCACCGTGACCACCCCGAGGTCTATCCCCAGCGGCACTCCCACTCCGCCGAGCCGCTGCGCCCCGACGGCCGCCGCCGCGCGCTGCGGATCGGGCTCGGCGGCCCGGTCGGCTCCGGCAAGACCGCGACCGTGGCCGCGCTGTGCCGGGTGCTGCGCGAACGCTTCGCCATCGGTGTCGTCACCAACGACATCTACACCCGCGAGGACGCCGACTTCCTGCTGCGCAACGCGGTGCTGCCGCCCGAGCGGATCGTCGGCGTCGAGACGGGGGCCTGCCCGCACACCGCGATCCGCGACGACATCTCCGCCAACCTCGAAGCCGTCGAGGACCTGGAGGACGCGGTCGGGCCGCTGGACCTGGTGCTCGTCGAGTCCGGCGGCGACAACCTCACCGCGACTTTCTCCCGGGGCCTGGCCGACGCGCAGATCTTCGTGATCGACGTCGCGGGCGGCGACGACATCCCGCGCAAGGGCGGTCCCGGGGTGACCACCGCCGACCTGCTGGTCGTCAACAAGACCGACCTCGCCCCGCACGTGGGCGCCGACCTGGACCGGATGGCCCGCGACGCCGCCGCCCAGCGCGGCGCGCTGCCGGTCGTCTTCACCTCCGTCGCACGCGGCGACGGCATCGCCCCGGTCGCCGCATGGGTCGGCGAGCGCCTCGCGGCCTGGACCGCATGACCTCGACCACCGCCTCCGCCCCCGCGGGCAGCGCGCACGGCCCCGCGCCCGAGACCGGGGCGGACCGGCCCGTGCCCGCGTCCGCCGCCCCCGTCCGGACGGCGGGGACCGGCCGGGCCGCGGGCGGGGGCGCCACCGGGGGTGCCGGTTCGGCGGGTGCGGTCCGTGCCACCGCGCGGATCCGCGCGGAAGGGGACGGGCGGGGCGGCACCGTGCTGCCGCTGCTCGCCGGGGGCGGGCCGCTGGCGCTGCGGCGTACCCGCGCCGAGCGGGAGGGATGGGCGCGGGTCACGGTCGTGGGGGCCATGAGCGCGCCGCTCGGCGGCGACCGGCTGCGGATCGAGGCCGAGGCGGCCGCCGGTGCGCGGCTGCTCGTGGACGCGTCCGCCGCGACCGTCTCGCTGCCCGGCCGCGACGGCCGGCCCGCGCACTACGACGTACGCCTCACGGTCGGCGCGGACGCCGAACTGCACTGGCTGCCCGAGCCGTTGATCGCCGCGTGCGGCAGCGACCTGCGGATGACGACCCGGGTCGTCCTCGCCCCCGGCGCCCGGCTGGTGCTGCGCGAGGAACTGGTGCTCGGCCGGCACGCCGAGCCGCCCGGCAGGCTCCGCACCCGCCTCACCGTCACGTACGGCGGCCGCCCGCTGCTCGACCAGGAGCTGGACGTCGGACCCGGGGCGCCGCCCGGCTGGGACGGGCCCGCCGTCCTCGGCCCGTACCGCACACTCGGCCAGCTGCTCGTCGTGCCGGCGCCCGAGCCGCCGCCCGCCGCCGCGTTGCCGCCGCTGACCTCGCTCACCGAGCTGGCGGGCCCCGGCCTGCTGCTCACCTCCGCGGGTCCGCGCGCGGCTTTCACCGCCGCGGCCGCGACACTGGCGGAGGCGTCGGGGCGGTGAACACGCCCGGCCGCGTGGGGCGATGACGTGCCGTCACCCGGTCGGACCGCACCCTGCCGGGCGGAAATCACGCTTTGATGAAGAATCACTCTCCCAGCCTGTTCACAGCAGCTCCACAGGGGAAAGGATTCGCTTCTGATCACAGTGATCACCGTGGCCACAAGCCACGGAGGAGAGGGGGAGTTTCGACGTGAGACGCACCATCGTGCTCGTCTCCACCGGCGCCCTGATCGCCGGAGTCGTCGCCGCGGCCCCGGCCGCGACCGCGGGACCCGCGCACCACGGCACGCCGTCCCAGGTGACCGTGCCGGAGTCGGCCGGCGTCGCCATCGCCGCCGCGAACGCCTGGCGCACCGGTGTCAGCTGGGCGGACTGTCCGGCCGGCTGGGGGCTCGCCACCCCCGTGCAGTGCGGCTGGGTCACCGTACCGGTCGATTACCGCAAGCCGTTCGGCGCCACCGTCAAGCTCGCGGTCGACCGTGCCGTCGCCACCGGCTCCAAGGCCGAGCACCAGGGTTCGCTGATCTACAACCCGGGCGGCCCCGGCGGCTCCGGCCTGCGCTTCCCGGTGCGGCTCACCACCGCGGCCCCGCTGTGGACCAAGACGGCCAAGGCGTACGACTTCGTCGGCTTCGACCCGCGCGGTGTCGGCCACTCGGCGCCGATCTCCTGCGAGGACCCGGCGGACTACGCCCAGGCGCCCAAGGCCGACCCGGTGCCGGACAGCGACGCCGACAAGCAGGCCCAGCGCAAGCTGGCCGCCGAGTACGCGGCCGGCTGCCTGGAGCGGACCGGCGCCGCGATGCTCTCCCAGATGACGACCCCGAACACCGCCCGCGACCTGGACGTCATCCGGGCCGCGCTGCGCGAGGACAAGCTGAACTACCTCGGCGTGTCCTACGGCACCTACCTCGGCTCGGTCTACGCCACGCTCTTCCCGACGCACGTGCGCCGGATGATCATCGACAGCGTGGTCAACCCGTCGCGCGACCAGGTCTGGTACCAGAACAACCTGGACCAGGACATCGCCTTCGAGGGCCGCTGGAACGACTGGGAGACCTGGGTCGCCAAGTACGACTCCGTCTACCACCTGGGCAGCACCGTCGCCCAGGTCGAGGCGAAGTGGGAGGCGCTGCGCGCCGCGGCCAAGGCGCACCCGATCGGCGGTGTCGTCGGCCCCAACGAGCTGCTCGGCTTCTTCCAGAACGCGCCGTACTACGACTCCACGTGGGCGACCGTGGCCGGGGTGTGGAGCGCCTACGAGGCCGGTGACACCCAGGCGATGCTGGACGCGGCGGCCCCCGACCCGTCCGACACCGCGGGCAACACCAGCGGCGAGAACGGCAACGCCGTCTACACCGCGGTCGAGTGCACCGACGCCAAGTGGCCGACCAGCTGGCACAAGTGGGACCGGGACAACACCGCGCTCAACGCGAAGTACCCGTTCCTGACCTGGTCCAACGCCTGGATGAACCTGCCGTGCGCCACCTGGCCGGTCAAGCAGCAGACCCCGGTCGACGTCCGCGGTCACCGCGGGCTGCCCGGCGTGCTGATCGTCCAGAGCACCAGGGACGCCGCCACCCCGTACACCGGCGCGCTGGAGACGCACCGCCGGCTCACCGGGTCGCGGCTGATCACCGAGCAGGGCGCCGGTTCGCACGGCGTGACCAACCTCGTCAACCCGTGCATCAACTCCCGGGTCGACGACTACCTGCTGCACGGCACGCTGGACCGGCAGGACGTGGTGTGCGGCCCGCACGCCACCCCCGTGCCGTAACCGGCGCACCGCGTACGGCCGTTCATCGGGCCGCCGCCCGCACCCCCGCCCACGCGCGGGTGCGGGCGGCGGCCCGCGGCGTGTCCGGCGCCGTCAGAGCGCGATGGCCTCGACGCGGGGCGCGGCGATCCGCACGTAGTCCTTCACCGGGAGCGCCAGCGAGCGGTCCAGCCGGGCGGCGTTGAAGTAGAGCGTGTCGTGCTCCAGCAGCCCCGGGTCGACGATCAGCTCCAGCTTCTCGTCGAAGGAGAAGGGCAGCACGGTGCCGCTCACACTGCCCGCGAGCCGCTCGGCGATGTCGCGCGAGGCGAAGGAGACGTACGTGCCGGACAGCAGCGCCTTGACCGCGCCGAGGTCGACCCGCCGGTCGCCGGGCACCACCGCGAGCACATAGCGCGTGGTCTTCTTGCCGACCTTGACCATCACCACGATGCACTTCGCCGCCTGCGCGAGCGTGTTCCCGCGCAGCGCGCTGACCAGCTCGGTCGCGCCCTCCGGGGCGTGCTCGACGATCCGGTGGCCGGCGCCCTCCGCCTCCAGCAGCGCGAGCAGCCGGTGGTAGGTGGCGTGCTCGTCCGGCTGTGGCGCCGCTTGCGGGGATTGCTGGATCTCGCTCATGACCGCCTGGATTTCGCTCGGGGTACGGGAAGGGGCTCGGTGACGGGGGCTCAGACGTGCGTGGCGCCGAAAGCGGCGGCGAAGGCCGCGCGGGTGGGGGAGTCGGAGCGGCGGTCGAGGACGGCGAAGACGACCTCGTCGACCGATCGTGCGAACCGCCCGCCCGGCCGCAGCAGGACGGCGAAGGCCTCCGCCACCCGCGCCGGGTCGTTGCCGAAGACGCCGCAGCCCCACGCGCCCAGCACCAGCCGCCGGTAGCCCTCGGCGACCGCCACCTCCAGCACCCGCTCGGCGCGCGCGTCGAGCGCGGGGCCTATCTCGCCGGTGCGCTCCGGCAGGGTGCGCGCGATGACCCCGGCGTTGGGCGCGGGCGAGGTGAGGAAGCCGGCCGCCCACGGCTCGTCCAGCAGCGCGCCGCGCGCGTCGCGGAAGACCGGCACGGCGGGGGAGTGGATGACCCGGTGCGAGTAGAACGGGTCGCGGTGCGCGCGGTGGTGGGCGTAGTAGCCGGGGGCGCGCAGCAGGCAGGAGTAGAGCGCCGAGGCCCGGCACAGCGCCTCCTCCTGCGCCTGCGCCCCGTTGACGTAGCCGCCGCCCGGGTTGCGCGCGGAGGCGAAGTTCAGCACCGCCACGGGGCCGCCGCCCGCCGAGACCAGCCGGTGCGCGGCCGCCAGGCTGTCCTCGCCGGTGACCGTGCAGCGGGCGCCGGGCCCGGGAGCCGTCTCGGGCACGGGGACCGGGTCGGGGCCGAACATCCGGGTGCCGGCGGCCGCGGCCTCGACGGCGCCGAGGCCGACCCACCGCCCGCCGGGCCCGGGGTAGCCGCCGTCCTCGACGAACCGCTGGTTCTCCATCGCGATGTTCCGCAGTCGTGCGCTCACGGTTCCCGACCCTACGGGGACGGAGTGCCGCCGCGCGAACCGGAATCGGGGGCCGGCTGACGGTCCGTCGGCCGCGCGGTCAGGAGCCGGTGCCGGAACCGCGGCGCAGCCGCGAGCCGGAGCCCTTCTGCGCCTGCGTCTCCGCCTTGACCTCGCCCGCGTAGCGGTCGACGTACTCCTGGCCGGACAACTCCATGATCGCGTACATGATCTCGTCGGTGACCGCCCGCACCACGTGCCGCTCGCCCTCCATGCCGTGGAAGCGGCCGAAGTCCAGCGGCTCGCCGAACCGGATGGTGACCCGGCCCAGCCGCGGCAGCCTGCGGCCGGGCGGCTGGAGCTCGAAGGTACCGATCATGGCGCACGGCACGACGACGGCACGGGCGCGCAGCGCCATCACCGCGACGCCCGTCCGGCCGCGGTAGAGGCGCCCGTCGTGCGAGCGGGTGCCCTCGGGGTAGATGCCGAGCAGTTCGCCACGGCGCAGCACGCCGAGCCCCGCGTCGATCGCGGACTGCGAGGCGCTGCCGCCCGAGCGGTCCACCGGGATCTGGCCCACCCCGCGGAAGAAGGCCGCCGTCAGCCGCCCCTTGAGGCCGGGCCCGGTGAAGTACTCGGCCTTGGCCAGGAAGGTGATGCGGCGCGGCAGGATCGCGGGCATCACGAAGTGGTCGGAGAAGGAGAGGTGGTTGCCGGCGATGACGGCGGCGCCGGACTCCGGGATGTTCTCGGCGCCCTCGATACGGGGCCGGAAGAACATCCGCAGCAAGGGCCCGAGAATGACGTACTTGAGCACCCGGTAGAACACGGGCAGCCTCCCCCTCGACGGCGGGCCCGGTGCTCCGGGGCCGCACGGCCGGTCCACCCGGCGCCCCGGCAGAGTAGTGCCCGCGCGCCCGTACCGACCAGCGCGGCCGCCGACTCCCGGCCGGGCACCGTACGGCCGTACGGCGCCCGGTCCCGGACGTGCCGCGGCCCGGCTCCCCCGTGGAGCCGGGCCCGTACCTCCGTGCCGTCAGTGCGCGGCCCGGCGCGGCATCAGGAGGGCCACCGCCGCGGCGGCGGCGAGGGCGGCGGCCGCGACCAGCGTCACCGTCTCCAGGGCCCCGCCCGTGCCGTGCTGCCCGGCGTTGGAGAAGAAGACCGTGCCCAGCACCGCCACGCCCACCGAACCGGCGAGCTGCTGCACCGCGTTGAGCACCCCGGACGCCGATCCGGCCTCCTCGTCCGACACCCCGGCGAGCGCGATGTCGAAGAACGGCGCCATCACCATGCCCAGGCCGATCCCGCTCGCCAGAAGCGAGGGCGCGAGCTGCCAGCCGCCCGGCGTGCCCGCGGCGTGCACGGTGAGCGCCACCGAGGCCATCCCGGCCGCGGCGAGCAGCAGCCCGCCCTGGAGCGCGGCCCGCCCGTACTTCTGCCCCAGCCACGCCCCGGACAGCGTCGCCCCGGCCGCGGCGCCCAGCGCCCAGGGGATCATGGTCAGCCCGGCGTGCTGCGCGCTGAAGCCGAGCCCGTACTGGAGGTACAGCGGCACCACCAGCATCAGCCCGGTCATCCCGGCGAAGAAGACCAGCCCGACGGCGAGCGAGCCGGTGAAGCCGCGGTGCCGGAAGAGGCCGGGCTCGACGAGGGGCGAACCGCCGCGCCGCCGCACCCAGCCCTGGTGGCGGGCGAAGACCGCGTAGACCGGCAGCGACCCGGCCATCAGCAGGTACGACCACAGCGGCCATCCCAGGTCGCGGCCCTGGACCAGCGGGTAGACCAGCATCAGCACCGCGGTGCTCAGCAGGGCGACGCCCGGCAGGTCGAGCCGCGGCGAGTGCGGCGCCCTGCTCTCCGGCAGCACCCGCAGGGCGAGGACGAAGGCGGCGAGCGCGAGCGGCAGGTTGATCAGGAAGACCGCGCGCCAGCCGGTGCCGAGTACGTCCGCGTCGGTGAGGTAGCCGCCGAGCACCGGTCCGGCGACCGCGCCGAGGCCCATGACGGGACCGAAGACGCCGAAGGCCGCGCCGAGGTCCTCGGGCGGGAAGAGCTCCCGGATCAGTCCGAGGCCCTGCGGCACCATCATCGCGGCGAAGCCGCCCTGCGCCGCGCGCATCCCGATGAGCATCCCGGCCGAGCCGGAGCAGGCGCACAGCAGCGAGCACAGACCAAAGCCCGCGACGCCTGTCAGGAACATCCGGCGGCGCCCCACGATGTCGCCGAGCCGGGCACCGGTGATCATCAGCACCGCGAAGGCAAGGGTGTAGGCGGCGGCGATCCACTGGATCCGGGTGGAGCTGCCGCCGAGGTCGGCCTGGATGGCGGGGGAGGCGACCCCGACGATCGTGGCGTCCAGCAGGTCCATCACCTCGACGGCGAGCACGACGGCGAGGCCGAGCCAGCGCAGCCGGCTGCTGCTTCTGCTGCCGTCGGCGGCACGGTCCCGTATGCCGCTGCCCGGGACCTGGCGGTCCGTGGTGGGTGTGGTCATGGCGGTCCTTCGCTCTCTCTCGCTGCGGGCGGGCACTGCGCGAACGGTGTTCGTTCGGCGACGAACACCGTTCTACGGGCGAACGATGTTCGTGTCAAGAACAATGTTCGTATCTCGCGAACGGCGTTCGTTTCGGCTACGGTGAACCCATCAGCACCCGCAGGAGGAGTACGTGCCGCAGCCCACCGAGCCGACCGGTGCCCCCGCCCTGCCCTGGGAGCGCCCGCGCAGGTCCGCCCCGCGCCGCACCTTCACCCGTGCGGCGGTCGTGACCGCCGCGCTGCACGTGATCGACACCGAGGGCGTCGAGGCGATGAGCATGCGCCGGGTCGCCCAGGAACTGGGCACCGGCCCGGCGTCGCTCTACGCGCACGTCTCGGGCCGCGAGGAGATGATCGCCCTGGTCCTGGACCGGGTGCTGGCCGCGGTGGTGTGCCCGGAGCCGGACGCGGGGCGCTGGCGCGAGCAGATCAAGGACGTCATGCGGGACTCCCGCCGCGCCCTCGTCGCGCACGGCGACCTGGCCCGGCTGCTCCCGGAGATCGGCGTGCCCACCGGCGAGAGCGTCACCGTGATCAGCGAGGGGATGCTCGCCGTCCTCGCGGCCGCGGGACTGCCCAAGCAGGTGTGCGCGTACGCGGTGGACGCGCTGAGCCTGTACGTCAGCGGCATCGCCGCCGAGGAGGCGACCCGCGCCCACCACGCCAGGAGCGGCGGGAAGGGCCCGGAGATCGCCACCCGGCTGGAGGACTACATCGGCGCCCTGCCGCCGGACCGCTTCCCGATGCTGACCGGCATGACGGCGGAGCTGGCCCGCGACGTCGGCGACGAGCGCTTCGAGTTCGGCATGGACCTGATGGTCACCGGCCTCGCCGCCCACCTCCCGGCGTCCTGAGCCGGAGGAGCGGGCCGGGAGCGGGTCCGAAGCGGGCCGGGGGAGCCGGGCTCAGCCGCGGCCGCGCGACTCCAGCGAGGCCAGGTAGGCGTTGTACGCGACCAGTTCGGCGTCGCCGTCCCGGTCCGCGGCGCGGTCCTTGCGCCGCGCCTGGCGCTGCTCGGAGGTGTACCACTGGATGAGCAGCGCGATGAGGACCACGACCGAGGGGATCTCGCTGAAGGCCCACGCGATGCCGCCGGCCGCCGTCTGGTCGTCCAGCGCGTTGATGCCCAGCGAGGCAGCGGGGTGCTTGAACGTGCTCACCAGCGGCTCGCTCGCCATCATCACCGCGATGCCGAAGAAGGCGTGGAAGGGCATCCCGGCGAACAGCTCCAGCATCCGCAGCACGTAGCCCGGCCGGTGCGGCCCGGGGTCGACGCCCATGATCGGCCAGAAGAACAGCAGCCCCACGGCCAGGAAGTGCACCATCATCGCGGTGTGCCCGAAGCTGTGCCGCATGAGCGAGTCGAACAGCGGCGAGAAGTACAGCGCGTACAGGCTCGCGACGAACAGCGGGATGGTGAACGCCGGGTGCGAGATCACCCGTACGTAGCGGCTGTGCAGCAGCTTGACCAGCAGCTCGCGCGGACCGGTGCGGCCGCGGCCGGCGGTCGGCAGCGCGCGCAGCGCGAGGGTCACGGGCGCGCCGAGCAGCAGCAGGATCGGCGAGAGCATGCTGAGGATCATGTGCTGCACCATGTGCACGCTGAACATGACCATGCCGTAGTCGTCGAGCCGGGTGCACATCGTGACGGCGATCGTCAGCACCCCGACGGTGAAGGAGACCGTACGGCCCACCGCCCACGCGTCCCCGCGCCGCCGCAGCCGCAGCACCGCCCAGCCGTAGAGCACCAGGGCGAGCGCGCAGCCGGCCGCGAACCACGGGTCGCCGCCGGTGACGGCGAGCCCCCGGCCGAGGGTGAACGGCGGCAGGTCCATGTGCATGCCGTGCCCACCGTGGTCCATCCGTCACTCCTCCGTCGCGCCGAGCGGCAGCCGGCCGTTTCGACCGATGTGCCCGCACCAGAGTAGAACCGCCCCCGCCCGGTGCTCCGGGCGGGGGCGGACCGCGGTCGTCGTCGCGGCTCAGCGCGTCACAGGACGCACTCGGCCTCGGTGTAGCGCTCGGCGGGCACCGTCTTGAGGTGCTGCACCGCCTCGGCGAGCGGCACCAGCGTGATGTCGGTGCCGCGCAGCGCGGTCATCATGCCGAACCGGCCGCTGTGCACGGCCTCCACGGCGTGCCAGCCGAAGCGCGTCGCCAGCACCCGGTCGTACGCCGTCGGCGTGCCGCCGCGCTGCACGTGACCGAGGATGACGGGCCGGGCCTCCTTGCCGAGCCGCTCCTCCAGCTCGACGGAGAGCTGGTTGGCGACGCCGGTGAAGCGCTCGTGGCCGTAGACGTCGGTGACGCCGGCGGTGAAGTCCATCGTGCCCTCGCGCGGCTTGGCGCCCTCGGAGACGACCACTATGGCGAACTTCTTGCCCGCCTCGAAGCGCTTGCCCACCACGGCGGCCAGCTCGGCGATGTCGAAGGGCCGCTCGGGCACCACGATCGCGTGCGCGCCCGCGGCCATGCCCGAGTGCAGCGCGATCCAGCCGGTGTGCCGGCCCATGACCTCGACGATCAGCACCCGCTGGTGCGACTCGGCGGTGGTCTTCAGCCGGTCCAGCGCCTCGGTGGCCACGGTCACGGCGGTGTCGAAGCCGAAGGTGACGTCCGTCGAGGCGATGTCGTTGTCGATCGTCTTGGGCACCCCGACGATCGGCAGGCCCGCGTCCGACAGCAGCCGGGCCGCCTTGAGGGTGCCCTCGCCGCCGATCGGGATGATCGCGTCCAGGCCCAGGTCGGTGACATGGCCGCGCGCCGTCTCCACGCCGCCGCGCAGGTGCGCGGGCTGCACGCGGGAGGAGCCGAGGATGGTGCCGCCGCGCGCCAGGATGCCGCTCACGGCGTCCAGGTCGAGCTTGCGGTAATCGCACTCGAGCAGGCCCTTCCACCCGTCGTGGAAGCCGATGACCTCGTCATTGTGGTCCACGACGGCGCGGTGCACGACGGACCGGATGACGGCGTTCAGCCCGGGGCAGTCGCCGCCGCTGGTCAGCACACCAATACGCATTGCTCTCGTTACTCCCGCGACTCGTCGGGACGGCCGGACCACGTCGTCCGGATGGATCACCGCAAGCTTACCGATCCCCGTACCGTGCCCTCCACGGCGACCGCACTGCGGACACCTGACGATTGACCGAACTCCGGGAGACGTTTTACCGGCGGCTTGCCGTCCGTACCCCGACAGGGTACGGACGGCGGGCCCGCGAGGTCACGCGGGCTGCTGCTCCGCGGCCGAGATGCGCTCGGCCCGCAGCGCGTCGTACCACCGGTCGTCGGTGGGCGGCAGCGCGTTGACGTCCAGCGCCAGCTTGATCAGCATGTCGGCGATGTGCGGATTGCGGGCCATCACCGGGCCGTGCATGTACGTGCCGAACACGGTGTCGTTGAAGGCGCCCTCGGTGCCGTCCCCGGTGCCGTTGCCGCGGCCGATCCGGACCCGGGCGAACGGGCGGGCGGTCGGGCCGAGGTGGGTCACGCCCTGGTGGTTCTCGAAGCCGGTGAGCGGCGGCAGGCCGAGCCGGGGGTCGATGTCGGCCAGCACGTCGCCGACGCAGCGGGCGCCCTCGCCGCGGGTGCTCACCACGTCCAGCAGGCCGAGGCCCGGCTCGGGGCGGCCGAGGTCGTTGACGAACTCGTGGCCGAGGATCTGGTAGCCGGCGCACACCGAGAAGACGATCGCGCCGTTGGACACCGCGCGGCTCAGGCCGCCGTCGCGGCGCAGCCGCTCGGCCGCGAGCCGCTGCGGGCGGTCCTCGCCGCCGCCGATCAGGTAGATGTCGCCGGAGGTCGGAACGGCCTGGTCGGAGCGGACGTCCACCCGGGTCACCGGGACCCGGCGCTGGAGCGCCCGGCGCTCCACCACCAGCGCGTTGCCCTGGTCGCCGTAGGTGCTCAGCAGATCGGGGTACACCCACACCAGGCGCAGGCTGGACTCACTCATTGGGGTATCTCCTTGACGGTCCTTGACGGCCCGGGTCAGTTGCCGACGCGGCGGCGCAGGTCCTGGAAGGCGGTGTAGTTGGCGATGGCCTCGATCCGGCCGGGCGGGGCGGTCCTGACCGCCTCGTCGAGGTCCGCGCAGACCACGAACTGCTGGTTGGCCACCTCCAGGCGCACCGCGAGGTCCAGCTTGCGGTCGCCGATCACCATGATCGGGTGCCCGGTCAGCCGGGTGTAGTCCACGTCCCACAGCCACGAGGTGTCGGTGCCGTCCGCGCCGCGCGCGTTGACCGACAGGATCACCGGGGTCGGCGGCGCGTCGATGAGGGAGAAGGTCTCCAGCCAGCCCGCCGGGTTCTTCGCCAGCAGCAGCCGCAGGTCGCGCCCGCCGAACTGCACCACGTCGTAGCGCCCGGCGACCGCCTGCACCTTGTGCATCCGCTCCAGCGCGACCTTCGGGTCGATGCCGAAGGTCGCGGCGACGGCCGCGGAGACGGCGGCGTTGGACTTGTTGGCCCGGCCCGGCAGCTGCAGGTGGATCGGCCAGGCGACGCCGTACGGGTCGACGACGTGGTCGCCGGACAGCGCCCAGGTCGGGGTCGGGCGGCGGAAGCCGCACTCGCCGCAGAACCAGTCGTCGCCCGGCCGCTGCAGCACCCCGCCGCACGACGGGCAGGACCAGGCGTCGTCCTTCCAGGACTGGCCGGCCGCGACCCACACCACGGTCGGGCTGGAGGAGGCGGCCCAGGTGACGAGCGGGTCGTCGGCGTTGGCGATGATGACGGCCTCGGACCCGGCCAGTCCCTCGCGCCACTTCTCGGCGAGCATCCGCGTCTCGGCGGCCCGGTCGAGCTGGTCGCGGGAGAGGTTCAGCAGCGCGATGGCCTTGGGGGCGACGTCCCGCGCGACCCCGGCGAGGTACTTCTCGTCCACCTCGATCACGCCGTAGCGGGCGTCGGAGCCGCCGGCCAGCGCGGAGGTGATGCCGGCCGGCATGTTGGCGCCCAGCGCGTTGGAGACGACCGGGCCGCCGGCCCGCAGCGCCTCGGCGAGCAGCCGGGTGGTGGTGGTCTTGCCGTTGGTGGCCGACACCAGTACGACGTCCAGGTGCCGGGCGAGCCGGGCCAGCAGATCGGGGTCGAAGCGCAGCGCGACCTTGCCGCCGATCACCGACCCGCTGCCCTTGCCCGCGGCGCGGGACACCGCGGCGGCCGCCCTGCCCGCCGTCACGGCCAGCTTCGCCCGCGGGGTCAGCGGCTCCGATTTGCCTGCCATCCGTCTGTCTTCCCTCCTGGATCCGGCGCGACTGAAGCCCGCGCGCCTCCCGCGGCGGCCGGGTGTTCCGCCGCTACGGGGGCCGCGACGGCGGCCGGCAAGTTCCGGTCGAGGTCAGCCTATCGACTCCGGGCCGCGAGCCCGCACCTCGCCGCCCGGACGGTTGCCCGTCCGGGGGCCCGGGATCACAGCCCGGGGCTGCCCGCGCGGTCGTCGGCCTCGACGAGACGTCCCCACAGCAGATCGGCCAGGTGGCGTACGAGGACGTCGCGGGGCAGCGGGCGCTCGCCGAGCCACCAGTCGCCCGCGGCGTACATCATGCCGACGATGCCGTGCCCCCAGACCCGGGCCAGCTGCGGACCGTCCGGACCGAGGTCCAGGCGCTCGGCGATCACCTCGCCGAGGTCCTCGCCCATCCGGCGCAGCAGCGGCGCGGAGTGCCGGCCGACGTCGAAGCCGCGCTCGTCGGAGGGCGCCTCGGCGGGGTGCATGAGGAAGCGGTAGACCTGCGGACGGGTCTCGATGGCCGACAGGTACGCGTGCAGCGTCGCCTCGACCCGGTCGCGGCGGTCGCCGGGGGAGTCCAGCGCGGTGCGCAGGGTCGCCAGCAGTGCGTCGGTGTGGCGTTTGGCCAGCGCGCGGTAGAGCCCGCTCTTGTCGCCGAAGTGGCGGTAGAGGATGGGCTTGGTGATCCCGGCCTCGGCCGCGATGGCGTTCATCGACGCCTCGGGGCCGTCGCGCAGGACGACCCGCTCGGCGGCCTCCAGCAGCTCGTTGCGCCGCCGTTGCGTGGCTGCCTGCTGCTCGCTCCGCTGGCCGGTCTCCACCCGGAACCTCCCCGTCGTCCGATGGCGGTGGTCTGCGCAACGTAACACCCCTGGCCCCGCACATCCGATGCGGCTTGGCGAGTTGACATCGCTTACCCGACGGTAACAGACTGCTGTTACCGCAAGTAACTAGCATGTGGAGGGGACGATGGGCGACTTCACGCTCGATCTCAACGACGACCAGCGGTCGGTGCGCGACTGGATCCACGGCTTCGCCGCCGACGTGATGCGCCCTGCCGCCGCCGAGTGGGACGAACGCGAGGAGACCCCGTGGCCCATCATCCAGGAGGCGGCCAAAATAGGCTTGTACTCGCTGGATTTCTACGCCCAGCAGTTCTTCGACCCCACCGGCCTCGGCATCCCGATGACGATGGAGGAGCTGTTCTGGGGCGACGCCGGCATCGCGCTGTCCATCGTCGGCACGGGCCTGGCCGCCGTCGGCGTGCTGGCCAACGGCACCGAGGAGCAGATCGGCACCTGGGTCCCGCAGATGTACGGTGACGCCGACGACGTCAAGGTCGCCGCCTTCTGCTCCTCCGAGCCCGACGCCGGCTCCGACGTCGGCGCCATGCGCACCCGCGCGGTCTACGACGAGGCGACCGGCGAATGGGTGCTCAACGGCACCAAGACCTGGGCCACCAACGGCGGCATCGCAGGCGTCCACGTCGTCGTCGCGGTCGTCGACCCCGAACTGGGCACCCGCGGCCACGCCTCCTTCATCGTGCCGCCCGGCACCCCCGGCCTGTCCCAGGGGCAGAAGTTCAAGAAGCACGGCATCCGCGCCTCGCACACCGCCGAGGTCGTGCTCGACAACGTCCGCGTCCCCGGCGACTGCCTGCTCGGCGGCAAGGACAAGCTCGACGAGCGCCTCGCCCGCGTCCGCGAGCGCGCCCGCAGCGGCGGCAGCGAGCGGATCAAGAACGCCGCGATGGCCACCTTCGAGGCCTCCCGCCCCGCCGTCGGCGCGATGGCGGTCGGCACCGCCCGCGCGGCCTACGAGTACGCGCTGGAGTACGCCAAGGAGCGCGAGCAGTTCGGCCGCCCGATCATCGACAACCAGGGCGTCGCCTTCCAGCTCGCCGACATGCGCACCCAGATCGACGCGGCCAGGCTGCTGGTGTGGCGCGCCTCCTGGATGGCGACCGCGGGCAAGCCCTTCACCTCGGCCGAGGGCTCGATGTCCAAGCTCTTCGCGAGCGAGACGGCCAAGAAGGTCACCGCCCAGGCCGTGCAGATCCTCGGCGGCAACGGCTTCACCCGCGAGTACCCGGTGGAGCGCATGCACCGCGACAGCGCGATCTACACCATCTTCGAGGGCACCAGCGAGATCCAGCGGCTGGTCATTGCCCGCACCCTGTCGGGCCTGCCGATCCGCTGACCCCGGGCGCTCCCGGCGGCGGGGCTACTTGTCCTTGCCGTAGCCGCGCAGCAGGAACCACGCCATCAGCGCGACGCCCACCACCGACACCAGCAGGACGGTACGCATCACCGGTCCCGGGCCCGCGGTGTCGGAGACCGCCAGGGTGCTCAGGTCGTGCATCGCGCCGATGTGCATGGAAGGCTCCTTCTGGTTCCGGCCCCCAAAAGCGTAGACCCGCACCCCCCGGTCACCGCGCCGCGGGGGGTCCGGGCTCGCCCGCGGGGTGCCGGCGGCCCGCCGACCTGGGGCGCAGCGCCTCGGCCAGCTCGTCGAGCGTGTCGACCAGCAGCTCCGCGCCGCGCCGTACGACCCGGTCGCCGGCCGGGTCGGACGGCCAGCGCGCCAGCTCGGCGTGCAGCGCCGACCAGTCCGGCGCGCGCCGGTCGCGCACCTGCCCGGCGGCGTGCGCGGTGGCCTCGCGCAGCACCGCGGCGAAACGCGCCGCCTCCGGCACCGGGGCGGCGTCCCGGCCCGGCTGGTGCGCCTCCATGACCAGCCCCACCCGCCCGATCGCCGACAGCGCCGCGTCGGCGTCCCGCACCGCGCTGCGCGACACCCCCCGGTGCCGCACCGGCTCGGCGTCCGCCCGCGCCACCGCCTGGTCCCAGGTCGCCCCGGCCGCCCGAAGGTCCAGCAGCGCGCTGCGCACCGCGCCGGGGCGGCGGCGCGCCGGATCGGCGTGCGCGTCCATCACCGCCGCGACGTAACCGCTGGTCGCCTCGATCCACTCGGCGAGCCGGTCGCGCAGCCGCGGCGTCTCCCACGCCGGGAAGACCGCGTAGGCGGCCATCGCCAGCAGCCCGCCGAGCAGGGTCAGCAGCACCCGGTCGCGCACGGTCTGCTCGACCTGCTGCCCGCCCATGCCCAGCAGGAAGACGACGTACGCGCCCACGCACGCCTGCGCGACCACGTAGCCGCTGCGCATCAGCAGGTACATCAGCCCGATGCTGACCACCGCGAGCCCTGCCAGCGCGTACGTGCCCGGATGCGTCGCCTGCGTGATCGCGGTGCCCAGCGCCACGCCCACCAGCGAGCCGGTGAAACGTGCCACCCCGCGCTCGTAGGTCTGGGTGAAGTCCGGCCGCATCACCATCACCGAGGCCATCGGTGCCCAGTAGCCGTGGCCCAGCGGCAGCGCGCCGCCCAGCACGTAGCCGACGCAGGCCACGACGGACAGCCGCAGCGCGTGCCGCAGCACCGGCGCGTCCCAGCGCAGCTGGCGGCGCACCGTGCGCACCGCGGTCGGCAGCAGCTCGCCCGCCTTCGGGCGCAGCAGGTGCGCGGTGCCGGTCGCGTCCGCCGGACCCGAGCCCTCCGCCCGCTCCACCGCGGCCGACAGCAGCGACACCAGCCGGGTCGCCGAGCGGCGCGCGCTGCCGGTCAGCTCGGTGCCGGGGGCGTCGGAGCGCAGCAGCGCGTCGGCGCGCTCGGGGACCTCCAGCGGCGTGCCGTGCCGGATCGACCGGGCCACCGCGTCCAGCACCACGGCCGCGACCGCCAGCACCTCGCGCGCCCGGTCCCGCTCCGGCCCCTCGGCCGCCGCTCCCACCGTGGGGTCGGCGAGGGAGGCCAGCACCGGCCGGATCCGCTCGGCCAGCACCCGCTGCCCGTGCAGCTCGTCGGGCCGCCGCCGGGCCTGGCGGGGCGTCAGCTCGGCGGCCTCGCGGGCGGTCATGAGCGCGCCGGGGTCGAAGGGCGCGACGGGCTCGTGCCGCAGCCGCCGGGCGTAGTCGGCCTCGGCGGCGAACGCGTCGGCCAGCGCGTCGCGCTGCGCGCCCCAGCGGCGGATCGGGAAGACCACGATCAGCGCCGCCTGCACCAGCGCCCCGAGCCCCACCAGGGCCGCGTGGTGCAGCGCGCTGAGCGCGGAGGTCGGCAGCGTGACCGTCACCAGCATCACCGCGACGGTCAGCGCCGAGACCATGCCGGTCGTGGGGCCCAGTGCCCACGCCAGGCCCGCGCCGAACGACCACACGGCCAGCAGCAGCACGAACGGCACCACGTGGGAGGCGGCCAGATAGCCGAGGAAGGTGCTCACCGCGAGCCCCGCGCCGGTCGCCAGCGCCAGCACCGGCCGCGGCCGCCAGCTGCGCTGGAAGGTCGCGGCACCGGCGGCGAACGCCCCGAAGGCCGACGACGCGGCGACGGGCGGCGACCACAGCCACAGCGCGAGCCCGATGACGATCGCGACACCGGCCGCCGCGCGCAGCGCGACCAGCGGTTCCAGCCGGGTCCGCTCGACCTTCAGGCCGGACCGGGAGGTCTCCCGCAGCGCACGCAACCACGTCATGGAGCAGAGAATAGGCAGTTCAGCGCCCGCTGCGGAGATCCGGCCCGGTCCGGTGCGGAGCCGGATCCCGGCGCGCGGCTCGGGACGCGGGGGAGGGCGGGGCGGAACGGGAAGGGGCCGGCGGGGGAACGCGGAGGGGCCGGCGGGGAACGCAACGCCCCCGCGCCCCGCGGGACGTGACGACCACCACCCCGCCCCGGCGCGCACACCCCTCACACCCGCGCGCCGCCTTCTGGTTCAATGGGGGACATGGCCAGCATTACTGACACCGGGACAGGTCGCAGCGACCTCGAACCCTTCTGGCCGTCCCGGCAGGAGCACCACTTCGACCGCTGGTGTTGCCGCGCGATCCCCGCGCGGACCCGCGAATCCCGCTGACCTGCCCGTAGGCCCCGCCCCTCCGGCGGCCGGGCGACAGCAGACGGTCCCGCGCACACGGCGTCCCACGACCCTTCGCGCGAAAGAGCCGAGCCATGTCGAACGTGCCCACCGCTTCCCCCGTCTCCGCCGCCCCGCAGGTGGCCGGAGTGCCCCCGCGACCGGGACTGCCACCGGGTGTGCCGTCCCTCAACCACCCCGCCGCCCGGCAGCGGCTGCGCGCCGTACGGCCCGACGAGGTGCCGCCCGCGCCGGACTTCCTGCCGCCCGGCGCCACCTGGCTGCCCGCGCCCGGCCATGTGCTGCCCAGCGCCCCGGGCGGCGCGCCGATGGTGGGCTACCTGGTGCTGGTGCCCGCCGAGCCGCCCGCCCCCGTGGTGGCCGCGCCGCCCGCCGCGGCGGCTCCCGCCGGTCCCGGACTGCGCATCGACGCCGACCGGCGCAGCGTCGAGGTGGACGGCCGCCCGCTGGACCTCACCTATCTGGAGTTCGAGCTGCTGGCGCACCTGGTGGCCCACCCGCACCGGGTGCACTCCCGCGACCAGCTCGTCACGACGGTGTGGGGCTACGGCCACGTCGGTGACGGCCGCACCGTCGACGTCCACGTGGCACGGCTGCGCCGCAAGCTCGGCGCGGCCCACCGCGGCACGATCGTGACGGTGCGCCGCGTCGGCTACAAGTACGCCCCGGCGCAGCCCTAGCATCGCGACCTCCCCCGAAGGGCGCCCCGGCCACCGCCGGGGCGCCCTTCGCGCTGTCCGGCGGGGTGTCCCGCCGGGGGCTCGGCCGACCTGCTGCGAGCCCGGCTTCGCGCGGCCTAGACTTGCCGTGTTGCGCAACTTCTGAATCCGAGGGGCCATACCGGGGTGCGGTGGTGACAGCGGGTGGGGACGCCGTGGAGGAGCCGTCCGCAGAGGCGGTCGCGCGGGCGGCGGCGGCCTTCGGTGTGCTCTCCTCGCCGCTGCGGCTGCGGCTGGTGCGGATACTGCTGGACGGCGAGAGCGACGTGAGCGCGCTCGCCGCGGCCGTGGGCAACGCGATGTCCACCGCCAGCGAGAACCTGGCGATGCTGCGGGCGGCCGGCCTGGTGCGGTCCCGCCGGGCCGGGCGCCGGGTGCTCTACGCCGTCGAGGATCCGCGGGTGGAGACGCTGGTGCTCCTGATGCTGCGGCGCTTCTCCGTCCCGGACGCGGGGCCGGACGCGTCAGGACCGCCCGCCGGACAGGGCGGGTGAACTGCGCGCCGTGGCCCGCCGCGTCGTGTGCCGGGACCTCACCGCGCGCAGCGCGACGGCGTAGAGCGCCAGCACGGCGGCCAGCAGCGCGTAGTAGACCGCGGGCAGCGCGGTCATGCCGAGCGTGCGGGCGGCGGGCGACAGGGGCAGGGCCAGGCCGATGACGGCGAGCGTCGCGGCGGCCGCGCGGATCGCGCGTGGGGCGCGGTGCGGCGCGGTGCGGCCGCCCGTGCGCAGCATGAGCATCACCAGGGCCTGGGTGAGCAGGTTCTCGGTGAACCACCCGGCGTGGAAGGCGGCCTGGCCGGCCCGGTGGTCCGAGCCCGGGACGGTGAGGACGAGCACGGCGAAGGTCGCGAGGTCCGCCGCGGCGTTGAGCAGTCCGAAGGCGGTGACGAAGCGCAGCAGGGCGCGCGGTTCGAGCGGCGAGGGGCGCCGCGCGCCGTCGGGGGCGGGCCGGTCGTAGGCCAAAGTGAGCTGGGCGGCGTCGAAGCACAGGTTCTGCAGCAGCACCTGCGCGGGCAGCATGGGCAGGAAGGGCAGCAGCAGACCGGCCGCGAGCATCGCGACGACGTTGCCGAGGTTGGAGGACAGCGCGATGCGGAGGTAGGCCGCGATCACCCCGGTGGCGTGCCGTCCCGCGCGGATGGCGTGGTCGATCGCCGTGAGGTCCTTGGCGGCCAGGACGACGTCGGCGGCCTCGCGCGCGACGTCGGTGGCGTCGCCGGGGCAGATCCCGACGTCGGCGGCCCGCAGGGCCGGGAGGTCGTTGACGCCGTCGCCCAGGAAGCCGGTCGTCCGGCCGGCCGCGCGCAGGGCGCCGACGATGCGGGCCTTGTGCTCGGGGGTGCAGCGGGCGAAGACCGTGGCGCGGTCGGCGAGTTCGGCCAGCGCCCGGTCGTCGAGCCGGTCGACGGCCTCGGCGCTCACGACCGTGCCCGGATCGAAGCCCAGGTCCCGGCACACGCGCGCGGCCGTGCCGGGATGGTCGCCCGTGACGACCTTGACGGCGACCCCGTGCCGCCGCAGGTCGTCGAGCGCGGCCGCCGCGCTGGGCGCCGGGGCGTCGCGCAGGGTCACGAAGCCCGCGAGGGTCAGGCCGTGCTCGTCGGCGGCGCCGTACGGCCCGGGCCGGGCGGGGCGCTCGGCGCGGGCCACCGCGAGCACCCGCAGGCCCTCGCCCGCGAGCCCGGCCGCGAGGGCGGCGGCCCGCTCCAGGGCGGACGCGTCCAGGGCGGTGTCCCCGTCGCCGGTGGCGGCCCGGGTGCAGCGCCGCAGCACCTCCTCGGCGGCGCCCTTGACGACCACGACGTGCCGGGCGCGGCGGCCGGTCCGGCGGACGACCGCGGTGGAGATGCGCCGCGAGGGGTCGAAGGGCAGGGCCGCGACCCCGTCGTAGGCGTCCTCGTAGGCGTCGCCCGCCGCGGCGGCGGCGTCGAGGACGGCCTCGTCCAGCGGGTCGGCCGCGGGCAGTTCGGCCAGCTGGAGGTTCCACAGGCTGTTCACCGCCGCCCAGTGCAGCACCCGCGGCTCGAGGCGTCCCGCGGCGTCGACGCACCCCTGGACCACCGGCCGGTCGAGGGTGAGGGTGCCGGTCTTGTCGGTGCACAGGACGTCCACGGCGCCGAGGTTGTGCAGCGCGGGCAGCCGGCGCACCACGACGTCCCGTTCGCGGGCGAGGCCCGCGGCCCGGCGCGCGAGCACGGTGGTGACGACGACGGGCAGCATCTCCGGGGTGAGGCCCACGGCCACGGCCACGGCGAACGGCAGGGTCTCCAGGCCGCGGCCGCGCAGCGCCGCGCCCGCGGTCAGCACCAGCGGCGGGGTGACGAGCATGAAGCGGACGAGCATCCAGGAGATGCCGTTGACGGCCCGGTCGAACGCGGAGCGCGGGCGGCTGCCCGGGGAGTGGTGGGCGCGGGCGAACGCGGTGCGCGCGCCGGTGGCCGTCACCACCGCCGTCGCGCTGCCGGAGGCCACGCTGCTGCCCTGGAAGCACACGTCCGCACGGTCGAAGGCGCCGCCCGCGGGTCCGGGCACGTCCAGCGGGCGCTTGGCCGCGGGCGCGGACTCGCCGGTGAGGGCCGCCTGGTGGAGTGTGAGGTTCTGCGCGCGCAGCAGCCGTACGTCCGCCGGGACGACGTCGCCGGGGCCCAGCCGGATCACGTCCCCCGGCACGAGCAGGGCGACGGGCAGCTCGCGCAGCCGCGGCGCGGCGTCCGGTCCCGCCCGGCGCTGCACGGTCGCGGTGGCGGCGACGAGCCGCAGCAGGTCGGCCGCGGAGCGGTCGGCGCGGAATTCCGCGTGCGACCGCAGCGCGCTGCTGACCAGGACGAGCACGGTGATCACACAGGCCGCGCCCCACGAGGAGACCAGCGCGGACGCCAGCCCCAGGCACAGCAGGACGGCGGTGAACGGGTCGCGCAGCGTGCGGGCGTAGCGCACCGGCCAGGTCGGCGGGCGGCGGCCGGGCGGGGTGTTCTCGCCGCAGCGGACCAGCCGGTCCTCCGCCTCGGCCTCGGTCAGGCCGCGCGGCCCGCTCTCCAGGCGGCGCAGCACCTCCAGCACGGTGCCGCCCGCCGCGGCGGGCGCCCCGCCGGACCCGGCGGGGCCGGTGGTCCGCGGTGCGGGGCCGGCCGTGCGGTCAGGCGCCCAGGCCACGGGCGGTCTTGCGGGAGGGCGTCTCGCGCTGGGCCAGCTGGCCGACCATCACGCGGACGACCGTCACCACGTCGGGACCGTCGACCAGGTAGACCTGCCGCCGGCCCTCGCGGCGGGAGCGCACGAGCCCGGCCAGCTTGAGCTTGGCCAGGTGCTGGCTGACCGCGGGCAGCGAGGCGCCGACCCGCTCGGCGAGTCCGGTGACGTCGCAGTCGCCCTGGGCCAGGATCCACACGATGTGCAGGCGCATCGGCGAGGCGAGCAGACCGAACGCGGCGGCCGCGTCCTGGAGCACCTCGGCCGAGGGATCGCGGTGGTCTCCGGCCGACCTCGTCACGTGAACCTCCCTGCCCCCGGCGCCTGTCGGGGCACCGGACCGCGCACCGCCCGACGGCGGACCGTACCACGCACCGGTCAGGGGCTCGCCCCGTCCCACCCGTAACTCAGCGGGAGCCCGCCGCGGCGGCGGTAGACGTGCAGCGCGGAGACTTGCAGCCCCCGGCCGTCGCCCACCACCGGGCACTCGACGGTCACCTGGAGCACCTGGGGCCGCCCGGCGACCCGTACCCGCAGCCCGTCGGCGGGACCGCCCTCCAGACCGGCCTCCTCGGGGACCGGCGTCCCGCGCTGACTCGTCGCGCCCGGCGCACTCTCGGTTCCTGCCATGGGGACAGTTTAGGACTTGCGTAACTGAACAACTGGCGGATGTGAGCAACCCTACGTCCGCCGGCCGGTCAGTTCGCGGCCGCCGTCCGCTCCGGCTCCACCGCCGGTGTCCCGCCGTCGTCCGGCGGCCGCGGGGGGCGCAGCCGGCCGAGCGCCTGGGCGGCGGGCTGCGTGACACGGGCCGCGACCGGCCCGGCGATGACCAGGACCAGCACGTACGCGGTGGCCAGCGGCCCGATGCGGGGCTCGGTGGCGGTCGCCAGCCCCGCGATGACGATGGAGAACTCACCGCGCGCGACGAGCGCGCCGCCCGCCCGCCAGCGCCCGGCGGACCCGACGCCCGCGCGCCGCGCCGCGTACCACCCGGTGGCGACCTTGGTGCCGGCCGTGACCGCGGCCAGGGCGAGGGCCAGCGGGAGCACGGACGGTATCGCCGCCGGGTCGGTGCTGAGCCCGAAGAAGACGAAGAAGAGGGCGGCGAACAGGTCGCGCAGCGGGGTGAGCAGGTTGCGGGCGCCCTCGGCCACCTCACCGGACAGCGCGATGCCGACGAGGAACGCCCCGACGGCGGCGGACACCTGGAGCCGCTGCGCGAAACCGGCGACGACGAGCGTCAGCCCG
Organism: Streptomyces sp. NPDC021224; assembly: GCF_044332905.1. Taxonomy (NCBI): domain Bacteria; kingdom Bacillati; phylum Actinomycetota; class Actinomycetes; order Kitasatosporales; family Streptomycetaceae; genus Streptomyces; species Streptomyces sp. NPDC021224. The sequence continues at coordinate 66,981 of NZ_JBIRPW010000017.1, read as the reverse complement.
AGGACGACCAGCAGCAGGAGTTCGGCGTTGCTGGTGGACACCGCCCGGCTGATCAGCCGCCCGTGCCGCAGGGCGACGTAGAGCACCACCGCGACGGTGCCGAGCGAGATCAGCAGCGCGACGCTGCTCCCGGCCAGGCTCATCCCCGCCAGCACGGCCGTGACGAGCGGCAGGTAGACGGCCATCGCCAGGTCCTCGATGACCAGGACGCCGAGGACGACCGGTGTCTCGCGGTTGCCGAGCCGCCCGAGGTCGCCCAGCACCTTGGCGATCACCCCCGAGGAGGAGACCCAGGTGACACCGGCGAGCACCACCGCGGCGACCGGGCCCCAGCCCAGCAGCAGCGCGGCGGCCGCGCCCGGGGTGGCGTTGAGGACGAAGTCGACCACGCCGGAGGGGTACTGGGTCCGCAGGCTGCCGACGAGCTCGGGCGCGCTGTACTCCAGTCCGAGCAGCAGGAGCAGCAGGATGACGCCGAGTTCGGCCCCGGTGGCGATGAACTGCTCGCTGGCGTCGAGCGGGAGGAGGCCGCCCTGCCCGAAGGCCAGCCCGGCGAGCAGGTAGAGGGGGATCGCCGAGAAGCCGAACCGGTCGGCGAAGCGCCCGAGGACGCCGAGCCCGAGGATGACCGCGCCGAACTCCAGCAGCAGGTCGGTGTTCTCCACGCGTGTCACCCTCCCTCGATCAGGTCGGCCACGGCCTCGACGCCCTCGCGGGTGCCGACGACGACCAGGACGTCCCCCACCGCGAAGCGGAAGTCCGGCGCGGGGGAGGGCGTCGCCGAGGTGCGCCGGAGCACGGCGACGATCGAGGCGCCGGTACGGGTGCGGGCCTGCGTCTCGCCCAGCAGCCGGCCGCCGAAGGGGGAGCGCGCGGTCACCGGGATCTTCTCCGTCACCAGGTCGATCCCGGCGGGCAGGTACTGCCGCAGCGGCTCGGGGGCGAGGATCTTCGCCAGCGCGTCGGCCTCGTGCGGGCCCAGCAGGACCGTCTCCCGGCAGGCGTCGTCGTCGGCGGGGTCGTGGAAGGCCAGCCACCGCCGGCCGTCCGGATGCGCCACCACCGACACATGGCGGCCGTCGCCGGTGACCACGTCGTAGCGCACGCCGACACCGGGCAGCGGGGTGCGTCGCGGGCGGAACTCGTTGTCCATGCGGGGCTCCAGGGTAGACAGGCCTGGCACCCCATCCAACCATGACCGCCGACCCCTCTGACGTGGGAACGGTCACTGTGCGTTCCCGCCGGGAGGGCCGCGGGGCCGGGGAGCGGCGGCTACGGCACCACGGTGACGGGCCACTTGCCCGCCTTCACCAGCCGCACGGCGACCGAGCCCACGAACCGGTGGCCGGCCCGCTCCGAGGCGCCGACCACGACCGCGTCGGCCTTCAGCTCGTCGGCCGCGGTGGCCAGCCCGCCGTAGGCGTCGCCGCGGAAGGTGTGGAACTCCCACCGCACCTGGAAGGTGCCGCGCAGCCGCTCCACGGACGCGCGGATATCGGCGACCAGCTGGTCGGCGATCCCGGTGTCCACGTCGGCCACCGGGACGCCGAGCGCGGCGCCGCCGGGCAGGTACGACTGCACGTAGACGAGGGCCAGCAGCGCGTTCTGCCGGCGTGCGAGCCCGGCGGCGTACGCAGCGGCGCGCCAGGACGAGTCGGAACCGTCGAGTCCGGCCACGATGACCTTCGGGCCGTCGGTGCCGCGTTCGAAACGCACAGGGGATTTCTGCTCGTCCACGCGGTCAGGCTATAGGCCCCCGGCCTGCGGTTTCACCCCTGGCGACGCTGAGTGCTCACCCCAATGGGTGTATTGCCACGACATGTGCACCTTTGCGGGGCACGCTTCTCGGGAGGAGTGAAACAGGCGGCGCCCTCCGCCGGGCGCGTGGACCGAGGTCAGGCCCGCGCCTTCGCGCCGGCTCGCCGCCCACGCCGCTACCGGGGAGGTTTGTCATGCCGAGCGTGTCCACGAGTGTTTTCGTGCCCAGGCCGGACACCGAGGTCTTCGACTTTCTCGCCGACGCCCGCAATCTCGCCCTCTGGAGCTCCGGCGTGAGCGCCGTCGACTCCGACGACGTGGTGCCCGGCCGCGACGCCGCCTACCGCTACCGCTACCCCGGCCGCCGGCGCCCGCACCGGCTGGTGTGCGCCGACTTCCAGCCCTCGCGCCGCATAGTCTTCCGCGGCCAGCGCATGTGGAGCCCGCTGGGCACCCAGGTGCCCGTCTACGGCTTCGACCTCATCCCGCACGCCGACGGCACCATGGTGCGGCTGTCGGTCACCAGCTGCCTGAGTGCGGCGCTGCTGCTGCTCGCCCCCGTCGTCGCGATGGCCTGGCGCCGGGACCTGCCGGTCGACGCCGGGAAGTTCCGCGACCTGCTCGGCGGCGCCGTGCCCGCCACGACCGCCGTGAAGAGCCCGGCGCTGCCGGTCGCCGGAGCGTCCGCGGGGCCTGCCGCGGGCCCCGCCGCCGGGGCTCCCGCACCGGCCGCGGGCAGCCTGCCGGTGTCGTCGGCGCCCGGCGGATTCGACTACGCTCATTGAGTGTTAAACTAAACCTCGTGGCGAGGCACTCCCCCGAGCCCGCCACTGCGACCGCCCCGGCCTGGTCCCCCCGTCCCGGCCGGGGCTCCGCATGTCCGGGGGCCTTTGTGCGTCCGGGCCTTCCTCACACCTCCCCGCCGGGACCGGCCGCGCCGTCCGGGGCCTGCGCGTCCTCGCCGACCCGGGAGAGCTTGTCCGGGTTGAGCACCAGGTAGATGTCGGTGACCTTGTCGTCGACCGGGTCCAGGTCCACGACCATGACCGCGGTGGGGGAGTCGTCGGTGACGACCACCACGGACGGATCGCCGTTGACCTGCCGGTAGCGGATGTCCGCCGACCGCGGCAGCCGGTTGGCCGCGTAGCCCGTCAGCAGCCGCGCCACGTTCTCCTGGCCCGACACCGGCCGCACCAGCGCCCCCGGCAGCCCGCCGCCGTCCGCCCACAGCGTCACGTCCGGCGCCAGCAGCGTCATCAGGCCCGCCAGGTCGCCGCCCAGCGCCGCGGAGATGAAGCGTTCGGTCACCTGCCGCTGCAGCCGCCGGTCGGCCTGGTAGCGGGGCCGCCGCGCCTGGACGTGCTCGCGCGCCCGGTGCGCGAGCTGCCGCACCGCCGACGGGCTGCGCTCCAGGATCCCGGCGATCTCGGTGTGCGCGTAGCCGAACACCTCGTTCAGTACGAACACCGCCCGCTCCAGCGGCGTCAGCGTCTCCAGCACCACCAGCATGGCCATCGACACCGACTCCCCGCGCAGCGCCGCGTCGGCCGCGTCCACCGAGCGCGTGGCCTGCGAGGAGTCCGCCACCTCCGGCGCCGCCTCGGTGAGCAGCGGCTCCGGCAGCCACGGGCCGACGTACGTCTCGCGCCGCCGGCTGATGCTCGCCTGCCGGGCGAGCGCCTGGTTGACGGCGATCCGCACCAGGTACGCCCGCGGGTTGACGATGTCCGCGGCCCGCCCCTGCTCCGTGCGGCGGGTCCAGGCCAGCCAGGTCTCCTGGAGCACGTCCTCGGTGTCCGCGGCGCTGCCGAGCATGTTGTAGACCACCGAGAACAGCAGCTCGCGATGGCCGACGAACTCCGCGGTCGCGCGGTCGCCCGCGGCGCCGCCGTCGTCCCGCGCGGGCCCGCCGCCCCCCGCGGACCCGGTGTCGTCGTGCGTGGCCGGTGCGTCGGACACGATGCAGCCTCCCGTGGTGCGATTCCCCGTCCCCCCCTGGGAGGGTGCGCACCGCCTCCAGCGTGACATCGCGCCGCGCGAGTGTGACGCGCGTCTCTCCGGACGCGTCGGATGTCACACTCCGCGCGGCCCGGACGCTCCTGTGAGCGTGGGCCGGTGCGCCGGTCCGCCCCCGCCGCGCCACCGGGGCGGCGGGACCACCGGACAGGAGAGGAAGCGGGCCGCCGTGACCGACTCGGACCAGATCGATTTCACCATCATGTACGCGACCCACCGCGCCTTCCGCCGCGACCTGCAGCGGCTCGCGGCCGCCACGGAGGCCGGCCGCGGGCGCGCACCGCAGGCGCTGGCCGGCTGGGCGAACTTCAGCAGGCAGCTGCACCACCACCACTCCGTCGAGGACGCGGCCCTGTGGCCGCAGGTCGAGGCGAAGATCGCCGGCCGCCCCGACGCCCAGCAGCTGATGAAGGACATGGAGGCCGAGCACGCCGAACTCGGCCCGCGCATCGACGCCGTCGACGTGGCACTGCACAGCGCCGACCCGGACCTCGGGGCGAAGATCGAGGACCTCTACCAGGTCATGGACGGCCACTTCCGGCACGAGGAGGACAGCGCGCTGCCGCTCATCCAGGAGGTCCTGACCCCCGCGGAATGGCGGAAGTTCGGCCTCGCCAACGCCCGCAAGTTCGGCCTCAAGGGCGTCGCGACGTACATCCCGTGGGTGCTCGACGGCTCCACCTCCGTCCAGGAGAAGGAGTTCCTCGGGGCCTTCCCGCCACCGGTGCGCGTCGTCAACAAGCTGTTCTGGCAGCGCTCCTACGCGAAGAACGGCCCCTGGCAGTCCTGACCGGCCGGCCGGGCCCCGCCCCGGCCGCCTCAGTACCTGAGCACCGCCGCCACGTGCCCGACGTCCGCCAGCTCGCCGTCCGGCACGAACCGTACCCGCGCGCCCGTGTCCAGTGCCTGCTCGGCGATCTCGTCGACGATGTCGTCCCTGGCCCCCCGGTCGCCCGCCGCGGCCGGGACCAGGTGGTCGCCGTCGTCGCGGACCGTCGTGCGGTAGCCGTCCTCGATCGCCACCAGCGCCACCCGGGCCTCGGCCACCGACTGCCACACCTCGTCCACGCCGCCCGCGAAGGCCTTCCGGCTGCGGGCCTGGTCCAGCTCGGCGAGCACCTCGCCGACCTCCTCCGCGGCCCGCTGCCCCGCCGCCTCGGCCAGCGCCCTGCGCAGTGCCTCGGCCGGGCCCTCGGCCAGTCCGCCCTGCACGATCTGCCCGGCGGACTCCTTGACCAGCTTGCCCGCGTCGTTCAGCGCGGCCAGCGCCTCCGACTCCGCGACGACGTACAGCGGCTGCGGGTCGGCGGCCAGCACGACCCCGGCCTTCTCGGTCACCTCCCGCAGGAACTGCCGGGTGGACTCGTCGTTGAAGACGCTCGGCGTGTCGCCGATGCGCTCCTCGCGCTCCGGGTCGAAGTCCTCCGGCGCCCGCCGGACCGGAAAGGCCCCGGTGACCTGTTCCGGCGCCCGCCCCTTCGACCCGCTCCACATCGTCGCGACGTCCGCGGACAGCGCCAGCACCCAGTACGGCTGGTTCGCCACGTGCGCGGCCACCAGGTTGCGGGTCAGGAAGGTCTGCGCGAGCAGCACCCGGGCCGGAACCGTACGGGCGAGCGTCCACACCTGGTGCTCGCCCGGCGCGGCGAAGATCGCCAGCCCGTCCTCGGCGTGCACCAGGTCCACCTCGCCGAGGGCCTGGTCGAGCTGCCCGATCACGTCGATCCGGTCCGCCCGCGAGACCTCCGGATCGTTGTGCACCGCGTCCTTGGCCTCCTCCAGCAGGTTGCGCAGCCTGACGGCGTCCTGGGCGTTGTCCGGCTCACGGCGGTGCGTGGGGAGCAGGATCGAGACGGCCGGATACGGTCGCGGGCGGCGCAGGTCGGCGAGGATGGCGGGACTGATCGGCGCGTGCATGTCGGTGCCCTTTCGGCGGCTGCAACATCTGCCGGAGACGTCCCCCGGGGCGTCTCGTCGTCCCTTCCTGGATATAACAATGTGCCGCCCCCCGCAGCTTGTGGACGCGTCCCCGCCGTCCCGCCCGGGTGCAGCGGCCGGTCACCCGGACGGCCCGCCGGGCGCTGCGCGTACCGCCGCGACCCCGCACGGTGAAGGGGACCGGGCCTGCCCGCCCGCGGAGCAGAAGGGGACCGACGTGACCCGACACCGACGACGCGTCCCGGCCGCCGGCCGGCTGCGGGCCGCGACCGCCGCCGCCCTGGTCGCCGCCTGCGCGGGCGGCCTCGCGCTGGTCAGCGGCTGCGACGACTCCTCGGGCGGCAGCGCCCCGTCCGGCACCCGGCTGCCCTCGGCGGTGCGCTCCGCGGTCTCCAGCGGGGCCGCGGCCGCCTCGTCCGCCGTCTCGTCGGCCGCCGCGGCGGCCTCCAGCTTCGCCGCCTCGGTCGGCGCGGGCGCCACCAGCGCCGCCGCGTCCTTCGACGCCGCCCTCGCCAAGGCCGCCGGGCAGGGCAACGCGATCGACTCCGTGCAGCTCACCAGCGTGCCGACCGCCCAGACCGGCGGGCTGAACGCGGTCGTCGTCGGCATGGCCAACAACACCGACAAGACCGCCTCCTACGCGGTCAAGGTCGAGTTCGCCGACTCCACCGGCCACGTCGTGGACAGCTCCGTGGTCGGCGCCACCGGCGTCGGCGCCGGCAGGAGCGCCCAGACCATCGCCTTCACCACCAAGGACCGCGGCACCGTCCTCACCCCGCGGGTCGCCAAGGCCCAGCGCTTCTGACCTGCCGCTTCCCGGCCACGCCCCGCGCTCCGCCGCCGCCCCGCCCGAAGCCCGGCCCGGGGGCCGCCGCTGACACCCCCGGACCCGTGTGCGAAGCTTCCGACTTCGGGGCGAGGGGAGGCGGCGGTGGACGGGCAGGACGCCACAGCCGGAGCGGACGGGACGACGGGACGGCCGGACACGCCGGACGGGGCGGGGAAGCCCGCGGCGGCGCCGGGCACCGGGCGGGGGAGCAGGACGGCGGCAGCGGGCACCGCGCTCGCGCTGGTCGCCGCCGCGGGCACCGCCCTGGGCGCCGTGCTGCTGCACCCCGGCCACTCGCTGCTGGCCAAGAGCGGCGGGCCGCTGGACAGCACCGGCGCCGTGATCGTGCTCGCGCTCGCCGTCCTGGGCGCCGGACTAATGGTGGCCGGCCGCTACCGGGCCCGCGTCGGCCACCGCTTCGACCTGCCGCCCTTCGAGCAGCGGCTCGCCGACGCCGTGAGCGTCACGCTGGTCGCCGCCGCCCTCGCGGTACCGCTGCTGCTGCTCCTCAAGCACCCCTTCCGGCACTCCCCGGCCACCCCGCCGCCGCCGCCACCCTCCACGGCCCTCCCCGGTCGCGGCACCCACGTACCGGTCCACGCGCCCCCGACGCACAAGCCCGGCCACGGACCGTCGATCACCCTCCCGCACCTGGTGGTCGTGCTGGCCCTCGTGCTGCTCGCCGTCGTGCTGCTCGTCGCGGGGTACAAGCTGTGGCGCCAGCTGTACCGGCCCTCGGCGCACGAGACCGCGGAGCCGTACCTGCACGAGCCCGACGAGCAGGGAGCACTCGCCGAGGCCGTCGACTCCGGCCGCCGCGCGCTGCTCGGCGACGGCGACCCGCGGGCCGCCGTCATCGCCTGCTACGCCGCCATGGAACGGTCCCTGGCCGGCTCCGGCGTCGCCCGGCACGCCTCCGACAGCCCGCAGGACCTGCTGGAGCGGGCCGCCGGCCGCGGCCTGCTCGGCGGCCCGCACGCCGCCGACCTGACCGGGCTCTTCCGCGAGGCCCGCTACTCCACGCACCCCATGGACACCACCCACCGCGACCGCGCCGCCGCCGCACTGGACGCCATCGCCGCCCAGCTCGCCGAGTCCGCCGCCCGCGAGGCGGCTGCCGCCCAGGCCGACGAAGCAGTGCAGGCCGCCGAAGCGGCGCAGGCCGCGGCGGACCCGGCCCCGGAGCCCGGCACCGCCCCGCAGGGCCGCGGGCCCCACCCGACGACGGGAGCCCACCGGTGACCCAGCCGCCCGAGCCCGGCGCCCCCGGCTCCGTACGCCACTCGCTGCTCCTGCTGGGCGCGGCCGGCGTCGCCGCCGTCGTCGTGCTCGCCCTCGCCGAGGGGGCGGCCGGCGCCGCCGCCGCGCTGGCCGTGTGCACCGTCGCGGGCCTGGCCGTCGCCCGCTACGCCACCGGCGCGGGCGCCCAGGACAGCGGCTTCCGGCGGAACGTACGGCTGCTCGGCAGCCGCGCCCCCGCACTCGGCGAATGGCAGCGCATCGTCGACAAGTCGATCGGCGAAGGCGCCGACGTGCACTTCGTCGCCACGCTCCGCCCGCAGCTCCAGCGGCTCTTCGCCGCCCGGCTCGCCGAGCGGCACGGCGTGCACCTGCACCGCCACCCCGAGCGGGCCAAGGCCCTGGTCGGCGCCGACCTGTGGCCCTGGATCGACCCGCACCGCCGCCCCGTGCGGCGCCCCGACCACCCCGAGCGGGTGCTGCGCGCGCTGCTCGACCGGCTGGAGTCGCTGTGACCGCGCCCGCGCCCCGTCGCCCGTCCCACGTCCAGGCAAGGTGAGGAACCGCACGTGACCGAAGACCGCATCGCCGACGCCGCAGGCCCGTACGCCATGACCCCGCGGGAGGCCGGTGAGCGCGCCGCCGGGGTGCTGGCCGAGATACGCACCGCCGTCGTCGGCAAGTCCCGGCCGCTGGAGATGGTCATGCTCGGCATCCTCGCCGGCGGCCACGTCCTCATCGAGGACCTGCCGGGCCTGGGCAAGACCCTCATGGCCCGCTCCTTCGCCGCCGCCCTCGGCCTGGACTTCCGGCGCATCCAGTTCACCCCCGACCTGCTGCCCTCCGACGTCACCGGCGCGCCCTTCTACGACCAGCGCTCCGGCGACATGGTCTTCCGGCCCGGCCCCGTCTTCACCCACCTGCTGCTCGCCGACGAGATCAACCGCACCCCGCCCAAGACGCAGGCCTCGCTGCTGGAGGCGATGGCCGAGTCCCAGGTGTCCATCGACGGCAGCACCCGCCCGCTGCCCGACCCGTTCGTCGTCATCGCCACCGCCAACCCCATCGAGTACGAGGGCACCTACTCGCTGCCCGAGGCGCAGCTCGACCGCTTCCTGCTGCGCGTGCGCATGGGCTACCTGACAGCCGAGCAGGAGACCGGGATGCTGCGCGCCCGGATCGCCCGGGCCGCCCCCGAGGCGGTGCTGCGCACCCTCAGCAGCCCCAAGGACGTGGTGGCGATGCGCGCCGCCGTCGAGCGGGTCGAGGTCGAGGACGACCTGCTGGACTACGTCGTCGCGCTCGTCGGGGCCACCCGCGCCCACCAGCACATCCAGGTCGGCGCCTCACCGCGCGGCGGCCTCGCGCTGGTCCAGCTCGCCCGCGCCCGCGCGGTCCTGGACCTGCGTGACTACGTCACGCCCGAGGACGTCAAGGACGTCACGGTCGCCGCGCTCGCCCACCGCGTCACCCTCAAGCCCGAACTGTGGGTGCGGCAGATCGACGCCGACGACGTCATCGCCGAGATCGTGCGGTCCGTCGCCGCGCCGCAGACCCTGCCCCGCAGCCGCGTCGCCTCATGACACCCGGGACCGGCCGGTCCGCGGCCGTCGAACGCGCCCTCGGCGGCCGCGACGCCTCCGACGGCGGGCCCACCGAGCCGCCGAGCCCGCCGCCGCCCGGCTGGCGGGCCTCCGAGGGCGCGCTGCGGTACGCCACCGTCGCCGCTGTCGCGGTCGCCGCCGCCCTGGTCACCGGGCACGCCTGGCTGCTCGCCGCGGCGGCCGCGCCGCTCGCGCTGCTCGCCCTGGCACTGCCCGCCGGCACCCGCCCGCGCCGCATCGACCCGGCCGTTGACGTCCAGCCGCGCCGCTGCTTCGAGGGCGAGCAGCTCACCGTGACCATCACCCTCGGCCTCGACGGCGCCGCCGGACGCCTCGACCCGGGCGTCACCCCCGGCCCCGGCCTGCGCCTGGACGAACTCAGGCCCGGCCCGCGGCACCTGACCCTGCTGCTCACCGCGGAGCGCTGGGGCCGCTGGAGCGTCGGCACGGTCGACGTCGACGTGTACGACGTGGGCGGCGCCGCCCGCCGCACCGTCCGGGTGGACCTGGGCGAGGTCGCGGTCTTCCCGGTGCCCAGCGCCGCCGCCGTCACCCCCATCCCGGTCCGGCTGCCGCAGCGGCTCGGCGAGCACACCTCGACGCAGCGCGGCGAGGGCGTCGAGGTCACCGGCGTCCACCCGTACGTCGTCGGCGACCGGCAGCGGCGCATCCACTGGCCCGCGACCACCCGCCGCGGCGAACTGCAACTCCACCAGTTCGCCGCCGAGAAGGCCTCCGACACGGTGGTGCTGCTCGACGTGCTCGCCGACGTCCGCGACCCCGCCACCGGGGCGTCCTCGCTCGACGAGACCTTCCGCGCGGCCGCCGGACTCGTCCGCGCCTACCTGCGCACCCACGACCGCATCGGTGTCGTCTCCGTCGGCGGCGCCACCCGGTGGCTCCAGCCCGGCAGCGGCCAGACGTACTTCTACCGCATCGTGGAAAGCGTCCTCGACGTCCGCAAGGACCTCGGCTACCGCACGACCGGCCTGCGCCGGCTCCCGCCGCCCGCGCTCCCCGAGAACGCGCTCGTCTACGTCTTCACACCGCTCACCGACCAGCGCATCCTCGATGTCCTCGACCAGGTCAGGGCACGGGCCAACCCGCTGGTCGTGGTCGAGATCCCCAGCGGCGACCCGGACGTCGAACCCGGCGACACCCGCGCACAGCTCGCCCTGCGGCTGTGGCGCGCCGACCGCGAGGCGATGCGCTTCGCGCTCACCGAACGCGGCATCGCCGTCGTCACCCACACCCCCGGCGAGACGCTCGACCTCGCCCTCGCGCCACTGCTGCGCACCCGGATCCGCGGAGGAAGCCGATGAGCCGCACGACGGGTGCCCACCGGCTGACCGCCCGCGTCCTGGGCGCCGCACTCGCCGTCGCCGCCTGCAACCCGCCGCGCACCGTGACCGGGCCGCTCATCGGCTGGCTGCTCGTCGCCGCCGCCGTGGCCGCCGCGTGGTGGGCCGCGCCGCTCGTCGACGCCCGGCCGGTGCTGACGTCCATGCGGTGGAAGGACGTCGCCGTCCACCGCCGCAACACGCTGCTGCCCGCCGGGGCGGTGGTGCTCGCCGCTGTCACCGCGCCCGCGGCATGGCTCGCCGCGTGCGTGGTCGGGCTGCTGGCCGCGTATCTGCTCGTCACGGACGCCTGGACGATGAGCGCGTCCGCCCCGCCGGACACCGACCGGCTGCGGCCCGCCGCCGCCGTGGCCGCGGCCTGCGCCGTGACCTTCGCCGCGGCCCAGGCCCCGCTGGCCAACACGTCCTGGGCCCGCCTCCCCGCGGCCCTCGCCGTAGCCGCGACCACCACCTGCGTCGCCCTCTCCCTCCGCCACCGCTGAGCGGTCCCCTCCGGGGGCCTTCGCGCCACGAACTGCCGCTTGCGGTGGGCTTCCACGCCTTCCCCCGCTGGGGGCTTGGCGCGCAGTTCCCCGCGCCCCTGACAAACGCTCACCCTCCTTCGGCAGGGGGATACGTAGGGCGGCGACACACAGGGGCGCGTGAGGGCACCTCCCGGGCGAAGCCTGGGGGAGAACTGCGCGGTCAACCCCCACCGGCAGCAGGGCGCGGAAGCCCACCGCAAGTGGCAGCCCCTGGCGCAAAAGGGCCACCGCACCCGCCGCGGCGAACCCACCTGTATCGGTTCAGTAAACGTGCCGCTCAGGCACGAACCCATCGCTTCCCATCAGGACTTGGCGTGCTTTACCGTTTAATGCGCCAGCCACCGCCCCAGGCAAGGGAGAAGCGATGAAGGACGTCACGCCACTGGTCGACGGCTGGAACCTCCGTCTGCCGCGCGCAAGCGCAAGCCCAAGCCCAAGCGCAGACGCAGACGCAGAAGCAACCGCCCCGCCCCAGCCCAGCGGCAGCGACACCGTGCGGGCCGTCGTCCCGGGCTGCGTCCACACCGACCTGATGGCCGCGGGTCTGCTGGCCGATCCGTTTCTCGACCGGAACGAGGCCGACGCAGCCTGGGTCGGCCACGCCGACTGGACGTACGAGTCCGTGCTGCCGCCCGTCACGACGGCCCACGAGCGCAGCGACCTCGTCTTCGACGGCCTCGACACCGTCGCCGAGATCCGCCTGGGCGACGGCGTGCTGGGCCGTACCCGCAACATGCACCGCTCCTTCCGCTTCGACGTCACCGCGCACCGCTCGGCCACCGCGCAGCTCCCGTTGAGCGTCGCCTTCACGTCGGCCTACACCGAGGCCGAGCGGGTGCGGGGGCTGCTCGGCGACCGGCCCAACTCCTATCCCGAGCCCTTCCAGTACGTCCGCAAGATGGCCTGCTCGTTCGGCTGGGACTGGGGTCCGACCCTGGTCACCGCGGGGATCTGGAAGCCCGTCAGGCTGGAGCACTGGTCGACCGCCCGGCTGGCGCGGGTCACCCCGCTGGTGACCGTCGCGGACGGGACGGGCCGGGTCGAGGTGCGGATCGAGCTGGAGCGCACCTCCTGCGGCGCGGACCGCCCGCTGCTGGTCCGGCTGCGGGTCGGCGAGCACAGCGCGCAGACGGCCGTACCGCCCGGCGCGGACCGCGTCACCGTCGTCGCCGAGGTCCCCGGGCCCGAGCTGTGGTGGCCGCGCGGCTACGGCGAGCAGCCGCTCCACGCGTGCGAGGTCACCCTCACCGACCCGGCGGCGGAGACGGCGGACGGCGCGGACGGCGTCCTCGACCGCTGGCAGCGCCGCATCGGCTTCCGCACGGTCACGCTCGACACCTCGCCCGACGCGCACGGCAGCGCCTTCACCCTGGTCGTCAACGGCACCCCCCTCTTCGCCCGGGGCGTCAACTGGATCCCCGACGACGTGCTGCCCACCCGGATCGACGCCGCCCGCTACCGGCGCCGCCTGGAACAGGCCGCGGACGCGGGGGTGGACCTGGTGCGGGTGTGGGGCGGCGGGCTCTACGAGAGCGACGACTTCTACGACGCCTGCGACGAGCTGGGCCTGATGGTGTGGCAGGACTTCCCGTTCGCATGCGCCGCCTACCCCGAGGAGCAGCCGCTCCGCTCCGAGGTCGAGGCCGAGGCCCGGGAGAACGTCGCCCGGCTCGCCCCGCACCCGAGCCTGGTGCTCTGGAACGGCAACAACGAGAACCTGTGGGGCTTCCGCGACTGGGACTGGGAGTCCGCGCTGGCCGGTGCGTCGTGGGGTGAGGGCTACTACCTGGGCCTGCTGCCCCGCGTCGTCGCGGAGACCGACCCGACGCGCCCGTACTGGGCCGGCAGCCCCTGGTCGGGCTCGTGGGAGCACCACCCCAATGACCCGCGGCACGGCACCGCCCACTCCTGGGAGGTGTGGAACCGTCAGGACTACACCGACTACCTCGACAGCGTGCCGCGCTTCGTCGCCGAGTTCGGCTGGCAGGCCCCGCCCGCGTACGCCACCGTCCGCCGGGCGATCGGCGACGAGCCGCTGACGCCGGACTCGCCCGGCATGCTGCACCACCAGAAGGCCGAGGACGGCAACGGCAAACTCGCCCGGGGCCTTGCCCACCACTTCCCCGTCCCGGCCGACTTCGACACCTGGCACTACCTCACCCAGGTCAACCAGGCACGGGCGATCGCCACCGGGATCGAGCACTGGCGTGCGCACTGGCCACGCTGCGCCGGCACCGTCGTGTGGCAGCTCAACGACTGCTGGCCGGTGACGTCGTGGGCCGCCATCGACGGCGACGAGCGCCCCAAGCCGCTCTACCACGAGCTGGCGCGGCTCTACGCCGACAGGCTCGTCACCGTGCAGGCCCGTCCCGGCGGGCAGGTCGCGGCCCTGGTCAACCAGGCGGCGGGGGAGTGGGCGGGCGAGGCCGTGCTGCGCCGTGTCGCGGTGGACGGCGCCGTGCTCGCCGAGGCCCGGCTGCCGTTCTCCGCCGCGCCCCGGAGCGTCGCGGAGATCCCCGTGCCCGACGAGCTGCTGCCCGCGGCGGAGGGCGGCAAGGAGCTGCTGACGGTGCGGGCGGGCGACGAGCGGGCCTGCTGGTTCCCCGTCCGGGACAAGGACTTCGCCTACCCCGAGCCCGCCTGGGACCTCGATCTCGCGGTGCTGCCCGACGGCGCCGCCGAGGTCACGGTGACCGCCCGCGTCCTGCTGCGCGACCTGCTGCTCCAGGCCGACCGGCTCGCCCCCGGGGCGAGCGCCGACCGGGGGCTGACGACGCTGCTGCCCGGCGAGAGCGCCACCTTCACCGTCACCGGCTGGGACGCCCCCACCCCGCAGGCCGCCGCCGCCGCGCTGTTCAGCGTCAACGCGGCGGTACGCGGCCCGCGGCCGGGGACGGCTCCGGCTACTTCGTCGCACCCCGGGTGAACCCGTTGTAGATGAAGCGCTGAAGGAGGAGGAAGACCACCAGGGTGGGCACGATCACCAGGATCGCGCCCGCCGAGATGTCCTCCCAGTGCGCCCCGAAGGGGCCCTTGAAGCGGAAGAGCGAGGTGGAGATCGTCCCCAGGTCGTCCGAGGGCATGTAGAGGAAGGGGATGTAGAAGTCGTTGTAGACGGTGATGCCCTTGATGATGACCACCGTCGCGACGGCCGGTTTCAGCAGCGGCAGGATGATCCGCCAGTAGATGGTGAAGGCGTTCGCCCCGTCGATGCGGGCCGCCTCGTCCAGGGACACCGGGATGCCCCGGATGAACTGCAGGAAGATGTAGATCGAGACGATGTCGGTGCCCATGTAGAGCAGGATCGGCGCCCAGCGGCTGTCGAACAGGCCGAAGTCGTTCACGATCTTGAACGTCGCCACCTGGGTGGTCACGCTCGGCACCAGCGAGCCGATCAGGAACAGCGCGATCACCAGCCGTCGCAGCCGGAAGTGGAAGCGGTCGATCGCGTAGGCGGCCATCGAGCCGATGAGCACCGTCCCGGCGATGGAGAAGACCAGGATGAAGGCGGTGTTCCAGAACGCCCTGAGCATCTTCCCGGCCCGGAAGGCCGTCACGTAGTTGTGGTAGTTGAGCCAGTTGTGCGGCAGCGTCAGCGCGCCGCTGCCGTCGGCCATCTCGCGGGAGGTCTTGAGCGACGTCAGCAGCACCGCGACCAGCGGCAGCAGCACCACGACGCTCGCGGCGACCAGCGACAGGTACATCAGCGTCCGGGCCACCGTGCGGCGGGCCCGCGTCCCCCCGGTGCCGTCGGCCGCCGCCGCGGGCGCGGCGGGCGCTTTGCGGACGAGAAGCGAGGTCATACGAGATCGTTCCTCTCGTCCGGCACCACGATGCGCTGGAGCCAGGTCACCAGCAGGATGATCACCAGCAGCGCCACGGCCGCCGCGGAGGCGAGCCCCATCTTGTTGAACTCGAAGGCCAGCTTGACCGTCTGGATCACGAAGGTCTGGGTGCCCGCGGCGCCGCGCGTCATGATGTACGGGATCTCGAACGCCGACAGTGAGCCGGAGATCGCCAGGATCGCGCTCAGGCTCAGCACCGGTTTGATGCCCGGGGCGATGATGTGCCGGAACTGCTGCCAGCGGTTGGCGCCGTCCAGTTCCGACGCCTCGTACAGCTCGCCGGGGATGGACTGGATCGCGCCCAGGAAGAGCACGAAGTTCAGGCCCATGAAGCGCCACACCGACACCCCGGCCAGCGAGGTGTTGCCCATCCGCCCGCTGCCCAGCCAGAAGTGGTGGCCGTGCGCGCCGAAGGCGCTCAGCACCGTGTCGAGGGTGCCGTGCGGCTGGAAGAAGTACAGGAAGACGAAGCCGATCGCGACACCGTTGAGCAGGTAGGGGAAGAACAGGATCCCCTTGAAGAGGTTGCGGAAGCGCACGTCGAAGCTGAGCACCGTCGCGAAGTACAGCGCGAGCACGATCTGCACGACGGAGGCGACCAGGTAGTAGACGCTGACGAAGAAGACCTGGAAGAGCTCGGGTCTGGTGAACAGCTCCACGTAGTTCTTGGTCCCGACGTAGTTGCGGTCCGGGCTGACGCCGTCCCAGTCGGTGAAGCTGTCCCTGATCATGTTCCCGACCGGGACGTAGGTGAACGTGATCAGCAGAGCCAGTGGCACCGCCAGGTAGAGCCATGGCGTCACGGTCCGCCAGACCCGAGCGCGGTTCACAGGCTCGCGGTCTTCTGTGCGGCCGACCACTTCTTCGCGAGGTCCGCGAAGATGCCGTCCAGGTCGCCGCCCGCCGCCCCGCGTGCGACGTCGATGAGGTGCTGGCGGTAGTCGGGCTTGTCGGTCATGCCGATCTCGGACTGGTTGTCGATGCCGGTGACCTTCGCGGCCTGCGCCTGCGACATCTGCACGAACTGCACCCCGGCGTCCTGGAAGGGCTTGAGGGCGCTGGGCATCTCACCGCCCCTGAGGGTCGGGACGGCCTGGTTGTCCTGCACGTAGCCGGACTTGTCGGTGAACCAGTCGATCCACGCGCGGGCGGCGGCCTTGTGCCGGGAGTGGATGTTCACCGCCTCCTGGTAGTCGGGCGCCACCGGGGTGCAGAACTTTCCGTCCTTCTGCGAGGGGAAGGGCATGTAGCCGATCTCGGACGGGTCCTTGCCCGCCTTCTTCGCCGCGTCCTGCATCTGGACGATCGCCCAGGACCCCAGCCACATGGTGCCGATCTTGCCGGTGGCCAGCAGGCTCTTGCTGTTCTCCCAGTTGGTGGTGGTCGGGTCCTGCTCGGAGAGCTTGCCGTGCACGATGTCGTACAGCAGCGTGTCGCCGGCGTTCAGGTCGCTGCCGGCCTTCCACGGGTCGGGGTCGTCGGCCGGCTCGTCGGTCGCCTTGGGGTCGCACGTGACGGCGCCCTGGACCTGCGTCCAGGCGGTCAGCGGCCAGCCGTCCTTGTAGTTGGTGTAGTACGGCGTCGCGCTCGTCGCGGACTTGATCGCCCGCAGGTCGGCCAGGAACGCGTCGGGCGTCTTCGGCCAGTCGGTGATCCCGGCCTGCTGCCACACGGTCTTGTTGTAGACGAAGCCGTCGGCGTTGGCGAAGTTGGCGATGCCGTAGACCTTGCCGCCGACGGTGGCCTTCTCGGTGAAGGTGTACTTCTTGCCCAGCTCCTCCGCCGTGCCGAGCGACGCGAAGAACTTCGGGTAGTCGGCGGTCTTGACGGCCGCCGGGATCATGAGCACGTCGCCGTAGTTCGACGTGTTCATACGGATCTTGACCTCGCCCTCGTAGTCCGTGATCCCCTCGAAGGTGACATGGACCTTGGGGTAGATCTTGTTGAACTGCGCGGCGTACTTCTTCATCGTGCCGTCCTGCACCAGGTCGGTGCGCTGGGTCAGGACCTTGACGTCCCCGGTGACCTTGGACGGATCGGTCGGCGAGGCGGCCGACTCGCCGCCGGACGACGAGCCTCCGCCACCGCAGGCCGTGGCCAGCAGCGCCATCACGGCGACCAGCGAACCGGCGAGTGCTGTGCGCTTCATCTGCTCCCTCTCCGTTTCCACGACGTCCGACCGAGTCCAGCGGGACGACGGCAACTTAAGCGATTCAGTTGCAGAACGACCGCACTATTGCATTGGGTTGTTGGCCGGTAAAGACGCTGATTCCGCGCTGATGCTCAACCGTTACATATCGATTCGGTGCCAACACCCGCCGGTGCTGGGGTAGGTTGGGCGCCGACCGGCGGCGAGGCCGCCGGCACGCGCCACGACTGGCAGGGGAGGTGGGACCGATCACCGCGCGTACGCACCGCACGTTCCCGCCGTCCGGCCGCGGCCCCGGGGCTTCCTGACCGGGTCCGCCGGCCGCCGCACCCGCCGAGAGGCCGCCATGCCGCACACCCCGGAATTCGCCGGACCCCTGTCCGTACCTCCCGTCCTTCCCGTACCGGGATCCGCGCCGGAATCCGGTACGGAATCCGCGCACGCCGCCGTCACCGCCCGCCTCAGGGCCGCGGGCTGCGTCTTCGCCGAGGACGAGGCCCGCATCATCCTGGACACCGCCGCCACCCCCGCCGAGGCCGCCGCGATGACCGCCGCGCGCGCCGCCGGGCGGCCGCTGGAACACGTCGTCGGCTGGGCCGAGTTCTGCGGTCTGCGGATCGAGGTCGGCGAAGGGGTGTTCGTGCCGCGGCGGCGCACCGAACTGCTGGTGCGCGAGGCCGTCGCGCTCGGCCGCGCCGCGTGCGCCGCGCGCGGGCGGTCGGTCGTGGTCGACCTGTGCTGCGGCTCCGGTGCGGTCGGCGCCGCACTCGCCGCGGCCCTGGGGCGTACCGAACTGCACGCCGCCGACCTCGACCCGGCCGCCGTCGCCTGCGCGGCGCGCAACGTCGCCGCCGTCGGCGGCCGGGTGCACCGCGGCGACCTGTTCGCGGCGCTGCCCGCGGCGCTGCGCGGCACGGTCGACGTGCTGGCCGCCAACGTGCCCTACGTGCCCACCGGCGCGGTCGCCCTGCTGCCGTCCGAGGCCCGCGACCACGAGGCCCGGCTCGCCCTCGACGGCGGGCCCGACGGCCTGGACGTGCTGCGCCGGGTCGCCGCGGAGGCCGCGCGATGGCTCGCCCCCGGCGGCTCCGTCCTGGTCGAGGCGGGCGAGCGGCAGGCAGCCGCGGCCGCCTGCGTCCTCACCGGCGGCGGCCTGTCGGCCCGTACCGTCACCGACGACGACCTCGGCGCGACGGTCCTCGTCGGCACCCGCCCCGCGTCCTAGACGGCGAAGGCCCGTACCCCCGCGCGAGGGGGTACGGGCCTTCGCCGTGACGGTGTGCGGGTCAGTCCGGCTGCTCGGCGGTGCGCAGCCCCGAGGACCACTTCTCCTCGATGTTGCCGAACTTCCACACCGCCACCGCGACCGCCCAGGTGGCGAAGAAGAGCCCGACGATCACGTAGCCGACGATGTTGAGGTCCAGGCCGCCGATCCAGTCCCAGAAGGCGCCGTGCAGACCGGCCTTGTCGCTGACCAGGCCCAGCAGTTCCACGGTGCCGATGATGAGGGCCACCGCGACCGACAGGCCGGTGATGGTGAGGTTGTAGTAGACCTTGCGGACCGGCTTGGAGAAGGCCCACTCGTAGGCGAAGTTCATGAACGAGCCGTCGATCGTGTCCAGCAGGCACATGCCCGCCGCGAAGAGCACCGGCAGGCACAGGATCGCGTACCACGGCAGGCCCGAGGCGGCGCCGGACCCGGCCAGCACCAGCAGGGCGATCTCGGTCGCGGTGTCGAAGCCCAGGCCGAAAAGCAGCCCCAGCGGGTACATCTGCCAGGGCTTGGTGATCGACTTCATCACCCGGCCGAGCAGCCGGTTCATGAACCCGCGGTTGTTCAGGTGCTCTTCGAGCGCCGCCTCGTCGAAGTGCCCGCCGCGCATCTGCCGGAAGACCTTCCAGATCCCGGCCAGGATCAGCAGGTTGATGATCGCGATGGCGTAGAGGAAGGTGCCGGACACGGTCGTGCCGATCCAGCCGGTGACGGTGTGCAGCTGCGAGTCGTCGTTCTGGACCGGGTCGGAGAGCGACTTGATGCCCAGCGACAGCAGTACGGCCAGTCCGAAGACGATGCTGGAGTGGCCCAGCGAGAACCAGAAGCCCACCGACAGCGGGCGCTTGCCCTCGTGCATGAGCTTGCGGGTGGTGTTGTCGATCGCCGCGATGTGGTCGGCGTCGAAGGCGTGCCGCATGCCGAGGGTGTACGCGGTCACGCCGATGCCGATGCCGAAGGACTTGGTGCCGACGCTGTAGTGCTCCGGCGCCACGATCGCCACCAGGGTGAACCAGCCGATCACATGGAGCGCGACGATGAACGCCGCCATGCCGCCGAGCCGGGTCCACTCCGCCCGGGTCATCGAGCTCCTCATCCGTCGCAGGCGCGATCCGGCAGGTGCCGGGGCCTCGGTGGTGCTGCTCATTCCTTCGTCCTCCGGGGAGCGGCCGGTGTGTCGCTAACCGCATCAGCGTACTAGTTGCGAACGATGTGCAATAGGCCGCCCGGCCCCCGGAGAGCTTGATCACATCGGCGGAACCCCTGGTGATCGCCGGTTCGCCCTGATTGACGCATGACAGAACGGAGCCCTACGCTCACCGGGTAAGTGATGACATGGGGAAGCCGGTGAGACTCCGGCACGGTCGCGCCACTGTGATCCCGCCGCCTTCGGGCGAGACGGGAAGTCAGATACCCGCTCATCACGACGCCCAGCAGACCAGGGACGCACGATCCCCGAAGGAGGGCTCATCTTGAGCAGCATTTCCCCCGCCCGCCCCGCCGCCACACCGGTCGTCCTGCCGGTCACCAAGGCTGCGGTCTGGCTCGTCGGCGCCACCGTCCTCGCACTGCTCGCCTACTACTTCATCGGCGTCGACCAGGGCGCCGTCTCCGTGTTCGGCAAGGACATGCACATCCACGAGTTCGTCCACGACGCCCGGCACTTCCTCGGCTTCCCCTGCCACTGACGGCAGCGGGCCCGCCCGCAAGCCCCCGCGTCCCCTGTCCCCCTTCACAACGGACAACTCGACATGGAAAAGAAACTCGTGCTGCGCGGCGTCCTCGCCGGCGCAGTCGCCGGGCTGCTCGCCTTCGTCTTCGCCCGCATCTTCGCCGAGCCGTACATCAGCAAGGCCATCGACTACGAGAGCGGCCGCGACGCCGCGCAGACCGCCCTCGACAAGGCCGCCGGGATCGCCCCCGAGGCCGCGGGCTCCGACCTGTTCAGCCGCACCGTCCAGGCGGACGTCGGCATCGGCGTCGGCATGGTCGTCTTCGGCATGGCCATGGGCGCGCTCCTCGCCGTCGCCTACACCGTCTGCCTCGGCCGGGTCGGCGGGCTGCGCGCCCGCAACCTCGCCCTGCTCGTCGCGGGCGGCGGCTTCCTCGGCATGTACCTGGTGCCGTTCCTCAAGTACCCGGCCAACCCGCCGGCCATCGGCCACGAGGAGACGATCAGGGCCCGCAGCGGCCTCTACCTGATCATGGTGGTGTGCTCGGTCGCCTTCCTCGTCGGCGCCGTCTGGCTGGGCCGCCGGCTCCAGGCGCGCTTCGGCAACTGGAACGCCACACTGCTGGCCGGTGCCGCGTTCGTCGTCGCCATCGGCGCGGTCATGCTGCTCCTGCCCTCGCTCGGACACCTGGGCTGGAACAAGGAGCACTACGGCGACCACGCCACCGAGACACCCCAGCCGCTCACCGACCCCAAGGGCGACATCGTCTTCCCCGGCTTCCCCGCCGACGTGCTGTTCGCCTTCCGCTTCTACTCCGTGGGCGCGCAACTCCTGCTGTGGTCCGCGCTCGGCCTGGTCTTCGCACCGCTCGCCGAACGCGTCCTGCGCCCCGCGACGGCAGCCGCGCCCGCCCGCGGGACGGCGCCGTCCCCCGCATGACAGCGCACGTACCGGGAACGGGGGACCAGGGCGCGGTGATCGACGAGATCACCGCGCTCGGGCCCTTCTTCGCGTTCACGACACACCCGGACCCGGCGGCGGACCCGGACCGCGCGGCGCCCGGCCCGGCGGTCGGCGCCGGGTCCGGCGAACCGGTGTGGCAGGCCCTCGACGGGCCCGCCGTCGCCGCCCGGGCCGAGGCCGTCCGGGCGTGGCTGGCCGCCGCGAGCGGGCGGCCGCCCGACGCCGTCGAGGCCCGCGTCGGCGCGTCCGTCGCCCACCTCGGCCTCGCCGCCCGCCTGGTGTCACCCGCCCTGGCCGCCGCCGTCCTGCACGGCGTGCTCCTGGACCACCGGCTCGCCGCCGTCCGCTGGCAGCCCGTCCTCGGCGGCCCCGCGCCCCTGTCGCTGCCCGCCGCTGCGCTGCGCGGCCCCGCCCTGCCGCCCGCGCCGCTCGCCGACGCCTTCGCCGCCCGGCTGCACGACGGCCCGCTCGCCGAACTCGCCGCGCTGCACGCCCCGCTCGGCGTCTCCCGGCACATCCTGCTGGGCAACACCGCGTCCGCCGTCAACGGCGCCGCGGCCATGATCGCCGGCGCCCGGCCCGACCTGGCCGCCGCCACCGCGCGGTTCGCCACCGCGCTGCTGGACCGCGCTCCGCTGCGTGCCCAGCGCGCCCGCACGCCCGCGGGGGCCTTCCGCCGCCGCAGCTGCTGCCTGATCTACCGCGCCGCCCCCGACCGCCGCGGCGCCCTGTGCGGCGACTGCGCCCTGCACCCCACCACGGACACCCGCCCATGAGACACGTGCACGTCATCGGCATCGGCGCGGGAGACCCCGCCCAGCTCACCCTCCAGGCCGTCGACGCCATCGGCCGCACCGACGTCTTCTTCCTGCTCGACAAGGGCGAGGAGAAGGCCGACCTGGCGGCCCTGCGCGAGCTGATCCTGCGGCGGCACGCGACCGGCCCGCACCGCGTCGTCACCGCCCGCGACCCCGACCGCGACCGCACCGCGCCCACCCCCGGCTACGCCCCCGCCGTCGACGACTGGCGCGCCCGCCGCGCCGCCCTCTACCGCCGGATGATCGCCGAGGAACTGCCCGACGGCGGCACCGGCGCCTTCCTGGTGTGGGGCGACCCGGCCCTCTACGACAGCACCCTGGCGATCCTCGACGACCTCCGCGGTGACGGCGGCCCCGCCTTCGAGTGGACGGTCGTGCCCGGCGTCAGCAGCGTCGCCGCCCTCACCGCCCGGCACCGCGTGACCCTCAACCAGGTCGGCGGCCCCGTCCACATCACCACCGGCCGCCGCCTCGCCGACCACGGCCTGCCGCCCGGCGCCGACGACGTGGTGGTGATGCTCGACGCCCGGCACGCCTTCACCGCGCTCACCGGCCAGGGCCTGCACATCTACTGGGGCGCCTACCTCGGCACCCCCGACGAGATCCTGCTGTCCGGCCCCCTCGACGCGGCGCTGGCCGAGCGCATCACCGCCGCCCGCACCGAGGCCCGCACCCGCAAGGGCTGGATCATGGACACCTACCTGCTGCGCAGGCCGCGCCCGCAGGCCGCGCCCCGCTGATGCTGCGGGTCCTCGTCCTGGGCGGCACAGGGGAAGCCCGGGAGCTGGCCGGACTGCTGGCCGCCGACCCGCGGCTGGAGGTCACCAGCTCGCTCGCCGGGCGCACCCCGCACCCGCACCTGCCCGCCGGGCAGGTCAGGTCCGGCGGCTTCGGCGGCGCCGACGGCCTGGCCCGCTGGCTGCGCGAGCACCGCACCGGCGCCGTCGTCGACGCCACCCACCCGTTCGCCGCCCGGATCAGCGCCCACGCCGCCCGCGCGGCCCGCACCGCGGGCGTACCGCTGCTGGCGCTGCGCAGGCCCGGATGGGCGGCCCGGCCGGGGGACCGGTGGCACTGGGCGGCGGACACCGCCGAGGCCGCGGCGCTGCTGCCCACGCTCGGGCGGCGCCCCTTCCTCACCACCGGCGCCGGTGAGCTGGCCGCCTTCGCCGCACTGCCGCTGCACTTCCTGGCCCGTACGGTCACGACCCCGCCCCCGCCGCTGCCCGCCCGCTGCGACCTGATCACCGCCCGCGGCCCCTTCACCCCCGACGGCGAGCGCGCCCTGCTGCGCGACCACGGCATCGACGTGCTCGTCACCAAGGACAGCGGCGGCCCCGCCGCCAAGCTCACCGCCGCCCGCGAGGCGGGCATCCCCGTCCTGGTCGTCCGCCGCCCGCCCCCGCCTCCCGGAGTCCCGGCCGTCACCACCGCGCGGGCCGCCGCCCGCTGGCTGCGCGCCCGCTGACCCGCCGCCGCCGCGCGGCGGGAGCGGCGGGCGGCGCCGGGTACGCGGGGCTCAGTCGATGTCGACCCGGCCGTTCGCCGCGTCCGGGCCCTTGCCGCGCACCTCGACCTCGGCCGACGGCCGGGCGGTTGGCGAGGCGTCGGAGCGCAGGTTCTTGCGGACCGAGTCCAGGATCGTCAGGCCCTGGCCGACGAGCCCCGCGGCCATCTCGCCGAGGCCGTCGGCCCCGTTGATGACGTTGACGTTGGCGCCCTGCAAGCCGCTCGCGGCCTCCTTGACGATCTGCGGCAGCTGGTCGATGATCATCCGCTCCAGCGCGACCCGGTCGTGCGACGCGGCAGCCTCCGCCTGGATGCGCATCCGCTCGGCGTCGGCGACGGCCAGCACCCGGATGCGCTCGGCCTCCGCCTCCGCGGGTTTGACGATCTCGGCGACCAACTGCTGCTGGCGCAGCTCGGCGGCGCGCAGCGCCAGTTCGGTCTGCGCCGCTATGACCTCCTGCTGGGCGTGCGCCTGCGCGAGCGGCCCGGCCTGCGCCGCCTGCGCTTGGGCGCGGTCGACCTGCGCGTTGAACTCCGCCTGCACCACCGCGGTCTGCCGCGCGTACTCCGCCTGGTTGCGCGCCGCGGCCTGCTGCGCCTCCACGGCGGCCTGCGTCGCCTGGGCCTGGGCGATCTGCGCCTGCCGCTGGATGGCGGCCTTGTGCGGGGCGGCCATCGCCTCGATGTAGCCGGTCCTGCCGTCGTCGATGGACTGGATCTGCAGCGAGTCCACCGTCAGGCCGATCTTGGCCATCTCGGTCTTGGACGTCTCCAGCACCTCGGTGGCGAGCTTCTGCCGCTCGGTGACGATCTCCTCGACCGTCATCGAGCCGATGATGGACCGCAGGTGGCCCGCGAAGATGCGGCCGGTGAGCACCGACATCTGGTCCTGGTCGGACAGGAAGCGCTGCCCGGCGTTGACGATGCTCTCGTGGTCGTTGCCGACCTTGAAGGCGATGACGGCCTTCACCGTCAGCGCGATGCCCTGCCGGGTCACGCAGGTCTCGGAGACCTCCGCCTCGCACATCGCGAGCGTCAGGAAACGGGTCTTGCGGAAGACCGGCAGCACGAACTTGCCGTGCCCGGTGACCACCCGGAAGGGAGCTCCGCCGAGCCCCCGGCGGCCCCCCGAGATCAGCATCGCCTCGTCTGGATCGGGAACGCGATAACCGAACATCCTTGCCTACTCCTTCGTGTGCGCGGCTCAGCCGGCCGGGTCGCCGGACGGGTCGTCCCACGCGATCACGTCGACCTGCCTGGTGCCGCGGGAATCCACCACGAGCACCCGGCTGCCCCGTTCCAGCGGTGCGTCGGACCAGGCGAGAAAGGTCTCGGTACCGCCCCTGACGCGTACCAGCACCTCGCCGGGTCCCGCGGATCCGCGGGTGCCCAGCAGCAGTTCCCCGACACAGCCGATCACGGCCTCGTCCCGCGCCACCACCGGCCGCGCCCCCCTCGTCGTCCTCCGTCGCCGTCCCGCGGTCGTCCACGTGCCCGGCCTGCCCCATCCTCCCACCACGCGCTGCCCGCGGGCCCCTGGTCTGCCGGAATGTGCCAGGGTTGCGCCCATACACGCAACGAGCGGGAGGCTTGATGTTCCGGGGCTTCACCACCCCCCTGACGGGTCGGACGGAACGGGACGAATCGGGGGTCTCGTCACCGTGGGCGTTCATCCGCACCGAGTCGGGCAGCGCCGCGGTGCTGCTCGCCGGGACGCTGGCGGCGCTCGCGTGGGTGAACATCGCACCTGACGGCTACGCGTCCTTCTGGGAGACCCGGCTGTCGGTGCGGCTCGGCTCGCACGGCGTCGACATGGATCTGCGCGAGTGGGTCAACAGCGGCCTGATGACGCTGTTCTTCCTCGTCGTCGGGCTGGAGGCGCGCCGCGAGTTCGACATGGGCGAACTGCGCGACCGCAAACGGATCCCGCTGCCGCTGCTGTGCGGGCTGTGCGGCATGGCCGTCCCGGTGGCGATCTACCTGGGCATCAACGCCGGCAGCTCCTCCGCGCACGGCTGGGGCACCGCGATGTCCACCGACACCGCCTTCGCGCTGGGCATGCTGGCGCTGCTGGGCTCGCGCTTCCCGCGCCGGCTGCACACCTTCATCCTCACCGTGGCCGTCGTCGACGACTTCCTCGCCCTCGCGGTCATCGCCGTCGCCTACAGCGAGAAGGTGTCGTGGACACCGCTGCTGATCGGCGCGGGCGCGCTCGTGGTGGCCGGCTTCGTACGCCGCACCGGCACCCGCCGCGGCGGGGTGTACGCGGTGCTGGGGATCGTGGCCTGGGTGGCGTTCGTGCACTCCGGCGTGGACCCGGTGGTGGTCGGCCTGATCCTGGGCCTGATGTCGTACGCCTACCCGGCGCCGCGGGACGCCCTGGAGCGGGCCAGCGGCCTGTTCCGGTCCTTCCGCGAGCAGCCCACCGCCGAGCTGGAGCGCGAGGCCCGGCAGGGCATCGCACTGGCCCTGTCGCCCAACGACCGCCTGCAGCGCCTCTACCACCCGTGGAGCAGCTACGCGATCGTGCCGCTGTTCGCGCTCGCCAACGCCGGGATCGAGATCAACGGGTCGCTGCTGTCCAGCGCCTTCACCTCGCCGATCACGCTGGGCATCCTGTTCGGCTACGGGCTCGGCAAGCCCGCCGGGATCCTCGGCGCGTCCTTCGTCGCCGACCGGCTCAGCCGCGGCCGGATGAAGCCGCCCGTGGGCTGGGCGGCCGTCGCGGGCGGCGGCACCATCGCCGGCATCGGCTTCACCGTCTCCCTGCTCATCGCGACCCTCGCCTTCGACGGGCGGCAGCTGGAGCAGGCCAAGATCGGCGTGCTCAGCGCGGTCGTCTTCGCGATGCTGGCCACCTCCCTGGTCGCGCTGGTCACCTCGCGGCTGCCCAAGGCCCGGCGGGCGAAGGCGCTGCTGGGCACCGCCGAGTCCGTCGTCGACCTGGCCGAGCCCGTCGACCCCGAGCGCGACCACGTCCGCGGGCCGCTGGACGCGCCGGTGACGGTCGTGGAGTACGGCGACTTCGAGTGCCCGTTCTGCGGGCAGGCCGAGCAGGTGGTGCGTGAGCTGCTGGCCGACTTCGGCGACGTCCGCTACGTCTGGCGGCACCTGCCGCTGCCCGACGTCCACCCGCACGCCCAGCTCGCCGCAGAGGCGGCCGAAGCCGCCGCGCTCCAGGGCGCGTTCTGGGAGATGCGCGACCTGCTGATCACCCACCAGGAGGAGCTGGGCGTCAAGGACCTGCTGCGGCACGCCCAGGACCTGGGCCTGGACGTGGACGCCTTCCGGGAGGCGCTGCGCGGGCGCAAGGGCGCGGCCCGGGTGGAGGTGGACGTCGAGTCCGCCGACCTCAGCGGGGTGGCGGGCACGCCGACCTTCTTCGTCAACGGGCGCCGCCACCACGGGGCGTACGACATCCAGAGTCTGTCCTCGGCCGTCGTCGCGGCCCGGGACCGCGCCGTCCTCATCGACGGGGCCTGGCCCGGGTCGGACCGCTGACGTGCCGAGGTGCTCGCGGGGCGGATCTCAGCGCGGTACGGGGCGGACGGCGAGCGGTGCGTCCAGGGACTGGTGGCCGCCGCTGGCGACCATGCGGACCTCGCCGTCCGCACTGATCTCCGCGCGGACGATACCGGTGTCGTCCGCGTAGATCGGGTAGCCGCCGGCGCCTGACCGGTCGGTGCGGTGCACCAGCACCGCGTCGTCCTCCACCGCCGCGGCCTGGAAGACCAGCTCGTAGGTCTCCGGATAGTCCATGGCTCTACCTCCGGGCATGGGCTTGCCGGTCCCTTCCATGGTCCCTCACCCGCCTGCCGGGCGCGCGCCCGGGGGGCGGAATCCGGCCGCAGCCCGGCGTACCGGGGCGTGCCGCGGTGCGAAGTGGCGCGTCCCGGGTGGCGGTCGCACAGTGGAAGGGAGGGCCGAGGCGCCGGTGCGCGCCCGTAGGCCCGGCCGCCGGGCCCCGCCCGCGGTACGGCTCCGGCGGTCCGCCGCCCGCCCTACCCACGTAAGGGGATATTCATGGCAACCGACAACGACTCCCGGTCCGTCTCCAGCCGCCGCAGCGACGTCGGCGGCAAGACCACCATCGCGGACTCCGTGGTGGCCGTCATCGCCGGTATCGCCGCGCGTGAGGTCGACGGGGTCCACACGATGGGCGGCGGCGCCTCCCGCGCTATGGGCGCCGTACGCGACACGGTGTCGCGCTCCACCGACTTCACCCGCGGCGTCAAGGTCGAGGTCGGCGAGAAGCAGGCCGCGGTGGACCTGGACGTCGTGGTCCTCTACGGCACCGAGATCGACGACGCCGCCAAGCAGATACGCTCGCACGTCGCCAACGCCGTCGAGCGCATGACGGGCCTGGAGGTCGTCGAGATCAACATCGGTGTGCGCGACGTCTACATCCCCGGCGAGGAGTCGGACGAGGAGTCCCAGTCCCGCGTCCAGTGACCTCCCGCACGCCCCTGCCGGGCCCGGCCGCCTTCCGCGCGGCCGGGCCCGCGGCGTGCGCGGGACCGCGGCCGGTCAGCGGGCGGGCAGCGCGGCCGCGAGGGCGGCGCGGATCGGGGCGAGGTCGACGTCGGCGGCGATCGTCGCGGGCTCGGGCCGCTCGGTCGCGAGCTGCTCCATGCCGAACAGGGCCCGCAGGAAGCGCGGGTGGACGGTACGGGCGAGCAGGTCGTCCGCGACCCGGTCGGCGTCCTGGGGCCCGAGCCGGCAGCTCTCACCGAGGAAGCCGGCCAGCCGGGCGTGCGCGGAGCCGATGACCGCCTCGTGGTAGCGGGCGGACGCCTCGGGCAGCCGCTCGGCCTCGGCGATGCCCATCCGGCACATCCGCAAGGTGGGCTCCCACAGCAGCGTCTGGAGGAAGCGCCCGCAGTAGAGCACCGCGGCCTCCGCGGGATCCTCGGCGTAGTCGCCGGGCGTCCCGAGCCGGTCGAGGTACAGCCTGCGCACCAGGTCCACGACGGCGAGGAAGAGCTTGTCCTTGCTCTCGAAGTGCGCGTAGAGCGTGCGCTTGGACGTCTCGGCGCGGGCGGCCAGCTGGTCCATCGAGGTGCGTTCGAAGCCCGTCTCCAGGAAGACGTTCTTGGCCGTGAACAGGATGTGCTCCCGCAGTTCGTCGCCGCGCCTTGCCATGCGCCCTCCAGTGCAGCAAAGTAAACGGTACGGTAGAGTTTACTTAAGTCGAGGTCGAGGAGTCCGACATGATCGTCGTCACCACACCCACCGGAAGTATCGGCCACCAGGCCCTTGAGCACGTCATCCGTGCGGGCGCCCCGGTCCGGGTCATCGCCCGCGACCCCTCCCGGCTGCCCGCCGCCGTCCACGAGCACGCCGAGGTGGTCAAGGGCGCGACCGACGACCCCGCGGCCCTCGCCGAGGCCCTCACCGGCGCCGACACCGTGCTGTGGGTGCTGCCGCCGGACCCGCGGGCGGCGAGCGTCCACGCCCACGTCATGGACTTCACCCGCCCGCTGTGCGACGCGATCGTGGCCCAGGGCGTGCGCCGCGTCGTCGCAGTGTCCAGCCTCGGCCGGACGGTCGCCCGCAACGCCGGGCAGATCTCCGCGGTCTTCGCCATGGACCACCTCGTCGAGAGCACCGGCGTGCACTACCGCTCGCTCGGCATGCCCGGCTTCATGGAGAACACCCTCGGGCAGCTCGGACCGATCAGGAACCAGGGCCTGTTCTTCGGCACCCTGCCCGCCCGCCGCACGTCCCCGGTCGTCGCCACCCGCGACATCGCCGCCGTCGCCGCGGCCCTGCTGCTCGACCCGCAGTGGACGGGTCAGGAGAGCGTCGCGGTGCCCGGCCCCGAGGACCTGTCGCCCGACGACATGGCGCGCGTCATGACCGAGGAACTGGGCCGTCCGGTCGCGTACCGGGAACTGCCCCGCGAGGACTTCGTCGCCGCGATGACCGGGCACGGCATGACCCGCGCCTGGGCCGAGGGCATCGCCGACATGACCGCCGCCGTCGACGCCGGCCTCTACGACGCCGAGTCCTACCCCGACCGGGCCGTCACCACCCCCACCACCTTCCGCCAGTGGTGCCGCGAGGTGCTGCGTCCCGCGCTGGACGCCTGACGCCCGGGGGCCCGCCCGCCGCCCGTACGCCCCCACCAGGGGCGACGGGCGGCGGGGCCGGGCCGAAAACCGTTCGAGGGCGGCCACGGCGGGCAGGTAGCGTCGGCGGTATGGACCCCCTGACCGACGCCGAGCTGCGCGCCTCCTTCGTCAACTGCTCCAAGGGGGAGGCCGGGCGCATCAACCTCCCGCGGGACCTGCCCGCCCTGCCCTGGGCGGACCTGGACTTCGTCGGCTGGCGCGACCCGGGCGCCCCCGACCGCGCGTATCTCGTCGCCCCCGCCACCGCCCCCGGTGGCAAGGCGGTCGGCCTCACCCTGCGGATCGCCCCCGGCGCCCGGCGCAGCCTGATGCGCAGCAGCCTGTGCGGGCTGTGCCTGACCGGCCACTCCGGCGGCGGCGTCGACCTGCTGGCGGCCCCCCTCGCGGGCGCCGCCGGGCGGCAGGGCAACACCGTCGCCCTCTACATGTGCGCCGACCTGCAGTGCTCGCTCTACATCCGCGGGAAGAAGACGTCGGCGCTGGTCCGCCGCATGGAGGAGACCCTCACGCTGGAGGAGCAGATCGGCCGCACCCGGCGCAACCTCGACGCCTTCCTGGCCAAGGTCACCGTCCGGGCGGCGTGAGCGGCGGCTGCTGCAGGCCCGCGCGCTGCCAGGTTCGGGCGGACGCCGGGTCCGGACACCGGTGCGGGACCGGTCACAGGCCGACGGGCACCGGCGCGTCCGGAACGCCGTCCGCGGCGAGCCGCGCGAGCAGCCCGCCCAGGTCGCGGGGGGAGAACAGGTCGGTGCCGCGGTAGCCGCGGATGTCCTCGGGCCGCCACCACCGCGTCCCGGTGACGTTCTCCGCGGCGAGCTGCTCGTCGGTCAGCGCGCCGCGCGGGCCGAAGTGCGGGGTGGGGACGAGAAAGTAGTCGTTCACGACGCCGTCGTAGCCGGGCGCGTGCGCGGGATCCACGACCTCCTGGTGCCAGACGTGCGGCGGCTCGCCCTCCAGCGCGAACCCCACCTCCTCGCGCAGCTCCCGGCGCAGCGCGTCGAGCGCCGTCTCCCCGCGCTCGACGCCCCCGCCCGGCGCGGCCCACACCACCAGCGTCCCGCCCGGCCGGGCGAAGGCGAACCGGCACAGCAGGATCCGCCCGCCCCGCTCGTCGAGCACGAGCGCGCGGACGGCGTGACGCAGGTTCAGCGGCGGCATCCGCACACGATAGCCACCCGGGGAACGGCCCCCGCCGCCGGACCGGCTCCGCGGCCGGACGGCAACCTCCGGGGACGACTGCCCGCACGGCTTCCCGGGGCCGCGCGAACCCGGCCCGGGGACGCCGCGCGCGGCCGTCACCGCAGGACAGACCCCTCCCGCAGGCCGCCGCCCCGGGCCGCTCCGGCATGATGGAGGTGTCGGCCGGCCGCGGAGCCGGTCACCGAGCAGGAGGGGGCCGGAGATGCGCGCGAGCGTCACCGCGGTCAGCGCCAGTGGTGCGTACACGTTCACCAAGCCCAACCGCGGCGGCATCCGACTGATCGCCGGTCTCGGCGTGGAGGGCGACGTGCACTCCGGCGTGACCGTCAAGCACCGCTCGCGCGTCGCCAAGGACCCGACGCAGCCGAACCTGCGCCAGGTCCACCTCATCCACGAGGAGCTGTTCACCGAGGTCGCCGACGCGGGCTTCACCGTCGCCCCCGGCCAGCTCGGCGAGAACATCACCACCAGCGGCCTTGACCTCCTCGGCCTGCCGACCGGCACCCTCCTGCACATCGGCGCCACCGCCGTCCTGGAGGTCACCGGCCTGCGCAACCCCTGCCGCCAGATCGACGACTTCCAGCACGGCCTGCTCAAGCAGGTCGTCGGCCATGACGCCGAGGGCAACGTCGTCCGCCGGGCGGGCGTCATGAGCGTCGTCCGCGAGGGCGGCACCGTCCACCCCGGCGACCCGATCACCGTCCACCTCCCGTCCACCCCGCACCTGCCGCTCGCCCCGGTCTGACCGGCCCGGGGGAGGGAATTTCGACGGCACGGGAGGCCGGAGCAGCCCTGCCGGGCGGAGGTCCTGGGGTACGCAGGGGTGCCGATCCGGCAGCACTTCGACGTGCTGGTGGGTACGGGGAGCAGCACCGTCGACCGGCCCGGCGGAAGGCCGCACCCGAAGGTGCCCGACTACGTCTGCCCGCTCGACCACGGGTACGTCGACGGCACTGGCGGGGCGACGGCTCCGGGATCGACGTGTGGCCGGCACCGCGCGGGACCGTGCCGCCGCCGCGGCCGCCCGCTCGCGGCCACCCCGGCCAGCCACGACACCCACGACCCCGCCGACCGGCGGCGCCACCTGGGCGTCCGGCGTCGCGTACCGGGCCGGCGACCAGGTCGCCTACGGCGGTACCGGCTGCCGCTGCCTTCAGGCCCACACCGCGATGACCGGCTGGGAGCCCCCCAAGGCCCCGGGCCTCTGGCAGCCCGTCTGATCCCGCCTCCCCGTCCGGGGCCGTCGGCCCGGCGCACCCCCGCGGCCCTTCCTGTGAACCGCCTCCGGCCCCTGGCAGGCGGTGCGCCGGGTGCGCCAGGATGGCCGCCATGATCTTCGTCGCGGTCGCCTCGGCCGCCTTCCTGGCGGGCGCCTTCGGTACGGCGCGGGCCGTCCTGCACGGCGCGCGCTGCCTGCGGGCGCGCCGCAGCGGCCTGGAGCTCCAGGCCGACGTGGTCGGCAACGACAGCGGGCCGACCGCGAACGCCGGGCGCTACAGCCTCACCCCCGTCGTCCGCTACCACGTCGAGGGGCGCGCCATCGTGTCCTCCCTCGTCAACGCCTCCGGCAGGCCCGCTCCGACCGGCGGCGCGATGACCGTCGTGGTCGACCCGGCCCGCCCCTACGAGCCGTACGACCGCTACCGCCTCCTCGGCGCCGTGGACGGCGGCTCCGTCCTGCTCCTCCTGCTGGGCGGCGCGCTGCTGGTGTGGTCGCTGGTCCTGCTCTGAGCCCGCGCGGGCAGCGCGCTACCCGGCGACGCGGGCCGTGCCGAGCCCGGCCAGGATCGCCTCGACCGTCTGCCCGGGCGTCAGGTCGGAGGTGTCCAGCCACAGTCCGCGGCGCGGTGTCCGCCGCAGCTCCTCGTCGAGCAGCCCGACCGTCCAGCCGCCGCCGTAGCCGCTCTTGCGCCGCCCGGCCTCGCGTGCCGCGACCGCTTCCGCCGTCGGGGCGAGGACGACCAGGTACAGCGGCCGCGCCGTCACGGCGTCGAGAAAGTGGGCCAGGTGCTCGCCGAGGACGACGTCCTGGACGACCACGGTCCAGCCCTCCCGCGCGTACAGGTCCGCCACCGCCGCGCAGGCCCGGTACCGCAGCAGCAACTGCGCCGTGGCCCCGGGCGTCGGGCACGGCGTGAACTCCTCGCGCCCCGACACGACCATGCGCCGGAAGCCGTCACCGCGCAGATGCACCGACCGCGGGAGCCGCTCGGCCAGCACCTGGGCCACGGTGGACTTCCCCGATGCCATGACCCCGGTGACCAGCACCACCGCGCCCCGCAACTCGCCCACCGCCGTCGCCCCGTGCCCGGCCGTCAGCCGGCCAGGGGCACGATGCTCACCGCGCAGTAGTCGTACCCGTCCTGCTCGCCGCCGGGATCCTCCCAGACCAGCTCGACCCGCTGCCCCGCCGTCAGCGTGCGGAAGCCGTCCATCCGGATGTGCGAGAAGTGCCCGAAGCACCCGCCGGGCGTCTCCGGCGAGTCGAGCACCCCCCAGCCGTCCTCGTCGCTCCACTCCCGGACCGTCGCGATCACCATGACAGCCACCCTACGAGCCCGCCCCTGCACACGGGGTGCAATTTTCGGGCCCCGGCCGCCCGCACCCCAGCCGCCGTACGGCGAACTCCACGACGGCGGCCGCGAGCAGAAGCCGCCACTCCGTCTCGTTCTGGCGCGCGACATCGCCGCCGGGCCTGTCGGGGCCGTCGTCCCGCGCCCGACCGGGAGCCGCCCGCACCTCGCAAACCCCCCGGCTCAGCCCCCCTGCTGCGGGTACGTGCTGACCTCGATCAGGTTGCCGTCCGGGTCGCGCAGGTAGGTGCTGGTGATGGGGCCGAGCGTGCCCGTGCGCGGGACGGGGCCGGTCTCGACGGGGACGCCGCAGGCGGCGAGGTGTTCCAAAACGCGGGCCTGCGGGTGCGCGGTGACCAGGCACAGATCGGCGCTGCCGGGGGTGGGGCGGGCGGCGTGCGGGAGCAGCTCGGCGCCCGCCCGGTGCAGGTTGATCTTGACGGTGCCGAAGGTCAGCGCGCGCCGTCCGTCGCCGAAGGTGACCGGCCGCATGCCGAGGACGCGTTCGTAGAAGGCGACGCTGGCCTCGACGTCGGAGACGGTCAGCACGAGGTGGTCCAGCCCGCCGACCAGCGGCCCGGTCACGGGACCGGCGCCGTAGCGGCCGAGCAGCCGCGTGCAGGCCTGCTGGGCGGGCGCGGACAGCAGGCCGCGGGAGCGGGTGAACAGGTCGGCGAGATCGGGGCCGTAGCGGGCCGCGAGGTCCGCGTTGTGCGCGACCAGGTCGAGTTCGTTCGCGGCGGTGATCTCCATCAGGGCCCGCAGGTCGGCCTCGGCGGGAACGCCCTCGGCGCCGGAGAAGCGGTCCCGGAAGACGACGGGGGAGCCTTGGCCGAGCTGGGGGTAGACCGCGGAGCGGTCGCAGCTCGCGTAGAAGTGGACCAGCTCTTCCGCGCGTTCGCCGACGAGCGCCGCGAGCCGGGTGCGCTCGCCGGTGCCGATCAGCGCCTCGTCGAAGCCGTCCGTCCCGTACGCGGCGTGGCACAGCCCCGCCGTCCGCACGTCCGGGCCGGCGCCCCACTCCTCCAGCAGTCGCTCCACCCGGCCCAGGTGCGCCAGCAGGGTGCCGCCGGGGTGGGGGATGCGGTCGGCGTCCCGCTCGCGCAGGAAGTCCTCGATACGTGCCCGGTCGGGCTGCGGTTCGTTCCGGCTCATCACCATGTCACGAGTTATAGTCGTGACGTGAACGCCGAGGCAAGCGATATGGGCGCGGACGTGCCCGCCGGGGAACTGCGCTTCAACTTCCGCTCCGGCCGCCTGTGCCTGGCGTTCGTCGCCACGGTCGGCGAGCGCTGGCGCGGCCGGTACGAGCGGCTGCGCGAACCGTCCGACCTGGCCCGCTGGTACTGCGAGGCGGGGCTGCTCCAGGAGCCGCCGGACGTCACCCGGTCCGGCCTGGAGTCCGCCCGGGTGCTGCGCGAGGCCGTCCACCGCCTCGCCCGCGCGGTGCTCGCCGGGCAGGCCCCCTCGCCCGCGGACGAGGCCGCCGTCAACGCCGCCGCGGCCGCGCCACCGCTGGTGCCCGTCCTGAGCGGCGGCACCGGGCGGCTGGCCCTGCCGGCCGCGCGCGGGCAGCAGGCGGCCCTCAGCACGGTGGCCCGCGACGCCGTCGACCTCTTCTCCGGCCCCGCCGCCGCCCGCCTGCGCGCGTGCGCGAGCCCGGAGTGCGCCCTGCTGTTCGTCGACACCAGCCGCCCGGGGCGCCGCCGCTGGTGCTCCAGCGAGGCCTGCGGGGGCAAGGACCGCGCCGCCGCGTACCGCCGCAGGCGCGCGGGGATACCAGAGGGCTGAGCCCGCCCGCTGTCGAACCCCGGGCGACGGCCAGGCCCCCCGCGATTGCCGGGCCCCGCGATTGTCAGACCCCCGCGCGAGGATGGCGGGTATGACGACAACTCCCGCCGTTGAGGCGTTGGCCACCCCTGCCCAGTACCGGGACGCGGTCACCCGCGTCCGTGAGGCCGCCCGCGCCTACTACGGCGGAGACGGTGACTTCGCCGCCGAGAGCGTGCTGGACGACGCCACGTACGACGGGTTGCTGCTCGCCCTCGCGGCGTACGAGCAGACCCATCCGGACGAGGCGGCGCCCGACTCCCCGACCACCCAGGTCGCCGCCGGGGCCGCGCCGGTCGGGGACGTCGCCCACGGTGTGCCGATGCTGTCGCTCGACAACGTCTTCTCCGCCGAGCAGCTGACCGCGTGGGGCGAGGGACTGCAGCGCCGCCTGGGCCGCCCGGTCGAGGGCGGCTTCACCGTGGAGCCCAAGCTGGACGGCGCGGCGATCGCCGCCCGCTACCGTGACGGGCGCCTGGTCCAGGTGGTCACCCGCGGCGACGGCCGGTTCGGCGAGGACGTCAGCCATGTCATCGGCACGATCGACGGCCTGCCACAGTCGCTCGGGACGGCGGTCACGGTCGAGGTGCGCGGCGAGGTGCTCTTCACACAGGAGCAGTTCGAACGCGCCAACGAGATCCGTGTCGAGCACGGCGCCACCGTCTTCCGCAACCCGCGCAACGGCACCTCCGGCACGCTGCGCGCCAAGGACCGCCCCTACCGCCTGGCCATGACCTTCTGGGCGTACGGCGCCGTCAACCTCGACGGCGGCACCTTCCTGCCCGACGGCGCCTCGCACAGCGAGGTGCTGGCCCTGGTCTCCGCGGCCGGGGTGCGGACCACCCGCGACAATCCGGCAGGGCTGCGCCGCGTCGGCACGGTCGAGGAGGCGCGGCGGCGGGTCGAGGAGATCCAGGCGATGCGGCCCGGCCTGCCCTTCGGGATCGACGGCGTGGTCGTCAAGGCCGACACCGCCGCCGAGCAGCAGGCCGCCGGTTCCGGCTCGCGCTTCCCGCACTGGGCCGTCGCCTTCAAGCTGCCCGCGGTCGAGCGCACCACGGTGCTGCTGGACGTCGAGTGGAACGTCGGCCGGACGGGCGTCATCGCCCCCCGCGCGCGGCTGCAGCCCGTCGAGATCGACGGCAGCACCGTCGAGTACGCCACGCTGCACAACCCCGCCGACATCCGCCGCCGCGACCTCCACCTCGGCGACACCGTCACCGTGTACAAGGCGGGCGACATCATCCCCCGCGTGCAGGCCGCGGTCGTCCAGTTGCGCCCGGCCGGTGCGGCCGAGGTGCCGCTGCCCGCTGCCTGCCCGAACTGCGGCAGCGACATCGACCGCAGCCAGGAGCGCTGGCGGTGCGTCAAGGGCGCCGCCTGCCGGCTGCCCGCGCTCATCGCCTACGCCGCGCAGCGCGACTGCCTCGACATCGACGGCCTGGGCAGGACGTACGTCACCTGGCTCGTCGACTCCGGCGCCGTCACCGACATCGCCGACCTCTACACCCTCGACCTGGCGACGCTCTGCGAGGCGGCCGGGAGCGACAAGCGGGGCGCCAAGCTCGCCGACCAGATCCTCGCCGCCAAGGCCAAGCCGCTCAGCCGCCAGCTGTGCGCCCTGGGCATCACCAACACCGGGCGCCGCCTGTCCCAGCGCATCGCCGCCCACTTCCGCACCATGGACGCGGTGCGCGCCGCGAGCGCGGAGGCGTTCCAGGACGTGGACGGCATCGGGCCGGAGAAGGCGCCCGGCATCGTGGCGCAGATAGCCGAACTCGCCCCGGTCATCGACAAGATGGCCGCGGCAGGCGCCACCATGAGCGAGCCGGTGTCCGACACCGCGGTCGACGGCCCGCTGACCGCCGAGGACGGCCGCCCGAAGAAGGTCGTCGTCACCGGCAGGATGACCGGCCCGCTCGCCGCCCTCAGCCGCACCGCAGTGAAGGACCTCATAGAACGCGCCGGCGGCAGGGCCGGCGACAGCGTCACCGCCGAGACCGCCTGCCTCGTCGCCGCGCCCGCCGCGAACGGCAGGCTCAGCAGCAAGGCCGCCAAGGCCGGGCAACTCGGCGTCGAGGTCCTCACCCCGGAGGAGTTCGCGGAACTGGTCGCCGACTATCTCCCCTGACCGGGCGCGTTCAGCGCGCGGGCGGCGGTGCCGGAAGGCCGGCGCCGCCGAAGGCCCGGCGGGCGTGCTCGACGGCGGCGCGGACGGCCGGGTCGCCGGTGTCCTTCCAGGCCAGCACGAGCAGCGCGGGCGAGGGGACGTCGGTGAGGGGGCAGGCGCCGAGCCGGTCGCGGTGCCGGGCGGCCATGGATTCGCTGAGGACGGCGACGGCCAGCCCGCGGCAGGCGAGGTCGGCGAGCGCGTCGGCCGCGCTGGCCTGCAGCGCGATCGTGAGCCGCAGGTCCTGGGCGGCGCACGCCCGGTCCAGCACCGCCCGCAGCCCGGTCCCGGCGGGCATGCAGGCGACCGGGTGGGCGCTCAGCTCGCGCAGCGTCACCGCGTCCCGCCCGGCGAGCGGGTGCCCGGACGGGACGGCGGCGACGAGCCGTTCGCCGACCACCGTCAGCGTGGACAGCCCCTCGTGGGCGGCCTGCGCGGTGCCGACGAGCGCCAGATCGACGGTGCGGGCCCGGACCGCCTCCAGCAGCCGGTCCGAGCCGTCCTCCAGCAGCGACATCCGCACGCCGGGATGCGCCCGGTGGAAGGACGCGAGCGCGTCGAAGAGCGGCGCGAGCGTGCATCCGGTGACCATGCCGACCGTGAGCTGTCCCCGCAGCAGGCCGCTGACCTCGCCCACCGACCGCCCGAGCGCGTCGGCGGCGGCCAGTGCGGCACGCGCGTGCTCCAGCGCGGCCCGGCCCGCCGCGGTGAGGGTGACGGCCCGCTGCGAGCGGTCGAACAGCTCGGCGCCCAGCTCGCGTTCGAGCCGCCGGATCTGCGCGCTGACGCCGGACTGGCTGATGTGCAGCCGGTCGGCCGCCCGGGTGAAGTTGCGCTCCTCGGCCACCGCGACGAAGTACTCCAGGTGCCTCAGTTCCATGACCGATGATGCTAGTTGTCAGAAGAACGAGCTGTTGGACTTCTTGATCGCCCGCGACCAGGCTGGAGGTGAGAGCGCGGCCGGCCGGCCGCGTATCGCCGGAAGCCAGGAGGAACCCGTGAGCACGCCCTCTCCGGAAAGCGTCGCCGCCGCCTATTTCGACGCCTGGAAGAGCAACGACATCGAGCGGGTGCGGCCCCTGCTCCACGACGGCGTCGACTTCGTCGGCGCGCTCGGCACCGCGCAGGGCGCCGACGACGTCCTCTCCGGCCTCGGCGGCATGTTCGCGCTGACCCGGCACGTCGAGGTCGTCCGGCGCTGGGCGGACGGCCCCGACGTCATCACCTGGTTCGAGCTGCGGACCGAGACCTCGGGCCCGATGGCCGTCGTCAACTGGAGCCACGTCGAGGAGGGCCGCATCAGCCGGATCAGGGTCACCTTCGACCCGCGGCCGATGCTCGCCTGAATCCGCGTCACCCCCCGGGCGGGAGACGGCGGTGGACCCGGCCCGGTGCCCCGGTCGGACGTGCATCTAAGATGACCACTTCCGGCCGAACGGGGAGGGCTGATGACCGTACGTTTGCGCCGGCAGGGCACGCGGGCCGCGGCGGCGGCCGCAGTGGCAGCCGCGGCCGTGCTCGCCGCGTGCTCGGGCGACGGCGGCCCGGCGGCACTGTCGCAGGCCGGGCTGCACGACAAGGTGCGCTCGGCGGCCAAGGAGTCCACGCACTGCCCGCTGGACTACGACCTGGACAGGGCCGCCTCGGCCGCGCACGTGCCCGGGCCGGCGAGCCCGGTCTCGGCGCATGTCGACCTGCCGGAGGACGCGGACAAGGACGCCGTGCTCAGCACCGCGCACGCCACCGACGTGGAGTGCGACTACCGGCTGGGCACCCAGCCGGTGTCCGTCGAGACCCTCGCCGCCGAGAAGGGCACCGCGGCCGCCCTGCTGGCCCCGCTGATCCAGCGCGACGCGGGACTGTCCTCCACCGAACTGGCGGCCTACCTCGGCGAGGTGACCAAGGCGTCCACCGGCACCCCCGTCGTCACCTCGACCGGCAACGTCGCCCTCGTGCGGCTGCGCGGGGCGGGCGGCGACAGCGTCGCCCTGATGCTCTCGGCCGGCACCGACAGCCACGCGGAGCTGACCGCGAAGCAGGTCGGCGCCCTCGCACGGAATCTGGGCGGCCAGGCGCACTGGTGACGGCGCCGGGACGCCGCACCCCGGCCGGACGGTTCCGGCCCGGTGGCCCGCGGGCGCCCGCCGGGGCCGTGCCCCGGCGGCCGGCCGCGCACCGTCAGACCGTGCCGTTCTCCCACCACCAGGCCCGCCCCAGGTCGGCGCGGCTGTCGACGTGCTGGTGGTCCTCGGTGTACGTCTCCAGACCGGAGAAGCCGCAGGTCTCGGCCTTCTGGTAGACCGTCTTGTTGGCGACGCCCGCCACCCCGAGGTCCGCGGCCGTCCCGTACAGGTGCATGCTGTCGGACGCGCCGCCCACCGAGGCGTTGTGCGCGATGCTGCGGAAGCCGGAGTTGACGGTGACGGGGACGTTGCCGAGCTTCTTGCGCAGGGCTTCGAGCTTGTACATCAGCCGCCGGACGTTCTCCTTGGCCGCGGCCGCGCCGACCTTGCCCCCGTCGAAGGTCCCGCTCACCCGGTCGGTGAACTCGCCGAAGTCGAAGTGCGCCGTCGAACCGTCCGACTGCTGGAGCGCGTCGAGCTGCGCCTGGGTGGCGGGACCGGCGACGGCGTCGGAGGCCAGACCGTACGCGGACTGGAACAGGCGGACCGCCGTCGCCGTCCCGGGCCCGAAGTCCCCGTCGACCGCGACCCGGGTGTGCGCGGGGCCGGACGTGGCCCAGCCCGCGACCCGGATCTGCAGCTCGGTGACGTCCGCGCCGGTCATGCCCTGCTGGAGGGTGCGCGACCAGGAGTACGCGGAGGCCGACCGGGACAGCAGGACCGGGCCGAGTACGGCGCCCGTACCGGCGGCCAGCGTGCCGCGCAGCAGGGTGCGGCGGTCGAAGGGGAAGGAGGAGGGGGCCATCGTTGTCCTCTCGCTGGCCGGCCGGGGCGTGCCGCCCCGCGGGCGTGGGCGGTCCAAGGATGCCGCTGGTGCCTGAGGTGCTCAAGGGGCAGGCGGGCGAACATCTGCCGGGCGGCGGGCGAACTCCGCCCGGCAGGAGCGTCACCGCAGCCGGAAGACCTGGGCCGCGGTGCCGTTGCAGTCGTACAGCTGGAGCGCGTCCCCCTGCCGCGCCAGCCCGCCGCTGTCGTCCAGGCAGCGCCCGGAGGGCGAGTTGAACAGGGTGCCGTCCGAACGGCTCGTCCAGGCCTGCGCGCCCGTGCCGTTGCAGTCCCACAGCTGGACGCGGGTCCCGTTCGCCGTGCCGCCGCCCACCGCGTCCAGGCACTTGCCCAGCGCGTGCAGCGTGCGGTCCCCGGGCGCCGACCAGCGCTGCGCGTCGGTGGAGTTGCAGCCCCACAGCTGCACGGGTGTCGTCGAGGCGGGGTCGGCGTTCGCCACGTCCGCGCACAGCCCGCCGGGACCGGTGAGCGGCCCCGGCGGCAGCTTCCAGACCTGCGCGCCCGTCCCGTTGCAGTCGTAGAGCTGGAGCTGGACGGCGCCGGGCGTGGTGTTGCTGTCGGGCACGTCGAGGCAGCGCCCGGACGCCGGGTTGAGCAGGCTCCCGTCGGTGCGGTGGGTCCACAGCTGCGCCGCCGAGCCGGTGCAGGACGCGAGCGCGACGGGCGTGCGGTTCGCCGTGCCGCCGCCGGAGGCCGTGACGCAACTGCCGAGCGTGCGCAGGGTGTTGTCGGAGGCGAGGGTGAACTGCTGGCCCGCGGTGTGGTTGCAGCCCCACAGCTGGAGCGCCGTGCCGTCCGCCGCCGAACCGCCGCGCGCGTCCAGGCAGTCGGCCCCCGCCCCGACGACCTCCCCGGCGGCCGGGTTCGCCGTCGCGCTGCCCTCCAGCGCCACGGTGTGCGCGGTGCCCACCGGCAGCGCGGCCGTGGTCACCGTGACGGTGCGGCGCTGCGGATTCCACGACCAGTCCGTCTCCGGCACCTGTGTGCCGTCCACCCGCACGGCGGTCGGCGCCGCCGAGTTCGACAGCCGCAGCGTGTACGCCCGGGAGGCCGGGGCGCCGGGCCAACTGCCGCTCTGCGCCCCGACGGTGAGGGTCCGCGCGGCGTCGTTCCAGGACAGCGGCGTCGTCGCCGACTGCCCTGCCGTGTACCCGGTGCCCTCACCCGCGTCGGTGTACACCGAGGACGAACCGTCCGCGCCCGCGGCCACGTTGACCGTCAGCGCGGTCAGCGGCGCCTGCGCGCTGCCCGCGTAGTCGGTGCGCGTCGTCAGCATGCCGCCGCCCCGGACCAGCACCGGGAACTGCCCGAGCGGGGCGGTCATCGTCACCGTCGCCGGGCCGGTGTACGTGCGCCCGGTGAAGTAGTCGGTCCAGCCGCCCGGCGGGACCCACACCGACACCGAGCCGTTGCCCGAGCCGTCGTTCGGCGTGGTGATCGGCGCCACCAGCACGTCGTCGCCGTACAGGTACTCGCCCTGGGCCCGGTAGGCGTCCTCCTGCGCCGGGTAGTCGAGGTACATCGGGCGGACGATCGGCACGCCCGTGGTGCTCGCCTGGCGGGCGAGTGTGTAGGTGTACGGCACCAGTGCCTCGCGCAGCCGCAGCGCCTGCGCGGCGGCGGTCGCGGCCGCCCCCGTGTAGTTCCACGGCAGCCGGTCGCCGTGGTCGGAGTGCAGCCGGTCGACGGGCTGGAAGGCGCCGAACTGCAGCCAGCGCACGTACAGGTCGTCGGCCAGGTGCCCGCCGTGGAAGCTGCCGATGTCGTGGCTGACGTTCGACAGCCCGGCGGCCGCCTCGTCGGCGGTGAAGCGCACCTCGAAGCCCAGCATGTCCCACGTCGCCGGGGTGTCCCCGGTGAACTGCATGCTGGTGCGCCGCTCCGACCACGGCCCCAGTGCGTAGCTGCTGTCGTCGCCGCCCTGCTCGGATCCGCCGATCCGGGCGAAGGAGAAGCCGCGCAGCCCCCTGGCGGCCGCGTCGTCGGCGTACGCCTGGTTGATCAGGTTGTCCGGCGCGACGTGCGGGTCGCTCGCCGTCGAACCCCCGCACCCGCCGCAGTAGTCCAGCCACCACTCCCGCACGCCCTGCTGCTCGAACGGCTGGTGCAGGCCCAGGTAGGCGCCGAGCTGGGCGCTGCTGGACCAGTCGAAGCGGTAGGTGTTCCCGCTGTCCACGGTCAGGCCGCCCGCCGCGCTGTTGGCGGCGGCGAAGCGCGGGTCGTCGCCGTTGATGCTCGGGTGGATGTTCATCGCGACCGACAGGCCCTGCTGCTTCGTCCAGTCCAGGAAGCCCTGCGGATCGGGGAAGAGCGCGGAGTTCCAGTTCCAGCCGTTCCACTGACTCGGCGACTTCCAGTCGGTGTCCACCACCAGCCAGTCGAGCGGCACGTCGTTCGTCCGGAAGGCGGGCAGCAGCGTGTTCTCGTAGTCCGCCGTGGTGTAGGCGTAGTAGCGCGAGTACCAGACCCCGTACGCCGAGCGCGGCAGCAGCGCGGTGCCGCCGGTCAGGGCGTTGAGGTCGGACAGGCCCTGCTTGTAGTCCTGGCCGTAGCCGAGGAAGTAGCCGTCCTGGTAGGGCGACGTCCCGTGCGAGGGGCGGTCGGTGACGGTGTGCGCGGAGCCGAGGAGGGCGCTGCGGCTGTCGTCGAGCAGGTACCAGCCGCTCCGGTCGAGGATCCCGGGGTGCTCGGGTACGGGCAGGGTGCGCGGGTTGTCCAGCGTCCGCGACCAGCCGCCGAGCGTGTCCGCGGGCCCGGCGCCGTAACCGGTGGTGACCAGGCCGGTCTGCGCGGCGGGATAGGCCGTGGTGGTGAGCGGGGTGACGGCGAGGCTGTCGATGTTGACCCGGCCGGTGTCCCCGGCGTTCTGCACCAGCGCCAGCGCGTTCGTGCCCGCGGCCAGGTGCACGGTGACCGACGCCGTGGACCAGTCGTTCCACGAGGCCGTCGCGGGCAGGCTCAGTGCGGGCCCCGCGGCGCCGCCGACCCGGGTGGACAGCGTGCCGGTGCCGCCCGCCGCGTTGGAGTAGCGGACCTGCAACCGGTAGTCCCCGGCCGCCGGGACCTGCGAGACGTCCTGCGCGATCCCGCTGCCCGCGGCCTCGTAACCGGCCACGAAGGCGCTGCCGGTGTAGCCGGTGTGGTCGTACGCCGTCGCGGCCCGCCCGCTGAACAGCGCGTCCTCCCCCTCGCAGGCGGTCCCGAAGGCGCAGTAGGACGGGAAGGCGGGCTTGGCCTGCACGCCCGTCCCGGCCAGCGTGACCGTGGTGTTGGCCGCGGTGAAGGGCCCGCTGCCCTCCTTCCAGCGCAGCGTCAGCGCACTGGTCCTGATCTCCCGGTAGCCGTCGGAGCTCAC
Organism: Streptomyces sp. NPDC021224; assembly: GCF_044332905.1. Taxonomy (NCBI): domain Bacteria; kingdom Bacillati; phylum Actinomycetota; class Actinomycetes; order Kitasatosporales; family Streptomycetaceae; genus Streptomyces; species Streptomyces sp. NPDC021224. The sequence continues at coordinate 23,251 of NZ_JBIRPW010000017.1, read as the reverse complement.
ATCGGTGGTGTACGCGGGCGGGCTGAAGGAGCGGTTGACCGCGTTGAAGGTGGCGCCGTCCTGGAAGGCCCCGTCACCTGCGTACTCCAGCCGTACCAGCGTCGGCGTCAGCACCTCGAAGCGCGCGTTGCCGTCCACGACGGCACCTGACGCCGCGTGCGCCGCGGTCGCCCCGCCGACGACGGCGACCAGCATCGAGGCCAGCAGCGCCAGGCAGGCGGCGACGAGCGGCCCCGCCCGGTGGGCGTACGGGTGCGGGCGCGGTGCTCGCGAGGGACGAGGACGCACGGGAACCTCCCGGGAGGGTTGTTGCCGACATCGTTGTCAGAAACATGTCGGGCAGGCGCGGGGAAAGCCGGTCGGGGGCAGGGGGCCGCCGTCCGGTCCGGAAGTCGCGCGGGTGCCACGGGCGGCCGGCCGGTGGTCCGAGTTTCCGGGTGCGGCGCGGACATGTCAATGATGCGGACGGGCCTCGGCTTCTTCGCCGCCGGGCCCTGCCGGACCGGCGCGCGTCACGGACTCAGGTGCTCGTGCAGCATCCGCCACTCCCCGTCGCGCCGCACGACGACGTTCGTGCCCCGCCCGGCCCCGGACCGGGGCCGCCCGCCGACGGTCCCGGTCCAGGAGAAGCGGTAGCGGCAGACCGCGTGCGCGCGCCCGAGGACGACCCACTCGACGTCGCCGATCTTGTACGTCTCCTCGCCGATGGCGGCGAACGTCCGCGCGATCGCCGCGGCGATCTCGGCGCGGCCCCGGTGGGAGCCGTCCGAGAACCAGTAGACCGCGTCCTCCGCGATCAGCGGCATGACCCGGTCGAGGTCATGGCTGTTGGCGGCCTGCTCGTAGCGCCGCAGGAAGGCGGTGAGCTCGGCGGCGGCGTCGGTCACGGGCGGCGCACCGGACCGAGCCGCGCGACCCCGGTCCCGGTCCGCCCGGCGGCGCCGGGCCGGGTCGCGGCGTCCTCACGTGTGTCGGGCACGCCGCCCATCATCGGGGAGCCGCCCGCGCGATGTCATCCGGTGTGCGAGGACGGCTCCGCGCCGGAGCCCGGGCGCCCGGTGCGCAGGCGGCCTACGCCATCGGCTCCCGCCGCGTGGACGGGCGGTATCAGGTGACGCGCTGTCGCCCTCCGGTCACGCTCGGGGCGCCTAGGCTCGGACCTGTCCCGGCGCCGCCCGCGACGTGTACGGGTGCGGCGTCCGGGACGGTCACGGTTTCAGCGGGGTCGGCGCGGTCGGCGGTGGACGTCATCGGGGTCACGGGGAGTACAGCGGGGCGGGCGCGGCGCGCCGGGGCGGCCGTGCGCGCACATACGCGTCGAGCACGGCCTGGTGGCGTGCGGCCAGGCCCTGCGCGAGACGCTCGGCGTCCTGCGCCGACCCGGCGTTGCGCAGCAGCCTTCGCAGGTCACGCGCGGGCTGGCTGCGGGCCCGCCACCAGAACCAGTGGCGTACGACCGCCCCCGCCGCGGTGAGCAGGATGTGCGCGGCCGCGAGCACGGCGGCTACGGGGACGGCGGTCCCGTGCGCGAGCGCCGCCACCGGCAGGGCCACCGCCGGTGCGTGCGCGGCGAGGCGGTGCCCGAGCCCGCCGGGGCCCGGCCAGGGGCGGTACGGGTCCGGGCCCGCGGGGTGCCGGGGGCCGTCGGGGATGCCCGGTCCTTTCATGGTTCCTCCGTCGCTGTCGTGGAGCGGTTCGGAGGTCCGGGTCGCGGCGGTCGGGGTTTTCCCATGGACGGCGCGAACTTTTTTCGGCGGATTCGGCGGATTCGGCAGAACCGGGGGACGCGATGAGCGGCGGGGACGAGTTGCAGGACGGGCGGGGGGACGCCGAGCTGGTCGCCGCGGTCCTCGCGGGCGGCGCGGGACCGCGGCGGACGCGGGCGCTGGAGACGATCGCCTCCCGGCACTACCGCGCGGTGCTGCGGCAGTGCGCCCGGCTGCTCGGCGAGGACGCGCAGGACGGCGCGGACGTCGCCCAGAAGGTGTTCGAGGACGCGGTCGCGAGCCTGCTGCGGGGGCGGGGTCCGGCGAACCCCGAGAAACTGGGCGCCTGGCTCGCGGAGTTCGCCAAACGGCGGGTCCTCGCGTACTGGCGGGACAAGCGCCCCGGCGGCACGGCCGTCACCCCCGGGGACGACGGCTTCGACGCGCTGCCCGACGACGAGGAGTCCCGGTCCGGCAGCGCCGGGCGGCGCGCCCATGTGGAACGGCTGCTCGCGATCGTGGTCGGGTCGCTGACCGCCCACCAGCAGCGGATCTACCGGCTGCGGATCGTGGAGGGGCTGAGCGGCCGGGAGATCGCCGCGCGGACGGGTACGGCCGTGGCGACCGCCGACAACCAGGCCCATGCGCTCAAGGGCCTGCTCGCCGACGGCTTCCACGCGCTGGTCCTGGTCCAGGAGGGCCGCTCCCACTGCCCGGAGCTGGCCGCGATCCTGGACGCCGCGGGCGTCACCACCGTGACCGCGGAGAACTTCACCCCGGGCCTGCGCGAGCGCGTCGTCCGGCACTTCGGCACGTGCGCGATCTGCGACGCGTGCGGGGTGTGCCAGGTCCAGCGGCGCTTCCTCGCCGGACCGTACAGCCCGGTCTTCTTCCCGATCGTGGACGGTACGGACCTGCGCGACCGGGTGCTCGACCACATCCGGCGGACGACCGGCGGCCCGCCCGCCCAGCCGCCCGGCTCTCCCGCCGCGGCGGGCGCCGCCACGGCGGGCGCGGCGGCGGCCGGTGCGGGGCTCGCCGCCGTGAGCGGCGCCCGGCGCGCGGCCCGGCGGCGCCTGCGGCTTCCCGGCCGCAGCGCGCCATGGGTGGCCGCCGTCGCCGGGGTCGTCGCCGTGGCGCTGGTGGCCGCCCTCGTCGTCGCCCTGACCCGCCGTCACCCGTCCGGGAGCGGGGCCACCCCGCCCCGTTCGGCGACCGCCGCGACCACGGCAACGTCCCGCGTCGGCACCCCGGCCGTACGCCCGCAGAACGCGGACGACTACTTCACCGCCGCCGGCGCACCGGGCCGCACGTACGTGGGGCACGTCCAGGACCCGGTGCTCTCCGGTGTCACCGCCCCGGCCGTCGCACGCGACCTCCAGACGGCGCTGCGCCGCCCGATCCTGGACTGGCAGGCGGCGGCAGCGAACGGGCCGGTCTCGCCCGCCGCCCCGGTCGCCGCGCCCGCGGACTCCTTCGACGAGCGGACCACGGTCATCACGGCGGGCACCCTGCTGACCGTCACCTACCGCTTCAGCGGCGGCGACGAGTTCGGCGGCGGGGGCGGACGCACCGTGGTCGTCGACACCACGACCGGCACCGTCCAGGCGCCGGACCGCCTGCTCACCCCGGCCGCCGCCGCGCCGCCCGGCGCCCGCCGCATCACGGCGGCGCTCAACTCCTCCCCGCAGGGCCGCAAGCTGACCTCCTACGGCTGCCCGGCGCTCACCGACTCCTTCGTCGCGGCCAACGTCCTGGCCCGCCCCTCCGCCTTCGGGCGGCTGCCCTTCGGCGTCACCGGCGCCGGGATCGCCTTCATGGTCGCGCCCGGCAACCAGGACTGCGGCTGGCCCGACCTGGTCGTCGTGCCCTTCGCCGCCCTGACCGGCCTGGTCGATCCCACGGTTCCCGCCCGCGCCGCGGGGAGGCGCCGGTGAGCGGCCGGCCCGCCTCCCGCGCCGCGGCCGTCACGGATGGAACCGCCAGCGGCCCTCGGAGACGACGTCCACCTCGCCGTCGCGGACGCGTACGGCCGTGTCGTCGTCGGTGAAGTAGACCGGGAAGTCCGCCCGGGCGGCGATGCGGTCCGCCCAGGCGTCGTCCCGCTCGGGGAAGCCCGGTGAGTACAGGTGCGGCTTGAGGTACCAGTCGAAGAGGCCGAACGGCGGTTCCAGGGTCGTCGCGCCGAGCACATGGAGGTCCGCGGTGTCGCCGATGACGTCGGCGGAGTGCGCGGTGAGGTTGCGGCTGAAGATCATCGATCCCGCGCTGACGCCCACGTAGACCCGCTCCTCCAGCGCCTGGAGGAAGCCGTCGGCCAGGCCGTTGCCGGTGATGCTGCGCGCGAGGTGGTACTGGTTGCCGCCCTCGACGTAGACGACGTCGGCGTGCCGCAGCCGGTCGAGCACCACCGGCCGGGGCAGGCCGTTGAGTTCCAGGACGTCGAACTCCCGCCAGCCGAGGCCGTGCAGCCGGTTCATGTCCGCGAGGAACCACCCGTGGTCGCCGGGCTCGGCGACCGACGCCGTGGGCACGAACACGACGTTCGCGGATCCGAAGGGCTTTCCCAGCATGTCGCGCAGCGCGTCCCGCAGGGTCTCGTTGCGCAGGCCGCTCGCCGTCAGCAGAAGATTCACCGGGGGAGCCAAGCACGGCCCGCGGCCGCGCGCAACGAACCCGGGGCCCCGCTCCGGCCGGTGGCAGCGCGCCTCCATGTGGCCGAATCCGTCCCCGGATCCGGCGAACGCGCGAGTGGCTGCCGCCGCCGCGCCCGCCGGGGCGGATACGTTCCGTGACGTCGCGTGTGCGGAACCTCCGTGTCCGCAGGGCCCGCACCGCACGCAGAGGACCGTCGACCGACTTCGAGGAGTCAGCATGCGCATGCGTATGGCCGTCACCGCTTCCGCCCTGGCCGTCGCCGCCACCTTCGGGGCCGCGGGGGCGGCGTTCGCCGACTCGGGCGCCGTGGGTGCCGCGGTGGGCTCGCCCGGTGTCCTGTCGGGCAACACCGTCCAGATCCCGATCCACGTCCCGATCAACCTGTGCGGCAACAGCATCGACATCATCGCGCTGCTGAACCCGACCTTCGGCAACACCTGCGTCAACGGGAACGACGAGGGCTGAGTCCGGCACGCACCGACACAGCGCGGGCGGGCTCCCGGCTTCCACGAGGAAGCCGGGAGCCCGCCCGCCGCGCGTGTCCGCGGTGGTCAGCCGTTGGGGAGGATGACCGCCCGGCCGTTGATGCTGCCCTCGTGCAGCCGCTCGTAGGCGCGCGGCGCCTCGTCCAGGGAGAAGGTCTCGGTGTGCACCGAGACCGCGCCGTCGCGGGCCAGCGCCAGCACCTCCTGGAGTTCGGGGCGGGTGCCCCAGTACGGGGCGCTCACCGAGACCTCGAAGGGCAGCACGCCGAAGCCGACCGGCAGCGCGCCGCCGCCGATCCCGACGATCGACACCTCGGCCTCGACCCCGGCCACCGCGCCCGCGGTGCGGACGGTCGGCGCCGCGCCGACGAAGTCGAAGACGGCCTGCGCGCCCAGGCCCCCGGTCAGCTCGCGGACGGCGGCGGGAGCGCCGTCGTCGGACAGTACCGCGGCGTGCGCGCCGACCTTGCGGGCCAGCGCCAGCTTGTCCTCGCTGACGTCCAGCGCGACGACCCGGGCCGGGGTCAGCGCCCGCAGCAGCTGGATCGCGGTGTGCCCGAGACCGCCCGCCCCGATGACGACCGCGGTGGACCCCGGCACCAGCTTGGGCAGCGCCCGCTTGACGGCGTGGTAAGGCGTCAGGCCCGCGTCCGTCAGCGGCACGGCCGCGACCGGGTCGAGGCCGTCGAGGGGCACCAGGTGGCGCGGGTCGTCGACGAGCAGGTACTCGGCGATGGCGCCGGGCGCGCCCAGCCCCGGCGGGCGGATGCCCAGCTCGTCGGCGCGCAGGCAGTAGTTCTCCTTGCCCTCGGCGCACTTGGCGCACCGGCCGCAGCCCCAGGGCCCGTAGACGGCGACGGCGTCGCCCTCGCGGACCCCCGTGGTACCGGGGCCGAGCGCGGCGACCGTGCCGACGCCCTCGTGGCCGAGCGTGAGCGGCAGCGGGTAGGGGAAGCTCTCCGCGGGCCAGCTCATGACGGCGATGTCGCTGTGGCACACGCCGGCGGCGGTGACCTTCAGCAGCACCTGCCCGGGACCGGGCTCGGGGTCGGGTACGGTCACCACCTCGGGGGCGGCGCCGATGGTGCGGTACTGGAGTGCTTTCACGGTGGTCTCCTCTCCGGGGTGTCAGACGGCGGTGTACGCGCCGTCGACCAGGTGGTAGCTGCCGGTGACGAACGAGGCGCGGTCGCTGAGCAGGAAGGTGATCAGCTCGGCCACCTCCTCGGGGCGGCCCAGCCGCCCCGCCGGGTGCAGCGCGACGAGCGCGGCACGCGCCTGCTCGTCCATCCCGTTCAGCAGCGGCGTCTCGATGAAGCCGGGGCCGACCGCGTTGACGCGGATGCCCCGCGCCGAGTACTCGGCGGCGGCCGTCTTCGTCAGCCCGACCACGCCGTGCTTGGCGGCCACATAGGCGGGCGAACCGGCGAAGCCGACCGAGCCGAGGATGGACGCGACGTTGACGATCGCGCCGCCGTGCCCGGTCGCCTCGATCGCGGGCAGCTCGTGGCGCAGGCAGTAGAAGACGCCGTCGAGGTTGGTGCGGATGACCCGGTCGTACTCCGCGACGTCGTACGCCCCGGTGGGCGCGCTGGGGCCGCCGATACCGGCGTTGTTCACCGCGAGGTCGAGGCCGCCGAAGGTGTCCACGGCGAAGCGGACGGCCGCCTCGGCGGAATCCGGGCGGGTGACGTCCAGCGCGGTGGCCGCGGCCGGGTGCCCCTGCGCCGCGAGGGCCGCGGCGGCCTTCTCGGCGCCGGGGACGTCGAAGTCGGCGAGGACGACGCTCGCGCCGCCCGCGGCCAGCTGCCGCGCGGTCGCCAGGCCGATGCCGGAGGCCGCCCCGGTGACCAGGGCGGTGCGTCCGGCGAATTCGGTGGGGATGGGGGTGGTGCTCATGGTGCTCTCACAAATCGGTAGTGCGTGGTTCCTGTGTGCTGTGGGCGGCCGCCGAGGCGGCCTCCCGGGTCAGGGCGTCGTACGCCCGCTCCATCAGTCCGGCCAGGCCCGTCCCGGCGCCGTCCGGCTCGTCGGGACCGCGGGCCCACGCCCGCAGCGCGGCGGTCAGTACCCCCGCCGCCGCCTCCACGACGACGGCGGGGCGCAGATCCTCCGGCGGGGTGCCGAGGCGCTGGGCGACGATCCGCACCGACTCCTCCTGGGCGTCGACGCGGATCCGCTCGTAGGCGGCGAACAGCGTCGGCTCCCGGTCGAGCAGGCCGACGATCCGGCGCATCTGCGGGCGCAGGTGCGCGGCGGGCGTGTCCCGGTCGGCCAGCCAGGCCGCGACGGCACGGCGGTAGGCCAGCAGCGGGGGCTCGTTGGGCGGCCGCACGCGCAGCGCCGCGTTGATCCGGTCGCCGTCGTCCCGGACGAAGCCCAGCGCGGCGTCCTCCTTGCCGGTGAAATGCCGGCTGAAGGTCCGCCTGGTGACGTCCGCGCGCCCGGCTATCGCCTCCACCGTGGTGGCGGCCAGCCCGCGCTCCAGGATCAGGTCGACCGCGGCCGTCGCGAGCGCCGCGCGGGTGCGCCGCGCCCTCAGCAGCCGCCGGTCCGCGTCGGCGGCGCCGCTACCCGGTTCCGTCCCGTCGGCGTCCATGTCCTCGACCGTACGCCTCGATGTCCCGGTGGGACACATGTCCCGGTGAGACATATGTCCCACCGGGACGTGACCGCGACCGCGGGCCGGGCGGGGCGGCCGTGAGAGCAGGTCTAGCGGGTGAAGCCGAACCAGTTGACGTTCACGAAGTCGGCGCCGCTGCCCGAGGAGAAGACCAGGTAGACGTCGTGCACGCCGGTCGCCGCGGCCGTGAGGTTGGCCGGCACCGTCTGCCAGTTCTGCCAGCCGCCGCTGCTCCCGTAGTCGATCTCGGCGATCTTGGTGCCCGCCGTGCCGTCCAGCCGCACCTGGATCGCGCCGCTGACCCCGGCCGCCGCGCCCGAGGCCAGACGGGCGACGAACTGCGCCGGTGAGGACGAGCCGAAGTCCACGCCGGAGTACTTCAGCCAGTCGCCGCCCGCGATGTGGCCCACGTCCTGGCCGCCGCCGGTGTCGGTGCAGCTCTCGGTCTGCGTTCCGCTCTGCGCGCTGTACGACTCCGCCTGGATCGTCCCGTACGCGCTCGTCCCGCCGCCCGGCGGCGGGGTGGTGCCCGAGCCGGCGCCCGGACCGAGGGTGATCGTCCAGGAGGTCGGCGCGCCGTCCTGGAGGTGGCCGTCGACCGGCGCCGCGCCCGTGGGGCCGACGTCGTCGTAGGGGAAGGCGTAGCCGACGGTGGCGTACTTGTGCACCAGGCGGGCGTAGTGGTTGGTCGTCGCGTCGGTGTAGTAGCCGGACGGGGAGACGCCGTCGGGCTGGTTGCCGCCGCCGGTCACCAGCAGCGAACTGCGGTTCAGGGCGGCCGCCAGGCGCGCCGCCACCGCGCCGCGGGCGTCGCCGCCCGAGTTGTAGAGCGGCCCGCTGGCGCAGCCGAAGATGTCGGCCGCGCTGGGCTTGGTGAACGGCACCCCGTTGGTGTTCAGGCCCGCGAAGACCAGCGTGCCGCCGGACACGGTGCCGGAGTAGGAGCCGATGCTGCCCTGGCCGTTGATGGTCAGGGTGTGCGACTGGTAGTAGCTCCACACCCGGTCCAGGTAGTTCGACCAGTAGCCGGCGAAGTCCACGGGGGAGTGGGCGGGCGCGAGGATGCGCAGCGCGGCGCCCGAGGAGTCGGTGGCCACCAGCCGGTCCCACGGCGCCCCGTCGGCCGCGTGCTGCGCCTGGAGCCCGGCGGCGATGGAGGCCAGCGCGCCCGAGGGTAGCGGGCTGACCGACTGCGCCCCGCCGCTGCCGGTCGTGGCCATCGAGACGGGCAGGGCGACCATGTCGACGTAGGAGATGTTCGCGTACAGGTTGGCGCTGTTGTACGTGAACTCGCAGAACGTCCAGTCGGTCAGCCAGTTGGGGTCGCTGCTGGTGAAGCCGGGCTGGACGAGTCCGGGTACGCCGCCGTTGCCGCCGGGCGGGTTGACGAAGAACTGGATCTTCTTGCCGACGGAGAACCAGACCCGGCCGCCGATCACGTAGTCCTGGAGCGTGAAGGCGGTGGCCGCCGAGCCCGACGGCCCGAGCGCGATGGAGTAGTCCGCGACGGGCGTCAGCACGGACGAGGGGCTGGGCAGCCGCTGGAAGTGCCCGGCCTGGGTGACGAAGCCGGGCCAGCCCGTGCTGTCCGCGCCGCTGATGTAGGCGTAGACGGTGGCGCTGCCGGAGTTGTTCCGGAGCGAGACAGGCAGCGACGGCCCGGCGGCAGCGGCCCGCGGGGCGAGACCGCCCGCCCACAGCGGGGAAGCGGCGGCGGCGCCGGCGGCCGTGAGGAAGGATCGCCTGGAGACCATGTACTCCTCCTCGAGGACGGCGGGCAGGCGTCGGCGGACCTGCGGCCGGGCACTGCCCGCGTGGGGGGATCGCCTTCCGAGTCCGTCCGACCCGGGCACCGGCGCTGCCGCGACGTCCGTGCGGCGGGCCGCCGGCCGGCCGCGGGAAGGCGGAGGACGGGCAGCGTGAGAGGTGGTACGGGGGGCGCGGAGCGGTCGGAGGGGCAGCGAGCACGATGTGCGCGGATGTCGCTGCGTGTGCACCTCTGAGTGACATTGATTGAACTCGCGCGGACGTCTGTCGTCAAGGCGGAAGAGAGCGCTCTCTTCAGGCGGTGGGCGGCTTGGCCGGAAACCGCGTCAGGCGGGCACGTGGCCGGGGTCCGCCTCGGCGGGGGAGTGGGGGACGGCGAAGGTGAAGGCGCGCGGCGACGGCCCGTTGTCGCGGAGGTCGGCGAGCCGTTCGAGGGCTTCCTCGACGGTCGGCAGGTGCCCGGCGGGGATCCACCACATGACCTGGTGCGCCTCCACGTGCCGCTCGAACCACTCGCGGCGCCGCCGCATGGTGTCGAGATGGCCGCTGCGGAAGGCGAAGTCGCGCAGGCTCTCGACGGACTCCCACACCGACATGTTCACGATGACGTTCTCGCCCGCGGGCCGCATCGCGGTGGCGTCGGGCTGCCCCTCCTCGGCCAGCCGCCAGACGAAGCCGGGCGCCCGGTCGGCGGCGCCGTTGACGGGGACGAGCAGATCGACGAAGTCCCGCATGCGCGGGTCGTCGAGAGGGTGCCGCAGGGTGGCGACGTTGAGCTCGGCGAGATGGACGCGGGGCCCGTCGCCCGCTGCGGGACCGGCGGGGTGGGCCGAGGCCTGGGATGAGGTCATGGCCTCATCCCAGCACGTCCCGCATTTCTATGTCAATGGGCGTTGTTTTTAGTGGAGTTCGACGACGACGCAGCAGTGTCCGGGCCGCGGGTCCATCCGTGCCCGGACCCCTCCGTCGCCCAGCAGCCCCTCCAGCAGGGCCAGGTTCATCCCGCACACCAGCGGCGGGAAGCTCTCCGCCACCGCGTGGAAGGGGCAGTTGCGCATGCGCACGACCGCCGGCGCGGAGCCTTCCGCGGCGTTCTCGACCCCCGGCGCGGAGCCTTCCGCGGCGGTTTCGGCGCGCGGCTCGTAGCCCCGGGAGGCGAGCAGCTCGACGGCCTGTTCCAGGCTCGCGCAGGGCTCCGCCCCGCCGCGCAGGGCCTCCCCGCGCCGCCGCGCCGCGCCGTAGAGCGCGGCGTCCGCGCCGGCCAGCTCGGCGGCCTCCGCCAGCAGCTCGGCGGCGGTGCGGTAGTCGCGCGCGGGCAGCGACACCGACCGCTCCCCCCGCGCGCGGGTGTAGACCTTGGCCGGCCTCCCGGCCCCCGGCCCCGTACGCCCCGTCAGGCGGCGGCTGCCGCTGTCCAGCAGCCCGGCCTCGGTGAGCCTGTCGAGGTGGTGCGCGGCGAGTGTCCGCCCGACCCCCGCCGCCTCGGCCGCCTCGTTGCGCCCGACCTCCCGGTCCTGCGCGGCCACGTACTCGTACAGCCGCCGCCGGACGGGGTCCTGCAGTGCCGCGATCGCCTCGATGTCCTCCATCCCCGCATTCTAGGAACAACCCCGATAGGCGATAGAGCGGCCCGACCGCGGCCCGGAGCGGTACGTCCGCGACTGCCGTGAATCGGCCGCGCCGCGGGCCACCCGGTGGGGTGAATCCGCCGCCGGCCCCTGGCATATGACGTTTCGGCGCCGCTTTACTGCTGGAGGCGGGCGGTGCCGCACGCTGCGCCGGTCCGCCGGCCGGGCCCACGGCCCGCGCCCCCTGCCTTCCCTCTCTCCCGGAGGACCCCCGTGACCGTGACGACGACCCCGGAGCTGCCCACCACCATCGACGACGTGATCGCCCGGATGCGGCAGATCGACGCCGCGCTCGACCCGCGCGACGGTGTCGCGTGCTTCAACCACGTGTATCTGAGGGTCACCGAGCTGGTGAAGGAGAACATCACCGAGGGGACGTTCTCCGACGGCCCGTTCCTGGAGCGCATGGATGTGATCTTCGCCGGGCTCTACCTCGGCAACGTCGCCGCGGCCGCCGCGGGCCGCCCCGTCGACCCCGCCTGGGAACCGCTGTTCCAGGCCCGCGACAACCGCGTCATCTGGCCGGTCCAGTTCGCGCTGGCCGGGATGAACGCCCATATCGACCACGACCTCGCCGTCGCCGTCGTCGAGACGTGCGCCGAGCGGCACACCACCCCGGACACCCCGCCGGTCCACTCCGACTACGAGAAGGTCAACGACCTCCTCGCCTCCGTCGAGGCCGAGATCCGCGCCGAGTTCGAGACCGAGGTCGTCAGGGTCGCCACCCGCGACGCCGAACTCCTCAAGCACGCCGTCAGCAGCTTCTCCGTCGCCGCCGCGCGCGAGGCGGCCTGGGCCAACGCCCGCTCGCTGTGGGCCGACCGCCGGATCGGTACGAGCCTCTACCACGAGCACGAGATCGCCATCGGCAGGGCCGCCGCGAAGGTCAGCCGCGCGATCCTCCTCCCCGTCGTCCCCCCGCCCGCCGACTGACCCCCCGCCGACTGACCCCCCGCCGACTGACCCCGCGCCCGCCGCCGCCCGTTCACGGCGCCCGGGAGGGGCGGACCCCTGCGGGGGCCCGTCCGGCGGAGGCAGCCCGGCGCCGCTCACCGGGCCGCCGTGCGACGACCTGCCCGAAGCCCGCGGCCACCGTGGGCGGACCGGCCCGCACAGCCCCGGCGGGGTTGCGCGCCGCATCCCCCTGTGAAGGAGTCCGTGATGGTGATCGGCGTCGGCTCTGACGTTGCGTCCCTTCCCCTCGCGCCCGGGGCCCGGCGTCTGCTGGGACACACCGCGGCCATGCTGCGCGACCCGCTGGCCGTGCTGACCGAACTGCCGGGCGACCGGCCGCTGCTGCGGCTGCGGTTCGGGCCGACCACCCTCGTCCTGGTCAGCGACCCGCAGCTGATCCGTCAGGTCTTCCTCGACGACCGCACCTTCGACAAGGGCGGCCCGCTCTACGACCGGGCCCGCGAGGTCCTCGGCAACGGGCTCGTCACCTGCGTCCAGCGCGACCACCGGCGCCAGCGGCGGCTGTGCCAGCCGTCCTTCCGCCCCGACCGGCTGCCGGGTGTCGTCGCCGCGGCGGTCGGCTCCGTCCGGGAGATGACCGGTTCCTGGACCACCGGGCAGAGCGTCGACGTCACCGAGCAGGCCGTGGCCTTCGCCACCCGCGCCCTCCTGGGGAGCCTGTTCAGCACCGCGCTGCCCGGTACCGGCACCGCGCGCATCCGCCAGGTGCTCACCGTCATGGAGGAGGGCATCTTCCGGCGCACGCTCAGCCCCGCCCTCGTCAACCGGCTCCCGCTGCCCGCGAACCGGCGCCACCGCGACAGCGTCGCGGGACTGCGCGGCGAGGTCGCCGCGATCGTCGAGGCCCGCCGCGCCGAACCGCGCGACCACGGGGATCTGCTCTCCACCCTCCTGGGCACCGGCGGTCCCGGCACAGGCGACGCGGACCGGGACGTGCCCCCGCTGTCCGAGACGGAGATCATCGACCAGGCGCAGACCTTCCTGCAGGCCGGTGTCGAGGCCGTCGCCGCCACCCTCGCCTGGTCCCTGCACCTGCTGGCCGAGCACCCACCGGCCGCCGAACGCGTGCGCGCCGAAGGCGACGCCGTCGTGGGCAGCGCGGCTCCCGCCCCCGACCACCTCCCGCGTCTGGCGTTCACCCGGGGCGTGGTGACCGAGGCCCTGCGGCTCTACCCCCCGGCCTGGTTCCTGACCCGCTCGGTGGAGCAGAACACCGTACTCGGCGGCACCCGGCTGCCCGCGGGCACCGTCCTCGCCCTCAGCCCCTACCTCCTGCACCGCCGCCCCGAACTCCACCACCGGCCCCACCTCTTCGACCCCGACCGCTGGTACGACACCAAGCCCGACCCCACCGGCTTCCTGCCCTTCGGCGCCGGTGCCCGCCAGTGCATCGGCGACCGGCAGGGCACCGACACCGTCGTGACCGCCCTCGCCGTCATCGCCCGGAACTGGCGGCTGACCCCCGTCACCGGCGTATCCGTGCGACCACGAACCCTCCTCGTGCCCCGGGGCCTGCGACTGCGGGTGACCGCCCGCTGAGCGAGGCCGCTCCCTGCCGCGGGCACCGAAGGAGCCGAGCCGATGGCCGAAGAACTCCCCGCCCTCCCCGACATCCCCTGCCCCTTCCCCTCGACCCTCGGCGCCCGCCCGCACCCCCACGCCCGGACCGCGGAACACGACGTCCTCACCCTGCTGGACGGCATCGGCGCCCCCGCCCAGCTGAAACGCCGACTCGCCGGCATCCGCCTCGGCCCCCTCACCGGCCGGCTCCACCCCGGCACCTCCCGGGAGGGCCTGTACCTGGCCATGCTCTACTCCGCCCTGTTCTGCCTGCACGAGGACTGGATCACCGCTCAGGATCCCGCCGGTCTCACCAGCGCCTACGACCGCGTCCTGGCCGTCTTCGACGGAGAACCCGCCACCGCGGCGGATCTGCCGCTCACCCGGCTGACCGGCCGTCTCGCCCGCTCGCTGCGCGACGTCCGGCTGCCCGGGCACACCGACCGCTTCCGCACCGCGCTCGGCGACTACCTCCACGCCCACCGCTGGGAGGCCGGCATCCGGCACCGGGCACTCTCACCGGCCGAGTACCGGCGCATGCGCCCCGTCGTCCTCGGCGTCCGCCCGCTGCACGAGCTGTATCCGGTCATCCACCGCAGACCCGTCCCCGTGCACCTGCTGGGCCACCCCGTCGTGGAAGCCCTCGGCGAGCACCTGGTGGCCTTCCACTACCTGGTCAACGACGTGCACTCGCTGGCCAAGGAGCTGCGGGGCGAGAAGCATCCGCTCAACACCGTGCTCGTCCTGCGCGCCGCACACGGCCTGTCCCTGCGGCAGGGCCTCGACGCCGCCGCCCGCGCCGCCACCGAGGAACTGGACGCCTACCGGCGGCTCAAGACGACCCTGCCGCGCCTGGGCCTGGACCACCCGGCGCTGGCCGCCCACCTCACCGGCCTCGAACGCCTCGCAGCGGACGCGGTCGCCTGGCACCTCGCGGCCCCCCGGTACCGGGTCGCGCCCCCGCGCCGGAGGACCGGCCCGTGACCACCACGCCCCCCGGCCCGGCCGAGGACGAAGCCCTGGACCGCCTGCACGCCCTCGTCGACGACCTCGGCACCGGCGGCGGCGCCGTCACCCCCGCCGTGTACGACACCGCACGCGCGGCGACCCTGCTGCCCCACCGCCCCGGCACCGGAGACCTGCTGCACTGGCTCGCCACCCGGCAGCAGCCCGACGGCGGCTGGGGCGACCCGCTGATCCCCCACGCCCGCGACCTGCCCACCCTCGCAGCCGTCCTCGCCCTCACCCGCCACCCGGCCCACCGGCACTCCGCCGAACGCGGCATCGCCTTCCTCCGCCACCACGCCCCGCGGGTCTGGGGAGGCCCGGTGCCCCAGGACATCCCCGTCGCCCTGGAACTGCTGCTGCCCCCGCTCCTGGACGAAGCCCGCACCACTTACCCCACCTTGCCCACCGCCCGTTACCACGCGCTGCGCACCCTGGGCGGGCAGCGGCGCCGCCTCATCACCCGCCACGCCCCGCACCCAGCAGGCACCCCGGCCGTCCACTCGTGGGAGGGCTGGGGCAGCCCCCTGCAGCCGCTGCCGGTCGACGGCAGCGGAGGCGTCGGCCACAGCCCCGCCGCCACCGCCGCGGCCCTGCACCACCTCGGACACCGCGCCCCGGCCGGCACCCTGGAGGCCTACCTCGCCCGTGCCGCCACCGGCCGGCCCCCGCTCCTGCCCACCGTCTGGCCCATCGGCGTCTTCGAACAGACCTGGGCCCTGCACGCCCTCGCCCTGGCCGGTCTGACCCGCCACCCGCGCCTCGCCGACCCGTGCGCCCGCCGGCTCGACGCGCTCCGGGCGGCGCTCACCCCCGCCGGTATCGGCATGAGCGCCCATTTCGCACCGGACGGCGACATGACCGCCACCGCGCACCTCACCCTCGCCCTCACCGGCCGCCCCACCGACGCGGCCGCGGTCGAGCGGTACCGCCACCAGGACCACTACCGCACCTATCCCGGCGAGCTCCAGTCCTCACTGACCACCACGGCCCACGCCCTGCACCTGCGGACACTCACCCGCCCCGCCGGGCAGGACGGCCCCGTCCACCGCTTCCTCCGCGACCGCCAGGACACCGACGGCCGGTGGAGCGGCGACAAGTGGCACACCTCCTGGATCTACACCACCGCCCAGGTCCTCTTCGCCCTGCCCACAGCCGACGCCGCCGCCCTGCGCGGCGCCGCCGCCCTTCTGCGCGCCCAGCGCCCCGACGGCGGCTGGGGCGCCCACCGCCACCCCACCGCGGGCGAAACCGGCTACGCCGTCCTCGCCCTCCACACCCACCCGCTCCCCGGCACCTCCGCCGCCATGTCCCGCGCCGCCCGCTGGCTGACCGCCTGGCAGCAGGCCGGCGGGTCCTGCGACTGCCTGCTGTGGACCGGCAAGGAGCCCTACTGCCCCCAACGCGTCGACCGCACCGTCGCCCACACCGCCCTCCTCACCGCCGCCCGCCACACGAGGGCTGGCGTCCCGCACCGGCCGCACGCCCCCAGCTCCGGACCCCCACCGCCGGGGGACCGGGCACGACCCCCGTAAGGCGGTGGCACGGGCCGGCGGCCCGAGAGGTGCCGGCGAGCCGTGCGGTGGCGCCATTCCCCGGTGCCGGGGTGTGCGGTGCTGCTTCAGCCTGCTTTCCTGCGGGTGGTCTTCTTGGCCGCCGTCTTCTTCGCGGCCTTCTTGGCGGGTTTCTTCTTCGCCGGAGGCCGGCCTTTCATGGGGTGGACCTCGGCGTCCTCGCCGCGGTCGGCGCGGGCTTGCTCCGTCGCGCGCTGCAGCGCGGTCATCAGGTCGGTGACACCGGCTTCCTCGTGCTCCGCAGGCTCGGGGGTCGGTGGAGCCCTGTGCTCGGCCTTCGCGGTCAGCAGTTCCTGGACCGCGGCGGCGTACTCGTCGTGCATGTCGTTCATGTCGACGTCGCCGACGGCGCCGATGTAGTCGAGCGCTGCCTGGACCTCGTCGTCGGACAGGTCGACCTGCCCGCGCGGGGCGGCGTCGTCGGCCGAGCGCAGCTCGTCGGGCCAGTGCAGCCGGTGCAGGACCAGGACGTCGCCCTGGGCGCGGACGACCGCCAGGGTCTCGCCGGTCCCGCGGAAGGCGAGCTTGCCCACGGCGCCCTTCCCGGCGCGGGCCAGGGCCTCGCGCATCAGGATGTACGGCTTGTTCGCCGCCGGACTGGCCGGGGCGAGGAAGTACGGGGTGCCGAACTGCTCGCCCGGCACCCGGGCGAGGTCGACGAAGCCGCTGACCTCCACCGTTTTCGCGGTCGGCAGCGGAAGGTCGTCGAGCTCCTCGTCCGAGATCGAAACCAGCGTCCCGTCCGGAGCCTCGTACGCGCGGCCGATCTCGTCCGGTTGCAGCGGCTGCGCCCCGTCGTCGAGCTCGAGCTCGCAGACCTTCCGGTTCCGCACGCGCCCGTGGTCGTCCTTGTGGATCTGCCGGAACGCGGCCCGGTGGGAGTGGACCGCAGGCTCGACCCGCACCGGTATCGCGACCAGCCCGAAGGTGATCGTCCCGCTCCAGATCGGTGGCATGGGATGGTCCTTCCCGTCGGCGGGTCCCGTTTCGCAATCTAGGTCGTGCGCGCGGGCCCCGCAGGCCGAGCCGGGGGCGCACGGCGGCGGTGGGGGAGCCGGACCGGCCGGTGGCCGGTTGCAGCTGCCTCCCGCCGCGGGCGGCCGGTTACGGCAGGCGGGGGACGGGAGTGCCGCGGGGCGGCTGCTGTTCTCGGCCGCGGTCCGCGCCGCCGGCCCGCGTGCGGCGCAGACGCAGGTGCCGCCCCGGAGGGAGGGGCCGGTCCCGCCGGGGCGGCTGGGCGGACTAGTAGGTCAGGTCCTTCTGGCCCTGGACCAGGTTGCCGGCGATCTGCAGGTTGCCGTCGGAGTCCAGCACCGCGATGATCTTCTTCTCCGAGCCGTGGTAGGTCGTGAAGTAGACCTTGTCCGCCTCCTGGGAGGAGGACTGGTTGGTGTTCACGGACAGCTCGATGCTCACCGGCGAACTGATGAGCACGTCCTTCTTGTCGGTGCCCGGGTAGACCCCGTTGTCCTTGAGCTTGACGCGGCCGTGGTTGTCACCCTCATCCCACTCCGACGCCACTCCGAGATCGAGTTCCGCCATGTCGCTTCCCCTCAGCATTCGGCGGAGCGCCTCGCACCCGGCACGGCGCGAACGGCGCCGTTCTTTCGTGCCTGATGCCCGATGAGATGCGCCCGCTGGCCAGTGACAAATGGTGTTTTGGCGGGGAGAGTTCCCCCAACCGGTGAAGAAGTTACACAGACCGCGCACCCGGTGCCGCAGAAATTCCCGAATCCTTCCGAATAACGGTGTTCCTGGCCAAATCCTGTGAAACCGTGCCCCGCGACCGCTCGGCGGTGGGCGCCGGGACTCGGCAGGTGCGGGCGGGCGCTGCCCGGGATGTCGCCCCACGTGCGGCCCGCGCGGTGTGCCACCGGGGTGACGTGCGAGGCGCCGGTTCCCCTGGGGAGGTGGCGGACGTCTCCGATCGCCCGGCGTGTCCGGGGGTGCCCGGCGGGCAGGCACCGGAAAAAGAAGGGTGGGAGGATGATCGGCATGGATGTGCGCAGCAGGAATCACGTGGTGGTGTCGGGCCGACCGGACGGCCCGGTGCTGGTGCTCGCACACGGGTTCGGCTGTGACCAGAACATGTGGCGCCTGGTCCTGCCCGCTCTGGAGCGTGACTTCCGGGTGGTGGTGTTCGACCACGTCGGGGCGGGACGCTC
The DNA here is from genome assembly GCF_044332905.1 of Streptomyces sp. NPDC021224. NCBI lineage: Bacteria > Bacillati > Actinomycetota > Actinomycetes > Kitasatosporales > Streptomycetaceae > Streptomyces > Streptomyces sp. NPDC021224. Next base: position 5,105 of record NZ_JBIRPW010000017.1, on the reverse strand, counting down.
GGACCTGTCCGCGTGGAGCCGGGAACGCTATGCCACCCTGGACGGCTACGCACAGGACGTGCTGGAGATCTGCCGGTACCTGGACACCGGTCCGGTGATCTTCGTCGGTCACTCGGTGAGCGCCATGGTCGGCGTACTGGCCGCGGTCGCGGAGCCTGAGCTGTTCGCCGGGCTGGTGCTGCTCACCCCGTCCCCGTGCTACATCGACGACCCCGCCGCCGGCTACCGGGGCGGGTTCAGCGCGGAGGACATCGAGGAACTGCTGGAGTCTCTGGAGTCGAACTACCTGGGCTGGTCGGCCGCCATGGCCCCGGTCGTCATGGGCAACCCCGAGCGGCCCGAGCTGGGAGAGGAGCTGACCAACAGCTTCTGCCGCACCGACCCGGAGATCGCCCGGGTCTTCGCCCGCGCCACGTTCCTGTCCGACAACCGGACCGACCTCGCCGCGGTCGGCGTGCCGACGCTGGTCATCCAGTGCTCCAGCGACGCCCTCGCCCCGCCCGAGGTCGGCGCCTTCGTCCACGCCCGGATCACCGGCAGCAGCCTGGTCACACTGGCGGCCACCGGCCACTGCCCGCAGCTCAGCGCGCCCGAGGCGACCGCCGACGCCATCAGGGCATTCGCCACCGAGGTTTCGGCACCGTGATGTGTGAGACCGGCGACGACGCAGACCAGGGCGGCAGGGGCGCCGAGGACGGCAGGAGGCGCCACGGGCCGCAGGAGGAGAGCGTTTCGTTCTCCGCGCTGCTGGAGGACAGTGCCGACGACCTGTACGACAACGCGCCGTGCGGATACCTGTCCACGCTCCTGGACGGCCAGATCGCCAAGATCAACCGCACGCTGCTGAACTGGCTGGGCTTCGAACGCAGCGACCTGGTGGGCCGCAAACGCTTCTCCGACCTGCTCACCGTCGGCGGCAAGCTGTACCACGAGACACACTTCGCGCCGTTGCTGCGCATGCAGGGCCAGGTCAGCGGCATCGCGCTGGAGATGAGGGCCGCCGACGGCGCGCGACTGCCGGTCCTGGTGACCTCCACCGTCAAGACCGGCGGCGACGGACAGCCGCTGCTGATCCGCACCAGCGTCTTCGACGCCCGCGACCGCCGGGCCTACGAGACCGAGCTGCTGCGCGCACGCCGGGAAGCCGACCGCGAACGCGAACGCATCCAGCGCCTGGCCACCACCCTCCAGCAGACCCTGCTGCCGCCCGCACTGCCCGGTGTACCCGGTCTGGAGATCGCCGCGGACTACCACATCGCTTCCGCCGACGAGGTCGGCGGCGACTTCTACGACCTGTTCCCCCTCGGCCACGGAAGGTGGGGGATGTTCCTGGGCGACGTGTGCGGCAAGGGAGCGGCCGCGGCCGCCATCACCTCCCTGGCCCGCTACACGCTGCGCGCCGCAGCCGTCTACGACCCCGACCCGGCCGCCGTCCTGGGCAACCTCAACACCGTGCTCAACCACGAGTACAACGACAACGACCCGCGGTTCTGCACCGTCATCTTCGCCCTGCTCACCTCCGACGACATCGGCGGAGGCTTTCGTATCACGCTGGCCAGCGGCGGCCACCCGCCCGCGATCCTGATGCGCGCCGACGGCACCGCCGATGAGCTGCCCACCCCCGGCGGCCAGCTCATCGGTGTCCTGCCCGACGCCCGTATCGCCACCACCAGCGTCCACCTCACCCCGGGCGACACCCTGCTGCTCTACACCGACGGCCTCACCGAAGCCCACACCCACCGGTCCGGTGAGCGCTACGGTGACGAAGCCCTCGTCGATCTCGCCCGCTCCCTCGCCCCGACCACCGCCACCGCCGTCGTCGAAGCCCTCAGCGACCTGCTCGACAGCCTCGGCACCGGCGTCGACGACGACACCGCCCTGCTGGCCGTCACGGTGCCCCCTCCCGCCGTCGAGCCGCGGGCGTGACCGACCGGACGCTCCGCACCCCGGCGCCGCCCGTCCGGCAGGCGCCTCCACCGGCAGGACGCCGTCGCCCGGGTGTGTTTCTTCCAGCAGATGTGCGCGACCGGCCTGACCGGTCGCAGGATCGCGGAACTCCTTCCGTCAGCGGATCCAGGTGAACAGGAAGAGCGCGACCAGCCCGACGACGACGACCAGCAGGGCGCCCGCGGTCCCGCTCCCGCCTGCGCCCGAGCCGCGCCTCTCGCCGAAGTCCCCGTCGTCCTGACCGGTGTAGTGGTGGTGCGCGCCGTGGTGGTGGCCGTGGTGGTGACCGAAGTGGCCACTGTGCCCCGAGTCGCCGTGCCCGCCGCCGTCCATGGGAGCCCTCCCCTCCGTAGCGGTGTCCCGCCTGTGAGGGAGAAGACGCCCGGAGTACGGTGCCGGTTCGCCGGGATCGGCCTCACCTGGCGGGTGAGCGCGAGCCCCGGCGCGGCTGGGCCGGCCGGGAGCGCGGTCGGCGGTACCGGCCGCGCCACCGTCCTCCCGGGCGGCCCCCTCCGTCGACCGCTACCGGACGTGACCGGGTCCCGGCGGTGCCCCCTACAGGGAGGTGCCTGGTCCGGTGCGGTGGTCGCGGTGCTTTCTCCACCGGCGTTGCACCAGCGCCCACAAGCCGACAGCGGCAGCCAGTGCGAGTCCGCCGAGCCAGGACTGGCCCCACGGGTGGCCGCCGCCGGTACGTCCACCGAAATGCCAGACCAGCACCCCGATCACGTAGGTGCCGACCGCGATCCCCGCCCACCGGACCCCTCTCATGCCGAACCGGATACCCACGGTTGCGCTCATGACTCCCGGCCGTGGCTGCGGATGCTTCACCGCACAGGGCCGGCCCACCCCGGCTCCGCGCCGCCGGCCGGTTCCCCGAGGCAAGTGCTGCGGCCGCCTGTGGCCCCCGCAAGGCGGTCCGCCCCGCCGTCCCCGGAGTGTGTCCGGGCGGGCTTCAGACCGAGCAGAACAGCGGTCCGTGGCCGGGTGGTTCGTCGCGCCGGTCGACGAGGCGGAACATGCCGAACCGGTCGGCGTACCGGCGCAGCGACGCGACAGCCGCGTCGCCCGTCGTGCCGATCTCTTCGAACACCTGGTCGTGGACCCCGCGCAGACCCGCGGAGCTCGCGAGTCCGGCCACGGCAAGTGCCTGCACGAGGTCGGCGTCGCGGCCGAACAAGCCGTAGAACCCCTCCTCCCGCATGAGGGACCAGACCGGGTCGTACTGTTCCTCCGGCACGTCCAGGGCGCCGCAGACCCGGTAGATCCGGTCGAGGATCTCCTGGGTCTGCCGCCGGTAGCCGGCCACGAGACGCAGTCCCGGAAAACGGTTGAGCTCCTCGGTGGCCCGGGGAGGGTCCGACGAGCAGAGCAGGCCGAGGTCCGGACCGGCGGCCGCGCCGACCACCCGCTGGCCGCCGCGGGGCATCAGGAAGACGTGCAGGAGGGACGCGACACGCCGGTCGGCCGAGGGCGCTCCCGTCGGGAGGTCCGCCACCTCACGGCCGTCAGCCCATACGTGCGCCCGTCCGTCGCGGACGTCGAGGTCGCACGGCAGCTGCCCGATCAGCATCAGATCACGGCTGCGCAGGACCAGCGAGAAGTGGACCGCGAGCCGGCCGGACGCGGGGCCGGTCGTGCTCATCTCGACCGGGACGTCCGCGAAGACCCTCTCCCACAGGCCGGTGAACGTGTCGCCGACCTCCTCGGTGACCTGCGGTGCCGTGTGACGGTGAGGTACCCGGCCAGGTAGCCGTCGCTGTCCCGGCACGACAGCGGCTGGGCGAGGAGGGACTCCTGCGCACCTCGTCGCCCAGCCTGATGCGGGCGAGGCCGACCGCGGTGCGCGCGCCGTGGAACCTCGCCGCCCAGCGCAGCGGAGCGGGCAGCAGGACGTTCCAGGGTGCCGGGAACAGGTCGAACTCGGCGAAAGTCGCGAGGCCCTCGGCGAGCGGGCGGTAGACCTCCGTCAGGATCTCCGCGCGCAGGAGATCCTCGGTGGACCGCGCCTCCCGGTGCGCACGCTGCGCCGGTCCCGGCGCCTCCAGCGCGAGGAAGGCCTCGACCCGGCTGCCCTGCCGCGGCTCGTCCGCCGCCCCGTCGGCCGCCGGGGGCGTCTGCGTCAACGCCGCGAGCTGCCGCAGGACTTCCGCGTCGGCGCGGACTGCTCCGCGCTCTCGATCCGCACCGAGCGGCGCTCCCAGCCCGTCCCGTCGGGGGAGGATCCGATCTCGACCTCGATCTCGACGACGGACTTCTTACGGCGTTTCAGCAGCCACGCCGCCAGCAGGGGCAGCGTCGGCACGTACGCGAGCGCCGGACCACCGGCCCGCGCTCCTTCGGCGGCCGGCCCACCACGGTAGGCGACGACCGCCCGCAGCCACCAGAGCCCGCGCGCCCACCGGTGACGCGCCTTCACGACGCGGACGCCCCGGCATCGGGCGGCGGCCGCCGAGGTGGGGTGCACAGGGGCCACGGTGGGGACGCGGTCACCGCTGCCCGGGTTCGAGCGCTCGCGGCCGTGTCAGGGGACCATCTGGGTGGCGACGACGGGGGTGTCAGCCTCCCCTGAACGGCGCAGGGCCAGCCGCGCGGTGTACCGCGGCTCGTCGGCCTGGTGCTGCCAGGTCAGTCCGGTCACGGTGTAGGCGTCTCCCTCGGCCAGCCAGTCCGCCGCCGCCCGGAAGACGTCCACGGCGCTGTCGGCGGCCAGCACCAGCGTCCCGTCGTCCTCGACGGCGACCCACAAGCCCACGTGCGTGTTGACGAAGGATCCCGCCCGCTCACGCAGTTCGTCCGCAACGGGAAAGGTGTGCGCCTCGCCGGTCATCGTCGTCCTCCTCGTTCGGTTCTCAGCTACCGCTCGTGTGCCCCCCTCACCCTGCGTCATGCCTCCCTGCCGCATGAACCGTTGCCGCCGGCACCGGCTCCCCCGGGCCGCGTGGCGTTGGTCCGCGTTCGCCGCCGGGGGAGTCCCTGGTGCGGCCGACGGTGCTTCCCCCGGCGGTGAACAGGCGGTACGGGTCGCGGTGTTTGTGACGGGGCTCCGCGGACAGGGCCGTTGGGTCAGTGTTGGAGGGTGAGGAGGCCGGGGCGCCAGGGGAGTTGGTCGTAGGCGCCGCCTGCGTTGGGGTTCTTGCCCTGGTAGAGGAGTTGGA
>NZ_JBIRPW010000016.1:0-191992 GCF_044332905.1 Streptomyces sp. NPDC021224 | reverse complement strand
CTGATCTCCTGGCTCGACTGCGCCAAACAGCACGGACTGCCCATCACCTACCTCGGCGGCTGGAACGAACGCGGCCACGACGCCAACTGGTACGTGGAGCTGCGAGCGGCCCTGGACAAGGCCGGTTACTCCGGTGTCCAGCTCGTCGCCGACGACAGCGGCTGGAGCGTCGCGGACGACATGGCCAAGGACAAGGCGTTCAACGACGCCGTGTCCGTCATCGGCACCCACTACTCCTGCGAGGGCGGTGACGGCGGCAACGCCCACACCTGCTCCAGCACCACCGCGGCCCGCAACAGCGGCAAGCCGCTGTGGGACAGCGAGAACGGCTCGCAGGACATGAACACCGGGGCACCCGCGCTCATCCGGGCCATCACCCGCGGCTACACCGACGCGAAGATGGTGAACTTCTTCAACTGGCCGCTCATCGCCTCCGTCTACCAGAACCTGCCCTACAACACCGTGGGCCTGGCCACCGCGAACTCCCCCTGGTCGGGCAGCTACTCGATCGGCGAGAACACCTGGGCCACCGCCCAGGTCACCCAGTTCGCCCAGCCCGGCTGGCAGTTCGTCGACTCCGCCTCCGGCTACCTCGGCGGCGCCGAGACCAACGGCAGCTACATCACCCTCAAGTCCCCCAACGGCAAGGACTGGTCCACCGTCCTGGAGACCACCACCGCGACCGAGGACCAGACGGTGAACCTCTCCGTCAAGGGAGGCCTGTCCGGCGGCACGGTCCACGTGTGGGCCACCGACGTCAACAGCCCCTCCCCCGCGACGGACTTCGTCCACGCCCAGGACGTCACCCCGTCCGGCGGCTCCTACGCGATGACGCTGAAGCCCGGCTGGATCTACACCGTCACCACCACGACCGGCCAGGGCAAGGGCACCGCCACCTCCCCCGCCGTGCACCCGCTGGCGCTGCCGTACTCCGACAGCTTCGACCGTGACAAGGCCGGCACCGAGGCGCGCTACCTGTCCGACATGCAGGGCTCCTTCGAGGTGCAGAAGTGCGCCGCCGGGCGGCACGGGATGTGCCTGCAGCAGATGGCGGCCACCAAGCCCATCGAGTGGCAGGACGACTCCGACGCCTTCACCCTGGTCGGCGACCCGACCTGGACCGACTACTCCTTCACCTCCGACGTGGAGCTGGCGAAGCCCGGCACGGTCGAGCTGATCGGGCGGGCGGGCACCCAGAACCGGCCGCAGTCGCACCAGCAGGGCTACTACTTCCAGATCAGCGACACCGGCGCGTGGACGCTCCTGCGCAGCGACGCCGACGGCCACCGCACGGTCCTGAGCCGCTCGGCGACGGCCCCGCTCGGCACCGGCACATGGCACCGGCTGGGCCTGTCCTTCAGCGGCTCCACCATCACCGCCTCCGTCGACGGCCACGACATCGGCACCGTCCACGACAGCACCTACGCCGCAGGCCAGGGCGGTCTCGGCCTCACCTCGTACGTCACCGACCAGTTCGACAACGTTGCCTTCACGAACCTGCGCGCGCAGTCCCCTTCGGCCGCGCTCACGGTGACCCCGTCCAGCGCGTCCGTGCAGCGCGGCAAGACCGTGACCGTCACCACCACCGTCTCCGTCCCGAAGCACGGCAAACCGGCCGAGGGCGTCAACCTCACGCTGGCCGCGCCCGGTTTCGACTACGACGCCCAGCCGCAGGTCTTCGGCGAGGTCCGGCCGGGCCAGAGCCTCTCGGCGGTCTGGCAGCTGACCGCCCCCACCGACAAGGCGTCCAGGGCCACCCTGTCGGCCACCGCGACCTTCGCGCAGTCGGGCGTCGCCCAGTGGCTGCGCCAGGACACCGAGGTGAGCGTCACCAACCCGCCGCCGCCCTCGGGCGTGAACGCCGTCAGCGACCTGGACTTCGTCTCCGCCACCAACGGCTGGGGCCCGGTCGAGCGCGACCTGTCGGTCGGCGGCACCAACTCCGGTGACGGCGGCCCGCTCACCATCGCCGGCACCGTCTACCCCAAGGGTCTCGGCACCAACGCGGTCAGCGACGTCTCGATCTACCTCGGCGGCAACTGCACGTCGTTCGAGTCCACCGTCGGCAACGACGCCGACGCGGGCGGCAACGGCTCCATGACGTTCAGCGTCCTGGGCGACGGAAAGACGCTGGCCGCGAGCCCGACCGTCCGGGGCGACGACCCGGCCCGGAAGATCACCGCCGACGTCACCGGCGTGCAGATGCTCGACCTCGTCGTCGGCGACGCCGGCGACGGCAACGCCTACGACCACGGTGACTGGGCCATGCCCACGCTCACCTGCAACTGACGCGTATCCGACGTTCGATGGGACACTGATGCACTTCAGGCACTTCAGGCACTTCAGGCACAGCAGCCACAGCAGAACCCGCAGAGCCGTGACCGCCCTCGCCCTCGCCGCCCTGACCGGCAGCGGGCTGGTGGCGGTGGCCGCGGCCCCGGCAGGCGCCGGACAGCAGGACACCCGCACCACCACGATCACCGGACCCGCCCACTCCGGCCTGACCGCCCAGGTGACCGTCGACGGCACGGGTGAACCGACCCTCGCCGTCGAGCGGAACGGCGCGCCCGTGCTCCTCCCGGGCCGGCTCGGGATCCGCACCGACACCCACGACCTCACCACCGGGCTGCGCCTGGTGGACCGGCACGACCGCACCGTGCACGAGTCGTACCGCATGACGGCCGGGAAGCAGGCGGTGCGCTCGGCCACCATGCGCGAGTCGACCCTCACCTTCCGCGGCGCCGGCGGCGCGGAGCTGGGCGTGGTGGTCCGCGTCTCCGACGACGGTGTCGCCTACCGCTACCTGGTCGGCGGCAAGGGCCAGGTGACGGTCACCCAGGAGGCCTCGACCTTCGAGCTCCCGGTGGACGCCAAGGCCTGGGTCCAGCCGTACAACCCCAGCTACGAGACCGAGCGGACGCAGACCACCGCGGGCGCCGCCAACACCGCGCAGCCCGCGACCTGCGACGGCGACACGTGCTCCTTCGGCTACCCGACCCTGTTCCGGACGGGCGGCAGCTACGTGCTGCTCACCGAGGCCGACGTGGACGGCCGGTACTCCGGCAGCCACCTCGACCACCAGGCCGGGAGCGGCGCCTACCGGGTGGCATTGGCCGACGGCGAGCCGGTCACCGCGGCCGGGCCGCTCGCGACCCCGTGGCGCACCGCGATCGTCGGCAGCCTGGACACACTGATCGGCTCCACGCTGGTGGACGACCTCGCGCCGCCGTCGCAGATCGCCGACACCTCCTGGATCCGCCCCGGCGTGGACGACTGGTCCTGGCTGAGCGACGGCTCCAGTCCCGCGGACTTCCAGCGGCAGAAGGACTTCGTCGACTACGCGGCCGCGCACGGCCTGGAGTACACCCTCGTGGACGCGGGCTGGCAGGAGAGCTGGGTCCCCGAACTCGTCCGCTACGCACGGGCCAAGGGGGTGGACGTGCTGCTGTGGTTCGACTGGAACGCGCTGCGCACGCAGGCACAGCGCGACGCCTGGCTGCCGAAGGTCAAGGCCTGGGGCGTCGCGGGCGTCAAGGTCGACTACATGTACTCCGACGCGCAGTCGACCTTCCAGTGGTACGACGACATCCTGCGCGACACCGCCCGGCTGAAGCTCATGATCGACTTCCACGGGGCGACGATCCCGCGCGGGCTGCAGCGCACCTGGCCGCAGGTGATGAGCGTCGAGGCGGTGCGCGGCGAGGAGAACGGGCAGAACACCACCCGCGACATCTTCCTGGCCTTCACCCGCAACGTCGTCGGCTCGATGGACTACACCCCGACCTGGTTCTCCCGTCCCGGCCGGAAGGACACCCTGGCGCGCGAGCTGGCGCTCCCGGTGGTCTTCGAGTCGGGCTGGACGAGCCTGGGCGACAAGCCCGAGGGCTTCGCCGCCCAGCCGGTGGCCGAGAAGTACCTCGAGCAGCTGCCCACCGCCTGGGACGAGACCCGGCTGGTCTCCGGCTCGCCCGACGTGCAGGCGGCCGGTGACCGGCAGGTCGTCATCGCCCGGCGCAGCGACGACCGCTGGTTCGTCGGCGGCATCCTGGCCGGACAGGCGGACACCATGAAGGCGCCGCTGGGCTTCCTGGGCAAGGGAAGCTGGCTGCTGGAGACCGTCGGCGACAAGGACGGGCAGTTGCAGCGCACCGTGCGGACGGTGACCGCGCGCGACACCCTCACCGTGGACGCGGCCGCCGACGGCGGTTTCGCCGCGCTCGCCTGCCCGGCCACCCGGGGCCGTACCGACTGCGACGAGCCGGTCGTCACCGCTCCCGCCACCACGCTGACCGTCGACCCGTCGGCGGCGACCGCCGAGGCCGGGAGCAGCGTGCGGATCGACGCGAGCTTCATCTCACCACAGGCGGGCCTGCGCCAGGTGCGCCTGACGCTGGACCGCGCCCGGCTCCCGCAGGGCTGGACGGTCTCCGGACACGACGTCACACGCGGCAGCCTGCACGCCGGCCAGGCACTCGACGCCAGCTGGCAGGTGACGCTCGGCAAGGACCAGCCGGGCGGCGCGGTGGACGTCCCCGTGTGGGCCGAGTACGCCAACCCCGCCGGCAGGCAGGCCCCGCCGGTGCACGTCGAGCAGATCGTGCACGTCAGCATCCCGCTGCACGGTACGGCCTACGCCAGTGACCAGCCCTTCCTCTCCGCGACCAACGGCTGGGGGCCGGTCGAGCGCGACCTGTCCAACGGCGAGACCGGCTCCGGGGACGGCAACCCGCTCACCGTCGGCGGCACCGTCTTCGCCAAGGGCCTGGGCGTGAACGCCCCCTCCCGGGTGGACATCGACATCCAGGCCCGCTGCACCCGCTTCGAGGCGCAGGTCGGCGTGGACGACGAGACGGGCGGTAAGGGCAGTGTGACCTTCACCGTCCTCGGTGACGGCAGGCAGCTGGCCGCCACGGACGTCCTGCGCGGCGGACAGGACGCGGTCGGCCTGACCGCCGACACGACGGGCGTCCACACCCTGACCCTGGTGGTCGCGGACGGCGGCGACGGCACCGCCTTCGACCACGCGGACTGGGGCACGGCACAGCTCACCTGCGCGGACTGACCGGCAGCGTCCCCCCGCGGGCCGCCCTCCCACCACCCCCGAGGTGGGCGGGACGGCGGCCCGCGGCACGCCGGGCGGACCCGGCGTCAGCGGCGGGCGGACCGCGCCTGCGGCGGCGATATCCGCACCCGCTGGGTCTCCGGAACGCTCTCGATGTCGTCGAGTTGCGCGACGACCGTGCGGCGCAGGTCGTCGTAGTCCTCGAACGAGTAGTCCTGGAAGAGGGTGTAGCCGGTCCACATCAGGTTCGCGCACACCCGCGCGGGCACGCGGCCCGTCCGGGCCCCCATCCCGACCAGCGCGACGGACCCGATGCTGCCGGGTGCCACGCTGTTCTGCCGGTGGACGGCCTGGAAGGCGGCGGCGCAGGCGAGCGCGACGTTGAGCGTCTCGCTCACGTTCTGCGCGGACTCCTCCATCGTCGGGGCGGAGATCAGGTACTTCGGGCGCACCGCGCCAGACGGCACGCACACCGCGCTGCCGACCGGCAGCCGGCCGCCCGCCTCGTCGCGGATCGCGCGCTGCACGCGCAGCTGGATCCCCGCTCCCAGATGGCGCTTGACGACCGCGTCCACCCCGCCGTCCATGCGGCCCCGGGAGTTCGTGGGACTGACCCACGCGTCCACGTCCTGGTCGAGGATCGAGGCCTTGCGGATCTCGATCTCGGGCGTGTCCGCGAAGGCCGCCCGCCACGACTCCACCACCGTCGCGTTCACATCGGCCAGCACCACGCGGAGCGGCTGCTGCACACGGTTCGCGGTCATGGGTCCCCCTACGGTCGAGATCTTTCCTCTTGTCGATCACGACGCTACCCCCACCCACTGACAACGCCCCGCCCCGGGGCGTCCACCCGCTGACAGCCCGTCATGCGCCGGCCGGCCGCCCGACGGGTCCGGGTGAGCGGGTGTCAGACCCTGCCGGTATGAGTAGAGGTGCCGCAGCCGGCCGGACGACGGCCGCGCGGGCCGGACACCGTACGGCCCCGCTCCATCGGTCCATCGGCAGTGCAGTCCATCGGCACTTCAGTACATCGGTTCATCAGTGCGACGGTTCAACCTCTCGACATTCCGGAGACTCCGCCATGAGCGACGCCCCCACCACCCCCGCCACGCCCGGCCCGGACGACCCGCTGGCTCTCACCGAGCTCTTCGCGGGCGGCGGCGAGCCGTGGCTGCCGCTGCTCAAACCGGTCATCGAGGCGCAGCCCGGCGCGGCGGAGTTCATCGGCCCGCAGCGCCGCCCGGAGGTCGTCCCGGTCCGCGAGCTGACCTTCCAGGCGCTCAAGCCGCACGCACCGCACAAGTGGAAGGTCGTCGTCTTCGGCCAGAATCCGTACCCGAGGCCGGAGAGCGCCACCGGCATCGCGATGTTCGACAACACCTTCCACGACTGGAAGGACAGCCAGTTCGGACGGGTCGTCAGCATCCGCTGCATCATCAAGGCGGCGGCGATGTGGAAGTACGGGATACCGAAGAAGACCCCGATCGCGGACATCCGCAAGCTGCTCGCGGAGCAGGAGACCGTCCAGCCGCCGGAGTGGTTCCAGGCGATGCTCACCCAGGGTGTGCTGCTGCTGAACGCGGCGCTGACGGCGCACAGCGACGGCTCCTCGGGACCGGACCGGCACACCGCTTTCTGGCGGCCGGTCGCCGAGCGGATCGTCGAGGAGATCCTGAAGGCCAAGCAGGACGCCCCCGAGGAGGACCGCGGGGTGGTCTTCGCCTGGTGGGGCGCGCACGCGCGCAGTCTCAAGCAGGTCGTGGTGCGGCTGCAGAAGAAGTATCCCGGTGTCGAGGTGCGGCACATCGACCACTGCAACCCGGCGGCGCAGGGCGACATCTTCTGCGACGGCGAGCACTTCGCCGTCGTCAACGACGCCCTCGCCTCGCTCGGGGCCGACCCGGTCGACTGGCTGCCCAGCACGGGGTGGAACGCCGCGGCGGCCGAAGCGGGCGGCGCGCAGGGCGACGTGGCGGAGCGGATGGGCGCGTTCATCACGTCCACCATGGAGCTGCACCAGCTCTACCTGGAACGCCTGGCGAGCGTGAAGGACGAGGGCCTCGTCCTCCCCGCCGTCACCGGTGTCCTGGACACGCCGCTGATGGACTTCCGGGACGCGGTCGGCCCGGTCGTCGAGCTGCTGCCCGGTCTGGACGGGCACGTGAGCCGTTCGCACGAGTTCGGCAAGCGGCGGGCGGACGAGCTGTCCGGCGTCCTGTCGCCGGAGGCCATCGCCGCGCTGTACCTGTACACGTGCGAGTCCGCGTTCTACCGCGAGATCAACGCCGTGCTGCGGTCGCCCGACCGCGCCCGGGTCGTTCCGTACCTGCCCTACCTGCGGCTGCTGTTCTCGGCGGTCTCCGGGCTCCCGGCCCGGACCGAACCGCTGTGGCGGGGCGTGCCGCTCGACCTGCGGGCGCAGTATCCGCTCGGCCGGACGATCACCTGGTGGGGCGTCTCGTCCTGCACGCCGAACGTGGGGGTGGCCCGCGCCTTCCTCGGCAGCCGCGGCAAGCGCACCCTGTTCACCGTCAACCCGCTGCGTGCGACGGGCATCCAGAACTTCTCGGCCTTCACCGGCGAGGAGGAGTTCATCCTGCTGCCGGGCACCCAGCTGAAGGTGACGGACGTCCGGGCCGAGCGCGGCGGGCTGTGCACGGTGACCCTGACCGAACTGGAGGACCAGCCCCTGGTGTCCTGACCCCTCCCGCCTCCGTGTCCGGGCCGCCGGAAACGCCCCTCAGCGCCCCGCGGCCCGCCACGGCGCCCAGCCGTCGTCGCCCGCGAGGTATGCCTCGCGGGTCGCGGCCGCGGCCTGCGCCGCGGTGAGCTGCGGCCGCTCCGCCGGGTCGGTGACGGCCGCGCCCGGCCCGCGGTTGGCGTACTCAGCGAAGCGCATGCTCTGCCACGGGAAGGCGGCCGACATGTCGGCGTACGGCCGGGCCGCGTCGAGGCCCGCGCCGAGCACGCTGTCGCGCACCGTCAGCATCGGCACCGCGGTGGTGTCGGAACTCGGCACCCACGGCCGGGCGAGCTTGTACGCGCCGTCCGGGGCGCCGCTGCTGATCCGGCAGCGCGTGGCAAGGAAGCCGTGCGGGTCGGCGGCCGTGGTGCTGGGCGCGAAGACGAAGCCGTACGGCGGGGCGGCCAGGTCCGCGCGGTCCAGGGTGCGGAAGTGGCAGCGGTCGTAGACGGCGGTGGCCCGGCCGAAGACGAAGTCCACGTCGCCCTCGGCGTAGCAGTCCCGGAAGTACTGCCGGGCGAGGACGTCCTGCGCGAGGGTGTCGGCGTACAGCGTGTCCTGGTGGCCGAGGAAGCGGCAGCGGTGGAAGGCCGAGCGGTCGCCCTGCACCTTGAGCGCGACGGCCTGGGTGCCGGTGACGCCGGGGTGGTCGGCGCGCAGCCAGTCGTTGGCGAAGGTGATGCCGCGGGCGGTGAAGTCCGCGGCCTGGACGGTCACGGTGGCCGACCCCGAGGTGCCGTACGTGCCGCCGCCCGGTCTGGGCGTGCCGTTGGCTATGTCGTGGACGATGACGGTGTCGCGCGGGTCGCCCGTCGCGCCGAGCAGCGTCAGCCCGGCCGCGGCGGCGGTGACCAGGACCGTCTCACGGTAGGTGCCGGGGCCGAGCACGACGACGGCGCCCGCGCCGGGCACGGCGTCCACCGCGGCCTGGACGGTCCTGAAGTCGCCCCGCCCGTCCGGGGAGACCCGCAGCACACCGCGGGTGTGCCGCCCGTCGCGGGCGCGGGCCGCGGGTGCCCGGGTGCCCGCGAGTCCGAGGGCGGCGGCGGTTGTTCCGGCGGCGAGCAGGGATCGGCGGGTGAGCGTCACGGGCCACTCCTCGGGGGCTTGCGAACGGGCCTGCCTCGTCCTGGCGTTCCGCAGTATGAACAGAATCCATGTCCACGCACAACCCGTCGGGCAGACAGTAAGCCTTTACTGCCGCTTCCCACCACACTCCTGACACCCCGCCACCCCCACGGTCGATGCGCTTCACCACCGGTCGCCGCCGACCCGCTCGCGCGCCTCCACCGCACCGGATCCGCCGTCCTGAAGGCTCGCCGCGGCGGGATCCACGCACGAGCCGATCCTTACGCGAGGTGTTGCCTGCCTGCCGGAGGTGTCCTACGGTGCTTGGCACCGCAGCGCTTCGACGGAGTGTGACCCCACTTGGACAGCAAGCGCTTGCCGATCATGAGGTTCATCCCCCCACAAAGGAAGAGCACCATGCCCCCACGCACCGCGTTACCCCGACCGCCCCACCGCCGCCCGCGCCCTCGGAGCCGCCGGTTCGCCGCCGTCCTCGGCTCGGTCACCGCGATCGGCACCGCCGTGGTGGCCACCGGGGCCTTTCCGCCGTCGGCCTCGGCGGCGACCTGGCCCACGCCCACCAGCAACCACGGCACCAGCTCCACCATCTCGGTCTCCGGCACCAAGGACTACGGCTACGCCCGCTACTACGGCACCGGCGACCTCGGCACGAGCGACCAGTCCGAGGACCAGGGCCCGATCTTCGACCTGGCCCCCGGGGCGACCCTGAAGAACGTCGTCATCGGCTCGCCCGCGGCCGACGGTGCGCACTGCGAGGGCAGTTGCACCCTGCAGAACGTGTGGTGGGAGGACGTCGGCGAGGACGCCGCCACCTTCCGCGGCTCCTCGTCCTCCAACGTCTACACCGTCACCGGCGGCGGCGCGATGCACGCCTCCGACAAGGTCCTGCAGTTCAACGGCGCGGGCAAACTCGTCGTCAGCAACTTCGCCGTGCAGGACTTCGGCAAGCTCGTACGCTCGTGCGGCAACTGCTCGACGCAGTACCAGCGGACCATCGAGCTGAACGGCATCGAGGCCACGTACAAGGGCAGCGCCCTCGCCGGCATCAACACCAACTACGGCGACACCGTCTCCCTGCGCAACATCACGATCGTCGGGGACAGCAGCCACAAGATCGTCCCCTGCCAGAAGTACATCGGCAACAACACCGGGGCCGAGCCGCCGAAGAACGGCTCCGACGCCGACGGCCACTACTGCAACTACAAGGCGTCGGACATCACCTACCGGTAGATCCCCCGCCCGGCCGTCCGCCGCGGGGCACACCGCCCCGCGGCGGACGGCCGTACGAGCAGGGTCAGCCCGCGGCGGGCGGCGCGGGGGCGCGGGGCGCCCAGAACGCCAGCAGGAGCTCCACCGGGACCGCCTCCCCGTCCTCGCCCTCCGGGCCGTTGAACTCCTCGACCAGCGCGGCCAGCCGGGCGCGGAAGTCCGCGGCGCGGTCGGGGGACAGACGGGTGTCGAGGGCGACGACCACCGGAGCGAGCGGGTCGGGCGAGCCGTCGGGGGCGGGGTCGCGCCGGAAGCGGCCGGTGGTGACGTCCCGGACGAGCCGGTCGCGGACGCCGTCCAGCGCGGCCGCGAAGGCGTCGGCGACCTCGCCCGCGCTGCCGGGCGCAGCCAGCAGCTCGCGGCCCAGCCGCAGGGCGAACTGCGCGACCTGGTACTGGCTCTCCTGGATGCCGGAGACCAGCCGGGTCCGCGCCACCCGGATCAGTCCGGCCGCCTCCAGCACCTTGATGTGCCGGTAGAGCCGGGTGACCGGCTGGTCCAGCATGCCCGCGAGGTCCTTGACCCGGTAGGCGGCGTGCACGTCGGTCGTCATCGCGCGCAGGATCGCCAGCCGCAGCGGGTCGGACAGCGCCTTGAGCGTCTCCACGTCGGCGACTTCCCGGACGGTCCGCGCGCCGCCCTCCGCTTCCTCGGCCATCGTCGTCCGGTTCCTTCCCGTCGTCCGCGCGCCGGTGCCGGGTCCGGCGTGCCCGCTCCATTCAACACTGGTCAAGCGTTCACGCGATGCCTACCATTCACGCATGAGTGAATGTCTGGCGGAACGTGAAGAGCGGCCACCCGCCGCGGTGCCGCTGCGGCGCAACCGCCGCTTCCAGGCGCTGTGGCTCGGGGCCGCCGCCGCCAACCTCGGCCAGGAGACCGTCGAGGTCGCCGCTCCGCTGCTGGTCCTCGGCCTGACCGGATCCCCGGCGCTGGCGGGCCTGTTCGGCTTCGCCGAGGTCGGCACCGCGATCCTGGCGGGGCTGCCCGCCGGTGTCGCGGTCGACCGGCTCGACCGGCGGCGCGTCCTGCTGGTCGCCGAAGTGGTACGGGTGCTGGCCCTCGTCCTCGTCGCCGGCTGCCTGGCCGCGGGCGTGGCCGGAGTCGGCCTGCTCCTGGGCGCCGCGGTCGTCCTGGGCGCTTCGACGGCGTTCGGCGCGCCCGCCCGCATGCTGCTGCTCCGCGCGGTGGTGCCGGACCACCAGCTCACCGCCGCGCTCAGCCGGGACGAGGCGCGCGGCGGGGCCGCCGCCCTGGCCGGACCGCCACTGGGCGGCGCGCTCTTCCTGGCCTCACGCGCCCTCCCCTTCGCGGCCGCGGCCGTCGGCTTCGCGGTCTCCTTCTGCTGCGCCCTGGCGGTACGCCCCCCGGCGGCGAAGGCCCCGGCCGTGCGGGGCCCGGGGCCCCGGCCGGCCGCCGAGGCGCTCGCCGGGCTGCGCGAACTCGTCGCCGACCGACTGCTGCGCGCGGCCCTCGCCGTCATCTGCTGCTTCTACTTCAGCGTGACCGCGGCCGTCCTGGTGGTCGTGGTGGCGCTGCGGCACCAGCACCACTCCCCCGGCGCGATCGGCCTGGCCCTCACCGGCACCGCCGTCGGCATGCTCGCGGGCGCGGCCCTCGTGCCCCGGCTCGACCGCCGGCTCGGCCCCGGTGCGGTGCTGCTGACCGCGTCCGCCCTGACCACGGCGGGCGTGGGCCTGCTGGCGCTGCCGTTCGGCCCGGTGTGGGTCTTCGCGATACTGGCGCTGGCCGGACTCGGGCTGCCCGCGTTGCGGGTCCTCGTCGACATCCTGGTCTTCCGGCGCATCCCGGACCACCGGCGCGGCCGCACGATGGCGGCGACGATGACCCTCATCGGCGCCGGCGCCCCCCTCGGCTCCCTCACCGCCGGTCTCGCCCTCCAACTGCTCGGCGTGACCGGCGCCCTGGCCCTGATCGCAGCCGCCCAGGCCGCCGTCACGACCGCCGGACTGCGCAGCCGGCACGTCATGTCGTCCCACTGGCCGCGATGACCTCCCGGACTGCGGTGGTGCCCACTCGCACCCCTGTGCGGACGGGGTCCTTGGTGCCTCTACGATCAGCTCGTCCCGGCGTGGCCGGGTGGAATCGTGGGGCGGCCGGAAGGTCGCCGGAGAACGAGGGTGGGCTTGCCAAGGCACCGGTTGTCGAAAAAGGGGCGGTACATCGCGTGGGGGACGGCCGCGGCCGTCGTCGCGGCGGGGGGTGTGGTCATGGCGCAGTCGTCGATGGCGGCGACCACGTGGCCCGCGCAGAAGACCTTCACCGGGCGCGCGTTCGACACGTGCACCGCGCCGTCGCAGACGGCGATGAAGGCGTGGAAGGCGGACGGCTACTACGGCGGCGCGGCCGTCTATGTGGGCGGGCGGAACCGGGGCTGCGCGCAGCCCAATCTGACCGCTTCCTGGGTGAAGGCGGCCAACTCGTCGGGCTGGAAGATCATCCCGATCTACGTCGGGGCCCAGCCGCCGTGCCAGACGGGGACGAAGTCGGAGAAGCTCACCGCCGCCACCGCGACGTCGCTCGGGGCGAGTGACGGCAAGGACGCGGTCGCGAAGGCGGCGGCGCTGGGGATGAAGGCCGGGTCGGCGATCTACCTGGACATGGAGTCGTACGACGTCACCAACACGTCGTGCAACAACGCCGTGCTGGCGTACGTGCGGTCGTTCAGCAAGACGCTGCGCGGCAAGACCTACCGCGCCGGTTACTACGGCTTCTCGACGTCCAGCGCCAAGGCCGTCGCCACGGCGGCGGACCGGACGGACCTGCCGGGCAACCTGTGGTACGCGCTGTGGGACGCCAAGGCGACGACCACGACGGACTGGCCCTGGAACGCGAAGCTCTACACCGGTCACAGCCGGGCGCACCAGTACCAGGCCAACAGCAAGGAGACCCGCAAGGGTTACACGCTGACCGTGGACCGCGACTACTGGGACGGCCCGGTGGCCATCGTCTGAGAGCGGACGGGCGGTGCGGCGGGCCGTCGGCGGGGATTCCCGCCGGCGGCCCGCACGCGTGCGGCGTAGCGGCCGGGAGCGGTGCCCAGCACGCGGGTGAAGTGGCGGCCGAAGTGGGCCTGGTCGTAGAAGCCGACGGCGGTCGCCACCTCGGCGGGCGGCAGGCCGTCCAGCAGCATCCGGCGGGAGAGGTCGACCCGGCGGGACGTCACGTACTGGTGCGGGGCGATGCCGAAGGCGGCGCTGAAGGCGCGCACCAGGTGCGTGGGGTGGGCGTGCAGGCGCCGGGCGGCCTCGTCCAGGGTGACGCCGTCGCGCAGGTGCGCGTCGAGGAGGTCGCGCAGCCGGTGGGCGACGCCGGTGTCCGGGCGGCCCGCGGGCACGAGCCGGGGGCGCAGGTGGGTACGCAGCCGCTCGCCGACGAGGGCGAGGCGGCTCTCGGCCTCCAGCTCGTCGCCGGGGCGGGCGAGTGCCTGGTGCAGCTGTCCGATGCGGGTGCGCAGCAGCGGGTCGGCGAGGTCCGGGGTGTCGACGGCCGGGCCGACGAACCGCTCGTCGAGCTGCGTCATGTCGAGGTAGAGGACGCGTTTGCGGAAGCCGTGCGGCGTGGCGGGCGAGCCGTTGTGCGGGACCAGCGGCGGCAGCAGGCTGACCGTGCCGACGGGGGTGCCGTGCTCGCTGCGGTCCAGGTCGTAGCGGACGGCGCCGTCGTCGACGATCAGCAGCGTCCAGGCGTCGTGCACGTGCATCGGGTAGGCGTGGTCGGTGAAGCGGGCGTGCAGGACCTCCACGACTCCCGCCACCGGCGGGCGCCACGCGGAGGTCTCGTGCGCCTGTGCCATGCAAAGAACGTACAAGACCGCCGTCGCGTCGGACCGCGAGGCTGGGGGCATGGAAACCGTGAACGACACCGGGGCCGGCCTGCCGCCCGTACGCTTCGACACCAAGATCGCCGTTCTGCTGCGCGACGACCTCCGGTCCTGGCAGCGGCTCAATGTGACCGCCTTCCTGGTCAGCGGGCTGGGCAGCGTCGCGCCGGAGGTGGTCGGGGAGCCGTACGAGGACGCCGACGGCACCGCCTACCTGCCGATGTTCCGCCAGCCGGTGCTGGTCTTCGAGGGCGGCAAGGAGACGCTGACCGCCGCCCACGGCCGGGCGCTGTCCCGCGGCCTGCCGGTGGCCGTCTTCACGTCGGACCTATTCACGACGGGCAACGACCGGGACAACCGGGCGGCGGTGCGGGCGGTGCGCCGCGAGCAGCTCGACCTGGTCGGGCTGGCGGTCCACGGCCCCCGCAACGCGGTGGACAAGATCCTCAAGGGCGCCCGCATGCACCCCTGACGTCCCGGGGGGGGTCAGAGCTTGAGCCCGTTGCGGGTGATGTACCAGTTGTGGAAGCCGATCATCGCGCCGAGCAGCGCGAGCCACAGCACGGTGCTGACCAGCGGGAAGGCGTCCACCGGGATCGCGTAGGCCAGGACGATGCGCAGCGCCGAGTCCAGCAGGAACCCGGCACCCCACACCGCGGTGAGCAGCCGCAGCTGGTGGCGGAAGACGGGCTCGGCGTCCCACCGGGCCTCCCAGGCGGCGAACCCGGCCTCGCCGGTCTTGGCGACGACGATGCCGCGGGAGGCGGTCATCATGAACGGCCGCCGGAACAGGAGCGTGGCGAGCACCCAGAGGCCGAGGGTCGCGGTGAGCCAGCTGTCCCGGACCATCAGCACGCGCGGGCTGCCGGTCACCAGGGTGAGCAGGGTGCCGGCCACGACCAGGGTGAGGGTGAACACCGCCACGGCCTCGATCCGGCGGTGCCGCACGATCCCGTAGCCGATCCACGGCAGCACGAGCAGGCCGCCGACGGCCATCGCGAGGTACTGTCCGGCGCCCGCGCCGCGCAGCCCGTAGTACGCGCCGAGCGGCAGGACGAGTTCGAGGAGGAGCTGCGCGGCGAGCCGGCGGCGCAGTGCCGCGGTCCTGTCGCGCGCGGGCCGCGCGGTGGCGTCCTCCGTGCCCTGCGGCGGTGTGCGGTGCGCCGTACCCATGTGTGCCCCTGTGCCCGTGTGTGCTTCCGTGTCCGCTGCGGTCATGACGTCCTCCTGGTGGCGCGGTCGAAGAGGTCGGCGAGTTCGCGGCCCGCGGCCCGTACGTCGAGCCCGGGGTCGTGGGCGGCGCGCCGCACGATGTCGTCGATGGCGGCGCGGATCGCCCGCACCGTCACCCACGGGTCGAAGTCGCAGAACTCCCCCGCCCGCTGGCCGTTCCTGAGCTGTTCCGCCTGCGCCGCGAGACCTGCTTCGGCCGCGCCGAGGAAGGCGGCCATGCCCGGCTCGTCGCCGCGCAGATTGGTGAGGACGCCGGTGATCGCGGCCATGGGGCGGGGGTGGTCGGCGACGAGGTCGAGGTTGCTCTCGACATAGGCGCGCAGCCGGGCCGCGTAGCCCTCGTGGGCGGTGACACGGGGGCGGACGTAGCCGTCCGCGAGGCGCATGACCTCGGCGACGACCTCGCGCATCAGGTCGTCGCGCCCGTCGAAGTGGTAGCTGATCATCCCCGTGCTGCTGAGCCCGGCGCGCTCGGCGATCTTCGCGAACGAGGCCCGGTGGTAGCCCGATTCGGCGATGACGTCGATGGCGGCGGCGACGATCTGGGCGCGGCGGCCGGTCTCGGTGAACGACGGCTTGGCCTTGCGTCCCGCCCCCCGGCCGGATGCTTGCTTGCCCGTGCTGTCTTTTGCTTGCATGAGCAAGACGGTACGCGCGTTTGCTCGCCCGAGCAAGAAGCCGGGCAGGAGGCCGGGAACTGGAGGAGGGATCCCGGCGGACGGGCGGGCGGGAGGCGGTGCGGACGGGCCCCCGGCGGGCGTTGTCGGACCCTCTTGGTACAACGTGATCACACATCGGCTCCGGACGGCCTGGCGCAGCGCCCCGCCGTCCGGGGACACCTCGACGCGGCGTGAACGGGACAGGGACATGAGCGGGTTGGTGCACGACCACCTGAAGGAGTACGGCGGACTGCCGGTCGTCGACTGGCCGTCACCGGCTGACCGGCGCCGCCCGGACGCCGCCGCGGGAGAGGCCGCGTGGCGGATCGCCGCGGACACCTACGACAGCGAGGAGACCTGGCCCGAGGCCTTCGCCCGCTTCGCCGCCGCCGTCGACCTCAGCCAGGTCAGGGCGCTGGTCGTGGGCGCGTGGCCGGAGGCGTACGAGGAGGGGCCGGGGCCGGTCGTCGAGGCGCTGCTCGCCGCACGCGAACAACTGCCCGCGCTGCGCTCGCTCTTCATCGGGGACATGACCTTCGAGGAGTGCGAGATCTCCTGGATCGTCCAGGCCGATCTCACCCCGCTGCTCACCGGCTTCCCCGAGCTGGAGCGGTTCGGCGTCCGGGGCGGCAACAGCCTGGAATTCCCCGCCGTCCGGCACGAGAACCTGCGCGAACTCGTCGTGCAGAGCGGCGGGCTGGGCGCGGACGTGGTGCGCGGAATCGCCGCGAGCGACTTCCCGGCGCTCACCGACCTCGACCTGTGGCTCGGCACCTCGGACTACGGCGGCGACGCCACGGTGGCCGACCTCGAACCCTTCCTGACCGGCACCCGGCTGCCCGCCCTGCGGCGGCTGGCGCTGCGCAACAGCGACATGCAGGACGCGGTGGCCGCGGCCTTCGCCACCGCCCCGGTCGTGGCGCGGCTCGACGAGGTCGACCTGTCCATGGGCGTGCTGACGGACAAGGGCGCCGCCGCGCTGCTCGCCGGGCAGCCGCTGACGCACCTGAAGTCGCTGGATCTGCACCACAACTACATCGGCGAGGACGTCGCCCGGCAGCTGCGCGAGACGCTGGAGCCCGCGGGCGTCCGGCTCGACCTCGGCAGCGCGAACGCCGAGTCGTACACCGAGGGCGACACGGGCACCGTCTGGCGCTACGTCGCCGTCGGCGAGTAGCGGCGCGCGGGCCGTCGGAAGGGACAGGGGGCAGGAGGTGGCCGGGGAGGAAGCGGTGCCGGGCGGCGGGCGGGGCCCGCGGCTGGCGGTGGTCGGCAATCCGGACAACCGCCGGGTGCAGCTGTTCGCCGGGGCGGCGGTGGCCGCCGGGTTCGCCGCGCCCCGGGTCGTGCCGTGGCTGGACGTGCTGCGCGAGGGCGGGGCCGGCTTCGCGCCGGACGAGGTCGTGCGGCTGGACTCGCCGGGCGAGCACCCGGAGGTCGACCGGCTGCTGCGCGGGGTGGACGACCCGACCCGGGTGGAGGGCGGCGCGCGCTGGTACGCCGCCTTCACCGCGGCGGTGCGGACACTGCGCGGCGGCGTACGGCTCGACGACCCGGGCGAGCTGGCCGTCCTCTTCGACAAGCGGGCCTGCCACCGCCTGCTGGCACGGGCCGGGGTTCCCGTGCCGGAATCGCCGACGAGCGGCGGCGACACCCCCGTGCGCGGGTGGGACGACCTGCGGACGCTCCTGCGCGAGCACCGCATGCCGCGAGCCTTTGTGAAACCGGCGCACGGCTCGTCGGCCTCGGGCGTGCTCGCGCTGGAGACCGCGCCCGGCGGCCGGGTGCGGGCGACGACGTCCGTGGAGGCGGTGGACGGGCGGCTGTTCAACTCGCTGCGGGTGCGCCGTGTCACCGCCGAGCGCGAGGCCGCCGCACTGGTCGACGCGCTCGCGCCGGAAGGGCTGCACGTCGAACGCTGGCTGCCGAAGGCGACGGTGGACGGCCGCGCCGCCGACGTACGGGTGCTGGTCGTGGCGGGCAGGGCCACCCACGCGGTGCTGCGCACCAGCCGCTGGCCGATGACCAATCTGCACCTCGGCGGTGCCCGCGGCGACCTCGCGGCCGCCGTGGCAGCGGCCGGTCCGGTCTGGGAGGAGGGCCTGCGCGTCTGCGAACGCGCGGCGGCCTGCTTCCCCGGCACGCTCGCGGTCGGCGTCGATCTGCTGCCCGCGGCGGACTGGCGGCGCTTCGCCGTCGCCGAGGTCAACGCCTTCGGCGACCTGCTGCCACGGCTGACGGGTCTGCCGGGCACCTTCGCGGAGGGCCTGGACACCTACCGGGCCCAACTCGCCGCGCTGCCCGCCTATGTGGCGGCCCGGACGGGCGGCCCCGCGGGTCCGGCGGCGGCGGGACCGGCGGCACGTGCAGGACGCGCGACGCCCACCGACCCCGCAACACCCGCACCACCCGCACCACCGGCAAGACCCGCGACACCTGCGAGGGAGCAGCACCGTGCATCGACCTGACCCGGAATCCGGGGGCGGGCCGCCGCACCCCGCCCCCGACGCGCACCAGGCACCGGCCGCGACGCCCGCCCCGGGCGCGTACGCGAATCCCGACATGAACGAGGTCGTCGGCCGCGACGACCTGCTGCTGGTCACCCTCGACACGCTGCGCCACGACGTCGCCGCCGAACTCGCCGCGGAGGGGCGGCTGCCGAACCTCGCGCCGCACCTGCCCGGCGGCGCCTGGGAGCGGCGGCACGCGCCCGGCAGCTTCACCTACGCCTCCCACCAGGCGATGTTCGCCGGTTTCCTGCCCACCCCGGCGGCGCCGGGACCGCATCCGCGGCTGTTCGCCGCCCGTTTCGAGGGCAGCGAGTCCACCGCGGACGGCACCTGGGTCTTCGACGCGCCCGACCTGGTCGGCGGACTGGCTGCGGCGGGTTACCACACCGTGTGCATCGGCGGTGTCGGCTTCTTCAACCGGCGCGGCGCGCTCGGCGGCGTCCTGCCCGGTCTCTTCGCGGAGAGCCACTGGGAGCCGGAGTTCGGCGTCGCCTCGCCCACCTCGTTCGAGGCACAGGTGTGGCGGGCCGAGGAGGTGGTGGCCGCGCTGCCCGCCGGGCGCCGGCTCTTCCTCTTCGTCAACGTCTCGGCGCTGCACCAGCCCAACTGGTTCCACCTGCCCGGCGCGACGAAGGACGCCGGTGACACGCGCGCGACGCACCGGGCCGCCCTCATGTACGTCGACCGGCACATCGGACGGCTCTTCGCCGCCGCCCGCTCCCGCCGCCGCTGCTTCGCCATCGTCTGCTCCGACCACGGCACCGCCTACGGCGACGACGGCTGGAGCGGCCACCGCATCGGCCACCCGTCGGTGTGGACCGTGCCCTACGCCCACTTCTTCCTGGAGCACCGGGAGCCCGCAGCATGACCACCGCCCCGCCCCGTGTCCCGGCCCCCGTGCCGTCCGCCGCGACAGCCGCCGCCGTGCGCCCGTACCAGGACTACGTCTACGCCTACCCGCACAAGACCGCCTACCGGGCGCTCCCCGGCCGCCCGGCGCTGCGCGACCTGTGGCGGGACGAGCCCAAGGACGCCCTCGCGCTCTACCTGCACATCCCCTTCTGCGAGGTGCGGTGCGGATTCTGCAACCTGTTCACCCGCGTCGGCGCCCCCGGCGACCTCACCACCCGCTATCTCGACGCGCTGGAGCGGCAGGCCGACGCGGTCCGCGCCGCGCTCGACGACGGCGGAGCCGCCGGTGCGGTGCGCTTCGCCGCGGCGGCCTTCGGCGGCGGCACCCCGACCTTCCTGGAGGCCGCCGAGCTGGAGCGGCTGTGCGACATCGCCGAGCACCGCATGGGCGCCCCGCTCGGCGAAGTGCCGCTGTCCGTCGAGGCGTCGCCCTCGACCGCGACCGCCGACCGGCTCGCCGTGCTGGCCGCGCGCGGCGCCACCCGGATCAGCCTCGGGGTGCAGAGCTTCGCCGACGACGAGGCGCGCGCCGCCGTCCGCCCGCAGCGCCGGGCCGACGTCGAGGCTGCTCTGGGCCGGATACGCGACACCGGCGTGCCGGTGCTCAACATCGACCTCATCTACGGCATCGGCGGCCAGACCCCGGCGAGCTGGCGTTCCTCCCTGGACGCCGCGCTCGCCTGGCGCCCGGAGGAGCTGTATCTCTACCCGCTGTACGTACGCCCCGCCACCGGCCTGCACGGACGCACCGACACCGGCGACCCGGCGTGGGACGCGCAGCGGCTGGACCTCTACCGGCGCGGCCGCGACCACCTGCTGGAGCGCGGCTACCGGCAGGAGTCGATGCGGATGTTCCGGCGCGCCGACGCGCCCGCGCCGCAGGGTCCCGTCGATCACGCGTGCCAGACCGACGGCATGGTCGGCCTGGGCTGCGGCGCCCGCTCGTACACCGCGGGCCTGCACTACTCCTTCGACTACGCGGTGGGCATGCCGCAGATACGCGGCATCGTCGACGACTACACGGCGACGACGACCGCGGACTTCGGGCACGCCGAGCACGGGCGCGCGATCGACGCGGACGAGGCACGCCGCCGCCATCTGCTCCAGTCGCTGCTCCAGGCCGAGGGGCTTGAGGTGGCCGGCTACCGCGCCCGCTTCGGCAGCACCCCGCAGCAGGACTTCCCCGCCGAACTCGCCGCCTTCGCCGCCCGCGGCTGGCTCGACGCGGGCGCGCCGCCCGCCCTGCTGCGGCTGAGCCCCGAGGGCCTCGCGCACTCCGACGCGGCCGGTCCTGCCCTCTTCTCGCCCCGGGTGCGCGCCGCCATGGCCGCCCACGAGGTCCGGTGAGCGCGGATGGACCTCACGCTCCTCTACCGCGGCCCGCTCGCCTCCTGCGACTACGACTGCCCCTACTGCCCGTTCGCCAAGCGCCGCGACATGCCCGCCCAACTGCGCTCCGACCGGGCGGCACTGGAGCGCTTCACGGACTGGGCCGCCGCGCAGGACGACACCCTCGCGGTGCTCCTCACCCCGTGGGGCGAGGGGCTGACCCGGTCCTGGTACCGGGAGGCGATCGTGCGGCTTTCGCACATGCCGCACGTGCGCCGGGTCGCGATCCAGACCAACCTCAGCGGCCGCACCGGGTGGCTCGCCGACGCCGACCGCGCCAAGGCGGCGCTGTGGTGCACGTACCACCCGGGCCAGACCCCGTACGACCGCTTCCTGGCCCGCACCCGGGAACTGGCCGCGCTGGACGTGCGGTTCAGCGTCGGGGTCGTCGGGCTGCCCGAGCACCTCGGCGCGGCCCGGCGGCTGCGGGCCGACCTGCCGGAGCGGCACTACCTGTGGGTCAACGCGGCCGAGGGGCACACCTACACCGACGCCGAGGCCGCGCGGTGGACGGCCCTCGACCCGCTCTTCCCCTACAGCCGGCACCCGCACCGCTCGGCCGGACTCCCCTGCCGCACGGGCGAGTCGGTGATCTCGGTCGACGGCGACGGGACCGTACGCCGCTGCCACTTCGTCCGCGACACCCTCGGCAGTCTCTACGACGGCTCCTTCCGCACCGCCCTCGCCCCGCGCCCCTGCCCGCTGGCGGTGTGCGACTGCCACATCGGCTACGTCCACCTGGAGTCGCTGCCGCTCTACGACGTCTTCGCGGGCGGCGTCCTGGAGCGCGTCCCCGCCGGGCGCTGACACCCGCGGACGGGCCGCGGCGCCGGAAAAGCCTTTGCGTCCGGCCGCCGTGACCAGGGACGATGCACGGCTGTGGAAAAAGACGACACCCCTCCGCGCACCGGCCGCCTGCGGGCGCTGCTGCCGGACGTGACGCCCTGGCGCACCTCGCGTGACTTCCGGCTGATGTGGCTGGCGGGGGTGATCACCACCTTCGGCAGCTTCCTGACGCTGGTGGCGCTCCCGGTGCAGGTCAAGGACCTGACCGGATCGGCGGCCGCGGTCGGCGCGATCGGCGCGGTGGAGCTGGTCCCGCTGGTCGTCTTCGGGCTGTACGGCGGGGCGCTCGCCGACGCCATGGACCGCAAGCTGCTGATCAACGCGAGCGAGGCGGCGCAGGGCCTGCTGTCGGCGGCGCTGCTGGTCAACACGCTGCTGCCGCACCCGGGGGTGTGGCCGCTGTACGTGGTGGCGGCGCTGTCCAGCGCGCTGACGGGTCTGCAGCGCCCGGCGCTGGACGCGATCGTGCAGCGGATCGTGCCGCGCGACCAGCTCGCGGCGGCGGCCGCGCTGAACGCCCTGCGCTACCAGGTCGGGGCCATCGCCGGGCCGTCGCTGGCCGGGCTGGTGATCGCCTGGGCCGGGCTGGAGTGGGCCTACGCCGCCGACACCGCTACCTTCGCGGTGTCGGTGTGCCTCGGTCTGGGGTTGCGCCGCTCCCCCGCCGCGCACGACGCCGCCCGGCCCTCGCTGCGCGGGATCGCGGAGGGCGCGCGCTACGCGTGGAGCCGCAAGGAACTGCTGGGCACGTACGCGATCGACCTGGCGGCGATGTTCTTCGCCTATCCGGCCGCGATCTACCCCTTCCTCGCCGACGACCTGCACGCCCGCTGGTCGCTGGGCCTGATGTACGCGGCCGGGTCGGTGGGCTCGCTGCTGGTCAGCCTGACGAGCGGCTGGGCCACCCGGGTGCACCGGCACGGCCGGATGGTGGTCCTCGCGGCCGCGGGGTGGGGCGCGGCGATGGCCGGTGCGGGCTGGGTGCGGCAGATCTGGCTCGTGCTGCTCTTCCTCGCGCTGGCCGGAGGAATGGACATGATCAGCGGTATCGGCCGCAGCACGATGTGGAACCAGACGATCCCGGACGCGCTGCGCGGCCGCCTCGCCGGGATCGAGCTGCTGTCGTACTCGGTCGGCCCGCAGCTCGGCCAGGTCCGCTCGGGTGCGGTCGCCGCGATGACCTCGGCCCGTACGTCGGTGTGGTCCGGCGGCCTCGCCGGGGTCGCCGCGGTCGGCCTGCTGGCGGCGTCGCTGCCCGCGCTGATGGCCTACGACGCGCGGACCGGCCCGGCGCCGCAGCAGGCGCCGCGCGCGCCGGAGGGCGCGGAGGCCGCCTGAGCGGGCGCGCCGGGGGCGCGGCGGCGGCCCGGGTGCGCGCGGCGACGAGGTCCCGGGCGTAGTGCGGTCCACCATGAAGGCGGGCGTCCGGCCCGCAGCCGCGGGAGACCGCCTCCCCCGGAACGGCCGGGGAGCGGGAGTGCCATGAGGATCGTCGTCATCGACCACATCACCCTGGACGGCGTCGTCCAGGCGCCGGGCCGCCCCGACGAGGACACCCGCGGCGGCTTCACCGCCGGGGGCTGGGCCGCCGAGCGCGCGGGCGACGAGACGGTCGCCCGGGTCTGGGCCGAGCGGCTGTCCGCCGGCAGCGGCTTCCTCCTCGGGGCCCGCACCTACCAGGACGTGCTGGGCCACTGGAACACCGAGGGCGGCCCCTTCCGCGAGGCGCTCAACGCCGCCCCGAAGTACGTCGCCTCGCGCACCCTGGCCGATCCGCTGCCGTGGCCGAACTCCACGCTGCTCGGCGGTGACGTACCGGCGGCGGTGGCCGCCCTTCGGCGCGCGCCGGGCAGGGATCTGCACGTCATGGGCAGCGGGGCGCTGGTCGCCTCGCTCGCGGCGCACGGCCTCGTCGACGAGTACGTGCTGTGCGTGCACCCGATCGTGCTGGGCTCCGGCCACCGGCTCTTCGCCGACGGCTTCGCACCGGCCGCGTTCGAGACCGTGGAGGTGCGCCCTGCGCCGAGCGGGGTGGTCGTCACCGTCTACGCGCCCGGCGACACGGCGCCGTAGCCCGCTCGGGCGCGGCGGCGTCAGGCGGCGTGCAGCGCCGCGGCCAGGTCGGCGGCGGGCAGTTCGGCGGTGTAGACGTCGGTGCCGGGCTGGTGCTTGCGGCCGCCCGCCGCGAGCGGGCCCGCGTCCACCGGGTCGAAGCCGATCTCGCGGATGAGGCCGGCCACCACCTTCTTGGCCTCGGCGTCGTCCCCGGAGACCGGGATGGCCAGCCGCTCGGGGTCGCCCTCGGGGCGGCCGCGGTCGCGCAGGTTCTCCCAGAAGATGGCGTTGAAGGCCTTCACCACGTCGCCGCCGGTGGCCGCGCGGACCTTCTCGCTGGAGGTGGTGGCGCCGTCGTCGAGGTCGGCCTCGTGGCCGTCGCGCTGCGGGTAGTAGTTGCAGGTGTCGATGACGATCTTTCCGCTCAGCTCGGCGCGCGGCAGCTCGTCGATCCGCCCGTAGGGGATGCTCACGACGGCCACCTCCCCGAAGCCCGCGGCCTCTGCGGCGGTGACGGCCCGTACCCCGCCGCCGATGTCGGCGGTCAGGCCCGCGAGCGTCTCGGGACCGCGGGAGTTGGCGAGCGCGACCTGGTGGCCGGCCGCGGCGAAGTGGCGGGCGAGCGTGGAGCCGATGTGGCCTGCTCCGATGATTCCGATACGCATGCGTCGTGCTCCTTGCGGTGAGGGGGGGTACGGGCCGTTCAGGACGTGCAGGGCGCGCAGGCCGGGGCGCCCGCGGGGCGCGGTTCCAGCGGGACGCCGTTGCGGCGCAGCACCTCGCGGACGTCCAGGATCAGCGGGAAGACCTCGTGGTTGCGGTCCTCGCCCTGCTCGTCCCAGGCGCGCTGCTCGGCCTCGACGGCCATCCGGTCCTCGGCGAAGACGCGTTCGGTGAAGCGCCGGATGAGCGGCCAGGCCAGCTGGAGCACGCCCGGGACGCGCGGCTTCTCGATCATGAGCAGCCCGTAGACGTGGCAGGTGCGCTGCTCGGCGTCCTCCGGGACGTAGGCCGCCCACAGCCGGAAGGCCGGGCGCTCGGCGCCCTCGGGGACCAGGTCGAGGGTCTGGTAGGGGTATTCGGTGCGGATGGTCATCACGTCGCTGGAGTCGGATCCGCCGAGGCCCTCCCGGGCGAGCAGCCCGGCGCCGCGGTTGCGTTTGCCGCCCTCGTGCCGGAAGAGGTAGCGGGCCTCGACCGACCGCGGGCCGGTGCGCGTGTCCAGCAGCCGCGGGCGCAGCCTGCCGACGACACCGCGGTGCAGGAACTGGTGGTTCATGTCGAGCAGGTTCTCGTGCATGAAGGAGTAGTGGCAGCGCACGGTGCGCGAGTACGTCATGGTCCGGTAGCCCGCCGGGCCGTACGCGGGCAGCTGCGGCAGCGTCGCGGTCTGCGCCAGGGCCGGGTCGCCGGGGAAGACGAAGACCATGCCGTAGGCCTCGCGGACGGGGTAGCCGCGCACGCCGCGCGGCGGCCGGGCGTCGCCCTTGGACAGGTACGGGATCTGCGAGATCCGCCCGTCCCCGCGGTAGGCCCAGGCGTGGTAGCAGCAGCGCAGCGTGTCGCCGTCCACCACACCCATGCTCAGCGGCACCTGGCGGTGGGCGCAGCGGTCCTCCAGGGCGTGCACGGAGCCGCTGCGGCCGCGGTAGAGGGCGATGCGCTCCCCGGCGAAGGCGGTCGCGACGGCCTTGCCGATGCGCACCTCGCGGGAGAGCGCGACGGGATACCAGTGGTCGGGGTGCAGGCCGACGCGCCGCAGGTCGGCCGGTGCGGGACGGCCCGGCTCGCGCTCCCCGGCCCGCCGGGCGGGCGCGGCGCCGTCGTCGTGCGGCTCGATCGTCGCGGTGGCCTCGGTGTCGTTGTCGGTCATGCCTCTCCCTCGCACGCGGGACGGCGGGGCGCGCGGGCGCGCCGCCGCGGGCGCGCCGGGAAACCCCCGGGCACTCCTCATCCTGGGCCGCCCCGGGCGGACCCGCCGGGTCTGCGCGCCCGGACAGGCGACATGGGCCCCGCGCGGGGCGCGGTCAGCCGGTCTGCCGGGCGCGGAAGGCGGCCGCCTTCGTGCGGTTCTGGCAGGCGGTGGAGCAGAACTGGCGGGCCGAGTTGCGGGAGGTGTCGACGTAGACGCGGTCGCAGGCGGTGGCCGCGCACACCCCGAGGCGCCCGGCGAGGCCGCCGCCGAGGAGGACGGCGAGGCCGGTGGCGCAGCCCGCGCCCCAGCCGACCGCGAGCGAGTCGTCGCGGCCGTGGAAGTGCAGCTGCCAGCCGCGGTCGGGGTCCCGGTCGAGCTGCGGCCGGGCGCCGCGGGCCAGCAGCAGCGCGTTGAGGGTCTCGGCCGCGTCGTCCAGCCGCCCGCCGCCCGCGGCCTCGAAGACCTCCCGCAGCCGCTGCGCGGTACCGGCCAGCTCGTCGGCCTCGGTCTGCGTGACGGTGTGCCGCGCCGGTACGGACAGCGCGGTTCGAACGGCCCGGCAGCGTTCCGGACCGCGTGGCGCGGTGTAGTCGCGGCCGCGCGCGCGGCCGTCCGTGAGGTCGTTCACGAGCGCCACGGACGCTTCCAGCAGCCTCTGCATGTGACTGTCGAACAGCACTTGACCAGTTACTCCCCTCGCACGTAACGTCGTCACCGACAATACCCGTTTCGCCAGTCACGGAGGTACTCCGGTGGGTCTGCCGCGCGCGGTCCGCGTCCTGCTCCTGGCCCGCGTCGTGAACCGGCTCGGCGCCTTCTCCGTCCCCTTCCTCGCCGCCCTGCTCACCACCGACTTCCACACCGGACTCGCCTCCGCCGGAGCGGTCACGGCGGCCTTCGGGCTGGCCTCCGTCCCCTCCCGGCTGATCGGCGGGCGGCTCGCCGACTCGCTGGGCGCCCGCCGTACCGTCGTCCTCGGCCTCACCGGCTGCGCCCTCGCCCAGCTGGGCCTGGCCGCGGCGCGGTCCGTCGGCACGGCCGCGCTCGCCGCCGTCGCCCTGGGGCTGGCCTTCGAACTGTACGAACCGCCCAGCCAGGCACTGCTGGCCGACCTCGCGGGAGCGGCCGGGAGGGTGCGGGCGTTCAGCCTCTTCAACGCCGCGCTCGCGCTCGGCGGCATCGGCGCCGGGCTGCTCGCCGCACTGCTGGGCCGCTGGGACCTGCGCTGGCTGTTCGTCGCCGACGCCGTGAGCTGCCTGATGTGCGCGGCCCTGGTGCACTTCGCCGTCCCGCCCGGCCGGAGGACGGGCCGCACCGGCGGCCCGGCGGCGGCCGCCGTGTCGCCGTGGCGGGACCGCCGACTGCTGGTCATGCTGGCCCTCGGCACCGGCTACGCCCTGCTCTACCTCCAGATCCTCACCGTGCTGCCGCTTTCCCTCGCCGCCCGCGGACTGCGCACCGCCGACGCCGGAGTGCTCTTCACCGTCTCCGCCGTCACGGTGGTCTGCGGGCAACCGCTGCTGCGCCTGCGCCGGGTGGCCGGGCTCCCCGCGCACACCGCGCTCGTCGCGGGCCACCTGCTGCTCGCGGTCGGGCTGCTCGGTTACGCGGCCGCCCACGGCCTGCCCGGCGCGGCCGCCGCCACGGTGCCCTGCGGGCTGGGCGAACTGCTCGTCATGGGCCGGGCGTACGCGCTCGTGGCCGACCTCGCCCCACCCGCCGCGACCGGCCGCTACCTCGCCGTCTTCGGCACCTGCTGGGGCTTCGCCGGAGTGGCCGCCCCGCTGCTGGGCACGCAACTGCTCGCCCGTACGGGTCCGGGCCCGCTGTGGTCCGCGATGGCGGCCCTGGCCCTCGCCCTCGCCGCCGCCCAGCTCCTCACCCCGCGCCCGCACCCCGCCAAGGACCCGGCACCCGGCGCGACATCCCCCGCCGGCGGACGGATCGCGGGCGAACCGGCGGGGTGAGCGGGGGTCGCGACGTACGCGTCCGGTTCCGGCGGCGACCGCGCCCCGGGCCCTCAGGGTGAGCGGGGCGGGCGGGGCGGCGCGAGACCTGGGCCCGGCCTGCGACCGGATCCCGGGGCCGGGGGCAACCGCGGCTCGCGGGGCGCCTGGGCGGCAGGCGGGCGTGACCGCCCGCGTTCGCGCGGTCGCGGCGCGAAAGCCGGTGCCGACCGGCCCGGGAGCGCGCGTCCGCCCGGCGGGCGAGGGCGGCGTGCTCAGTCCGCGGCGACCTTGACGGGCTGACCGCCGGTCAGGCTCACCAGCTGGCCGAAGGTCAGCGGCATCACGGTGTGCGGGGTGCCCGCGGCGGTCCAGACCACCGCATGCTCGCGCAGCGCCTCGTCGATCACCGTGCGCACGGGTGCGGGGTGGCCGATCGGGGCCACTCCGCCGATCGCCTGGCCGGTGATCCGGCGGACCTCGTTCGCCGAGGCCATCGCGGCCTCCAGCACCCCGGCGCTCGCCGCGAGCAGCGCGGTGTCGACGCGGTGCCGCCCGCTCGTCATGACGAGCAGCGGTTCGCCGTCGGCGAGGAAGAGCAGGCTGCTGGCGATGGCCCCGACCGGGCAGCCGAGCGCCGCCGCCGCCTGCGCGGCGGTACGGGCGGAGTCCGGCAGCTCGTGCACGCGGACGTTCAGCCCCGCGTCCTCGAGCTGCTGCTGAACGATGCGGCTGCGGGCGGGCAGTTGCCGGTCGTCGGTCATGGTGGAGCGTCCCTTCCGCGCGGGCCGGTCGGTCGGCCCGCGCCGTGTCGGTGTGCGGTAGTTCGGTGCTCGGGTACGCGAGTGCGCGGGTACGCAGGTACGTGCGGGACCCGCGCGGGGTCCGGCGTTCATCCGGCGGCGTCCTCCGGGCCGCCGTCCGGGTAGTGCATGAGGAGGACGATCTCGGCGGGGCCGCCGAGCGCGCGGAAGCGATGCGCCCGGTCGCCCGGGTAGCGCAGGCTCTCCCCGGGGCCGAGGTCGCGCTCGCCGCCCGCGGGTCCGACGCGGACCCGGCCGCGTACCACGGTCACGGTCTCCTCGACGCCCGTCGCGTGCGGCGCCGAGTCCTGCCGGGTCTGGGCCAGTTCGGCCCGGTAGACCTCGACGAGCTGCGGTCCGGCCGGCCAGCGGCCGAGCAGCACCGCCGCGACGGAGTCACCCCGGACGGCGCCCGTACCCGGGGGGCCCGCGGCGGACGGTCCGTCCGGCAGCAGCGCGCCGAGCGGGGCGTCCAGCGCGGTGGTGAGCGCGAAGAGGGTGTCGAGCCGGGCGCCGCGCCGGTCGTTCTCCAGCTCCGAGAT
This sequence comes from Streptomyces sp. NPDC021224, assembly GCF_044332905.1. Classification (NCBI taxonomy): domain Bacteria; kingdom Bacillati; phylum Actinomycetota; class Actinomycetes; order Kitasatosporales; family Streptomycetaceae; genus Streptomyces; species Streptomyces sp. NPDC021224. The sequence goes on along the minus strand of NZ_JBIRPW010000016.1, from coordinate 163,175 downwards.
CGTGCCCTTGCCGATCCCGCTGCGCCGCGCCAGCTCGGAGAGCGTGCATCCGCGCTCGTCCCGCAGCCGCCGCAGCCGCGCGCCCAGCGTCTCGTCCATCGCACCCCCACCACCGTTCTGTTAACAGAACACTAGCACGCCGTGCGGGAGTTCCCGTACCGCCCGGCACGGCGGAACCGCCCGGACGCGGCCGCCGTCCGGTAATTCCCCTTCCCCGTTTCCCTTTTCGGTTTCCGGCAGAACCCTTGCCAGTCCGTCAGAGGCCGCCCTATCCTCACCGCAAACAGAAAGCGCTTTCTAAATCGGGGGCTTATTTCGGAAGGAGAAACACCACGATGAGACGAGCAGCAGCCCTCCGGCTCGGCGCGGTCAGCGCGACACTGGCCCTCGCGGTCGCGAGCGGCGCGGTCCTGTTAGGCCGCCAGGCGGCGACCGCGGCGACGGCGACCGGCGCCACCGGCTACGCGAGCCAGAACGGCGGCACGACGGGCGGCGCGGGCGGGCAGACCGTGCGGGCCACCACCGGCGCGGAGATCAACGCGGCCCTGTGCAACCGGGCGAGTACCGGCACCCCGATCGTCATCCAGGTCGAGGGCACCATCAACCACGGCAACACCGCCAAGGCGTCCGGCAGTTGCAGCACCGCCGACGACGTCATCGAGCTCAAGCAGATCAGCAACGTCACGATCGAGGGCGTCGGCGCCGGCGCGGTCTTCGACCAGTTGGGCATCCACGTACGGCAGGCCAGCAACATCGTCATCCAGAACGTGACCGTCCAGAACGTCAAGAAGTCCGGCTCGCCCACCTCCAACGGCGGTGACGCCATCGGCATGGAGAGCGACGTCCACAACGTCTGGGTCGACCACGTGAGCCTGCTGGCCTCCGGCGGCGAGGACCAGGGCTACGACAGCCTCTTCGACCTCAAGGACAACACCCGGTACGTGACGCTGTCCTACAGCACGCTGCGCAACTCCGGCCGCGGCGGCCTGGTCGGGCACAGCGACTCCGACCTGTCGAGCAGCTTCATCACCTACCACCACGACCTGTACGAGAACATCGACTCGCGCGCCCCGCTGCTGCGCGGCGGCACCGCCCACATGTACGACAACTACTACGTGAGCCTCAACAAGTCGGGCATCAACCCCCGGGCCGGCGGCCACGCGAAGATCGACAACAACTACTTCAAGGACTCCAAGGACGTCATCGGGACCTTCTACACCGACCTGATGGGCTACTGGCAGGTCAGCGGCAACATCTACGACAACGTGACGTGGACCGCCGACGGCACCGAGAACCACCCCGCCGGGCCGGACCCGCAGTCGAACACGACGGTGAGCATCCCGTACCCCTACCCCATGGACCCGGCGAGCTGCGTGCCGTCGGTCGTCACCCAGACGGCGGGCGCAGGCAAGGGCCTGCGGGTGTCGGACGGCAACTGCGCGACGCAGTCGCCGACCGCGCCGCCCACCACCCCCACCCCGAGCACGTCCACCACGTCCTCCCCCACCACGCCGCCGACCCAGCCCGGCGGCGCCAACCTCAGCCTCGCCGCCGGGGCCGGCGCCGACGGCTCCAGCAAGGCCTCGGGCACCAGCTACGGCAACGTCCGCGACGGCGACCCGGCCACCTACTGGTCGCCGGACGGCACGACCGGTTCGGTCTCGGTCAAGTGGGGTTCCGCGACCGCGGTGTCCTCGGCCGTGATCCGCGAGTCCGCCGGGGCGGCCGGCCGCATCGGCTCCTGGAACCTGGTGGACGCCGACACCGGCGCGGTCCTGAGGTCCGGCAGCGGGGCTGGCACCATCACCTTCCCGCAGACCTCGTTGAAGAAGATCACCTTCCAGATCACCGCGTCGTCCGGCACTCCCCAGGTGGCCGAGTTCGAGACGTACGCCTGATCCGCATCCGCGTTTTCCGAGCAAGCGCTTTCCCTCACATGCCCGGTGGGAATCCCTTTTCCCGCCGGGCATGTGCCTCGGCTAACTCCCCGCCGCCGCGGCGGCCAGGTGCGGGAAGCGGAATTCGGTGCGGGTGTGGTGGGCGGTCGCGGGGCGCAGGACGGTGGAGGGGTAGCCGGGGCGGTTCGGGGAGTCGGGGAAGTGCTGGGTCTCGAAGCAGACACCGGTGTGGCGGGTGTACGGGGTGCCCTGCGGGCCGTGGTGGGTGCCGTCGAGGTTGTTGCCGGTGTAGAGCTGGAGGCCGGGTTCGGTGGTCCAGACCGTCATGCGGCGGCCGCTCGCCGGGTCGTCGACGCGGGCGGCGCGGCGCAGGGCGCCGGGGGTGGGCGCGGGGTCGAGGACGTAGCAGTGGTCGTAGCCGCCCGCGGCGGTGAGCTGCGGGTGGTCCTCGGCGATGCGGGCGCCGATCGGGCGCGGGTCGGTGAAGTCGAAGGGGGTGCCGGCCGCGGGCTCCTCGGGGCCGAGCGGGATGGCCTCCGGGTCGACGGGCAGGTAGGAGGCCGCGTCGAGCGCGAGGACGTGGCCGAGGACGTCCCCGGCGCCGGCTCCGGCGAGGTTGAAGTAGGCGTGGTGGGTGAGGTTGACGACCGTGGGGCGGTCGGTGCCGGCCCGGTAGTCCAGGGCGAGGGTGCCGTCGGCGTCCAGGGTGTAGGTGACGCTGACGTCGAGGGCGCCGGGGAAGCCCATGTCGCCGTCGGGGCTGTGCAGGTCGAGGACGAGGGAGACCGTGCCGTCGTCGGCGCGCGGGCCCGGCCGGGCCTGCCACAGCCGGCGGTGGAAGCCGTCCGGGCCGCCGTGCAGGGCGTGTCCGCGGTCGTTGGCGGGGACGCGGTGCACCGCGCCGTCCAGGGTGAAGCGGCCGCGCGCGATGCGGTTGGCGTAGCGGCCGACGACCGCGCCCAGGAAGGGCTGTTCGGCGGCGTACTCCGTCATCCCCGGCAGGCCGAGGACGATGTCGGCGGACCGCCCCTCGGCGTCGGGCACCCGCAGGCTGTGCAGGGTGGCGCCGTAGGTGAGCACCTCCGCGCTGACCCCGCTCGGGGAGCGGAGCGTCCAGCGGTGCACGGTCTCGCCACCGGGGGCGGTGCCGAAGGGCGCGCTGACGAGGGAGGCACGGGGCATGGTCGTCCTCGGGTACGGGCGGCCGGTACCGGCCGCGGTCGACTGGGGAGGGGGCCAGCATGTCAGGGCCTGGCAGGCGCCTGATCAGCGGGTTCCCGGATGCCGGGGCGGGTTCAGCTTCTGCGCACGGCGGTGGACTCGCGGGCGATGAGCCGGTAGCCGGGCTCGATACGGCGCGGGGCGGGGGGTTCCGCGCCGTCCCGCCGGTCGATGCGCTCGACGAGGCAGTCCACGGCGAGCCGGGCGAGGGCCGCCTTGTCCGGGGAGACGGTGCTGAGCGACACGTTCCCGTAGCGGCCCTCCTCGATGTCGTCGAAGCCGACGACCGCGACGTCGTCGGGCACCCGCAGGCCGCGTTCGACCAGGGTGCGCATCGCGCCGATGGCCATCAGGTCGTTGTAGGCGAAGACCGCGTCGGGGCGCTCCTCGCGGTCGAGCAGCGCGGCCATCGCGGCGGCGCCGTCCCGCCGGTCGAAGCCCTCGGTGGCCACGACCATCGACTCGTCGGGTTCCAGCCCGGCGGCCAGGATGGCCTGGCGCCAGCCGCGCAGCCGCAGATGGGCGGGCTGCCGGGTGCTCTCCCGGCGGGCGCCGAGGTAGGCGATCCGGGTGCGGCCGATGTCGAGCAGGTGGCGTACGGCGGCGCGGGCCGCCCCGACGTTGTCGACCATGATGTGGTCGTACGGGGCGTCGTACTCGCGCTCGCCCAGCAGCACCATGGGCGGGCCGTCGCCGCGCTCGGCGAGGTCCTCGTTCTCCAGCCGGATCGGGCTGAGGATCAGCCCGTCGATGACATGGGCGCCGAAGCCCCGGGTGACGAGCACCTCCTTCTCCCGCGATCCCGCGGTGTGGTCGAGCAGCACGGTCAGGCTGTGCCGGGCGGCGGCGTCGATGACGGCGCCCGCGACCTCCGCGAAGTACGGGTTGCCCAGTTCCGGGATGGCCAGCGCGATGATGCCGGTGCGGCCCTTGCGCAGATGGCGGGCGGTCAGGTTGGGGCGGTAGCCGAGGTCGTCGATCGCGCGCTGGACCCGCGCCCGGGTGGTGGGTGTGACGTGCGGGTAGTCGTTGACGACGTTGGAGACGGTCTTCACCGACACGCCGGCGCGCAGTGCGACATCTTTGAGGCTGACGCCCACGGCTTTCCTTTCTTGCGGGCTCTGGGTGGCGGGACGGGCCCGGCCGTGCGGTCACGGCCGGGCCCGGCACGCCGGGCACGGGCGTCCGGAGCGGTCACTCCAGTTGCTGGGTGCGGCTGAGCAGGGTCTGGAGCAGCACTACCACAGCGAGGAATCCGCCGTTGACGGCGTCGGTGAACGCCGATCCGTACTGCGAGAAGTAGTGGTCGATCAGATTGTGGATGACGGCGAGCAGCAGCACGCCGCAGGCCGTGCCGCCGACCGATCCGCTGCCGCCGGTGAGCAGGGTGCCGCCGATGACGACGGCGGCGATGGCGGTCAGTTCGTAGCCGACGCCGATCGTGGTGACGCCGGAGCCGAGCCGGGCGCCGCCGAGCGCCCCGGCCGCGGCGGCGAGGGTGCCGGACAGCGCGTAGACCAGGGTCTTGGCGCGGACTACGGGCAGGCCGAGCAGCCCGGCCGCGTTCTCGTTGCCGCCGATCGCGGTGAGGGTGGCGCCGAAGCGGGTACGGGTGAGCAGCAGCGCCCCGAGCAGGAACAGGCCCGCGACGATGAGCACCGGCGTCCACACGCCCTCGCCCAGCGAGCGGAAGGCGGAGTGCTGCGGGACCAGGTAGGTGGTGGAGCCCTCGTCGGTGACGGCCTGCATCAGCCCGCGCAGGCCGAGCAGCCCGGCGAGGGTGACGATGAAGGGCGCCATCCGGCCGCGGGCGATGAGCAGTCCCTGGAGCGAGCCCCAGGCCGCGCCGACGGCGAGTGGCAGCACGATCGCCAAGGCGGTGCCGTGCCGGGAGCCGTAGGCGCCGAGCACACCGCCGAGGGCGTACATCGAGCCGACCGACAGGTCGATGCCGCCGGTCATGATGACGAAGGTCATGCCGAGGGCGAGCAGCCACACGAAGGCGTTGTTGCCGAGGATGCCGCTGATGTTGGACCAGGTCGGGAAGGTGGACGAGGTCGCCGAGGCGATGGCCACGACCAATGCGAGGACGGCGAGCGCGCCGAGTCTCTGCACCCGGGCGGCGATCCGCTCGCCGGAGGTGGCGCGGGGTGCGGTGGCGGCGGCCGTGGTGGTGGGCGGCGCTGCGGTGGAGGTCATCGGGCACCCCGTTCCTGCGAGGCGTAGACGGCGAGGGCGATGATCGCGGCCTCGACCATCTGGGTGTAGGACGTGTGCACGTTGTGCTGGGTCAGCACGGCGGTGATGAGCTGCATGAACAGCGCGCCCGCGACGGTGCCGAGGACGCGCACCCGGCCGCCGCTGAGCGGTGTGCCGCCCACGACGACCGCGGTGATGGCGCTCAGCTCCATGTTGAGGCCCTGGTTGGCGGGGTCGGCCTCGGCGCCGTGCCCGACGATGAGCACCCCGGCGAGCGCGGCGAGCACACCGGAGATCACGTAGACGGTGACGAGCACGCGCCGCACCGGGAGGCCCGCGAGCCGGGCGGCGGGGCGGTTGTCGCCGATGGCGACGAGTTGCCGGCCGAAGGTGGTGCGCCGCACCAGCAGGCCGGTGAGCAGCGCGCAGACCGCGGCGATCCAGGCCATCTCGGGGATCCCGGCGACGTTGCTCGTGCCCAGGTCCAGCAGGGCGCCGTCGGTGACGGGCTTGGCGGAGGCGCCGTTGACGATCTCGGCCAGGCCCCGTACGCCGATCATCAGCGACAGCGTCGCCACGATCGGCTGGACGCGGGCGAAGGCGACCATGGCGCCGCCGACAGCGCCGGAGGCGGCGCCCATCAGCAGCGAGACGGCCAGCACGCCCGGCAGGCCGTAACCGGCGTAGAGCGGGACGGCGGAGGCGGCCAGCGCGATCACGGCGCCGACCGACAGGTCGATGCCCTCGGTGCCGATCACCAGCGCCATGCCGAGCGCGACCAGCAGGGTGGGGGCGACCTGGAAGAGCTGGACGCGGATGTTGCTCATCTCGACGAACGAGCTGTCGAGCCCCACGGCCACCAGGAAGAGCACGACGAGGGCCGCGTAGACGCCGTAGTCCTGCATCGTGCGCAGCAGCCGGGCGCGGTCCGGGACCGCCCGGCCGCTCCAGGTGAGGGAGGTCATCGCCGGTTCTCCTTGGCGGGTGCGGGCCCGGCGGCCGGGGCGGCGGCCCCTGCTCCGGGGTCCGGGTCGTCACGGTCGTCAGGGCCGTCAGGGCCGTCGGGGCCGTCGGGGCCGTCGGGGCCGTCGGGGCCGGGGTCGGGGTCCGGGTCGTCGGGTGACAGGGCGGGGGCGGCGGCGAGGGCGTCGAGCAGCCGCTCCTCGGTGACGTCCTCGCCCGCCAGGTGGCCGACGACATGGCCGTCCTTGAGGACGACGACGCGGTCCGAGCCCTCGATCAGCTCCTCCAGGTCGGAGGAGATGAGCAGCACGCCCAGGCCGTCGGCGGCCAGTTCGTCGATCAGGGCCTGGACCTCGGCCTTGGCGCCGACGTCGATGCCGCGGGTCGGCTCGTCGAGCAGCAGGGCCTTGGGATTCAGGCACAGCCAGCGGGCCAGCAGCACCTTCTGCTGGTTGCCGCCGGACAGGTCGCCGACCCTCTGGTCCGGTCCCGACGCCTTGATGCGCAGCCGCTTCATGAAGAAGTCGACGACCTCGTCCTGCCGTTCCCGGGAGACCAGGCCCGCCCGGGACAGCCGCGGCAGCGCGGCGAGCGAGATGTTCTCCCGCACCGACAGGCTGGGGATGACGCCCTCGGCCTTGCGGTCCTCGGGCAGCATCACGACCCCGGCCCGGATCGAGGCGGCGGGGCTGCGGCGGCGCAGCTCCTTCCCCTCGATCTCGACGGTACCGCTCTCGGTGCCCAGGGCCCCGACGATCGCCTTGGCCGTCTCGCTGCGGCCCGCGCCCAGCAGGCCGCCGAGGCCGACGACCTCGCCGGGCCGGACGTCCACCGAGACGCCGTGCACCCGGTGGCGCACGGTCAGGTCGCGGGCCCGCAGCACGGGTTCGGCCTCCGCGCCGTCGCGGCGGGCGGCGTCGAAGGCGGTGGTGCCCTTCTCCCGGACGGCGCCCATCTCCCGGCCGAGCATGAGGGAGATGAGCCGGAGCCGGTCCAGGCCCGCCATGTCGCCGGCGTGGACGACGGCGCCGTCCCGCATCACCGTCACCCGGTCGCACACCGCGTACAGCTCGTCGAGCCGGTGGCTGACGTAGACCACCGCGATGCCCTGCCGTTTGAGGCCGCGGATGACGGAGAAGAGGGTGTCCACCTCGCGGGGTTCGAGCGAGGAGGTCGGCTCGTCCATGATGACGACCCGGGCGTCGATCTGGACCGCGCGGGCCAGCGCGACCATCTGCTGCGCCCCCAGGCCCAGGGAGCGCAGCGGGCGGGTGACGTCGACGTCCACGCCGTAGCGGCCGAGGATCTCGGCGGCCCGCCGGTTCATCCCCGCGACGTCCACCAGGCCGAAGCGGCGCGGCTCGCGGCCGAGGAAGAGGTTGCGGGCCACCGACATCAGCGGGATGAGGTTGACCTCCTGGTAGATCGTGGAGATGCCCGCGGCCTGCGCCTCCAGGGGGTTGCGGAAGTCGCGGTCCCGCCCGTCCAGCCGTACCGTGCCGCGGTCCGGGCGGTGGACGCCGGTCATCACCTTGATGAGGGTGGACTTGCCCGCGCCGTTCTCGCCGATGAGGGCGTGCACCTCGGCCGGCCGCAGCGTGAAGCCCACGTCCCGCAGCGCGTGCACCCCGGCGAAGGCCTTGTCCACCCCCGCGACCTCCAGTACGGGGCCCGCGCCGGCCGCCTTCTGCTGCTGGACCAACTCTTCCTCCTGGTAGGGGTACGGACCGACGGGCGGGCCCGGCGTCAGTACACGAGGCCCTGGTCGAGAGCCTGCTGGGCGTTGGCGGTGGTGAAGTGGCCGTCCTTGATGATCACCTTGTCCGGCACGCCCTTGGTCCCGTAGAAGTCCTGGAGGGACTGGAAGGCGAGCGGCCCGAAGCGCGGGTTGGTCTCGATGTCGGCGGCCAGCTGGCCCGCGGCGACGTCCTGGACGGCCTGCTGGATGCCGTCGATGGAGACGATTTTGACGTCCTTGCCGGGCGTCTTGCCGGCGGCGCGGATGGCCTGGACGGCGCCGAGCGCCATCTCGTCGTTCTCGGCGTAGACGGCGTTGATGTCGGAGTGCGCCTGGAGCAGCTGCTCCATCACCTTCTGGCCGTCGGTCTGGGCGAAGTTGCCGGTCTGCGAGGCGACGACCTTGATGTTCGGGTACTTCGCCTTGACCTGGTCCTGGAAGCCCTTGGTGCGGTCGGTGGTGACGTTGTTGCCGGGGGTGCCGGTCAGGATCGCCACATGGGCGTTGCCGCCGGTGGCCTGGGCGAGGTCGTCGGCGGCGATCTGCGCCTGGCCGTAGAAGTTCGAGCCGATGAAGGCGACGAAGTCGGTGCAGGCCGTGCCGGTGACGGTCCGGTCGATGGTGAGGACCGGGATCTTCTTGGCCTTGGCCTGGGCGAGGGCCGGGCCGAGGCCGTCGGAGTTCTCCGGCGCCACGATCAGGACCTTGGCGCCCTGCGCGATCATGTCCTCGATCTGCGAGTTCTGCGTGTTGACGTCGGCGTTGGCGTTGCGCTCGATGAGCTTGACGCCGAGCTTCTTGGCCTCGTTCTCGATGCTCTTGGTCTCGGTCGCGCGGAACGGGTTGCTCGTGGACTCCGACTGGGAGAAGCCGACCACCGTGCTGCCGTCGGTGATGTCCAGCTTGGGGACGCCGCCGCCGTACTGCTGGAAGCCGCAGCCCGCGCCCGACGCGGAGTCGGTGGGGGTGACGACCTGCTGGGCGGCCGCCGTGTTGTCGGCCGCGGAGGACGAGGGGTCCGACGCCTTGGAGTCGTTGCCCGAGTTGGTGCAGGCGGAGGCGGCCAGGCACAGGCCGGCGGCGAGCACGGCGGCGGCGACGGACCGGGCCGGCGGACGGGTGGTCATACGACGGATCACATCCTCATCGAGGTGGTCGTGACGAGCGGTCGGGAACGGGTGGAGCCGGCGACCGGGGAACGGGCGGAACCGGGTTCCGACCGGTCGTGCGGGGAGGGCGGACCGGGCGGGAGCGGAGCCGTACAACGATGTAGAGGGACGATCGAGTATCGGACAGCGAGGTGTCAAGACGCGGTACGAAAAGCGTCCCCGCAAGGGCCCCGGAAGAGGTCTCGCGAGGGCCGTCCGCAGGCCCTGCCACACCCCCGCAGACCCGCTCCGAGCAGCCACAGTTCACCAACGGAGCGTTAAATGGCCTGTTCAAGCGGTTGGGTTGAGAGAGCGTCACCCAGCCTGCGGCCCCTTGTGGCGGCGAACACGATTGCCGCTGCGAAAGGTCTGGACAGGCCGCGCGAGGCATGCTGTCATCGTGCTGCCCAACGCTTTACATCGTTGAACGGCATGATCGAACGAGCGCAGTGCACGACCCTCTGACGGGTGGCGGCGGTGGTGGTGCCTCCGCCGCCGCCACCTGCACGGCGCCCAGCGGGTCGGCAACCGCCGCCCGCCGCTCGGTGGCCGGGCGGCAGCTCCCTTCCCCCACTCCACAGGAGCGCGTCATGCGACAGACACCACGTGCCACGTCCGCACCACCCGGCACGGCAACCCCCCGCACCATGTCCCCGCACATCCCGCAGGGCCGCACGGCGTCGTCCCGTGCGGCGGCCCTCCTCACGGCGGTGCTGCGCCGCCCGGCCCATGCCCTCGGGTCGGCCGTGGCCGTCCTGGCGCTGGTGCTGGGCACCCTCCTCGCGCTGCCGGCCACCTCCCAGGCGGCCGGCTCGCTGCCGTGCGACATCTACGCGTCCGCGGGCACCCCCTGCGTGGCCGCGCACAGCACGGTGCGGGCTCTCTTCTCCGGCTACAACGGCCCGCTCTACCAGGTCACCCGCGCCTCGGACGGCGCGACCGCCGACATCGGGCTGCTGGCCCAGGGCGGTTACGCCGACGCCGAGCACCAGGACACCTTCTGCGGCGGCACCACCTGCCGCATCAGCAAGGTCTACGACCAGACGAGCCGGCACAACGACCTGCTGCCCGGCCCGGCCGGCGGCGCGGGCGGCGCGGACCGCGGCGCGGACGCGAGCGAGATCGCCGTCCACGCGGGCGGCCACAAGGTCTACGGCATCTGGGTCTCGCCGGGCGTCGGCTACCGCTACACCGGTGTCGCCTCGGGTGTCGCCGTCAACGGCCAGCCCGAGGGCGTCTACATGGTCGCCAGCGGCACGCACGTGGGATCGGACTGCTGCTTCGACTACGGCAACGCCGAGAGCACCCCGTACGACACCGGCAACGGCCACATGGACGCCGTCAGCATCGCCACCACCTGCTACTTCTCCCCCTGCACCGGCTCGGGCCCCTGGGTCGAGGCGGACATGGAGAACGGCATGTTCCAGGGCGACAACGGCTCCAACACCGCCAACCTCGGCAACAGCAGCCCGTACGTCACCGCCGTGCTGAAGAACAACGGCCAGACCACGTACGCGATCAAGGGCGGCAACGCGCAGAGCGGCGGGCTGTCCACCTGGTGGAGCGGCGGGCTGCCGACCCGCAGCGGATACCGGCCCATGCAGCAGGAGGGCGGCATCATCCTGGGCACCGGCGGTGACAACAGCAACCGCAACATGGGCACCTTCTTCGAGGGCGCGATGGTCGCCGGTTACCCGACCGACGCGGCGGAGAGCGCCGTGCAGGCGAACGTCGTCGCGGCGGGCTACAGCGGGCAGACGAACGTGCCGGGCGGCCCGCAGGGGACGATCACCGGTCCCGGCGGCAAGTGCGTGGACGTCGCCGCGGACGACACCGGCACCAACGGCACCGCGGTACAGCTGTGGGACTGCCAGACCTACGCCGAGGACCAGCACTGGGCGCACAACGCCAACGGCTCGCTGAGCACGATCGGCCGCTGCCTGGACATCAACGGCAACGGCACGGCCAACGGCACCGAGGTCGAGCTGTGGGACTGCAACGGGGTGGGCGGCCAGAAGTTCGTGCAGCGCGCGGACGGCTCGCTGTTCAACCCGCAGTCCGGCCGCTGCCTCGACTCGCCGAACGGCGCCACCGCCAACGGCACCCGGCTGCGCATCTGGGACTGCAACGGCTCCGCCGCCCAGCGCTTCAGCGTCAACGGCGGCGCCCCGGTGGCCGCCCCCGGCGGCAAGTGCGTGGACGTCGCGTCCGACGACACCGGCACCAACGGCACCGCGGTACAGCTGTGGGACTGCCAGTCCTGGGCGGTCGACCAGCACTGGTTCCACAACGCCAACGGCTCGCTCGGCACGCTCGGCCGCTGCCTGGACATCAACGGCAACGGCACCGCGAACGGCACCCAGGTCGAGCTGTGGGACTGCAACGGCGCCGGCGGGCAGGTCTGGAACCAGCGCTCGGACGGGACGCTCTTCAACCCGCAGTCCGGCCGCTGCCTGGACTCCCCGAGCGGGGCAACCGCCAACGGCACCCGGCTCCAGATCTGGGACTGCAACGCCTCCGCGGCCCAGCAGTTCGCCCTGAGCTGACCCCTCGGGCCCTGATCGGGACGGCCCGGGGCACGGGGGTGCGGCTCCCCCCCCCCGTGTCCCGGGCCGTCCGCGCGTCCCGGCGAAACCCACTGGCGCGGGGACGCGGTGACGGTCGAGCATGCGGGTCATGAGCGATCGACCCGAGCGATGGACGCAGGCCACCGTCTACCCCGACATGTGGACCGACCCCGACGACGACCCGCGCGAGAGCGGCAGCAGCCCGGAGGGCGAGGTGGCCACGCTGCACGACTACCTGACGCACTACCGGACGACCGTGCGGATGAAGTGCGAGGGCCTGGACGCGGAGCAGCTGGCCCGGCGTTCCGTACCGCCCTCGACCATGTCGCTGCTCGGCCTGCTCCGGCACCTCGCCGAGGCGGAGCGGGACTGGCGCAACTGGCTCGGCGAGGGCGAACCGGAGCCGAAGCTCTACGGCCCGAAGGACACCGACTTCCTCGGTGCCGTCGCCGACCCGGCCGTGGTCGAGGCCGCCTACGCCCACCTGGAGCGCGAGCAGGCCGCGACCGACGCGGCGCTGGCCGCCCACCCGGACCCCGGCGAGCGGGTCGGCGCGGAGGGGATCGCGATCCGGGAGATGCTGGTGCACCGGGTCGAGGAGTACGCCCGGCACAGCGGCCACGCCGACCTGCTGCGCGAGTGCGTCGACGGCCGGGTCGGGCAGTGACCCCCGGCCGCAAGCCGCGAACTCCCCACCGGCGGGCGGCGGGAGGCCGGGACGCCGCACTGTCGGTGGCGGGCCGTACCCTGTGCGGGTGACGGACGCACGACTGGACGCGCTGCTGTCGGCGGCCGACCCCGGCGACGAGCAGCGGATACGGGAACGGCTCGGCCTGCCCGACGGGCAGGACGATCCCCGGGACGTCCGGCCGCCCGCGCTGTGGAGCGCCGTGCGGTGGGTCGCGGCGGCCCGGGTGCCCGCCGCTGTGGCGCTGTGGATGCTGGAGTGCGACCGGCCGGAGATCAACGAGATCGTCTACATGGGCGCGCGGGTGAGCCCGGCCGTCCGCCGGGACATCCGGCTGGGCCTGCCGTTCGGCGACCCGGGCGGCGAGCTGCTCCAGGTCCCCCGGCAGGTCCGCACCGCGCGTTCCGAACTCGCCGACGTCGGCGCCGACGAGGCCGTCGCCGCGCTGCGCGCGGTGACGACGATGAAGGCCGGACGGGCGGCCGCCGCCCTCGTCCGGCGCGAGCACTGGGACACGGTGGACACCGCGGACCGCGCCCGTCCGCTGCCGGGCTACGCGCGCTGGGCGCTGGCGATCCGGATCGACTGCCCGCACGCGCTGCGGGAGCGGCTCGGCGCCGGGCACCCGTCGTTCGCGCACCGGATGCGGCAGGCCGGGATCATCTCCCGGCCGGGCACGTACGTCCGCGAATGGGGCCCCGCGCGGGATGTGCTGGAGGTGCTCGCCGCCGGGCGGTGGGCCTTCCCGGCCCGGCTGCGGGAGGCGCGGGACGAGCTGCGGCCGCTGGTCCGCGAGCGGCTCGGCGGGAACACCGAGGCGTGGGCGGTGGCGGCCCAACTGCTGCCGACGTTTGCCGGGACGGTGCCGGAACTGGTCGTGACGGCCGGCGCCGTCGCCTGAACCGCCGTACCGGCGCGGCGCGTTGCGTCGATCCGCCGGTACGGACCGGACGGCGGAGGGTGCGGGGCGGCTGGATTCGAACCAGCGTGATCCGGTTTTGGAGACCGAGCGTCTGCCTCTGCGCTACGACCCCGCGTGGCGATCCTAGGACGTGGCAGCCCTGTGGAAAACCCGGCGGCACTGTCGCGGCCGGCTGGTACCAATGGATGCGTCGGATCGGAGCAGGGCAAGCACGGGGGGGCAGGGCACATGGGGTACGGGGAGCGGGTGCGGCACCGCCGTGTCGTCGACCTGGCGGACCGCCGGGCACTGGAGCGGTGGCGGCCGGCCGACGCGGAGGTCACGGCCGAGGCGCGGCGGCTGAAGGAGGCGGCGCTGCTGGACTTCGGGCTGCGCGAGTCGGCGGTGGCGTCCTGGCTGTACGCGAAGTGCCGGCACCAGATCGCGACCACGGCGGTCGGCACCGCCGCGGTGGTGGCGAGCGGCGACGGCAGCTGCCTGCTGCTGTACAACCCGGAGTTCTTCGTGGCCCTGGGCCTGGACGGGGTGAAGTTCGTGCTCTTCCACGAGGCGCGGCATCTGGTGCACCGCCACCTGTTCGCCGAACCGGAGCTGCGGGCCGACCCGGTCTTCACCCTCGCGGCGGAGGTGTCCATCAACCATGTCGCCATGGTGCGGCTCGGCAGCGACACCCTGCCCCTGGTCGACGGCGAGCCCACAGGGATCGACCCGGCGGGCGTCCACCGCGCCTACACCGAGGACCTGCTGGCCCACGCCCGGGATCCGGTGGACTACGCGGCGTTCACCGCCACCGACATGTCCGTCTTCCGCGAGCTGAAGCGGATGCGGCATCCGCCGGTGCCCGAGCCGCTCTGTCTGCACCTGACCGACGCGTCGGTGCCCGCCGACCAGGAGACCGTGGCCGGGACGGCCGATTCGGTACTGCTCAACGCGCTGCTGGCCGCGCGCCGCGGGCACGCCGGGGCCGAGCGCGAACTGCTGGACCTGATGAACCGCACGGAGGGGGCCGGTGAGCGCGTCTCCCGGCTGTGGGGGCGGCTCGGGGCGGGCGTACTGCGCGGCACGGCCGCCGCCACCGGCCGGGTGGACTGGTGGCAGCGCTGGCTGGTGGACGTCCTCGCGTCCAGGCTGCGGGAGGGCGAGCGGCTGGTCTACCCCAAGAAGCGCGGGGCGCTGCTGGCCGCGCTCGGCGCCGACCCGATGCTGTCGCGCCGCGGCCCGGTCCGGGACAAGGTGCTGGTCGTCGCGTACGACACCTCCGGCTCGATGCCCGGCCACGTGGTGCACTGGCTGACGCAGCTGGTCGGCGGGATCGACGGGGTGCAGGCGCACTGGCTGTCCTTCGACGGCATGGTGATGCCCTTCCGCCCCGGCGAGCGGGTCCACGGCGGGGGCGGCACGAGCTTCGCCGCGGTCGCCGACTACGTGGAGGGCCGCACACCCGTGGACGGGCGGCTCTTCGAGGAGCGGCCGGACGCGGTGGTGGTCCTCACCGACGGCTACGCACCGCACATCACCCCCGCCGAACCGGACAAGTGGATCTGGCTCATCACCGAGGGCGGCGACGACTGGCCCGACGCCCACCACCCGCCGATGGCCTGCCATCGCGTCACGACAGGATCGACATGACCACCACCGTCACCCCGCCCCCGCCGCCGGGCCCGCCCCCGGTGCCGCGCGCGTGGCGGCCGAACGCCACCTACCCCCGGCCGCCGGAGGGCGCGGCGGCCGTCTCCCGGCTGGAGTCGTTCATCGACGCGATGATCGACATGGGCCAGACCGGACAGGTCTTCGGCGAGCACGGCATCGGCAAGACCGCGACCTTCTTCTCGCACATCGCCGAGGCCTACCCGCAGGCCGCGCTGGTCTTCGTCCCCGCGGCGAACCTGACCCCCGACGACCTGCTGGTCAACGCGCCCGTGCGGGACCCGGCGACCGGCGAACTGGTGCTGCGCCAGCTGGTGATGAGCCAGCTGAAGCCGGGCAGGCCCTTCGTGCTGCTCATCGACGACTCGCTGCAGGCGGGCGAGACGATCCAGAGCCAGCTGATGCAGGTCGCGTGCAACTGGACGCTGGGCGATTACGACCTGCGCGCGCTGGGCTGCGTGGGCGTCTTCCTGACCGACAACGAGTCGCTCGCCGAGACCGCGGCCCGGCGCAGCGACCTCGCGATCCTGGACCGCATGGTGACCGTCCGGATCACCGCCAACGACACGGCGTGGCGCGTCAAACTCGCCCAGAAGTACCGGGACTGGGATCTGACCGGGGTGTTCGCGGTGTGGGCGTCCCTGTCCCCGGCGCTGCGCGAGGCGCTGTCGCCGCGGACGGTGGACCATGTGCTGGCCAACGCCCGCGAGGGCTTCCCGCTGCGCTGGGGGCTGCCGCTGGTCAACGGCGAGCGGCTGCGGCTCACCGAGCCGCAGCCCGACGGCAGACCGGGCCCGGACCGCACGGCCGAGGTGCTCGACCGGCTCGCGGCCGCGCTCGGCGTGCCGAACCCGGCGACCGTCGCCGACCCGGTGCGCAAGGTGCTGCGGGCCGCGCTGCGCAACCGCTGGTCGGTCCTGCTCCAGGGCCCGCCCGGCTGCGGGAAGACGGAGCTGGTGCGGCAGACGGTGCGCGACGAGCTGGGCGGCCGGGAGGCGCTGTACTTCTCGCTGCCGGTCACCAACGTCGAGGATCTGTGCGCCCCGGTGCCGACCGCCGACGGGTCGCTGGACAACCTGCTGGCCCAGGGCTTCACCGGGCCGGAGCCGAAGGTGATCGTCTGGGACGAGTACAACCGCCCCAAGGACAAGGCGGCGTTCGCCAAGCTCATGGAGATCACCCAGGAGTGGTCCCTCGCGGGCCGCCCGATACCGGGGCTGCGGGCGCAGATAGCCCTGCAGAACCCGCCGTACCACCTGGGCCGCAAGCTCCAGGTTGCGCGCAACAACATCGCCCAGGCCACCCGCTTCACCGCCTCGCTCACGGTGGAGCCGCAGGACATCCCGGCGAACGAGTGGCTGATCGCCAAGTACGGCGCCGTGGCCGAGACGGTGCTGGAGTGGTGGAAGCACGACATCGACGAGGAGGGGCGCGCCTGGATCACCAAGCGCACGATGGAGCGGCTGGTCAAACTGCACCAGCGGGGGCTGCCGCTGGAGATGGGCACGGTGTACCTCGGTGACGGCGAGTACGCGCCCGTCCCGCTGACCGCGCTGGCCGAGCGGCTCAGCAACCGGCCGGTGACGGGCCTGCGGGAGCTGGCGGCCGACGTCGGCCGCTGGGAGGAGCGGCTGCGGCAGGCGGCCGAGGGCTCCAGCGAGGGCGGCGCGGACAGCGACGTGGTGCACCAGGTCATCGCCAACGCCGAGCTGTCGCAACTGCGGCGGCACCGCAAGGCGGTCACGCGGCTGGTGGCGCTGCTGCCTCCCAAGCTCCGGGCGACGTACCTGGTGGGCGCGTCGGACGCGCACCAGCGCTTCTGGATCGAGGTGTTCGCCGCGCTGCCGCGCTGAGCCCCCGCGTCCCGCGCCGGTCCGCGGCAGGTCAGCGGCAGGTCAGCCCGGCGTGGGCGGCGCGGTGCGGTGGACGCTGCGGACGGCCGCGACGTCGGGCGGTGTGGCGGGCATCGGCACATGGGCGCTGAGCGCGTCGAGGCGGCGGCGCACGCTGGTGGCGACGCCCTTGCCGAGGACGAAGCGGGTCGCGCTCGCCGCCGCCGGGGCCGCGTCGAGCAGCCGGTGCGCCTCCCGGCTGCGCATGCCGGTGTGGGAGAGCACGAGATAGGTCAGCCGGTGCGGGGCGGCGGCCAGGGCCCGCCCGATGGCGGTGGCGGCCTCGGTGTCGACGCGGTTGTCGGGGGCGCCGAGGGTGCCCGCGGCCCTGACCCGGCCGAAGTCGAGCAGTTCCACACCGGCCGCGGCGGCGGCCATGGCCAGCCGGGCGGTGGCGCGCGGCCCGATGCCGTTGCTGGCGACCGACAGCCGGGTCAGTCGCCCGTGGGGAGCGCGTTCGAGCGTCTCCGCCAGCAGCAGGGCGCCTTTGTCGCCGAGCCCGCACGCGGACGCGTACAGCTCGCCGAGCGCCCCGGCCGCGACCAGGGCGGCCAGCGGCGCGGCCCCGGGGGCGCCCAGCGGATTGCCGCCGACGTAGAGCCGCTCGATGCGGCGGCCGCCCGCGGCCGCGGTGAGCAGCGCCTCGGCCAGCACCACCGCGCCCGGCGCGTCCAGGCCGGTCTGGACGAGGTCGAGGGTGCGCAGCGCGGCCGCCGCGGCGACGAGTTCGGCGGCCGCCTGCCCGCCGCCGGTGCCCAGCGGGTTGCGTTTGAGCCACACGCCGGTGACGACGTGCTGCGAGGCCCGGACGCTGTCGGCGATCCGGCAGGCCCCGGCGGCGGTGATGCCGTTGCAGCCGAGGTAGAGCGTCTCCACGGAACTGCCCGCGGTGCGCTCGGCGATGTCCGCCGCCCCCTCGTCGCCGAGCCCGTCGGTGCCGAGCAGCAGGTGCCGCACGCCGCCCGCCGCCGTTCCCGCCGTCCCGGCCGCGTCCGCCGTGGGCCGCAGCGCCTCCGCGACGAGCCGGGCGCCTTCGGGCCCGAGGGCCTGTTTGCACAGGTCGAGCCGCCCGTCGGGCAGCGCGGTCCCGGCGGGGAAGTCGAGCCGTCCGTCGGCCGGGCCGCCGGTGCGCAGCCAGGCCAGCAGCGGCGCGAGGTCCCGTACGGAACGCGGGAGCACGGGCGGCACCCCGGCGTACTCCCCCGCGCCCGGGAACGCCCCGCCCGCGTCCTCCTGGCCCGGCGTCACCATTCCGCCTCCCGGTAGTCCTTGAGGAAGACCCCCGACACCGGGTCCCCGGCCTCCCCGCGCACGATCGGGTCGTAGACGCGGGCGGCGCCGTCCACGACGTCCAGCGGGGTGCGGAAGCCGTGGGCGGCGATCCGTGACTTCTTCGGCGCCGGGTTCTCGTCGGTGATCCACCCGGTGTCGACGCTGCACATGTGGACGCCCCGGGCGGCGAGTTCGGGCCCGCTGGTGCGGGTGAGCATGTTGAGGGCGGCCTTGGCCATGTTGGTGTGCGGGTGGCCGGAGGTCTTGTTGCGCACCGCGAACCGGCCCTCGACGGCGGTGACGTTGACGATGTAGCGACGCGGGCGCGGCGAGGCGAGCAGCAGCGGCAGCAGCCGGTCGGCGAGCAGGGCGGGGGCGAGGGCGTTGACGAGCTGCGTCTCCAGCAGTTCCGCCGGGTCGAGGTCGCCGATCCTGGCCGACCAGGAGTTCGCGGGTGCGAGGTCGGGCAGCAGCCCAGCCTCGTCCGTCAGGGCGCCCGCCCCGCCCTGCGGCGCGAGGCCGAGCACCGCCCGGACACCGGCCGTGCCCTGCGTGCGCGCGCCCGGCAAGGCGGACATCGGGCGGTACCCGGGGGCGTACAGCACCCCGGCGGGCGGCGGCCCGCTCTCCCCGGCGGCGAGCGCCGCGTACGACTCCGGCGGGCGGCGCACGGTCTGGGCGGCGTTGTTGACCAGGATGTCCAGCGGTTCGCCGGCCGCCGTCAGGTCCGCGCACAGCCCGATGACCTGGCGCGGGTCGCGCAGGTCGACGGCGACGACGGTGAGCCGGTCGAGCCAGTGCCCGCTTCCCTCGGCGGCCCGGAAGCGGCGCAGCGTGTCGTGCGGGAAGCGGCTGGTGACCAGGACGTCGGCGCCGTCCCTGAGCATCATCAGCGCGAGCTGGAAGCCGATCTTCACCCGGCCGCCGGTGAGCAGCACCCGCCGGCCGCGCAGGTCGGTGCCGAGGGAGCGGCGCGCGGTGTTGTCGGCGGCGCAGTGCGGGCACAGCGCGTGGTAGAAGGAATCGGCCTGCCGGTAGGCCGACTTGCAGACGTAGCAGCGCCGCGGCCGCGGGTAGTCGCCGGGCCCGCCGGTGCCGGGGGCGGGCAGTGCGAGCGGCGCGTCCTCGCGCCGCTCCCGGGCCCCGGTCGCGGTGGCCCCCACGACGGCGGCCTCGCTGTCGGCCCGCTCCTGTACGCGGACCCGCTTGCGCTGCCGGCGGCCGTCGCGCACGAAGGACGCGGCGACCTGTTCGGCGCGCAGCCGTACCGGGTCGTCGGCGGCCAGCGCGCGCAGCCGGCCGACCGTGCGGTGGAAGGCCGCCAGCTCGTCGTCCGGGACGTGTCCCTCCCCCGTCACGCCCCGCTCCCCTCGTCCGAGACCGTGGGACCGTGACCCCGACCGGATTCGAACCGGCGTATCCGTCCTGCCAAGACGGCGCGCCTGCCTCTGCGCTACGGGGTCCCGCCCGCTTGCCTGCCCGGCGGCCGGATTCGAACCGGCGTCCTCCCCTGAGCAAGGGGATGCGCCTGCCTCTGCGCTACGACCGGGCATTGCCGATCATCGTACGGTCCGCCCGGCGGGTCCGGCGAGCGGGTCCGGACCGGGGTCCGGACCCGCGGCGGCCCGGCGGTCAGCCGGCGGCGAGGAGCTCCAGCGTGTCCACGACGCGGTGGGAGAAGCCCCACTCGTTGTCGTACCAGGCGACCACCTTGACGTGCCGCCCGTCGACCCGGGTGAGGGCCGAGTCGAAGATCGACGACGCCGGGTTGCCCACGATGTCGGACGACACCAGCGGGTCGTCGGCGTATTCGAGGATCCCGGCGAGCGGGCCGTCGGCGGCCGCCCGGTAGGCGGCCAGCACCTCGTCGCGGGTCACGTCGCGCGCCACCGTGGTGTTCAGCTCCACGATCGAGCCGACCGGAACGGGCACCCGGATCGAGTCGCCCGAGAGCTTGCCGTCCAGACGCGGCAGCACGAGGCCGATCGCCTTGGCGGCGCCCGTGGTGGTGGGCACGATGTTGACGGCGGCGGCGCGGGCCCGGCGGGGGTCGCGGTGCGGGCCGTCCTGGAGGTTCTGCTCCTGGGTGTAGGCGTGCACGGTGGTCATGAAGCCGTGCTCGATGCCCGCCAGTTCGTCGAGGACGGCGGCGAGCGGCGCCAGCGCGTTGGTCGTGCAGGAGGCGTTCGAGACGATCGTGTGCGCGGCCGGGTCGTAGACCTCGGTGTTGACGCCGTACGCGACCGTGGCGTCGGCCCCGTCGGAGGGGGCGCTGACGAGGACCTTGCCGGCTCCGGCGTCCAGGTGGGCGCGGGCGGCCTTCGCCGAGGTGAAGCGGCCGGTCGACTCCAGCACGACGTCGACGGCCAGCTCCGCCCACGGCAGTTGCGCGGGGTCGCGTTCGGCGAGCACCCGGATGCGGCGGCCGTCGACGACGAGGGTGTCGCCCTCCGCCGTGACCGGGCGGCCGAGCCGTCCCGCGGTGGAGTCGTAGGCCAGCAGTCGGGCGAGGGCGACCGGCTCGGTGAGGTCGTTGACGGCGACGACCTCCAGGTCGCTCCCGCGCTCCAGCAGGGCGCGCAGCACGTTGCGGCCGATGCGGCCGAATCCGTTGATGGCGATGCGAGTCATGAGTGTGGTGTCCCTTCGTCCCTTCGGTGCACCACCAGACTCGCGCGGCAGCTCCGGGCATGGCCGTGGCCCGAGCGCCATGGTTCGCAAGGATCGCGCCAGGGGTGTTCCGGGCCGCGGACGGGCCCGCTACTCCCCCCGGGCGAAGGTCCGCCGGTATTCGGTGGGGGTGGTGCCGAGGATGCGCTGGAAGTGCAGCCGCAGGTTCGCGCCGGTGCCGAGCCCGACGTCGTTGGCGATCTGCTCGACGCCGCGCTTGGAGCGTTCCAGCAGCTCACGGGCCAGGTCGATACGGGCACGCATCACCCACTGCATCGGGGTGTAGCCGGTGTCCTCGGCGAAGCGCCGGGAGAAGGTGCGCGGGGAGACCGCCGCGTGCCGGGCCAGGGCCTCCAGGGTGAGCGGCTCGCCGAGCCGGTGCAGAGCCCACTCGCGGGTCGCCGCGAAGCGCTCGCCGAGCGGCTCGGGCACACTGCGCGGCACGTACTGCGCCTGGCCGCCGCTGCGGTAGGGGGCGGCGACCAGCCGCCGGGCCGCGTGGTTGGAGGCGGCGATGCCGAGGTCGCCGCGCAGGACGTGCAGGCACAGGTCGATGCCGGAGGCGGCGCCGGCCGAGGTGAGCACGCTGCCCTCGTCGACGAACAGCACGTTCTCGTCGACCCGGACGAGCGGGTGCCGGCGCGCGAGGGCGCGCGTGTAGTGCCAGTGCGTCGTGGCCCGGCGGCCGTCCAGCAGCCCGGTGGCGGCGAGCGCGAACGCCCCCGTCGAGATGGCGGCCAGCCGCGCACCCCTGTCGTGCGCGGCGACCAGCGCCGCGACGACCTCGCGGGGCGGGTCCTCGCGGTCGGGGAAGCGGTAGCCGGGCACGAAGACGGTGTCGGCCCAGGCGAGCGCGTCGAGGCCGTGCGCGACGTGGTAGGCCAGCCCGTCGCCGCCGGTCACCAGCCCCGGGGCCGCGCCGCACACCCGTACCTCGTACGGCATGCTCTCCCGGGTCGTGAACACCTGCGCGGGGATGCCGACATCGAGCGGCTTCGCCCCCTCCAGGACCAGCACGGCGACACGGCGCAGGCGCGAGGAGGGCACGTCACCAGGGTACGGGCCCGCGGGCGGCGTGCCGGACGCGCGGCGGCGCCCGGCGGGTCGGGAACGCGGGCCCTCAGGAGACCTCAGGAGGCCTCAGGAGAAAAAGCGGACCTCCGGGTGGGACGGTGACGGGCCGTCGAGCAGCCCGTGGTCGTCGCGGCCGCGCAGCCAGCGGTCGAAGAAGGCGGCCAGGTACGCGCGCTGGGCACGGACCGCGCGGTACGGAGCGAGCGTGCCGAGGTTCGCGGTGACGGCGCTCGCGGGCAGGTGTAGGCGGCGGGCGATCTGCGGCAGCAGCGTCTCGGCGTCGGTGAGGGCCGCGTGCCCGGTGCCGGCCAGGCTGATCCCGCGGTGCCAGCCGCGGCTGCCGCGCCACAGCGCGTCCCAGGAGGGCACCGTGGCACGGGTGTTGCCGTCCTTGCCGACGAGCAGGAAGGGGCGGTCGAGCCCGTTCGCGGCCACCGGCGAGAGGTGGCCGTGGTCGGGGTCGTCCTGGACGTACGCGGTCACGCCGTCGAGGTTCGCGCCTGCCGCGATGCGCGGGTCGTCGTACATGGCCTGCAACGCGGTGAAGCCGCCTCCCGAGTGCCCGAACATCCCGGTCCGCCCGAAGTCCGGCACCCCGCGCAGCGCCCGCGGCAGCGCGCCGGGCAGCAGGTCCAGCACCGACCGCACATCGGCGACGCGTACCTCCACGACCTTGCGCAGCAGCGCCGCGACACGTTCCGGGTCCACGTGCGCGGGGTCGGGCACGGCGCGGGCGAACTCGGCGGGCAGCACGGTGCGTTCGACCCGGCCGCCGGGGAATTCGACGGCCGCCGCGTCGTAGGTGTGGTCGACGGCCAGCACGGCGTAGCCGCGGGAGGCCAGGTCGTCGCACAGAGTGCTGTTCAGCGAGCGGGGGTCGCCCGCGCCGGGCGAGTAGAGCACCAGCGGGAAGCGGCCCGGGAGCGCGGGCGCCCCGGTGCGGGCGTACGTGCGGGTGGCGGCCCAGTCCACCTGGGCGGCCGGCACCCCGGCGTAACCGGCGAGCGCGGCGAACCCGGCCGCCTCCCCCGGCAGCATCTGCGGCGCCCCGTACCCGCCGCCCGCGCCCCGTGCCGGATAGCGCAGGCTCACCATCAGCTCGCGCCGCCGCCCGGGGACCCACGGGTCGGCCCGCGCCGCGTCCACCAGCCGCAGCGCGACCGTCCCGACGGCGTACGGCCCGCCCGGCGCGGGCAGCAGCAGCCGCCCCGTCCGCTTCGGCGCGCAGGCCACGGCGGGCAGCGAGAAGACGGTGGACAGGGCCGCGGCGGCGGCCCCCACGACGGCGGTACGGCGTGTCAGCACGGTGGCTCCCGGAAGCGAGACGGACCCGATATCCCTCATCCTGACCACCCCGCGCCCGCGCCCCCATCCGGCAGACCCGCCGGTCGCCCGGGGGAGAACCCGAAGGCCGTAGGGCCCCGTGCCCTACGCCCTGCGCGAATCCGCCGACGGCGAACCGGCCTGGGCGGGCGGCGGGCGCGGTGCTTGGGTGAGGGGATGGAGATCTTGGTGCTGGGCGGAACGGCGTGGCTCGGGCGCGAGCTGTCGCGGCAGGCGGTGGAGCGGGGGCACGCGGTGACGTGCCTGGCCCGCGGGGAGAGCGGGGAGGTCGCCGGGGGCGCCCGGCTGGTGGCGGCCGACCGGCGGGAGGCGGCCGCGTACGGTCCGCTGCTCGACCGGGAGTGGGACGCGGTCGTCGAGGTGTCCTGGCAGCCCGGCTTCGTGCGCGAGGCGCTCGAAGCGCTCAGCGGCCGGGCCCGGCACTGGACGTACGTCTCCTCCGTGAGCGCCTACGCCTCGCACGCCGTGCCGGGCGCCGACGAGTCCACCCCGCTGCTGGCCCCGACCGAGCGGGACGAGGTGGACAGCGCGCTCTACGGCGAGGCGAAGTCCGCCTGTGAGCGGGCGTCGGCGGCCGCGGTGGGCGACCGGCTGCTGATCGCCCGCGCCGGGCTCATCGGCGGCCCCGGCGACCGCAGCGGCCGCTCCGGCTACTGGGTGGCGCGCGCCGCCCGCGACCCGCGGGGCGCGATGCTGGTGCCCGACACGCCGGACCGGCCGACCCAGGTGGTCGACGTGCGGGATCTCGCCGCGTGGCTGCTCGACGCCGCGCAGGCCCGTACCACCGGCACCTTCGACGCGGTCGGGCCGGTCGTCCCGTTCGGCGAGTGGCTGGAGCTGTCGCGCACCGTCGGCGGGCACACCGGGCCGGTGGCCGCCGCCGGTTCGCCGTGGCTGCTGGCGAACGGCGTGGCCGAGTACATGGGGCCCGAGTCGCTGCCGATGTGGGTGGCCGAGCCGGGCTGGGAGGGGTGGTCGGCCCGCACCGGGGCCGCGGCGCGGGCCGCCGGGCTGCACCACCGTCCGCGCGCGCACCTGCTCGCCGACACGCTGGACTGGGAGCGCGCGGAGGGGCTCGACCGGCCGCGCCGCGCGGGCCTGAGCGCGGAGCGCGAGCGCGAGCTGCTGGCGGCGCTGGGCTGAGGGCGCGGGAGGGGGCGGGGCCGCGGGCGGGAACCGGCGGCCGCAGGCCCCCGGCACCGGCGGCGACCACTGTACGGGCACGCGGAGCTACCCTCCGCGCACCCGGCGCGGCCGGTGTCGGTGCCGCACGGCACACTGGCCCCCATGACACCGGACGCGCTCAAAGCCTTCTGCCTGGGACTGAACGGGGCCGCGGAGACCTTCCCCTTCACCCTGGAGACCTCGGTCTTCAAGGTCGGCGACAAGATCTTCGCGATCACCGCCCTCGACACCGAGCCGCTGAGCGTGAGTCTGAAGTGCGATCCGGAGGTGGCGCTGCAACTGCGCGCGGCCCACGCGGAGATCACCGGCGGCTGGCATCTGAACAAGCGTCACTGGAACACGGTGCGCCTGGACGGGGCGCTGCCCGACGGCCTGGTCCGCGAGATGATCGAGGACTCCTACGACCTGATCGTGTCCAAGCTCCCCCGCTCCCAGCAGCTGCGGCTGGACTGGCCCGGGGTGCGCGGGCCCGGCGGGCGCTGAAGGGGTGCCCGCCGGACCCTGTCCACCGCTCGCGTTGCGGGAGCGGCGGACAGGCGGAGCATGGGAAGGGCGGCGACCGGCGGCGAGGAGGGGCGGGGCGCGCCCGGCCCGCGAGGCGCCCGTGACGCACGCGGCGCGCGGGGGTACGTGAGCAAGCGAGAGGACGTCTTCATGCCCTACGTGACGACACGTGACGGGGTCGAGATCTTCTACAAGGACTGGGGCAAGGGCCGGCCCGTCGTCTTCATCCACGGCTGGCCGCTGAGCGGCGACGCGTGGCAGGACCAGCTCAAGGCGGTGGCCGACGCGGGCTTCCGCGGCATCGCCCACGACCGGCGCGGCCACGGGCGCTCCACCCCGGTGTTCGACGGCTACGACTTCGACACCTTCGCGGACGACCTGGACGACCTGATCACCTCCCTGGACCTGCGCGACGTCACGCTCGTGGCACACTCCATGGGCGGTGGCGAGCTGGCCCGCTACATCGGGCGGCACGGCACCGGGCGGGTCCGCTCCGCGGTCCTGCTCTCGGCCATCCCGCCGCTGATGCTCCAGGGGCCCGACAACCCCGAGGGCGTGCCGCAGAAGGTCTTCGACGAGATCAAGGCCGGCATCATCGAGGAGCGCTCGCAGTTCTGGAAGGACACCTCGGAGGGGTTCTTCAGCGCGAACCGCGAGGGCAACAAGGTCACCCAGGGCAACCGCGACGCCTTCTGGCTGATGGCGATGGACGAGACGATCGAGGGCGGTGTGGCCTGCGTCGACGCCTTCGCGTCGACCGACTTCCACGCGGACCTCGCGAAGTTCGACGTCCCGACGCTCGTCGTGCACGGCGACGACGACCAGGTCGTGCCCTTCGCGGCGACCGGCGCCAAGACGGCGAAGCTCGTCAAGGACGCCGAGCTGAAGGTCTACGAGGGCGGCTCGCACGGCATCGCCCTGGTGCCCGGCGACAAGGAGCGCTTCAACAAGGACCTGCTGGAGTTCCTGGCGAAGTGACCCCTCCCGTCCCCCGGCGCCGCGGTCCGCCCGCGCCGCCGGGGGACGGCCCGGTCCGGCGGACGGAGAGCGCGGTGACGGCGAAGGCAGCGGTGGACGTGGTGGTGGTCGGCGCCGGGCTCGCGGGGCTGGCGTGCGCGCAGGACCTGGTGGCCGCGGGGCTGCGGGTGCGGGTGCTGGAGGCGTCGGACGGCGTCGGCGGCCGGATGCGCACCGACGTGCGGGACGGCTTCCGCCTCGACCGCGGCTTCCAGGTGGTCAACCCGTCCTACCCGCAGCTGCGCCGTCGGCTGCGGGTGGGCGAGCTGGACCCGCGGCCGTTCGGCCCCGGCTTCCTGGTGCACACCCCGCGCGGCACGCTGCGCTTCGCCGATCCGACCCGCGCCCCGCGGCAGGCCGCCGACCTGCTGCCGGGCCGGCTCGGCTCGCTGCGGGACGTGTCCGCGCTGGTGATGCTGTGCGCGCGCGATCTGCTCACCCCGCCGCGGATGCTCCGGCGGGCGCCGGACCGTACGACCAGGACCGCGCTCGCCGACGCCGCGATCGGCGAGGAGATGGTGGAACGTCTGCTGCGGCCGTTCCTGTCGGGCGTGTTCCTGGAGGACGACCTTGAGACCTCCAGCCGCTACTTCCACCTGGTGTGGCGCTCGATGATGCGCGGGAGGCTGTGCCTGCCCGCGCGCGGCGTCGCCGCCGTGCCCGAGCAGCTCGCCGCGGACCTGCCCGACGGCACGGTGGAGCTGGGCGTCCCGGTGGAGCGGCTGACCGGTACGGGGGTGCTGACCGCCTACGGCAGCGAGCAGTCGGCCCGCACGGTGGTCGTCGCGACCGGGCCGGGGGCCGCGGCGGAGCTGCTGCCGGGACTCGCCGTGCCGCCGGTGCGCGCGGTCACCACGTACTACCACGCCGTCCCGCGGCCGCCGCTGGCCGAACCCACGCTGGTCGTGGACAGTGCGCGGCGGGTGCTCAACACGGTGGTGATCAGCGAGGTCGCGCCGTCGTACGCGCCGCGCGGGCGGGCGCTGGTGGCCACCTCGGTGCTGGGCGCGGACGCCCCCGAGGAGCGGGAGGCGCGGGTGCGCGGCGTGCTTGCCGAGCTGTACGGGACGGACACCGGCGGCTGGGAGCCGGTGGCCGTCTACCCGGTGCCGGAGGCGCTGCCGGCGATGCCGCCGCCCTGGCCGCTCTCCCGGAGCACGCGCCACTCCCCCGGTGTGCACGTCTGCGGCGACCACCGCGCCACCGGCTCCGTGCAGGGCGCCCTCGCCTCCGGTGCCCGTGCCGCCCGCGAGATCCTCGCCGACCGCGCGGCCGGTGGGTAGCGGCGTCCGGTCACCGGCGCCGACGGCCGTACCGGGTGTGGTGCCGCTCGTGGAAGGCGCGGGTGAGCAGGGCGTGGATGTGGTGGCCCAGTTCGTCGGGCCCGGTCAGCGGGTGCGGAAAGGGCAGCCGGGCGGTGATCCGTACCTGGGCGCGGACCCGGTCGCGTACCGGAACGGGCGCGAGGTCCGTCCACTCCAGCACCGCGGGGATGCCGACCGCCGGGCCGCGGGAGGCCTCGGCGGCGGCGCCGCTGTCCACGGGGACGGTCAGCAGCAGGGTCCCGCCGTCGAGGTCGGCGTCCACCCCGGTCAGGAAGTCCTCGTGCGCGCCGTTGGCCGTGACGGCGGCGGAGCCCGCGGCCGTCAGGATGCTGCGTACGCGCTCCGCGGCGGAGGGCTCGCACCGGTCGGCGGTCCTGGTCACACGTCCTCCTCGTTATTTAGGTAAGCCTAACCTTAATATGACATCGCTCCGGGTTGTGGACAACGGCAGCCGGAAGTTGTCCGGCGTTCTAGGCTGGGAGGTGCAACTGGTTCGCCCTGCCCGCCAGGCAGGCGCGTCGCAAGAGGGAACCCGGTGGGAATCCGGGACTGCCCCGCAGCGGTGAGTGGGAACGACCGCCGTCATACGCACTGGGTCCGGGCCGCGGACCTGGGAAGCGACGGCCAGTAGGACAACTGCCTCCCGGCAGAGTGCCCGCGAGTCCGAAGACCTGCCCGTTGCCCGTACGCGACCGATCGCGTACGGACATCCCGGTGACCTCGAGGGCGGGTCGGCGACAGACAAACGGCGGGCGGACGTACCCCTTTCGGGGGGAACTCCGGGACCGCCCGGCTGCGCCACCCTTCACGCCCCCGTCCCGTCGCCGGGATCTCAGGGATCCATCTCGTGAAGGAGATCTCCGTGACAACCAAGCCCGCAGCCGCGGCAGCACGGGCCACCGTGTACGGCTACCCCCGCCAGGGTGCCGACCGGGAACTGAAGAAGGCCGTCGAGGGCTACTGGAAGGGCCGCGTCAGCGCCGAGACGCTCGGCGGTACCGCGGCGGAACTGCGCCGGGCGAACTGGCGGCAGCTGTCCGAGGCCGGCGTCGACGAGGTGCCCACCGGCGACTTCTCGCTCTACGACCACGTCCTCGACACCAGCGTCATGGTCGGCGCGATCCCCGCGCGGCACCGCTCCGCGGTCGACGCCGACCCGCTCGACGGCTACTTCGCCATGGCCCGCGGCACGCAGGACGTCGCGCCGCTGGAGATGACGAAGTGGTTCGACACGAACTACCACTACCTGGTGCCCGAACTCGGGCCCGACACCGTCTTCACCGCCGACCCGGCCAAGCAGCTCGCCGAGTTCGGCGAGGCGCTGGCCCTGGGCCTGACCCCGCGGCCGGTGCTCGTCGGCCCCGTCACCTACCTGCTGCTGGCCAAGCCGGCGCCCGGCGCGCCCGCGGACTTCGAGCCGCTGAGCCTGCTGGACCGGCTGCTGCCCGTCTACGCCACCGTGCTCGCCGACCTGCGCGCGGCGGGCGCCGCATGGGTCCAGCTCGACGAGCCCGCCCTCGTCCAGGACCGGGACGCCGCCGAACTGGACGCCGCCGCCCGCGCCTACCGCGCGCTGGGCTCCCTCACCGACCGCCCCCAGCTGCTGGTCGCCTCCTACTTCGACCGGCTCGGCGACGCCCTGCCGGTGCTGGCCGAGGCCCCCGTCGAGGGCCTGGCCCTGGACTTCACCGGCCCGGCAGCCACCAACCTGGACGGCCTCGCGGCCGTCGGCGGCCTGCCCGGCAAGCGCCTGGTCGCGGGCGTCGTGGACGGCCGCAACATCTGGACCTGCGACCTGCGCAAGGCGCTCGCCACCCTCGGCACCCTGCTGGGCCTGGCCGACCGGGTCGACGTGGCCGCGTCCTGCTCGCTGCTGCACGTGCCGCTCGACGCCGCCGCCGAGGCCGACCTCGACCCGCGGGTGCTGCCCTGGCTCGCCTTCGCCCGGCAGAAGACCGCCGAGATCGCCACCCTCGCCGCGGGCCTGTCGCACGGCACGGACGCCGTCGCCGCCGAACTGGCCGCCAACCGCGCCGCGCTCGACTCGCGCGCGCGGTCCCCGCTCACCCGCGACCCGGCCGTCCGGGCGCGGGCCGCGGCCGTCACCGAGGCCGACACCCGGCGGACCCAGCCGTACGACGAGCGCACCGCCGCCCAGCGGGCCCGGCTGCGGCTGCCGCTGCTGCCCACCACGACCATCGGCTCCTTCCCGCAGACCGGCGACCTGCGCGCCGCCCGCGCCGACCTGCGCGGCAAGCGGATCGACACCGCCGGGTACGAGGAGCGGATGCGCGACGCGGTCCGCGAGGTCATCACCTTCCAGGAGAAGACCGGCCTGGACGTCCTGGTGCACGGCGAGCCCGAGCGCAACGACATGGTGCAGTACTTCGCCGAGCAGCTCACCGGCTACCTGGCCACCCGGCACGGCTGGGTCCAGTCCTACGGCACCCGCTACGTGCGGCCGCCGATCCTCGCCGGTGACATCTCCCGCCCCGAGCCCATGACCGTCCGCTGGACGTCCTACGCCCAGTCGCTCACCGACCGGCCGGTCAAGGGCATGCTCACCGGCCCCGTCACGATGCTCGCCTGGTCCTTCGTGCGCGACGACCAGCCGCTCGCCGACACCGCCCGGCAGGTGGCCCTGGCCCTGCGCGACGAGGTCGCCGACCTGGAGGCCGCGGGCACCGCCGTCATCCAGGTGGACGAGCCCGCGCTGC
This sequence comes from Streptomyces sp. NPDC021224, assembly GCF_044332905.1. NCBI lineage: Bacteria > Bacillati > Actinomycetota > Actinomycetes > Kitasatosporales > Streptomycetaceae > Streptomyces > Streptomyces sp. NPDC021224. The sequence continues at coordinate 133,184 of NZ_JBIRPW010000016.1, read as the reverse complement.
GCGAGACGCTGCCGCTGCGGTCCGCCGACCGCCCGGCGTACCTGGCCTGGGCCACCGAGGCCTTCCGGCTCACCACCGCCGGGGTGCGCGCGGACACCCAGGTCCACACGCACATGTGCTACGCGGAGTTCGGGGACATCGTCCAGGCCATCGACGACCTCGACGCGGACGTCATCAGCCTGGAGGCGGCCCGCTCCCACATGCAGGTGGCCCGGGAGCTGGCCGCGCACGGGTACCCGCGCGAGGCCGGACCGGGTGTCTACGACATCCACTCGCCGCGCGTCCCCGGCGCCGACGAGGCCGCCCGGCTGCTGCGCACCGGGCTCAGGGCCATCCCCGCCGAGCGCCTGTGGGTCAACCCGGACTGCGGTCTGAAGACCCGCGGCTGGCCCGAGACCCGCGCGTCGCTGGAGAACCTGGTGGCCGCCGCCCGCACGGTCCGCGCCGAGCTGGACGGCTGACCCCGGCCCCGCGGTGCCCGGCCCGTGCGGCCCGGGCACCGCGGGGTGCACGTCGAAGCGCTTCACCGGGCGGTGCCCGGCGCGGGTCCCTCAGCCGAGCGGCGCCGCCAGCCGCGCCGTCCCGGCCGCGCACCGGTGCAGCGTGCCGAGCGCGTGCGGCTCGCCGTGCCCGGGGGTCGAGGCGCCGGCCAGCAGCACGTTCCAGGGCAGGGCGCTGCCGGTCTCCACGACGATCCCGTCCCCGTCGCGGGTGACGGTGAAGGCGACCGGGGCCGAGCCGTCGGGCGCGGGCACCCGCGTCACGGTGGTGGCGCCGTCCGCCGGGGCGTATACCCGCAGCGTCACCCCGTCCGCCCAGTCGGACACCGGCCCGTCCGAGGAGGCCCCGAAGGGGATCACCGCGCCGGGCCGGGCGAGCAGCGGCAGGGTGTCGACCGGGTGGGTCTCGCGCCGCCAGCCAGGACCCTCGATCCGCTCGCCGGTCAGCACGCTGGTCCAACTGCCCGCGGGGACGTAGTACTCCACCGTGCCGTCCGCGCTGAAGACCGGGGCGACCAGCAGGTCGTCGCCCAGCATGTACTGCCGGTCCAGGGTGGCGCAGGCCGGGTCGGCGGGGAATTCCAGCACCATCGCCCGCATCACCGGGGTGCCCGCGTCCCGGGCCTGCCCGGCGGCGCGGTAGAGGTACGGCATGAGCTGGTGCTTGAGGCGGGTGAACGCGGCGGTGACCGGCACGGCCTGCTCGCCGTACTCCCACGGCACCCGGTAGGACCGGCTCCCGTGCAGCCGGCTGTGCGAGGACAGCAGGCCGAACTGCACCCAGCGGGCGAACAGTTCGGGGGTCGGGGTGCCCTCGAAGCCGCCGATGTCGTGGCTCCAGAAGCCGAAGCCGCACAGGCCCAGCGACAGCCCGCCACGCAGCGACTCGGCCATCGCCTCGAAGGTCGACTCGCAGTCGCCGCCCCAGTGCACGGGCATCTGCTGGCCGCCGGTGGTCGCCGAGCGGGCGAAGAGCACCGCCTCGTCCTCGCCGCGCTCCTCGCGCAGCAGGTCGAAGACCGTCTCGTTGTAGAGCTGGGTGTAGTAGTTGTGCATCCGCTGCGGGTCGGAGCCGTCGGACCACACGACGTCCACCGGAATCCGCTCGCCGAAGTCGGTCTTGAAGCAGTCCACGCCCTGGTCCAGCAGGACACGCAGCTTGTCGGCGTACCAGGCGCGGGCGTCGGGGTTGGTGAAGTCCACCAGGGCCATCCCGGCCTGCCACTGGTCCCACTGCCACACGCTGCCGTCCGCCCGCCGGAGCAGGTAGCCGTGCGCGGCGCCCTCGGCGAACAGCGGGGACTTCTGCGCGATGTAGGGGTTGATCCACACGCAGATCCGCAGGCCCCGCTCCTTCAGCCGGGCCAGCATGCCCTCGGGATCGGGGAAGACCGCGGGGTCCCAGGTGAAGTCGCACCACTGGTAGGGGCGCATCCAGAAGCAGTCGAAGTGGAAGACGCTCAGCGGGATCCCGGCGTCCTCCATGCCCTGGACGAAGCCGGTGACCGTGTCCTCGTCGTAGTCGGTGGTGAAGGACGTGGACAGCCACAGGCCGAAGGACCAGGCGGGCGGCAGCGCGGGGCGGCCGGTCAGCGCGGTGTAGCGGGCGAGGATCTCCTTCGGGCCGGGGCCGTGGACGACGTAGAACTCCACGGACTGGTCCTCGACGCTGAACTGGGCCCGCCCGGCGAACTCCGAGCCGATCTCGTACGACACCTTGCCGGGGTGGTTGACGAAGACACCGTAGCCGCGGTTGGTGAGGTAGAAGGGGACGTTCTTGTAGGCCTGCTCGCTGCTGGTGCCGCCGTCCTCCTGCCAGATGTCGACGCTCTGGCCGTTCCTGGTGAACGCGGTGAAGCGTTCGCCGAGGCCGTAGACGTACTCGCCGACGCCCAGCGCCGCCCGGCCGACCATGTGGTGGCGGCCCTCGGCGTCGGTCACGAAGCCGAGGCTCTTCTCGCCGAACGAGGTGAGCGGGGTGCCCCCGGCGCTGAAGCCGAGGTGCCAGGGCTGCTCGGTGTCGATCCGCAGCGTCAGCTCGCCCGAGGTCAGCTCGACCACGGAGTCCTTGCGCACCGCGCTCCCCCACCGCCCCTCGCCGGGCAGCGCGAACTGCGGGAGCCCGCGCACCGCGCCGGCGTGGTGGGTGGACCGCACACCGATCACGCCCTCGGCCGGGGACCAGCACTCCACCGTGAGCAGCGGGCTGTTGAGGGTGTCGCCGCGGTGGCCGACCGCGCGGACCGCCGCGGACAGCGTGACGCGGTCCTCGGTGACGCTCGCGTCGGCGACCTCGGCCGCGAAGCGGGCGGTGACTCCCGGCCGCAGCAGCCAGTAGCCGTCGGTGAACTTCATGGAGGTCTCCTGCTCTGTCGCTGTGTCGCCGTATCGCTGTGTCGATCCGCGGCCCGCGGGCCCGGCCGGGCGAACGTGTCGAATCGATTTCCTGACCGTCCCGGCAAGGTTAGGCACTGCCGGGCGGGCCGACAAGGGCGTTCCGGGCAGCAGCTGTTGCCCGGCCGTGGCCGGGGGGTACGGGCGGGGTCAGGCCGGCGGCGGGCGCAGCGCCCCGGCGTCCAGCAGCTCCGGTGCGAGCAGCACCCGCCGGGCCGCGCCGTCCGGCGCCGTTGCCTGCTCCCGGGAGCGCCCGCGCCCCCTGACCGGGCGGCGCGCGTCGGCGTCCTCGACGGCCAGCTCCACCGCGGTGGCGCTCATCGCGGGCACCGGCAGCTCGATCCGCGGCAGCCGCGCGCCCGCGGAATCGCCGGGCAGCGCGCCGACGACCACGACGGCCAGGTCCTCCGGCACCCGGCGGCCGAGCGCGGCCGCCGACGCCAGGACCTGGCCGCCCGCGGTCGGGTGCTGGACCACCAGCGCGGTGGGCGTCCCGGCAGGCCCGGCCAGCAGCGCCTGGAGCAGGGCGGCCGTCCCGGCCGGGTCGTCGGCGGTGTGCGCGACGCGGACCGCGGCGCCCGTCTCCCGGCCGCCGCGCCGGGCCCCGGCGATCCCGTACAGCGCGGCGCTGCGCCGGGCCCGCACCTCCTCCTCGGCGGGGCCGAGGTAGACGATCTCGCGGTGACCGGCGGCAGCGAGCTCGCGGACGGCGAGCACGGCGGCCCCCTCCCAGTCGAGGTCGATCCACGGCAGCGCGGCCTCGTCCGCCGGGCGCCCGATCAGGGCGGCGGGGAAGTCCAGTTCCCCGACCACCTCGATACGCGGGTCCTCCAGGTCGACGGCCATGATCACGGCGGCGTCCGCGAGGCCGCTCACCGCCACCCTCCGCAGGCCCGAGGCCTTGTCGCCCGAGGTGGCCAGCAGCAGGTCGTAGCCCAGGCGGTGGGCGGCGTCGGCGGTCTCGATCGCGAAGCGCCCGTCCACGGCGTGCCGCCCGCCCGCCGGGACGCCCGCCCCGCCGCCACGGGGCAGGGCCAGCGCCACGACATGGGTGCGGCCGCTGCGCAGCATGCGGGCCCCGGCCCGCGGGTGGTAGTCGAGCGCCTCGACGGCCTCGCGCACCCGCTGCCGGGTCTCCTCGGTGGTGCTGCGGTCGCCGTTCAGCACGTACGACACGGTGCTGGGGGCGACGCCCGCGCGCCGCGCGACGTCTCTGATGCTGGCCATCGTCGACCCTCCGGTCCGCCCTGGCAGGCGGTGCCGGGGAGAGCCGTCATCGTAACCACGGCGGGACCCCCGCCCCTGGCGCACCCGGAGCGGGGGGGCGGGCGGGACGGGAGGGGCGGGAATTTCCGGTGCAGCGGGTGTTGCGCTTCGATTATTCGACTGTCATCGTAAGCCGCATCCCCTCAACGGCAGCAGCGGACCTGACACATCATCCGTCGAAGCGCTTCGAACACGGCGCCGGAGCAGGCCGATCCCTGCCCTGCTCGCGCTCTCCGCCCCCACGCTCTCCGCATCCCCCGGATGTGCGCACGCGCCGCCCCGCGCCGCCCGCCGACGGTCGCGGCTGCCCCGGAGTTCAGATTGGAGCCCCCCATGCGCACAGCCCTGCGCAAGAAGCCCCGCACGCTCCTGCTCGGCCTGGTCGCCTCCGCGGCGGCCGCGGTCGGGCTGGCCGCCGCCCCCGCGTACGCGGCGACCTGGTCCTCCAGCGACCAGTGGGCCACCTGGTCGAACGGCGGCTACACCCTCTACAACGACATCTGGGGCAGCGGCGCGGGCCCGCAGACGATCTGGGCCAACTCGTACAGCAACTGGGGTGTCTGGGCGAACCACCCGAACACCGGCGGTGTGAAGTCCTACCCCAACGCCACCCGCTACGTGGGCAAGAAGCTGAGCGCGCTGCACTCGGTCAGCTCCAGCTTCGACGTGACCGTGCCGTCGAGCGGCGCGTACGAGACGGCGTACGACATCTGGGACACGGGCAACGCCTACGAGATCATGCTCTGGATGAACAAGACCGGCGCGGTCGGCCCGCTCGGCACCTCGCAGGGCAACGTCACCGTCGGCGGCAGCACCTGGACGGTCTACCAGGGCAGCAACGGCGCCAACGCCGTCTACTCCTTCGTCCGCACGTCCAACACCAGTTCCTCGACCGTCGATGTGCTCGCGGTGCTGAACTGGATCAAGAACACCAAGAAGTGGTTCGGCGACATCACGCTGGGCAACGTCCAGTTCGGCTACGAGATCACGTCCTCCTCGGGCGGCCTGGACTTCACGACGAACTCCTTCTCGGTGTCCTCCTCCTGACCGGCCCGCCACGCGACGCGGCGGCCCCACCGGACGGGTCCGGTGGGGCCGCCGCGTCCTCCCGTGGGGAGCGGTTCCGGAAGAGCCGTCAGCCGGCCGCCGGACGCAGGGCCGAGACGATGCCGGCGAAGCGCTCGGCCGCGAACTCCGCCTCCTGCGTCTCCATCGTCAGCGGGGGCATGAGCACGACGGTGTCGGGCGTGTAGTGCACCAGCAGGCCCTGCTCCCGGCACGCCCGCTCCAGGTCGCGCCGGTCCGGCATCGACAGCGGGCTGCCGTTGCCGTCGACCAGGTCCAGGCCCACGTACGCGCCGACGGTCCGGATGCCGGCGACGGCCGGTGCCCCCTTGAGCAGGTCGCCGAGCCGGTCGCCGAGGTAGGTGCCGAGTTCCCGGCCGCGCGCCACCAGGTCCTCGGCGGTGTACGCGCGGATCGCCGCGAGGGCCGCGGCGCACGCGACGGGGTGGCCGTCGGTGGTCGAGGCGTGCGCGAAGACCGTGCTGCCGGTGTCGAACGCGGCCTGGACGGCGCTGGTGGTGAGCACCGCGCCCAGCGCCGCGTAGCCCGCCGTGATGCCCTTGGCCAGGCACATCACGTCCGGCGACACCCCGGAGAGGCCGGCCGCGAACATCTCGCCCATCCGCCCGAAGCCCGTGAACGCCTCGTCGAAGACGAGCAGGATCCCGTGCTTCGTGCAGTAGTCGCGCGCGGCCCGCAGATAGGCGCTGGGCAGCGGCTGCCCGTTGCGCCCCTTGACCGGCTCGACGACGAACGCGGCGATGTTCTCCGCGCCCAGCGCGTCGAGCTGCCCGGCCAGCGCGCTGCCGTCGTCGTCGGCGGCCGGTTCGGGGATGTGCCGGTAGCCCTCCGGCATCGGCCCGAACGTCCAGTGCATGATGCGCTGCCCGCTCGCCGCCATGGCCGCCGTGGGGCTGCCGTGGTAGCTGTCGCGCAGGCCGACGATCAGCCGGCGGTCCCGGTGGCCGGTGTTGCGCTGGTAGGAACGGGCCATCAGGATCGCGCTCTCGACGGCGGCGCCGCCGGTGTGGCAGAAGCGCACCCGGTCCAGTCCCGCGGGGGCGATCCGGGTGAGCTCCCGGGCCAGCTCCACGACCACCGGCGCCGGCAGCTCCCACCGCACCATGCAGACGTACGGCAGCTCGCGGGCCTGCCGGCACATCGCGTCCACCACGTCCGCCCGGCCGTAGCCGAGCATCATGTTGCCCACCCCCGCGCGGGCGTCGAGGGCGCGGTTGCCGGCCGCGTCGATCAGCCAGCTGCCCTCTCCCCGGACCCACAGGTCCTGCGGGGTGTTCCGCTCCAGGATCGTGGACGTGGGGATCGTCCCGTGCCAGAGGGGGTAGTCGTCGCGGTCCCATGTGCTCGGCGTCGTCATGGCCGTCTCTTCCGGGGTCGGCGGTGCCTGGCGTTACTTGACGGGGGCCTGGACCACGGCGCAGGTGAAGGTGTAACCGCCCGAACCCTGGACGAGCATGCCGTACTCGCCGGGAGCCAGCTCGGCCTCGATGTCCACCAGGTTCGCCAGGAAGTCGCCGGCGCCCAGGCAGCCGGTGGTGCACTCCAGCTGGCGCGGGTGGTCGCCGATGAACTCCTTGACGGCGGGCTTGAACATGCCCTCGCGCATGTTCCGGGTCAGCCGCGGCAGCGCGACCACGCTGATGTCCTCGGGCTTGACGCCCGCCGTGGACAGCGCGCCCATGACCAGCTCGTACATCTTCGGCACCGAGAGCTTGACCATCCGCGCGGCCGAACCGGACTCACGGAAGACCTTGTTGGCGGCCCGCATGTCGATGGGCGTGCCGTGGCCGAGCGGGACGGAGGTGAAGTCGGCCTCGCCGCGCATCTGGATCTCCCACTGGGAGTCCGTGACCATGTTCAGCGACAGCAGGTGCAGGGCGTCCTCACCCTCCCCGGTGCGGCCGAGCACGACCGCGGTGCCCGAGTCGGAGTACGTCGCGTCGTCGTCGCTGCCCCAGCGGTCGAAGCCGGGCAGTGCGAACCGGTCGGCGGCGGTGACCAGGGCGGCGCTCGCGTCGGGGTTGGCGACCAGCCAGTTCGACGCGACCTGGAGCGCCACCGCGCCGCCGTTGCACAGCTGCTGGACGTTGATGGGCAGCGCGTCGTCGATCCCGGCGTGGTGGGCGACGTAGTGCGCCGGCGACCACATGTCGAAGCCCTGGTGGTAGCTGTGCGAGTGCACCACGCAGCCGATGGAGGCGGGCGCGACACCGCTGCGCTCCAGCGCGCTGCCCGCCGCCGTGACGGCCATCTGCGGCGGCGCCAGGTCCTCCGGGGCGACATGCAGTTCCGAGATGCCGATCCGCTCGATGTCCGCTGCGCTGAGCGCACCCTCCGCCGGGCTCTCCTTGCCTTCCGGAAGCCAGAGGGACGCCGCCTTGATGCTCAGCCCCGTCGCAGTCACTGTGTCCTCACCCTTCGTTCGTGTTCTCTCAGGTGTTTCGTTCGGGCGCCCGGTCCGGGCGTCCCGTCGGGGCGTGTCCCGGTCAGGCCTGCGCGTGCCGCTGCGCCAGCAGCGCGCGCTTGTCGACCTTGCCGGAGCCCGTCAGGGGGAAGCTCTCGCGCACGTGGATCTCGCCCGGCAGCATGTAGCCGGGAACCTTCGCCGCCAGGTGGTCGGTGCACGCCTTGGGTGTGAAGTCCTCGCCCGTCGGCACGACGAACGCCACCACGACCTTCTCCCCGTCGTCCTTCTCGGCGACGGTGACGAAGGCCTGCTTGACGCCGGGCGCCTCGTTCATGAAGTGCGCGATCTCGCCCAGCTCGATGCGGAAGCCGTTGACCTTGACCTGGTCGTCGAGCCGCCCCTGGAAGACGACGTTGCCGTCCTCCCGTACGTAGGCGCGGTCGCCGGTGTGGTAGAGCCGCACCTTCTCGCCGTCGATGTCGTACTCGACGTACTTCTTCGCCGTCAGCTCCGGCATCCCCAGGTATCCCGGCGACAGGCCGGGACCGGCCAGGCACACCTCGCCGGGCTCGCCGGGCGCGCACAGCACCCCGTCGCGGATGACGTAGAGCGCCGTGTTCTGGATGGGCAGCCCGATGGGCAGCGCGGACTCCCCCAGCACGGACTCCCGGACGGGGTAGTAGGTGGCGAACACCGAGCACTCGGTGGGCCCGTAGACGCTGACGACCCGGCCGTCGCCGTAGTACGCGCGGCCCTTCTCGATGTGCCGCAGCGAGTGCGCCTCGCCGCCGGTGAGGATGGTTGCGACCCCGTCGAAGACGGCCGGGGCCTCGTCCACGATCACGTTGAAGAGCGCCGTCGTCACGAAGACCGCGGTGACGCCGTTGTCCTGGACGATCCGCTTCAGCTCCGACAACCGGACGTAGTCCGACGGGTAGAGCACGCACGTCCCGCCCTGCAGCAGCGTGCCCCAGATCTCGAACTCGGCGGCGTCGAAGGCGACCGCGGCGAGCTGCGGGACCACCGCGTTCTCGTCGAGCTCGACGAAGCGGGAGTTGAACACCAGCCGGACGATGCCCTCGTGGCGGATCGGCACGCCCTTGGGGGATCCCGTCGAGCCCGAGGTGAAGACGATGTAGACGACGGCGTCCTGCGCGACCCGCAGCTCCGGGTCGGGCGCGGCGGTGTCCAGCCCGGCCGGGTCGGCGGAGATCACCGCGGCCTGCGGGAAGCGGACCTTCATATCGTCGGGGGCGTCGGTCAGCAGCGTGGCGCAGTCGGCCTGCCCGAAGATGCCGCTCAGCCGGTCGTCCGGCCACTTGCGGTCGAACGGCAGATAGGTGGCACCGCACTTGATGACCGCCAGCATCGCCGCGAGCATCTCCGGCGAGCGCTTGACGCACATGCCCACGACCTGGCCGGGCGTCACCCCGGCCGCGCGCAGCCGTACGGCCAGGCCGTTGGCCAGGCCGTTGAGCTCGCGGTAGGTGACCTTGCGCTCCTTGTGGACGACCGCGACGGCGTCCGGCCGGCGGGCGGCGGCGGCCTCGAACAGCTCCTTGAGGCTCTCCGCCGGGTAGTCGGCGTCCGTCCCGTTGATCTTCCCGTGAACGGCGAGAGCCTCATCCGAAAGGGCGATCTTATCCATTCGAATTCCCCAGACGTGTGTTGACTACTTGTGTGACGTGCTCTGGGTGGCTGTCCACGAAGAAATGTCCGCCAGGAATCTCGACCAGCTCGCAGTCCCGCCGGGTGAACCCTTTCCAGCCGCGCATGCTCGGCAGGCTGTCAATGGGGTCGTCCAGGCTGTAGAGCGCGGTGATGGGAACGTCCACACCCTCGGCGTGGCGGTCCTCCCATATCTCGGCGAGCCGGATCTCGCTGCGCACCGTCGGCAGGAGCAGACGCAGCAGCCGCTCCTTCTCGAACAGCTCCGCCGGTGTGCCGCCCATTCCCGCGACGGCACCACGGAAGTCACTTTCCGTCATTTCGTGCATGAAAGGGCGCGCCTGCGGCGAATCCGGGCTCCGGCAGCCGGAGACGAACAGCCTGCGCGTCATTCCCGGATACGCGGCCGCGGCCCGGTGGGACAGCTCGTACGCGAGCCGCCCCCCGAAGCTGTGGCCGTAGAAGGCGTGGCGGCGGTCCAGCCGCGGTGACAGCGCCTCGAAGACGTCGTCGACCAGCGGCTCCCAGCTCTCGTAGCGCGGCTCCTTCAGGCGCCGCCCCCGGCCGGGCAGGATCACGCACACCAGCTCGACGTCGTCCGCGATCCCGTCGCACCAGCCGCGGAAGGTCTCCGGACTCCCGCCGGCGTAGGGGAAGCAGAACAGCGTGCTGGCGGGTTCCGCCGCCGCGGCCCTGAGGGTCGTCACCCACCTGTCGTCGGTCGCCGCCACGCCCGGCCTGCTAGTCCGCTACCGCGTCGGCCGGCTTGGCGTTGCGCTGGATGCTGGCCACTATCTCCGTGAGCCGGCTCTCGGTGAACAGCTCGTCCGGCGGCAGCGAGTCGTCGCCGAACTCGCGCTCCGCGCGCTCCATGAGCTTCACCGCGCTCAGCGAGGTGCCGCCGGACTCGAAGAAGTCGTCGTCACCGGCCGACACCCGCAGGCCCAGCTGCTTGCACTCGTCGATGACCCACGCCAGCAGCGCGTCCGGTGCCATGCGGTCGTCCGTCTCGCTCATTTTCATCTCTCCTAGTGCACCGGGAAGCGGAATCCGTTGACGTTGCTGTCGACGAAGCGGTTGTGGCCGTACTTGTCCTCGCCGGACGTCAGCACGCAGCCGAACTTGTCCAGGCTGGCGCGCGCACCGAACTCCATCAGCTCGTCGGAGTACGGGTAGACGCGGACCTGCGTCGGCAGGTAGCGGGAGGCGAAGCCCAGGCGCATCCTGGTGTCGCTGCTGTTGGGGTGCGACGCGTGCATGAGCGTGGACCAGAAGAGGATGAACTGGCCCTGGCGCATGACCTGGGAGACGGCCTTGGACTCGTCGGGAGCCCAGTCGGGGTCCTTCTGCAGCTGCCGGTAGTCGTAGCCGAACAGGCCGCGCTTGACGCCGTCCTTGTCCATCTGGTTGATGATCTCCGGGTTGTACTCCATGATCTTCGACTCGTCGTAGTTCATGGACGTGTGGGTGCCCGGGATGAACTGCAGGCAGCCGTTCTCGACGGATGCCTCGGTGAAGGCGGTCCACGCGGTGATCGTGCCGCCGAACTCCGCGTCCTCCGGCCACACGATGTGCGGGTGCTTCGCGCCGTCGACGCTGGAGAAGTTGTCGGCCTGGTGCCAGTCCGTGCCCTCGTCGCCCGGGTACTTCGGGAACAGCTCGGTGCGCCAGCACAGCGTGTCGGGGCCGAGCAGGCTCGACACCCGGTCGACGATCTCCGGCCGGGTGATGTGCTCGGCCAGGAAGTCGACGTCCAGGTGCCGGTCGTAGCTGGCCGCCAGGTTGGTGTTGCCGGACACGGTCTGGCCGTCGGCGTACACGGAGTTCTTGGTCTTCAGCAGCTTCGGCCTGGTCTGCCGGAGATACCCTTCCATTTCCTCTTCGGTGTAGAGGTCAAATGGACCGATATAACCGTCGCGGGCGAACTGCTCAAGCTCTTCGGCGCTCAGCGCGAACGTTTTCGTACGAGCCATGTTTTCTCCCCGATCCTATATCGCACCCCAAGCTGCACCTGGAGCGGCATAAAGGCTGGATAATTCGGCCGCCGGCAACCCCCGGAGCAGCGCCGGAAAACTGGACGAAGAACTGAATGCGACATTAGCTGCGGAATACGCCGAGCGACAACCCCTATCCGGAGCGCGGCAACCCCTATCCGGCCAGGTGAACCGGGCAGGGGTATGCGGTGCGGCGAAGCGCAACGGGGGCGGTGAACCCCGCCCCGGGCCTTATCCGGAAGGCCTTACGGCACGGGCGCGGCGACCGACACGGCGGTGTGCACCGCGCGCGCCAGCCGGGCGCCCCACAGCGAGCGCGGTCCCGCGAAGGCGTGCGGCTCGCCCGGGGCGGAGCCGGGGGTGCGGGCGGCGACGCACACCGCGTCGGTCGGGGTGCCGGAGCAGTCGTACCCGACGTCCAGCAGGGCCTGCACCTTGGCCTCGGTGGCGGTGGCCACCGCGTTGACCAGAGCGCCGTCGGTGAGCGGCGCCGGGACGACGACGAGGATGTTGACCGTGCCCGGCGCGACCGGGGCCGGTACCCGCCCGGCGGGCGCCGCGGCCCAGCCGCGCACGCCGAGCCCGGCGGTGGCGAACGCGGTGACCCCGCCGTCCCGCCCCCGGCCGTACGAGCCGACGTCGGCGGCCGTCATGAGCCCGACCCCGGGCCCGTGCTCCCCCGCACCGGCAGCGAGCAGGGCCAGGTGCCGGTCCGGGTCCGTACGCCGGTAGCCGTGCGCCACCTGGGCGTTGAGCACCCACTCCCGCTCCCCGATGCCGCCGCCGAGGACCGCGCTGCTGACCATCCGCCACCCCGGCCCGGCCCGCCACAGCAGGGCCCGCAGGTGCTCGCCGTCCTCGCGGCGGAGCAGCAGCTCCACCCCGGGCCCGGCCTCCGGGCGGCTCACGCGGGCTGCGGGACGGGGCCCGTGGACTCGCGGACGACGAGGGGGGTGGCGAGTTCGACGTGCAGGGTGTCGACGGCGTGGCCGGCCACCAGGCGCATCAGCAGGGAGACGGCCATCCGCCCCATCTCCTCCAGCGGCTGGCGGGCGGTGGTGAGGGTCGGGGTGGTGCTGTCGCTCAGCTCGCTGTCGTCGAAGCCGGTCACCGAGAGGTCCTCGGGGACCCGCAGGCCCAGGCCCCGGGCGGCGCGCAGCGCGCCCGCGGCGGTCTTGTCGTTGAAGGCGACGATCGCGGTGGGCGGCTGCGGGTGGGCGAGCAGCGAGAGCGCGGCCCGGCGGCCCTCGTCGGCGGTCGGCTCGGTGACGTGCCGGATCAGCTCGTGGTCGGGCAGGACGCCGATCTCGGCGAGCGCGGAGGCGTACCCGACCAGCCGGTTGCGGCTGGCGAGCCAGTCGCGGGGGCCGCCGACGAAGCCGATCCGGCGGTGGCCGAGCCCGGTGAGGTGGCCGGTGAGCCGGCGGGCGCCGGCGGCGTGCGCGGCCGACACCGAGGCGACGTCCTCCGGGAGTTCGGCGCGCGGGTCGATCACCACCAGCGGGTAGTGCTGGGCGTGCAGGGCCCGCAGGTCCTCGGTGGAGCTGGGCGGCAGGACCAGGACGGCGCCCGCGAAGCCGGGGCGGCGGGGCAGCTCCAGCAGTGAGCCGCGGCTGCCCTGCGCGCTGCCGCCCGCCTGGACGACCGCCTTGCGGCCGTGCAGGTCGAGCGTCTCGATGACGGACGTGACGATCGTGCCGAAGTAGTCGGTGAGCTTGTACGGGCAGGACACGAAGACGGGGAGCACGGCCGCCTCCGGGGTGCCGGGGTCACCGGGAACGGCCACCCCGCCCAGCCGCCGGGCGGCCTGCCGGACCATCTCCTGCGTGGCGGGCGCCACCGCGTCCCGCCCGTTGATCACCCGGGAGACGGTGGCGATCGAGACACCGGCCTCGTCGGCGATGGCCCGGATGGTGACCCGCGACCCCGGCCGCCTACCCAACCGGGACAGAGCTCCGCTTCATGACGCGGCAGTCTATAGCAGCCCCTGACGCGCCGCGGCGCCTGCCGTCCCGCCCGGGTACGGGACACCCGCCGCTGGCCAACGGCGGTGCCCGGGGCGACGGACGGTACGGCACCGGGGCCCGGAGGACGTCAGCGACTGCCGCGTTTGCCGCAGGCATTGACTTGTCATGCGTCACCTGGTCTGATCCATCGGCGGCGGGGCAGCGGCCCAAGGACACCGGACGCGAGGTCACCATCCCTTCGCGACACGGCCTTTGGCGCGGTGCGCACCGCTCCCGGGCCCCCGGACCGCCGTCCGCCGCACCGCCGCCGCACGTCATCCGCACGCAACCCGGGCCCCGCCCACGCCGGGCCCGGCGAACGAGGAGGCACCATGAGGCGTTCCGTCCTGGCCGCGGGAATCGCGGCATGCAGCACGCTGCTGGTGGTCACGGGGACCGCCGACGCCCAGCCCGGCGGTCGCGGCGGGGGCGGGGGCTCGCCGGTGACCGGCACGTACTCGGCCGGCGCCGACCACGCCTGGCAGCCGCTGCCGGTGGTCCGCACCACCCGCGGGGGCACCGGCCCGGCGGACGCCACCGTCGTCGCCGACCCGGACGCCGTCCGCCAGCAGTACACCGGCATCGGCTTCTCCCTCGACGAGACCAGCGTCTCCAACCTGTGGAAGCTCACCCCCGCCAAGCGCCGCGAGACGATCCGCGCGCTCGTCGACCCCAGGACCGGCGCGGGCCTGAGCCGTTTCCGGGTCACCATCGGCAGCCCCGACGTCATCGAGCACCTGCCGTTCTGGTCCGAGGACGACGTCCCCGCGGGCCAGGAGGACTTCGGCCTGCGGCACTTCTCCATCCAGCGCGACATCGACCTGCACATCGTCGACACCATCAAGCTGATCCAGCACTACAACCCGCACGCCACCTTCTTCGCCTCGGCGTGGAGCGCCCCGGCGTGGATGAAGACCGACGACCGGTTCACCGGCGAGGTGGCGCTCAAGCCGGGCAGCAGCACGGACTACTACCAGGTCGGCAAGCTCCGCGACGACTGCATCGGCGTCTTCGCGCGTTACTACGCCGCGTTCGTCCGGGCCTACGCCCGGCAGGGCATCCGCATCGACGCGCTCACGCTCCTCAACGAGCCCGGCATGGACGTCGTCTACCCCGCGATGGACATCAGCGTCCCGCAGCAGCAGAAACTGGCCCTCGCGATCAAGAGCACCTTCCGCTCCCAGGACCTGCGCACCCAGCTGTACGTGCACGACTTCAACTTCTGGGACTGGCACGACCCCAACAGCACCGCCACCAAGAACTACTACCGGATCTTCCAGGACTCCGCCGACGGCACGGTGTCCGGCAAGGACGTGCTGAACGCCGCCGACGCCGTCGCCTTCCACCCGTACTGGGGCGACCCCTCCGTCATGAAGGACACCTACGAGCAGACCGGCAAGCCCGTCCAGCTCACCGAGACCAGCGACCTCGACCCCGGCACGATCCTGGACGACCTGCGGCTCGACGCGGGCTCGTACATCCTGTGGGCGCAGACCACCGACCAGGACGGCGGCACCCTGCACTGGACCGGCGAGCGGAACAACGACGTCGACTGGGACCAGGTCGCGGCGACGAACAAGTGGCCCGACCGGCTGGTGACGGTCGACACCACCACCGGTGGCGTCAGCTTCCGCGACGAGCTGTACGGCATCGGCCAGTTCGCGAAGTACCTGACACCGGCCGACACCCGGGTGGAGTCCAGCGCCGCGCAGAACGGCGTGAGCAACGTCGTCTTCCGCCGGGCGGGCGGCCACTGGACCGCGGTGCTCGGCAACTCGGCCGACACCGCGAAGCGGGTGACGGTCCGGGTGGGCCGCACGTCCTTCACCGCGAGCGTGCCCGCGCACGCGTACGCCACCTACCGCTGGACGGCCTGACCGCACACGGCACGGCAGCGGTACGGCAGCGGTGCGGCGTTTCCGCGCCCGCCGCTGCCGCGACCACGTCAGCCCGCCGCCCGCTCCGGGCCGCCCGCGCCGCGCGCCCTCCCGGGTGCGCGGCCGCCCGCGGCCGGGGCGGTCCCGTCGGGTGCGAACGGCCCGCCCACCCCGAGACGAGACTTCAACTCCTGTACGGGCAAAGGCGTCCCGCACCGTTCTCCGGCGTTGATGACCGCTCAACCTGAACGCACAGGTCAGCGCATCCGGCGCGGTGGATGCGAGTGGTGACGACACCAACTGCCAGTAAAGCTTCCTGACAGATGTCTTGACGTGGTGTCGTCAACACGCGCAAACTCCGGTCTGCTCGGCCGAGAACACCCCCACGCCCCCGGCTTCCACGGAGCACCTCATGCGCGTCAAACACTGCATCGCCACCGCAGCAGCACTCGGTCTCGCCGCCACCGGCGCCGTCCTCAGCGGTGCGGGCAGCGCCCAGGCAGCGGGCCCCGCCCTGCCGGCCCACTTCGCCGCCCCCTACCTCCAGATCGACGGCAACACCGCCAACGACATGGCGGCGGACATGAACGCCACCGGCCTGAAGAACTACACGCTCGCCTTCCTGATCCCGCGCTCGGGCTGCACCCCGTACTGGGAGGCGAGCGGCGAGGGCATTGGCGCGTACGCCTCGCAGATCAGCGCGCTCCAGGCGGCGGGCGGCAACGTGATCATCTCCTCCGGCGGCGCCGAGGGCGGCGAACTCGCCCAGACCTGCACCTCGGTGTCCTCGCTGACGGCGGCCTACGCCAACATCGTCAACACCTACGGCGTCAACCGGCTGGACTTCGACATCGAGGGCGGCACGCTCGGCGACACCGCCGCCAACCAGCGCCGCAACCAGGCGCTCGCCGCCCTCCAGGCGCAGAACCCGGCGGTCCAGGTCGCCTACACCCTCGCGGTGGACCCCGGCGGCCTGCCCTCCCAGGAGTACAACGTGCTCAGCGACGCCAAGAGCAAGGGCGTCAACGTCAGTGCCGTCAACATCATGACGATGGACTTCGGCGACGGCCAGAACGCGCTCAACGACGCCCTGTCGGCGGCCCGCGGCACCGCGAGCCAGCTCGCGGGCCTCTACGGCATCTCGACCGCGGCGGCGTACAACCGCCTCGGCCTGACCCCGATCGCCGGGCAGAACGACGACAACGAGTACTTCTCGCAGTCCGACGCCCAGACGCTGGAGAGCTTCGCCGCCACCAACGGCGTGCAGGAGCTGTCCTTCTGGGAGGTCGACTACTACGACAAGCCGGCCGGCTACGCCTACTCGCGGATCTTCAACCAGATCACCGGCGGCGGCAGCACGACCCCGCCGCCGAGCGGCGGCACCGGGCAGATCACCGGCTACGGCGGCAAGTGCGTGGACGTCGCGGGCGCGAGCAGCACCAACGGCGCGGCCGTCCAGCTCTACGACTGCAACGGCACGAACGCCCAGCAGTGGACGGTCGGTTCCGGAGGAACGCTCAAGGCGCTCGGCAAGTGCATGGACGTGAAGTCCGCGGGGACCGCCGACGGCACGCAGGTGCAGCTCTACGACTGCAACGGAACGGCGGCGCAGTCCTGGCAGAAGCAGTCCAACGGGGAGCTGGTCAACACCGGCTCGGGCAAGTGCCTGGACGCCACCGGGCCCAGCTCCGCCAACGGCACCCGGCTGCAGATCTGGACCTGCTTCAACAGCTCCAACCAGCACTGGACGCTGCCTTCCTGACCCGCGGCGCCCTTCCCCGTCCCGGTCCCCGCGCACCCCGCGGGGGCCGGGACGCACGCGTCAGGGGGCGTCCGGCGGCGGTTCGGTGAAGGCGCCCGCGGCCGCGGCCACCGCGGCGGCCGTCGCTGCGCGGTCGGGCAGCCCCGGGTCCGGCGGCATGCGCAGGAGCACCAGGTGGTGGTAGAGCGGCGCGGTGGCGGCGACCAGCAGGTGCCGGGCGTGGGTGCGCGCGGGGATCTCGCCGCGCTCGGCGGCGCGGTGCACGAGGATCTCGAAGCGGGTGTAGCGCTCGTCCCAGAAGCGCCGCAGGGCGCGGGAGGCCTGCTCGGAGCGGAAGGACGCGGCGATCAGGGCCGCGGTGACCGGCGGTTCGCCGGTGAGGACCAGGTGGATCTGCCGGTTGAGGGCGGCGAGGTCGCCCCGCAGTGAACCGGTGTTCTCCGGCTGCCAGTCGGCGCCGGCCGCGGCGTCGACGACATCGGCGAGCAGCCCGCCGATGTCCCCCCAGCGGCGGTAGACCGTCGTACGGTGGACACCGGCACGGGCCGCGACGGCGTCCACGGTGAGGGCGTCGTACCCGGTCTCCACCAGTTCCAGGAGCACCGCCTCGATCACCTGTAAGCGGATCCGCCGGGTGCGGCCGCCCGGACGGCGCCGGGTCCCCTCGGCATCCGCGGCGTCCGTTTCACTTGCGGGGCGCAAATGTTTCATGACGCTATGTTAATACAACACATATCGCGATAAGCCGGTGTCAACTGGCGTGAACACGCACATATGGGTTCGCCCGCCCCGCTCGCCCCACCCGGCCGCATGGCACCATGGGCCGATCATGACCATACGTGTGCTGATCGCCGACGACCAGGAAATGGTGCGGCGCGGGCTGCGCCGGACCCTGGAGAGCCAGCCGGACATCACCGTCGCGGGCGAGGCCGCCGACGGTGTCACCGCGCTCGCGCTGGACCGCGAACTGCGGCCGGACGTCGCCCTGGTGGACGTCCGGATGCCCGGTCTGGACGGGCTGGAGGTGACCCGGCGGCTCGCGGGCGGCCCGGAGGGCGTGCGCGTCGTGGTGGTCACGACCTTCGACCTCGACGAGTACGTGTACCCGGCGCTGCGGCACGGCGCCTCCGGCTTCCTGCTCAAACGCTCCGGCCCCGCGCTGCTGGTGGAGGCGGTGCGCGCGGCGGTGGCCGGCGACCAGCTGGTCAGCCCGTCGGTGACGGTGCGGCTACTGAAGGAGGTGACCGGCGCGAACCGGGGCCGACCCGCCCCGGCCACGCCGGAGGAGCCGCTCACCGAACGGGAGGCCGAGGTCGCCGGGCACGTGGCGCTCGGCAGGACCAACGCGGACATCGCCCGCGAACTGTTCATCTCGGCCGGCACGGTGAAGACCCATGTCGCCGCCGTCCAGCGCAAGCTCGGGGTGCGCAACCGGGTCGGCATCGCGGTGTGGGCGTGGGACGCGGGGCTCGCCGACCCCGTCCGTCCCCCGGGGGACCCTGCCCGGTGAACGGCACGGCGGAAACGGACGGCCCGGGCTCGGCGGCGCGCGCCGCGGACGTCGGAGAAAGCTGCGCGGTGAACGACGCGACGGAACGGGACGGCCCGGACCTCGCGGCGCCCGCCGCGGACCTCCCCTCCGGGGAGACGGAGGGCGGGCGGCGGCTCGGCCTCGCCGTAGGGCTCGCGGTGCTCGTGCTGCTGCCCGCTCTCGCCGGGCGCCCGGTCGCCCTGGTGACGGCGGTGCCCGCCGCGCTGGCCGCCTTCACCGCGTGTCTGCGTGTGCCCTGGCGCCGGGTGGCCGGTGTGCCCGCCGCGCCGCTCCTCGCGGTGTGCCTCGCCTCACCGGCCGCCGACGCCGCTTTCCGGGGGCCGAAGGGGTACGTCGTGCTGTGGGCGGTGGCCGAACTCCCGGCGCTGCTCGTGCTGCTGCTGCGGACCGCACGCCGGGCGCCGCGGCGGACGGCCCTGGTGCTGGGTCCGCTGCTGGCGCTGGGCGCGGTGCTGATGCCGCTGCGGCTGCTGACGGCCGACCCGCCCGTGGCGCCGCACGCGGTCGTACCGAGCTGTGTGCTGGGCCTCTTCCCGGCGGGGCTCGCGGCGGGTGTGGGCCTGTACTTCCGTGCCGTCGAGGCGCGGCGGGTCCGCGCCGTCGCGGGCGCGCTGCACGCCCAGCGGCTCCAGGTCGCCGCGGATCTGCACGACTTCGTCGCGCACGAGCTGACCGGCATCGTCGTCGAGGTGCAGTCCGCGCGCTGGGCGGGCGGCCTCGGCCCGCAGGAGACGGCGGAGCTGCTGGCCCGCGTGGAGGCGGCCGGGGTAAGGGCGCTGGACTCCATGGACCGCACGGTCCGTTCGCTGCGCGACGGCGCGGCGCCCGCCCGGCCGCACGGCCTCGCCGACCTGCCCGGCCTGGTCGGCCGCTTCGCCGGCGCGGCGGGAGCGGGGCCCCAGGCCGAACTGCTCCTGGAGCCGAGCCTGGACGGGGTCCTCGCCCGCCCCGCGGAGGACGCCGCCTACCGGGTGGTCGTCGAGGCCCTGACCAACGTCCGCCGGCACGCCACGGGCGCGGCCCGGGTCACCGTGACGGTCGCGCGCACCACCGGTACGGCCTCGCCGGGCGGCGTGCGGGTGACGGTCACCGACGACGGCGGTGGCGCGCCGCCCCGCAAGGCCCCGCGCCACGGCGGCGGTACGGGCCTGGCGGAGCTCTCCTTGCGCGTCACCACCCTCGGCGGCTCCCTGACCTGGGGCCCGCACGGCGACGGCTGGCGGGTACGGGCGCTGCTGGCCGTATGACGGCGACCGACCTCCACGCGGAGCCGGGCCCGCGGCCTTCCCGCACCCCGATATCTGCCGAACGGCAGATGCGCGGACCGTGCCCGTTCGCGGAGGCTCGGGGGGTCTGATCACCGACCCCTCCGGAGGACCGCGTGCGCCCCCTCGTCCCGGTCGGCGCCAGTGCGTCGGCCGCCGTCCTGCTCGTCCTCGGCTCGCTGACCGCCTGCTCCGTGGACGCGAAGAACGCCACCCCGCACAGCACGGCGTTCGCGTTCAGCGGCGACACCCTCGACGTCCGGGCGCACGACGTCCCGACCGACCTCGTCGCCGCCGACCGCGAGGACGTCGAGGTCACGCGCTGGTTCGACGCGAAGGCCGGCAGCAAGAAGACGCTGGTGTGGAAGCTGCACGGCGGCGTTCTCGACCTGGACGCCCGCTGCAAGGGGCTCGCGCTGTGCGACGCCCGCTTCCGGGTGGAGGTGCCGCGCGACGTGACCGTCCTGCGCGACGGCCGCCCCACGAAGCTGAAGGGGGCGAAGCACTGATGCTGGAGCTGATCGACGTCACCAAGACCTACCGCGGCGGCAAACGCGCCGTCGACGGGATCACGCTGCGGCTGGCCCCCGGCATGCTGGGCCTGCTGGGGCCGAACGGCGCGGGCAAGTCCACCCTGATGCGCATCGCCGCCACCGTCACCCGTCCGGGCACCGGCCGTGTGCTGTGGCACGGCGCCGACGCCGTCGCCCGCCCGAACGCGCTGCGCGCGGCGCTCGGTTACCTCCCCCAGGACTTCGGGGTCTACCCGAACCTGTCGGCCCCCGAGTTCCTGCGCTACCTCGCCGCCGCCAAGGGCCTGTCCGCGCGCACCGCCCGCGCCCGGACCGCCGAACTGCTGCGGCTGGTGAACCTGGAGGAGGCGGGCAGGCGCCCGCTGAAGGGCTATTCGGGCGGCATGCTGCGCCGCGTGGGCATCGCCCAGGCGCTGCTCGCCGATCCGCAGGTGCTCGTCGTGGACGAGCCCACCGCGGGGCTCGACCCCGAGGAGCGGGTCCGCTTCCGCAACCTGCTGAGCGACCTGGCGGCCGACCGGATCGTGCTGCTGTCGACGCACATCGTCTCCGACGTCGAGTCCGTCGCCCGCGACATCGCCGTGGTGGCGCGCGGCCGCCTCCTCTACCGCGGGACCCCCGAGGAGCTGCTGCGCCGCACCGCGGGACTGGTGTGGGAGCTGTCGGTACGGCCGGAGGACCTCGCGGAGCTGCGCGCCCGGCGCACCGTCAGCCGCATGGTGCGCACACCCGGCGGCGTACGGGTGCGGCTGCTGGACGGCCACCGGCCCGCACCCGACGCGGTGCCCGTGGAACCGGACCTGGAGGACGCCTACCTGGCGACCGTCGCGGCGCCGGAAGAGCGGGCCGCCTCATGAGCACCGTGGCACCGGCAGGCGCGGGAGCCGGTGCGCGGGCCGGGAGCGGGGTGCGGGCCGGGTTCGGCGCGGTCGCCGGGGTCGCCCTCGCCGACCTGCGCGACCGGATCCGACGCCCGTCGTTCGCCGTCACGCTGCTGGCGGCCGTCGCCCTGGGGTGGCTGGCCGTCCCGGCGCCCGGCGCGCACTGGGTGGTCCTGCAGATCAGCGACCACCGCGGGACGTACAACAGCGCGTACGTGGGCCTGGCCACCGCGCTCGCCGGGACGCTGTGGCTGGCGCTCGGCGGCTTCTACGTCGTACGGGGCGCCCCGGCGCGCGACGAGTCGTCCGGCGTGGGCCGGCTGCTCGCGGCCACACCGCTGCGGACCACCGCCTACTTCGCCGGGAAGCTGCTCGGCAACGTCCTGGTGCTCGCCTCGATGCTCGGGGTGCTCGCGGTGACCGCGCCGGTGATGCAGCTGCTGCGCGGGAAGTCGCGGACGGTCGACCCGGTGGCGCTGCTGCTGCCCTTCGCCGTGGTCGCGCTGCCGGTGATCGTCGCCGTCGCGGCGGCCGCGCTGCTCGCCGACACGGTGCCGGGGCTGCGCGGCGGGCTCGGCAACGTGCTCTGGTTCTTCGTCTGGCTCACGCTCGCCTTCGCCGGGCAGGGCCCGCACGCGCCGCTCGGCGGCATCGGCGTGCACGAGGCCACCCGGTCCATGGAGGCCGACCTGCTCGCCCAGGCGCCCGGCGCGCACGGTGAGTTCAGCCTCGGCTTCACCTACACCGACACGCCGCTGCACACCTTCACCTGGGACGGCTTCACGCCCACCGCGCACTTCCTGCTCGGCCGCGCCGCGCTCGTCGCCCTCGCCGTGCTCTGCGCGCTGCTGCCGGGCCTGTGGTTCGCCCGCTTCGACCCGGCCCGCACGCACACCCGGCGCGGGGCGGCCGCGCCCGTGAGCCCGGTGTCGCGGGAGCAGCCCGCGGCCCCACGCCCGACGGTCCCCGTCCAGGGCCCGCTCACCCCCGCCAGGACCGGCGGCCTGCTCTTCCCCCGCCTGTACGCCGCCGAGCTGCGGATCCTGGTGCAGGGCGCCCGCTGGTGGTGGTGGAGCACCGCCGCGGTGCTGACCCTGACCGCCTTCGCGGCGACCGGCAGCGGCGCGACCCGCTTCGTACTCCCCGCGGCCTGGATCTGGCCCGTCCTGCTGTGGTCGCGGCTCGGCTCCCAGGCCGCCGAGCACCGGGTCGACGCGCTGCTCGGCGCGGCCCCCCGCCCGCACCGCCGGGTGCTGGCCGAGTGGGCGGCCGGGGTGACCCTCACCGCGGCGACCGGGCTCGGCCCGGCGGCGGTCCTGCTGCGCGACGGCGACTCCCCCGGCGTGGCCTGTTGGCTGGCGGCCACCGCGTTCGTCCCGTCGTTCGCGCTGGCGCTGGGCACCCGCAGCCGCAGCCACCGGCTGTTCCAGGCACTCTACGTACCGCTCTGGTACGGCGCCGCGAACGGCCTGGGCGCCCTCGACTTCATGGGCACCACCCGGGCCCCCGGCACCAGTGCCACGCTCCCCCCGGCCGCCGTGGCCGCCCTGTCCGTGCTGCTGCTCGCCAGTGTGCTGGTCCCGCTGCTGCGCGCACCGGCCGCGGCGCGGCTCAGCGGGCCAGCAGGTCCCGGAGCGCCACGGTGACCTCGTCGGGCGCCTCCTCGGCCATGAAGTGCCCGGCCCGGGTCAGCCGGTGGTCCAGGTCGGGCGCCCACGCCCGCCACACGGCGGCGGCGTCGTAGCCGAGCTGCGCGCCCCAGTCCTGCTGGATCACCGTCACGGGCATCGCCAGCTGCGACCCGGCGTCCAGGTCGGCCTGGTCGTGCTCGACGTCGGCACCGGCCGAGGCCCGGTAGTCCGCGACGATCGACGGCACGGCCGCGGCACTCGCCCGCAGGTAGACGGCGCGCACCTCGGGCGGCATCGCGGCCGGGTCGGCGGCCCAGGCGTCGAGGAAGGAACCGAAGAAGGCGTCCGCGCTCGCCGCGATCATCGTCTCCGGCAGGCCCGGCGGCTGCGCCATGAGGTAGAGGTGGTAGCCGACCGCCGCGGACACCCCGTGCAGGACGTCCCACATGTCCAGGGTCGGCACGATGTCGAGGATGCCCAGGTGGGTGACGGTCTCGGGGTGGTCGAGCCCGGCCCGGAAGGCGACCAGGGCGCCCCGGTCGTGACCGGCGAGCGCGAAGCGCTCGTGGCCGAGCGCCGCCGCGAGGGCCACGACGTCGGCGGCCATCGCGCGCTTGGCGTACGTGCCGGGGCCGGTCGCGGCCGGCTTGCCGCTGTCGCCGTAGCCCCGCAGGTCGGGGCAGATGACCGTGTGGTCGGCGGCGAGCCGCGGGGCGACGTGCCGCCACATCAGGTGGGTCTGCGGGAAGCCGTGCAGCAGCACGACGGGGCTGCCGCTGCCGCCGACCGCGGCGGCGATCCGCACACCGTCCGCGCCGGGCAGGCGCACATGCTCGAAGCCGGGGATACCGGGGGTGCCGGGTGCCATGGGGAACCGTCCTTCGCTGGGAGGAGCCGACCCGGCCGAGCTTGGGCGACGGCGATCAGCAGCCGATCAGCACGGTGCGGCGCGGCGGGCCGCGGGCACGGAGGATGGGGGTATGCGCATCGACGTCCTCGGCACCGTTCGGGCCCGCAACGACGACGGCAGCCCTGTCGCGCTGGGCGGGCCCCGCCACCGGGAGGTGCTCGCCCGGCTCGTCGCCGCCGAGGGGCGGATGGTCGGCACGGACACCCTCGTCGGCGACCTCTGGCCGGACCCGCCCGCCCGCGCGGTCGGCGCCCTGCGCACGTTCGTCGCCGCACTGCGCCGAGCCCTCGAACCCGACCGCCCGCCCCGCCACCCCCCGCGCCTGCTCGTCACGGAAGGCCCCGGCTACGCGCTGCGCCTCCCCCGCGCCGACGTCGACGCCCAGCGCTTCGAGGACGCCCTGACCGCCGCCCGCCGCGACCCCGCCGCCCCGGACGCGGCAGCCGCCCTCACCACCGCCCTCGCCACCTGGCGCGGCCCCGCCTACGCCGACGTCCCCGCCTCCCCCTGGGCCGACCGCGAACGCACCCGCCTGGAGGAACTCCGCCTGGAGGCCGTGGAACTGCGCGCCCGCATCCTCCTCGACACACCACCGGGCCCCGGAGCGGAACCGAGCACCTGGCCTGCGAGCAGTACCGAGACGCGGGACGTCCCCGGCCCCGACGGCGCACCCGCCTCGCGGGAGGCCGCGACGACCGCGGCGCAGCGACACCCGCCGCGGGGCACGGAGGACGTGGGCCGTGACCCCGCCGGGCACGGGACCGGGGCCGCCGACGGCACGGACACCGGGGACCGGGATGAGACGCCCGCCGCACCCAACCGACACCCGCACCAGGCCGACCCGGACCGAGCCCGTCACATCGCCCCGCACGGGACCGGGGCCGCCGACGGCACGAACACCACAGCCAGCGAACGGAATGAGCCGCCCGCCGCACCCAACCGACGCCCGCACCAGGCCGACCCGGACCGGGCCCGAACGGGGGCCGCCGACGGCACGAACACCACGACCGGGCACGCGGACGGAGCGCAGGGCGCCCGGAGCGGGACCGGAACTGGCGCACCGGACCGGGCCTGTCGCACCGCCGGGACCGGGTCCGAGGACGCCGACGCCGCCGACCCGCGCGAAGGCCTGCGCGACGCCCCGGACATGGCAGGGCCGCAGGGCAGCCCCAGCGCCGAGGGCGAGGCGTACGGCGCCGGATCGGGTGTGGCCGCGCTCGTCGCCGAGCTGGGGGCGCATGTCGCCGCGCATCCGTGGCGGGAGCCCGCGTGGGGGCTGCTCGCCCGAGCGCTGCACCGTGCGGGGCGGCAGGCCGACGCGCTGGCCACCCTGCGGCGGGCCCGGGAGATGCTCGCCGACCGGCTCGGGCTCGACCCCGGCCCGGCGCTGCGGCGGGTGGAGGCGGAGATCCTCGGTGCGGACGCGCCCGCCGGGTGGGCGGCCCCGGGGGTACGGCTCGGGCCGCGCACCACCGTGGACCTCGCCCGTACGCTCGCGTTCGCGGGCGGCGAGGCGCTGGTGGCCTCGCGGCGCGACCGGCTCGCCGCGATCCGCGCGGCGGAGCGTACCGGGGACCCCGGGCTGACCGCGCGGGTCATCGGCGCCTACGACGTGCCCGCGCTGTGGAGCCGCGCCGACGACCCGGCCCAGTCGCGCGCGGTGGTCGCGGCCGCCGAGCGCACGCTCGCCGCGCTCGGCTCCGCTGCCCCCGCGCCCGTGCGCGCCCGCCTGCTCGCCACGGTCGCGGTCGAGAGCCGCAGCGCGGGCCTCTCCGCCGCGGAGCGGGGGCGGGCCGGGCGGGCGGCGCGGCGGGCCGAGGCCCTGGCCCGGGAGGCGGACGACCCCGCCCTGCTGGCCTTCGCGCTCAACGGGACCTTCCTGCAGTCCTTCACCCGCCCCGGCCTCGCCGGGCCGCGGGACGGGATCGGCGCGGAGATCCTCGCCCTGGCGGGCGGCCACGACCTGCCGGGCTTCGCGGTGCTCGGGCGGCTCGTCCGGCTGCAGTCCGCCTCGGCGCTCGGCGACCTGGACGCCGCCGCCGGGCACGCCGAGGCCGCCGAACGGCTCGCCGCCGTCACGGAGGCGCCGCTCGTGCCCGTCCTCACGGGCTGGTTCCGGGCCCGCGCCGCGGCCGCGCGCAGCGCCGGGAGGGGCGGGCCGTCCGCCGCCGAGGCGGCGTCCCGCTACCGCGAGGCCGAGGCCGCTCTGCGGACCGCGGGGATGCCGGGGCTGCACCGCGGCCTGTTCGCGCTCGCCCTGCTGGGCCTGCGGCTGCTGCACGACCGCCCGGCGCCCACCGACCCGCGTCTGGACTGGGGCCCGTACCTGCCGTGGGCGCGGCCGCTGGTGCTGCTCGCGCAGGACCGCGCGGACCAGGCGCGTACCGCGCTCACCGCGCTGCCCGAACCGCCGCGCGACCACGTGCAGGAGGCACTGTGGTGCCTGACCGCCCGCGCCGCGGTACGCCTCGGCGAACCCGGCACGGCGGCCCGCGCCGCACGGGCCCTGCGCGACGCCCGGACGGAGGACGCCGGGGCCGCGAGCGGCATGCTCACCCTGGGTCCGGTGGCGGGGTATCTGGCGGAGGCGGAGGCCGCGGCCTGACCCCGCGCAGGGCGCGGACGCGCGCTCAGCCCACCCCCGCCGCCTCGTCCCGGGCGACCTTCAACGCCCAGAGCACCAGCGGGAGCTGGACGGGCAGCCGGGCGTAGGCCACCGCTCTGAGGGCGGGGTGGCGGCGCCGCCAGTCGTAGGCCATCTTCACGTTGGCCGGGAAGACGGCGACGAACAGGCCCGCGGTGAGCAGCGCCGCGGGGCGCCGGGTCGCCGGGGCCAGCAGGGCGGCGGCGAGGGCGAGTTCGGCGGCGGCGCTCGCGTTCGTCCAGTCCCGCGGGCGCCCTGGCAGCGACCGCGGGACGATCGCGTCGTACGGCTTCGGCACGGCGAGATGCGTGACCCCGGCCCCGGCGAGCAGGCCGGCGAGCAGACGGGCGGAGCGGACGGACACCGCGGCCTCCTGGATGGGCGGGGCCGGCCCGGACGACCGGCTACCCGTCGGTAATACCACGGCGGCGGCGCCATGGGCACGGCCCGGCGGAACGCACCTCCGGTGGCGGAATCCGATCGTCCGAAGTGCCCCCGAGGGTGGTCATGAAGAGGGTAATCTGACGATATCTCACACCGTCGCGGTACCGACCCGGGGGGAAGCGGGCAGGTGGTGCAGCGCACGGCCGGCCACGGCCGCACAGAGCACGAGGCGGAACAGGAAACGGAGCAGGATCCGGCGCAAGGGGCGGCGCCGGGGACGGAGTTCGGGAGGGAACTGCACCGGCTGCGTGAAGCGGCCGGCATGTCCCTGCGCACGCTCGCCCGCGAGGCGCAGTGCAGCCCCGCGCACCTCAGCCGGATCGAGCACGGCCAGCGGCAGCCCGGCCACGGTGTCGCCCGGCTGCTGGACCGCGCGGTGGACGCCCGCGGGCGGCTGCTCGCGCTGCTGACCGGCGACGGCGCGCGGCACACGCAGGACGCGCCGGGCGACCCTCCGGACGGGTCGGCGGACGGCCCGGCGGGACCCGTCCCCTGGGTGCCGGACCCGCGCGACTCCGCCGCCGTCGCCGCCGCGTTCGGCGCGGCGGTCTGGCACCTGCGGGTGCTGGGACGGCAGGTGCCCGCGCACGTCGTCCTGCCCGGCGTCGCCGAACAGGCCCGCTCGCTGCGGGAGATCGCCCTCGCCGGGCGGACCCCCGACCGCACGCTGCTGCGCCTGGCCGCGCACACCGCGGAGTTCGCCGGCTGGATGGCCCAGGAGAGCGGCCGCCCCGCGGAGGCGGCCCGCTGGACCGCGGAGGCCGGCCGCCTCGCGTCCCTGGGCCGGTTCCACGACCTGCGCGCCTACAGCAGGGTCCGGCAGGCGGAGCTGGCGATGTACGCGGGCAGCGCGGCCACCGTGGTCGAGCTGTGCGAACGGGTGCGGCACTCCCGCGAGTACGGCGTACGGGTCCGCGCCTTCGCCGCCCAGCGCGCCGCCCAGGGCCACGCCATGCGCGGCGAGGTCGTCGCCGCCATGCGGGCGCTGGAGCAGGCCCGCGAGCTGTGGTCCGCGCAGCCGGACGAGCGGCCCGACGCACTGCTCATCGGGTCCGCCGCGATCGGCGACCCCGGGCAGCTCGTGACGGGCTGGTGCTGGACGGACCTCGGCCGCCCGCGCCTTGCCGCCGAGCTGCTGCACACCGCGCTGGGCCCGGCCCACCGCGTGGAGGGCCGCCGGATCCGCGCTCTCTTCGGAGCGAGGGCCGCACGGGCGCTGGCGGAGGGCGGCGAGGTGCAGGAGGCGGTGGAGCTGGGCCGCCGCGCGATGCGGGCCGCGTCCGCCACGCACTCCGCGACGGCGCGCGGCGAACTGCGCCTGCTCGCCGTGGCGTTGGAGCGCGCCCCGCAACACCGCCCGGCCACCGACCTGGTCCGCGCGATCCGCGCCCTGCCCGGCCGGGACGGCGGCCGGGGTTGACCCGTGGATGACCTCCGAACCACCTCGGGCACGGGGCTGCCCTACGGCACGCCGTCCTACCCGGGCGAGGGCGAGGCTGTGCATCCGGGCCGTGGTGAGCGGCTCGTCGGTGCCCGATGCCGTGGCGCCTGCCGGGGAGGCGGATCCGCCAGGGTTCAGGAGAGAGCGTCGCGCAGTTGCGCCCGGGACGTGATGTGGAGCTTGGGGAAGATCTTGTGGAGGTGGTAGCCGACGGTGCGGGGAGAGAGGTAGAGCTGGGCGGCGATGTCGCGGTTGGTCTGGCCCTGTGCCGCCAGTTCCGCGATCTGGAGCTCCTGGGGTGTGAGGTCCGCCGGGGGGATCACGCTCGGAGGGGCGGCGGCCTCACCTGCGGCGCGCAGCTCCGCCGTGGCACGTTCGGCCCACGGCAGTGCGCCGAGGCTCAAGAAGGTGTCCAGTGCCGCTCTCAGCTGCGGCCGGGCTTCGGCCACGCGGCGCCTGCGGCGCAGCCATTCGCCGAGGTCCAGGCGGCTGAGGGCAAGCTCGAAGGGCCAGCGGGCCGCGGCCGGATCGCTTACCGCGACGTCGAAGTGCTGCTCGGCGTCGTCGGGGGTGCTGAGCAGCGCGGTGGCCCGGTGCAGGACGGCGTGGACGCGGGGGGACAGCTCGGACCCGAGGAACTGCCCTGCGGAGTCCAGGACCGAGCGGGCGTCGTCGGTGCGGCCCGCGCGGACCGCTGCTGCGGCCAGGTCCCCCAGATGGTGGACGGAGGAGTGGTAATGGACCGGGAGCGGTCGACGGTCCGCGGTGAACATGCCCCGCAGCTGCCCGTAGGCACGGTCGTGGTCGCCGGACACGGTGGCGGCGAGCGCCAGTGCGTACCGGTGGCGTATGTGCAGTCGGCGGGACTTGCGCAGGTCCACCTCGTGGACGGCCTGGCGGGCGAGCACGGCGCCGGCCTCGTGGTGGCCGCGGAGCGCGAGGACGGTGGCCTGCAGCAGCATCGATCCGGCGGCGGCGTGAGCGGCGCCGGCTTCCTTCGCCATCCACAGCGCCTCTTCGGCCGCGGTCTGCGCGGCGGTCCAGGCTCCGGAGTCGAAGTGGGCGAGAGCCAGGGCCTGCGCGACCGTCGCGTTGGTGCCGGCGGATCCCTTGCCGCGCAGCCGGTCCATCGCCTCACTCAACAGCTGTACCGACAGTTCCGTCTCGTCGAGCACCCACGCCGTGGCACCGACGGCGGAGAGTTCGCCGATGGACTCAGTGGTGAGACCGGCCAGCGCCTCCTGCGCGCGCCGCAACCGTGGCAGGGCCTGACCGTACTCGGTGAGCGGGTGGAGCGCGGCGTGGCTCCACGCCGCTTCCACAGGGCTCCGGTCCTCGTCGGCGAGGGCTCTGACACGGTCGAAACGGTCCCGATGGACGATGTCGCCCGAGTTGTAGGCTGAGGTCGCCGCGGTGCTCAGTGCGCTCATGGCGAGAGCGGGCGCGGACGCGGCCATGGCCTGGGCCACCGGAAGGATGACCGCGACGGCCTCGTCGTGTGCGAGCGTCACACCGAGTGCCCAGCCACGCCACAGCGACGCCTCGGCCCGTACCCGGGCGTCCTCGGCGACGTCGGCGACGCGGGCGGTGAGTTCGCTGACCCACTGCGGGTGCCCGGCGTACATCGCGGACCTCGCCGCGGCCAGCAACCGTCGCGCGCGTTCCTGCGGATCGGGGCTCAGCGCCGCTGCTCGCTCCAGGGCCGCGGCCGCGGCGGCGTGGCCGCCGCGGCCGCGGGATCGCTCGGCGGTTGCGGCGAGCGCGTCGGCCACTTCTCCGTCCGGCTCCACCGCCGCGGCAGACAGGTGCCAGGCCCTCCGGTCGGGCTCGCCGGCCAGGGCGTCGGCCAGGGCCAGGTGCGCGGCCCGGCGCTCCGCGAAGCCGGCCGCCCCGTAGACGGCGGAGAGCACGAGGGGGTGGCGGGGCACCACCTGCCCGTCGGCTATCCGCACCAGGCCGGTCCTTTCTGCCGGCAGCAGTGCCGTCAACCCGTCGAGGCCGGCGGCGGCGCGCAGGACGTCGGAGAGCCGGGTGGCACCGGAGGCCGCCACGAGCAGCAGCATCCGCCGGGTGTCGGCCGAAAGGCCGGGCAGGTCCGCAGCGAAGAGGCGTTCCAGGCGGCGGGTGAGCGGCAGCGTCACCGCCGCCCCGTCGCCGGCCCGGCCCTCGGCATGAGCGCGGCTCAGCTCGATCAGCGCCAGCGGGTTGCCGGCGGCGTTCTCCAGGATCTGGGCACGGACCCGTCCCTGCGGCGGTGCGGGCTGCATGTCGAGCAGGCGGGCGGCCACGCCGCGTTCGAGCGGGCCCGCGTGCAGGTGCGGGAATTCCTGCTCGAAGCGTGCGGGAACCGACTCCTCACGCGCGGCGAGCAGCAGGACCAGGGGCTCGCCGCCGAGGCGGCGGGCGAGGAAGCCGAGCAGGTCGAGGGTGTCCACGTCAAGCCACTGGGCGTCGTCCACCACCAGGAGCAACGGCTGCCGTGCGGCGGCGTCGGACAGCAGCGTAAGGACCCCGAGGCCGAAAGCGAGTGGGTCGGGAGCCGTGTCCTCGGACGCGGCCCCAAGACCGAAGGCGGCCCGCAGCGCGCCGCGCTGCCGCCGGGGCAGGGCGTCCACGCCGGACAGCAGCGGGCGCAGCAGCTGGTGCGCCCCCGCCAGGCCCAGCTCGGACTCGCCCTGGCTGCCGCGCGCGCTCAGCGTCCGGAACCCACGGCTTTCGGCCCGTGACACCGCCCAGTCGACCAGCGTGCTCTTCCCCGCGCCGGGCGCGCCGGTCAGGACGAGGACCTTGGTGCCCTCGCCGTCCACGCCCTCCGTCAGCCGGGACAGACGGGCAAGCTCGCCGTCCCTTCCGACGATCTCGCGGGGAGCGGCGGATTCGGCAGGGGGGAGCACGTGGTTCCTCTTCGTTCTTCTCAGCTTCGGTACGGCCATTCTGCCAGGCCAGCGGCGTGACCACGGACGACTGGTCATTCGACGGATGCCCTTTGCGGCCGCCTTCCCGATGATCGTCGTGCAGGAGTCGGGGGCTGAGGAGACAGACGGTGCGAGTCCGAGGTGGACGCACGCGGATCGAGACGGCCCACCGGGCCGGGCGGGTCCCGGACACCGTGCTCGACACCGCCCTCGCCGACCGCGCCTCGTCGCGGACCGGCCACGTCCTGCCGACAGCTGTCAGATCACATATCGAAGGAACGAACCATGTCCGACATCACCACCTCCGCCACCACCGGTCCCGTACTGGAGCCGGAGGCACAAGCCTTCGTCGAGGCGACCGCGAATCCGCCGTACCTGTTCCAGATGTCGCCGGAAGACGGCCGCAGTGCGGTGGACGACGTGCAGTCCGGCCCGACCGACAAGCCGGCTGTGGACGAGGAGTGGATCACCGTCGACGGCGGCCCGACCGGCAGCGTGCCGGTGCGTATCGTCCGCCCGGAAGGTGCGGTCGGTGTGCTGCCCGTGATCCTCTACATCCACGGCGCCGGCTGGGTGTTCGGCGACGCGCACACACACGACCGGCTGGTGCGCGAGCTGGCCGTCGGAGCCGGAGCCGCCGTGGTCTTCCCCGAGTACTCCCGCTCGCCCGAGGTGCGCTACCCGGTCGCCATCGAGCAGAACTGGACCGTCGCCCGCTGGGTCGTCACGGACGGCGCCGCGAAGGATCTCGACGGATCCCGGATGGCCGTGGCCGGCGACTCGGTCGGCGGGAACATGACCGCTGCGCTCACCTTGATGGCCAAGGAACGCGGCGGGGTCGCGCTCGCGCAGCAGGTGCTCTTCTACCCGGTGACCGACGCGTCGTTCGACACGCCTTCCTACCACGAGTTCGCAACCGGTTACTTCCTGCGTCGCGACGGCATGTTCTGGTTCTGGGACCAGTACACGACCGACGAGAGCGAGCGGGCCCAGATCACCGCGTCGCCGCTGCGGGCCACCGTCGAACAGCTCACCGGCCTGCCTCCGGCGCTTCTGATCACCGGAGAGGCGGATGTGCTGCGGGACGAGGGCGAGGCCTACGCCGCCAAACTGCGCGAGGCGGGCGTGCCGGTGACCGCGGTCAGGTTCCAGGGCATCGTCCACGACTTCGTCATGCTCGACACCCTGCGGTCGACCCGGTCGGCCGAGGCCGCCATCTCCCTCGCCGTGCAGACCCTGCGCTCCGCGCTGCACGCCGCCTGACAGCCCGCGTGGTCCCCCGCCCGGCGGACGGGGGACCACGCATGCGGTCCGCACCACCCACAGCCGTCCCCGAGACGAGGGAGCCACATGGCCGACCAGCCCCGGCCGCCCCGAAAGAGCCACCGGATCCAGGAGTTCGGAACCGTCGTCCACACCCAGGACCTGCTGGTCTCCCAGGTGATCCGCACCGGCGAACGCCAGGTCTGGACCCTCGCCGAGCACCTGGTGGCCGTCCCGCTCGTCCGCACCTGACGGCGGCCGCCACGGCGCGATCCGGTGAAGCGTCCGGGAGGCCGGCCTGGCCGGCCTCGGGCCAACGGGGCTGCTCGGGCTGCGGCCGTCGGTCTCGGGTGCCGCGGGGCACCGCGCCTCGCGGGCGGCGTGCCCTGCGGCGGTGTCGGTGACAATGGCCGCAGGGACGGCGACTGCGGTGAGGGCGGCGATGACCCAGGGAGCGCGTGACGGGGCCGGGGGCACGACGGGCGGGTGCCCGTTCTGCGAGCTGCTGGACACGCCCGGCCATCCCGCCGTGGTGGAGCGGTGGCCGGACGCGGTGGCGCTGACGCCGCGGGGTCCGGTGACGGAGGGGCACGTCCTGGTCGTACCGCGCCGCCATGTGCGGGACGCGGCGGCCGACCCGGAGGTGGCCGCCGCGGCGATGCGGCACGCGGCACGGCTGGCGGGGCGCTTCCCGGCGTGCAACATCATCACGAGCTGCGGCGCCGAGGCCACGCAGACGGTCTTCCACCTCCACCTGCACGTCGTCCCGCGCCGTGACGGCGACCGCCTGGCCCTCCCCTGGGTTCCGGCGCCGCGCTGAGCCGGTGGGGCGCGGCGCTCACCGGTCCGCCACCACCTCCCACACCGGGATGCGGACCACCACCGGGCGGTCCCGGTCCGCCTCCGTGGTGAGCAGCGGCATCCACAGCGTGCGCACGCCCCGGCGGTTGACGAGCCGGCAGTCGCGGCCGCAGCCGGGGCAGCGGACGCGGCCCGTGGCCAGGCCGTCCTGCGGGGCGTCGAAGTAGCCGAAGGCGTCGACCCCGCCCCCGGACTGCTCGGGGGCGCGCAGGAACGCGTCCCAGTCCAGCTCGCCGGGCGCCCGGCCGCGCGGGGCGCAGCGCGGGCAGGGCACCCGCACCCAGGACCAGAAGTGCTCCTGCACCACCTCCGGGTCGTAGAAGCCCCAGCGCCGCAGCAGCCGGGAGAGCGGGCGGGCCGGGCCGGTCGGCGGGATGCGGCTCTCGGGCGCGGAGGAGACCGGGTCGCAGTTGGTCAGCAGCACGGTGAGCCGCTGTACCTGCTCGTGGTCCGGCAGCCGGAGCAGCCCGCGGGCCGCCGCGGACGTCAGGGGTGTCGTGCCGGGCACGCCGGGCAGCACGACCTGCGCGTCCTCGATCCTGGGGAGCCGGCCGAGCCGGTGCCCGCCGGTGTGCAGCAGCATGTACGCGGCGCACATCAGCTCGCCCACGCACCAGAAGGAGTCGGCGTAGTCGCCGGTGAGGTAGACCAGGATGCGCGAGGTGGCCTCGATCTCGCGCTGGAGCCGGGCGACGCCCTCCCACATCTGGGCCCGCGTGACGACCTCGGTGGGGTAGGAGAACTCGCACGGCGGGACCATCCGCACGGTCGTGCCGCGGTCCCGTTCGAAGGCCTCGCGCCACTCCTCGGCCTCGCGCTGGTGGGTGCCGCGGAAGCTCAGGAAGTGCGCGGCGGGCCGGTCGTACATCCAGTAGTGCCCCGCGGGCGGCGGGCCGTCCGGCCGGGGCTGCGCGGACCGGTCGCCGAACCGTTCGGCGAGGTGGCGGGCGAGCCACGCGCCGATCGCGTCGTTGTCGAAGGTGCTGCCGTGCACGGGCGCGAACTGGTGCCACGTGAGCACGTTGCGCGGCAGCGGGGTGCGGCTGACGATCACGTTCTTGCGGCGCAGCTTCGTCCACATGGTCATCGCGTCGTAGACGCCGCGCTCGTCCTCCAGGGAGGCGTCCCAGATCGTGACGTCGGTGCGGCCGAACTCCGCGCGCGTCCCCTCGCGCCGGTCGGCGGGCGGCCGTACGACGCGCAGTTCGGCACACAACCGTGCGGCGAGCGGGGCTATGTGACGGTCCAGCAGATCCTGGCCGCCGTCGGTGGCCGGTGCGAAACAGGTCAGCCTGGGCACGGTCGGCGAGCGTAGCGCGCCCGCGCGTCAGGCAACACCGCAACACCGGGAAGACGGCGTGAACCGGCACAGACTGGCTTCACCGCGCACACCAGGAGCGCCGGCGGCCCGCGCCGCCGCGCGCCCGCGCACAGGGGAGCACGCCATGAACACCACACCCGCGACCGGCACCGTCAGGGTCGCCGCCGCCGTCGACTTCGGCACCCACGGCACGGGATTCGCCTGGTCGGTGATCGAACCGCTCAACGACGTCGCGGCCGAGCGCACCATCATCCGGTCGTCGTACAAGCCGATGGGAAAGTACGAGATCACCCAGGCGAAGAACCTCTCCGCGGTACTCACCGGCGCGGACGGCGCGGTGGTGGAGTGGGGTTATGCCGCGCGGGCCCGGTGGCTGCAGCTGCTGGAGACCGGGACGACGGACGGCTGGGGGTACGCCACCGGCTACAAGATGGCGCTGCGCGCCGACACCGGCGAGATGGGCGTCGCCCGCGCACAGGGCACCGCCGACATCCGCGGCACAGCGGCGGTGCGCAGCCTGGTGACCGGGTGCCTGGCCAAGGTGCGGGCCTCCGCCGAGGAGACCCTCGCAGCCTCCGGGTTCCTCCCCGGCGAGGTGCGCTGGTGCCTGACCGTCCCCGCCGTCTGGGACGAGGACGACAAGCAGCTGATGCGGGAGGCGGCCGTCGCCGCGGGCTTCCCTGACGACGAGGAACGGCTGCTGCTGACCTACGAGCCGGAGGCCGCCGCCGTCACCGCCTTCCTCTCCCTGGGGCTGGTCATCGACGGGACCGGGCAGACCGACCGGGTGCCCCTCACGAAGGCCGGCACGCGCTTCATGGTCGTCGACTGCGGCGGCGGGACCGTCGACATCACCGCCTACGAGTCCCTCAAGGACGGGACGATCCTGCTGGCCGAGATCGGCGCCGTGTGCGGCGGGCGGCTCGGCTCCGAGTTCCTCGACCACGCCTTCCGCACCGGGCTGCTGGCCGACCGGCTCGGCGCGGACCTGGTCGCGCGGCTGGCGACCAGCCATCCCGACGAACTCCAGCGGATGCTCGACCAGTGGGAGAGCCACAAGGCCGACGACCTGGTGACGGAGTCCGACGAGGAGACCGGCGAGCTGCGCCTCGCGGAGTCCGGCTACCTGTGGGTGGAGGTGCCCGGCGCGGTGTGGGAGCTGCTGGACGAGGACCACCGCAACCGGCTCGCGGCGGCGTCCGGGCGCCGCTACCGGCTGGAGTTCACCGCGGCCGAGGTGCAGCGGGTCTACCAGGGGCTGATCGACCCGATCCTGGCGCAGATCGACGAGCAGCTCACGGCCATGGGCCGGACCCCGCCCAGGGTCGCCGACGCGGGCGGCGCACCGCAGGAGTACCTGCTGCTGGTCGGCGGCTTCTCCGGCAGCGGCTATCTGCGCGAGCACATCCACCGGCGGTTCGGCCACCGCATCCGCGTCCTGCGCCCCGTCCACCACGACCGCGCCGTGCTGGAGGGCGCCGTGCACTACGCCTACGACCCGGGCATGATCGCCTCGCACCAGGCGCGTTTCACCTACGGGGTGTCGCTGTACCAGCCGTGGGAGGAGCGGGACGGCCCCGCCCGGCGCGTCACGATCGGCAGCAGGACGCTGTGCGCCCGCCGTTTCGAGGTCGCCGTCGTCCGGGGGCAGACGGTCGAGACCGGCGAACACGTGGAGGTGTCCGACCTCGGCCCGGTCAACCGCAGGTCCACGGAACTGGCGCTCGCCTTCTACCGGACCAGGGACACCGGCCCCCGCTACACCGACGAGACCGGCTGCGAGCCGGTCGGGACCA
The DNA here is from genome assembly GCF_044332905.1 of Streptomyces sp. NPDC021224. Lineage (NCBI taxonomy): Bacteria > Bacillati > Actinomycetota > Actinomycetes > Kitasatosporales > Streptomycetaceae > Streptomyces > Streptomyces sp. NPDC021224. Next base: position 96,767 of record NZ_JBIRPW010000016.1, on the reverse strand, counting down.
TCACCGTGCCCGTCCCGCGCCACCACCGGCGCAAGGGCAACACCGACCACTTCACCCTCCGCCTGTACTTCGGCGACACCCAGATCAGGGTCGAGATGCGCGACGACCGGACCGGCGCGGTGACCAAGGGCGTCATCGCCTTCGCCCGGATGCGCTGAGCCGTACGGGCGCGCGCGCCGCCGGGCCGTACCGGCGCCGGACATCCCCCAAGCCCACGACCCCGGCGCGCGGACCGCCCGGCGCCGGGACAGCACGCACGGAAGGAGGCCCACGACATGCACGACCACGGCGGGAACGGGCCGGGAGCCCGGCAGGCGCGCCACGGGGGCACGCCTGCGGGACGCCATCTGACGGAACTGCTGGGTCTGTTCGACCCGGCGGAACTCAGGGACCTCACGGACAAGGAAGTGGACGAGGTGCTGCGCAGACTGCTGTTCATGTTCCGCTGGCTGCTGACCGGCGGGCCCCATCGTGCCGAGGAGCAGCTGCGGGCGCTCCGTACGTCGGTCGCCGCGCTGGAGAAGACCACGGCACGCCTCACCGGGCGGCTGGACGCCGCGGACCGTGTACGCGCCGGGCAGCACGAGCAGCTGAGGCTCATGCAGGGGGCCGTGACCCGGCTGCAGAACGACCAGCAGGCCCCGCACCGCGAGCTGGGCGCGAACTGGCAGAAGCTGCTGAGCGACCGGGGGCTGGTCCGGCTGGTGGAGAACGCCGCCGCACACGCCGCGGACCGCGGCTGGGACCCCGCGGACCAGTCGGAGGCCGCGCACTGGGCCCGGGTCCGCGACGAGGCGGCGGTGCAGCGCGCGGCAGCGGAACTGCTGACCGCGCGGGAGGACGTCGACCGGGCCGCGCTGGAGAGCCTGCTGGTGCCCGCGGGCACGGACGGCGCACGGGCGCGGGCCGAACTGGCCGACCTGGCCTCCCGGGCCGCCGGGCTGCACCGCGAGGCCAGCCAGCTGAAGTTCCGCCCCGTCTTCGACTTCTCGCGCCCGGAGCCGGTCGTCACGTCCGCGACCGCGATCCTCTACTCGCCGGAGTGCGGCTACGGGCGGCCCGCCGCCTATGTGGTGCTGCCCGCCTACCGGCTGGGCGACCAGCGGATGACCAAGCCGACCGTGCTCACCGAACGCGCCGCTCCGACTGCGGGGCGGGCCTCGGCGGCGCCCGGCGGCACCGGGGAGGACCCGGCATGAGCGTCCTGGACCTGCGGGTGCTCGCCGAGCGGATCCCGCTCGTCGCCGACCGCGCCCTCGTGGAGATCGTCAACAGCACCGAGACCGCCGGCCACCTGGCCGACCACCGGGCCGCGGAGGGCTTCTTCCGGCGCCTGTGGTCCAAGGGCACGGGCGCGGACCGCAAGCGCGAGGTGCAGGGGGCGCAGGCGCTGGCCCGCGCCCAGCGCCTCACCGTGGACCTGGTCCGGGACCTGGGCGAGCACCTGTCCTTCACCAACCTCAACGTCGCGCTGGTGTCGAGTCGGCTGGACGAGCTGGCCCGGGAGACCGAGGACAGCGGCCGGCTCGCCCGGCAGAGCCTCGGCGAGGTCTCCGAACTGGCCTCGGTGGTGGCCTCGTTCATGGACATCACCACCCGTCGGCTGGACTCCGTCGAGCTGCGCCTCGACACCCACGCGGCACTCCTGGACGCCCATGCCGCCGCCCTGCTGGAACTGGAGCGGCGGCAGGTCCACGCCGAGCTGTGGCAGAACTCCCGGGACACGGTGGACGCGCTGATGCGCAAGTGGCGCACCTACGGCGCTTACCGCACGCTGCCCTGGCCGGTCCAGGCGCTGCTGCTCGCCCGGCAGCTCGCCGCGGGCAAGCCGGGCGAGCACGAGGCGGCCACCGGCGACCGGGAGTGGCGCGAGCGGCTGACCGACGAACTGCTCGCCGACAGCGGGTACCGGCAGCTGCGGGACGACCTGGGGTGGCGCGAGCGGCTGCCGCTGGCGGCCCTGCTCTCGCACGTGCTCGCCGGGCTGCCGGGCGCCGACGAGCGGCTGATGGTCGCAGAACTGCTCGGCGCCGGGCTGCCCGTGGGGCTGCGACCGCCGCACGGCCCGCTCGCCCTGGTGACCGCCCGCACCCTGGAACTCGCGGTGCTGCGGCCGGAGGAGCAGGAGAAGCACCTCATCCACCAGGCCCGCCAGGACACCTTCGCGGAGTGCCTGACCAGGCCCGGGGCGATGACCGCCCAGGAGTTCGTGCGCTGGGCGGTGGAGGAGCAGGCCGACGCGGCGCGCGCGGCCCGCGGGCGGATCGGCCGCGGGCTCGCGCCGGGCGGACGCGGCGCTCTCCCGGCGGCGGCTCCGGCGCCGGACGCGGCGGCGGTGCCCGTCCCGGCGTCCCTCGCGGCTCCGGAAACGGCGCCCGTCGCGGCTCCGGTCGCTGCTCCGGTCGCTGCTCCGGCCGCGGAAGGGAGCGCGTGATGGGCGGTGCCACACCCGCGAAGGGCCCGGACGAGGTCCCCTCGCTCGTCGCGCGGGCCGAGGCGCTCGCCGCGCGCCCGGTCCCGCCCGTCGCCGCCCGGCGCGAGGGCCCGCAGCCGCTGCCGCTCGCGCCGCCACCGGAGCACCGGGTGGGGCTGGTGCTGGCGGGCGGCGCGGCCAAGGGCGCGTACCAGGTCGGGGCGGTGCGCCGGCTCGCGGAGGCCGGGGTGCAGCTGACCGCGGTGGCGGGGACGAGCATCGGCGCCCTCAACGCGGCGGTGCTGGCCTCCTCCCCCGGCCTGGCCGCGGGCGCCGACCGGCTCGGCGCGGCCTGGGAGTGGTTCACCGGGCGCTTCGGCGCGGGGCCGTTCGGACCGGCGGACGGCACGGACGAGGAGTTCACCGTCCAGTTCGGCAACCTGGCCGCGCGGCTGCTGCGCATGCTGGCGCGGCGCGGTGACCTCGAACACCTGGTCCGCACGTCGGTGGACACCCGCGCGCTGCGCACCGGCATCCCGTGCCGGGTCGCGGTCTATCCGGTGGAGGCGCCGATCCCGCTGATCTTCTTCCGGCTGCGCGCCGCGCAGGCCGCCGCCCAGGTACTGCGCCGCTACCAGGGCCTGCGCTCACGCATGGTGGAGCTCAACACGCTCTCCGACCAGGAGGTGGTGGACACGGTGCTGGGCAGCGCCGCCCTGCCGCTGCTCTTCCCGCCGCGCAGCGCGGGCAGCGGCTACTACCGCGACGGCTTCCTCGGCGGCGACAACACCCCGATCCGCGCCCTGGCCGACATCGACCACTGCGACGTCGTGATCGTCGTGCACCTCGCGCCGGGCGAAACCGTCCGCGCCGACGAGCACAAGGGCCTCACCCTCCTCCAGATCCGCCCCGCCCGCCCGCTGGTCCCCCGCGGCCCGCTCGGCGGGGTGAGCGGCCCGCTCGACTTCTCCCCCGCCCGCTACCGCACCCTGCACGACCAGGGCTACCAGGACGCCGACGCCCTGATGACCCGGCTGGACGCCCTGCTGGGCGCCACCGCCGCCGTCCGCCACTCCGAACGCCTGATGGCCGAGCGCGTCCAGCGCCTGATCACCCCGCTGCCGCGTCCGGCCTCCGGCCTGGACGGGGGAAGCGGCGGCTGAGCCGGGCGCGGGGCCGCCGCTCACCCGGCGGCGGGCGGTGTGGCGGTGCGCCGCAGGTGGGCGTCGACCAGCGCGAAGGTGGCCTCGGGACGCTCGATGTGCGGGAGGTGGCCCGCCGCGGGAATCACCTCGAACCGCGCGTCGGGGAAGGCGGCGGCGTAGGCCTTGCCGTAGGCCGGGGTGACGACGCGGTCGCTCTCGCCCCACAGCACCGCGGTGGGGACGCGGACGCCGCCGAGGCGGGCCGCCAGGCCGGGGTCGTGCATATAGGGGTCGCCCGCGAGGACGCGCATGGTGGCCGCGTTGGCCTGCCGCCGGGCGCGCTCGGCGGCGGGCAGGGTGGCCGGGTCGGCGTAGTGGCGGTCGGCGTCGTGCCAGGAGTGCTCGGCGAGGCCGCGGGCGTCGAGGGCGAAGACATCGGTGATCGGCTCGCCGTCGACGGCCACGCCCACGGCATCGACGAGGACGAGGCCGCTGATGCGGCCCGCGGTGTCGCGCAGGGCCATCTCGGCGGCCACCCACCCGCCGAGCGAGGAGCCGACGACGAGCACGTCGCTCAGCCCGCGGTCGCTCAGGTGGCGCAGGTGGGCGACGGCGAGGTCGTCCACGCCGGTGAGCCGCTCGGGCCGCGGGGTGCCGTCCCATCCGGGGTGGACGGGCATGAGGACGTGCGCGCCGCGCGAGAGGTGCTCGGCGAGCCCGGCGGTCGTCGCGGGGCCGCCGCCCCCGTGCAGGACCAGCACGGGCCTGCCGCTGCCGGCCTCGGAGACGGTCAGGGGCAGGTCGGGGTACAGGGTTCGGGTCGTGGTTCGCATGACCGCACTGTAACTAAACATCTTTATATAAGCCAGCTTAGTCATGCTCTAGGCTTGCTCCATGCATGGTGAGCTGCAAGAACTCGGCAGGGCGGTCAAGCAGGCCCAGTACCGCCAGCACCGGTCTCTCGACGCCGCCCTCGCGGCCGTCGGCACGACCCTCGCCCAGTGGGACGCCCTGCGCGCGATCAGCCGCTCTCCCGGCGCCTCGGCCCGCGAGCTCGCGGCGGCGACCTTCCAGACCGAGCAGGCCTTCGGCACCCTCGCCACCCGGCTGACCGCCCAGGACCTCGTCGAACGCCGCCCCGGCCGCGGCCGCCGCATCGCCCATCACCTCACCCCCGCGGGCCAGGAGGTCCTGGCCGCCGGGCACACCGTCGCCGACGAGGTCCTCACCGCCTGCTTCGCCCCGCTCCCCGCCGCCGACCGCGCCACCCTGCTGACCCTGCTGCAGCGCCTCACCGCGGAGCCCGACGCCTGATCCGTGCGGACACCCGCGCCGGATCAGACGGCGCCCGCCGCCGGGGCGGGCGGCACGGGGTGCGGGCCGGGCTCGTACCGCAGCAGCGCGGGAGTCCTGGCCGCGGCGAGGACGAGGCCCGCGAGGCAGGCGGCTCCCCCGCTGACGGCGCTGAACGCAGGTGAGACGAGGGAGCCCACCGCGCCCGCCTCGGCGTTGCCCAGCCGCGGTCCGGCCTCGCCGGTCACGAAGCCGACCGCGTTCACCCGGCCGCGCAGGGCGTCCGGGGTGCGGGTCTGGAGGATCGCCGACCGGAAGACACCCCCGACCATGTCCGCCGCGCCCGCGACGGCCAGCAGCGGCACCGCCAGCCACACCGACCGCGCGAGCCCGAACCCGGCGACCGCCAGCCCCCAGCAGCAGCCGGCCGCGAGCAGCGCCCGCCCCTGCCGGCGCACGCCCGGCAGGGCCCCCGACGCCGCGGCCGCGAGCACCCCGCCCGCCGCGGGCGCCGCGTAGAGCAGACCGGCGGTCCGCGGGCCGCCGTGCAACTGCCCCTGCGCGAAGGCGGGGAAGAGGGCGAACGGCATCCCGAACACCGTGTTGTTGACGTCCAGCAGCAGGACCGACCGCAGGGCGGCGTGGTCGCGCACGAACCGCAGACCCTCGGTCACCGACGCCAGCCCCGGGGCGTCCGCCTTCCGCCGGGCGGGCATCGGCGGCAGCCGCAGCGCCGAACGGACCACGAGGACGAAGCTCACCGCGTCCAGCGCATAGGCCGTCGCCGCGCCCGCCGAGGCGATCAGCACCCCGGCGAGCAGCGGACCGGCGACCACGCTCGCCTGGAAGGACATCTGCTGCAGGGCCGCGCCCTCGGTGTACCGCTCCGGCGGCAGCAGCAGCGGCATGAACGTGCGCGAAACGGGCGTGCTGAGCGCGAACAGGCTCGCCTGGACACCCGCGAGCAGCAGGAGCAGCCACAGTTGCCGCACGCCCAGCGCCGCCTGGAGCGCGAACACGGCCGAGACCAGCGCCGACAGCCCCGAGGTCAGGGCGAGCAGCCTGCGGCGGTCGAAGGAGTCCGCCAGGGCCCCGCCGAACAGGCCCAGCGCGATCGTCGGCACCGCCTCCACCAGGCTCACCAGCCCGACCGCCGCCGGTGAGCGCGTCAGCGCGTACACCTGGAGGGGCACCACGACGCCGGTGACCATATTCCCCGTCGTCGAAACGGTCTGGCCGCACCACAGCCGCCGGAAGTCAGGCGAATCCCGCAGCGGCCCGATATCGACCAGCAGTTTCCCGCGTACCGCCCGGCGTAATTCCGTATCCGCCGTCCCGGCCGCGCCCGTGGAATCCGCCGCAGGTGTCCCGGACGGGGACGCGCCGCCGCAATCCGTCGGATCCGCCACGACCGGCACGTTATCCGCGCGCCCGGACGGCGGCAAGACCGCCGCGATCCGCACGACCGGTCGGCGGCGGAACCGCCGGAAAAGGGCCGGGCGCGCCCGGCGGCTAGGATGCGCGCATGGCCGACAGCGACCCGGGCGACCCCACGGAGCAGAGCCTCTGGCGGCCGCTGAGCGTGCTCCAGGCCACGATCGACGCCGACATCGCGCGGATCTACGCCGACCAGCGGATCGAGGGGCTCAAGCCCGCCTACGTGATGGAGCTGCTCCGGCTGCACGCGCGCGGGCCCATGACCATCGCGGAGCTGGCCGAGTCCGTCCGGCGCACGCACTCCGCGCTCAGCCAGAAGGTCGCCGCGATGCGGAAGGCCGGGTGGGTCACGACGGTCGTCGGCGACGACGCGCGGACCAGGAAGGTCGCGCTCACCGACAAGGCCCGCCGGGTGGTCGGGCAGCTGGCGGCCGAGTGGCGGGCCACCGAGGCGGCCCTCGCCGAACTGGAGGCCGAGATCCCCTACCCGCTGTCCCGCGCCGTCGCCGACATCGAGCGGGCACTGGGGCGCCGGAGCTTCCACGACCGGGTCGCCGCGAAGCTGGCCGACGGCTCCGGATGAGCCCGGCGCGGCGGCCACGGGGCCGCCCGACGCGGGGCGCCCGGTCGTGCTACGATGAATGCGTTGCAGTTGTGGTACCCATGAACCTATGTGCGCCTGACGGAAATGTTTCCTGCAGGCGCATTAGTTTTTTCCGGCATCTCCGGATGGGGCCTCTGCCTACTGAAGGAGAAAGTCATGGCACAGGGAACCGTGAAGTGGTTCAACTCCGAAAAGGGTTTCGGATTCATCGAGCAGGACGGCGGCGGCCCGGACGTCTTCGCCCACTACTCGAACATCGCGAGCCAGGGCTTCCGTGAGCTCCACGAGGGCCAGCGGGTCAGCTTCGACGTCACGCAGGGCCAGAAGGGCCCGCAGGCGGAGAACATCGTTCCCGCCTGATCGCAGGAACGCGGAGTAGCTCGCCGGGATCCGCACCGTCACGGTGCGGATCCCGGTTTGTGTTGTATCCAGGAAGGCAGACAGCCGCATGTCCCGCAGGTCCCAGAAGCCGAACGGCCGCGCCGCCGCGCCCGCGTCGTCGGCGCCCGCGTCGCCCAGGGAATTCCGGGTGCCGGAGAGCACGACCCCCGCACTTCCGGCAGTCGAGGAGTTCGCCGACCTGGACATGCCCGCGGCCCTGCTCACGACCCTCACCGCGCAGGGCCTGAGCACACCCTTCCCCATCCAGGCCGCGACGCTGCCCAACTCGCTCGCGGGCCGCGACCTGCTGGGCCGCGGCCGCACCGGCTCCGGCAAGACGCTGGCCTTCGGGCTCGCCCTGCTGGCCCGGACCGCCGGGCTGCGCGCGCAGCCCAAGGCGCCGCTGGCCCTGGTACTCGTCCCCACCCGCGAACTCGCGCAGCAGGTGACGGACGCGCTGACGCCGTACGCGACGGCGGTGAACCTGCGGCTGGCGACCGTGGTCGGCGGGCTGTCGATCACCAAGCAGGCCGCGACGCTGCGGCGCGGTGTCGAGGTCGTCGTGGCGAGCCCCGGCCGGCTCAACGACCTCGTCGACCGCGGGGACTGCGTGCTCGGCGACGTGCGCATCACGGTGCTGGACGAGGCCGACCAGATGACGGACATGGGCTTCCTGCCGCAGATCACCAAGCTGATCCGGCAGGTGCGCCCCGACGGCCAGCGGATGCTCTTCTCGGCCACCCTGGACCACAACATCGACCGCCTGGTGCAGCGGTTCCTGACCGACCCCGTGGTGCACTCGGTGGACCCCTCCGCCGGTGCGGTGACCACGATGGAGCATCACGTGCTCCACCTCCAGGACGAGACCGACAAGAAGACCGTCACCGCGCACATCGCGGCCCGCGACGGTCGGGTCCTGCTCTTCCTCGACACCAAGCGCTCCGCCGACCGGCTCACCAAGCGGCTGCTCGCCGTCGGCGTCCGGGCGGCCGCGCTGCACGGCGGCCGCTCCCAGCCGCAGCGCAACCGGACGCTGGAGCAGTTCCGCAACGGGCAGGTCACCGCGCTCGTCGCGACGAACGTCGCCGCCCGCGGCATACACATCGACGACCTCGACCTCGTGGTGAACGTCGATCCGCCCACCGACCACAAGGACTACCTGCACCGCGGCGGCCGCACCGCCCGCGCGGGCGGTTCCGGCAGCGTGGTCACGCTGGTGCTGCCCGAGCAGAAGCGCGACGTCACCCGGCTGTTCTCGCACGCCGGCATCCGCCCCCGGATCGCCCGCCTCACGTCGAGCGACGCCGAACTGGCCGAGATCACCGGCGCCCGCGTACCGTCCGGCACGCCGGTGACGATCGAGGTCCCGCAGCCCCCCGCCCCCACCAGGACCCGCCCGCCGCGCAAGCCCGCGACACGGTCGGGCGGCCAGGCGGGCGGCAGGTCCGGCGGCCAGGCAGGGGGCAGGTCCGGCGGCCAGCCCGGCGCCCGGTCCGGGGCGCAGCCCGGAACGAAGACCGGCGCCCAGCCCGGACGCCGCCGGTCCGCGGCGTCCGGCTCCGCCTCCGGCGCCTCGGCATCCGCCCGCAAACCGGCCGCCACCGCCGCTTCCGCGGGCCGCGCGGCCACCCAGGGCACGGGCGGCGCGGGCACCCCGGGCCGCAGCTCCCGCCGCCGCGGAGGACGCCGCAACCCCGCGGCCTGAGCACGTCTGCGGTCCGCCGCGCCCTACGAGCACCCCGCCCGGGCGGCTCGTGAGGCGCGGCGGGTGACGGGGCAGCGGGGGGCCGCGGACCGGCGAACCTCCGGTCACCGCACTAGCCTTGCCCGGCATGACGGCCACCGAGACGGACATCACCGAGGACCTGATCCGGGAGCTGCTGCGCGAGCAGTGCCCCGCACTCGCCGACCGCCCCCTCGCGCTGGGCGCGCGCGGCTGGGACAACCAGATCTGGCGGCTGGGCGACGACCTGGCCGTACGGCTGCCCTGGGCGACGCGGTCCGCCGACGAGCTGCTGCGCAACGAGCACGCGTGGCTGCCCGGCCTGGCCCCGGGGCTTCCGCTGCCGGTGCCCGTCCCGCAGTACCTGGGCGAGCCCTCCGCGCGCTTCCCGCGGACCTGGATCGTCACCACCTGGGTGCCCGGCGAGCCGGCCGACCGCGCCCCCGCGACGCGGCCCGCGGAGTCCGCCGACGCGCTGGCCGCCTTCCTCACCGCGCTGCACCGCCCGGCCCCCGCGGGTGCCCCCACCGGGCGCGGCCGCGGCGGACCGCTGTCCGCCACCGCCGGGCACCTCGACGACGCGCTCTCCTCGGCGGCCGAACTCGGCCTGGTGGACGCCCCGGACGCGCTCCGGGCGGTCTGGGAGGACGCCGCGGCGGCCCCCGAGTGGGCGGGCCCGCCGATGTGGCTGCACGGCGACTTGCACCCGGCCAACGTCCTGACCGCCGACGGCACCTTCTGCGGCGTCATCGACTTCGGCGACCTCCTGGCGGGAGATCCAGCCCTCGACCTCGCCGCCGCCTGGATCCTGCTCCCGGACGGCGCCGCCGACCGCTTCCTCGACGCCTACCGCCCCTCCCCCGACCCGGCGACGGTGCGCCGCGCCCGCGGCCACGCGGTGCTGCGCGCCCTGATGTGCCTGCACATCGGCGACGCCGGGGACCACGGGCGTCCCGGCGGCAAGTCCAGCTGGGGACCGCCCGCGCGCGCCGCGCTGCACCGGCTGGCCGCCACCGCCGGCCGGTGAACGGGCGGTGCCCCGGCCTGCGGTGGCGGCCGGGGCACCCCTTGCCCCAAGAACTCGCCAAGAGAGCACGCCCGCGGCGCTGGTAACGCCACCACGCCCCGGGGGACGTATCCGGTCAAGCCGTGCCAGTGCGTCAGAGGTGGGGCCACGGGCGGGTGTTCGCGCAACCATGCGCGCGCCGCAGGAGCACCGCGGCCGGGCAGGCGCCCGGGGAACGCTCCGATCGCCGACCGCGCACGCACCTTGACGGTCCCTGAGGGGCGGTGCGAACATCGCCGTCACCGAGGAGATGTTTACGTAAACAGAGCCCGTTGCCGGGTGATGGTTGCGCAACCATCCCTGCTCCGCCCTGCCCTCCCCCGCCCTCACCTCTGGCGCCCGGCGCCTGGCACCTGCGAGGGGCGAGAGGCGAGAGGCAGGGGTGCCGAACGAATGGATGTGAGTCATGGCTGTCATCTCGCCGCCCCCGGCGGCGGGCCGTCCCGCCTCCGGCCGGGGACGCGGCGGCGCGGGACACGGCGGCAGGCGGACCGCCGGGCGGCGCGGCCTGGCGGGCTGGGGCTTCGTCGCCCCGTTCCTGGCGGCCTTCGCCCTGGTGTTCCTCGCGCCGATCGGCTATTCGGTCTATCTGAGCCTCTACCGGGACCAGTTGATCGGCGGCAACCACTTCGTCGGCCTCGACAACTACCGGCAGGCCTTCACCGACCACGAGTTCTGGTCGGGCGTGTCCCGCGTCGGGCTCTTCCTGCTGATCCAGGTGCCGGTCATGCTCGGCATCGCCCTGCTGATGGCCCTGGCGCTGGACAGCGGCCGGCTGTACGGGCGGGCCTTCTTCCGGATCTCGGTCTTCCTGCCCTACGCGGTGCCCGCCGTCGTCGCCACCCTCATGTGGGGCTTCATGTACGGCAAGCAGTTCGGTCTCGTCGCGAGCATCAACGAACACCTGCACACCTCGCTGCCCGACCCGCTCGCGCCCGGGTGGGTGCTGGCCGGCATCGGCAACATCGTGACCTGGGAGTTCGTCGGCTACAACATGCTCATCTTCTACGCCGCGCTGCGTGTCGTCCCCGGCTCGCTCTACGAGGCGGCGGAGATCGACGGCGCCGGGCAGTGGCGGATCATCACCGCGATCAAGCTCCCGGCGATCCGCGGCGCCCTCGTCATCGCCACCGTCTTCTCGGTGATCGGCAGCTTCCAGCTGTTCAACGAGCCCAGCATCCTCAAGGGCCTGGCGCCGAACGCCATCACCACCTACTTCACCCCGAACCTCTACACCTTCTCGCTGGCCTTCTCCGGCCGGCAGCAGAACTACGCGGCGACGGTCGCCATCGTCATGGGAGTCGTCACGATGATCGTCGCCTACGCCGTCCAGCTGCGCGGCATGCGCAAGGAGCCGACCCGATGACCGCCGACACCGACACCCGCATCCGCACCGGCACCGGCACCGCCGCTGAACGGGGCGCACGGCGCGCGTCCCGACGCCACACCCCGGGACGGCCCCGCCGCAGCGTGCTGCTGACCGCGCTGACGTCGATCGTCGTGCTGTACTCGCTCGTCCCGCTGGCCTGGCTCGTCGTCAACGCGTGCAAGACCCAGCCCAAGCTGCTCAGCACCTTCGGACTGTGGTTCGGCGGCCACTTCGCCCTGTGGGACAACATCCGGCAGACCGTCACCTACGACGACCACATCTTCCTGCGCTGGCTGCTCAACACGCTGCTGTACGTGGTGCTCGGGGCGGGCGGCGCGACCTTCCTGGCGGTGCTGGGCGGCTACGGCCTCGCGAAGTTCGACTTCGCGGGCAGGCGGGCGGTGTTCGCCGTGGTCATCGGCGCCGTCGCCGTGCCCGGCGCCGCGCTCGCGGTGCCGACGTTCCTGATGTTCAGCAAGATGGGCCTGACCGACACCCCGTGGGCCGTCGTCGTCCCGTCGCTGGTCTCGCCCTTCGGGCTCTACCTGATGTGGGTGTTCGCCGCCGAGGCGATCCCGGACGAGCTGCTGGAGGCGGCCCGGGTGGACGGCTCCGGGGAGCTGCGCACCTTCTTCCGCATCAGCCTGCCGCTGCTGGCCCCCGGCATCGTCACCGTACTGCTCTTCACCATGGTCGCGACCTGGAACAACTACTTCCTGCCGCTGATCATGATCAAGAACCCGGACTGGTACCCGCTGACCGTCGGTCTGAACTCGTGGAACCAGCAGGCCCTGACGGCGGGCGGCCAGCCGGTGTTCAACCTGGTCGTCACCGGATCGCTGCTGACCGTCGTGCCGCTCGTGGCGGCCTTCCTGCTGCTCCAGCGCTACTGGCAGTCCGGTCTGGCCGCCGGGAGCGTCAAGGAGTGAGCCCCGCCCCCGACGCGGCCCCTTCCCCGGACGTCCCTCCCCCACCCTCCCGCCCCTTGCCGTCCCGTCCGAACGGGACCTACGCACAACGGAGTGAAACGAGATGAGAAACAGAGCGCTTCGCCGCTGGGTCACCGCCGTGGCCGTCCTCGCCGCCTCGGCGACGGGACTCACCGCCTGCGGGTCGTCCGGCGGCTCCGACTCGTCGTCCGGCAGCGGCGGGGCGTCCGGCGCGGACGCGGTCACGTCGGCACTGGCCAAGGGCGGGTCCCTCACCGTGTGGGCGTGGGAGCCGACGCTCAAGCAGGTGGTCGCCGACTTCCGGGCGAAGTACCCCAAGGTGCACATCAAGCTGGTCAACGCGGGCACCGGCAACGACCAGTACACCGCGCTGCAGAACGCCGTCCAGGCGGGCAAGGGCGTCCCGGACGTCGCACAGATCGAGTACTACGCGCTCGGCCAGTTCGCGCTCGGCAAGTCGGTCGCGGACCTGAGCGCCTTCGGCGCCAAGGGGCTGGAGAAGAGCTACTCCCCCGGCCCGTGGAATTCGGTGAACATCGACGGCGGGGTCTTCGGGCTGCCGATGGACTCCGGCCCCATGGCGCTCTTCTACAACAAGAAGGTCTTCGACACCTACAAGCTCCCCGTGCCCACGACGTGGGCCCAGTACGTCGACGACGCCCGCAAGCTGCACCAGGCCGACCCCAAGGCGTACATCACCAGCGACACCGGCGACGCCGGTATGACCACCAGCCTCATCTGGCAGGCGGGCGGCAAGCCGTACAAGGTCGACGGCACCAAGGTGTCGGTCGACTTCGGCAGTGACTCCGGCACCGCCACCTTCACCGGGCAATGGCAGCAACTGGTCTCCGAACACCTGGTCTCGCCGGTGACGCCGTGGAGCGACCAGTGGTACAAGGGCCTGGGCGACGGGACCATCGCCACGCTCGCCACCGGCGCCTGGATGCCGGCCAACTTCAGCTCGGGCGTCAAGGACGCGGCGGGCGACTGGCGGGTGGCGCCGCTGCCGCAGTGGCAGGCCGGCGGGCACGCGAGCGCCGAGAACGGCGGCAGCTCGCTCGCGGTCATGCAGGGCGGCGACCACAAGGCGCTGGCCTACGCCTTCCTGCAGTACGCGAACCAGGGCGCCGGGGTGCAGACCCGCGTCAAGGGCGGCGCCTTCCCGGCGACCACGGCGGACCTGGACTCACCGGCCTTCCAGAACGAGCAGTTCCCCTACTTCGGCGGCCAGCAGGCCAACAAGATCTTCGCCGAGTCCGCGAAGAACGTCCTGCCCGGCTGGTCGTACCTGCCGTACCAGGTTTACGCGAACTCCGTCTTCAACGACACCGTCGGCAAGGCGTACGTGTCCTCGACGACGCTGAAGGACGGCCTCAAGGCGTGGCAGGAAAAATCGATCTCCTACGGCACGCAGCAGGGCTTCAGCATGGGCTGACCTGCCCGCGCCTATGATTGCGCAATCACTCAAGGGCCGTTCCCCGCCCGCCCGCGCGGGCCGGGCGCGGCCCGCGCGGAGGACGACCACCGCGCCGCCGGACACGGCGGGGCGCCAGCAAGGGGTACGACGGTGAGCGACAGCACGACGACCGGTCCGGTGCCGCCGGCCTCCATCCCGCCCGCCCCGAGCGCCCCGCCCGCCGCCGAGGCCGGCCGCCGGCGGCGCGGCGCGTCGATGGCGGACGTCGCCAAGCTCGCCGGGGTGTCGGCGCAGACCGTCTCCCGGGTCTCCAACGGCTTCCCGGGAGTCGTGGAGGCGACCCGGCAGCAGGTGCTGGCGGCGATGAAGGAGCTGGGCTACCGGCCGAACAGCGCGGCCCGCGCCCTCAAGCGCGGCGACTTCCGCACCCTCGGCGTCATCCTCTTCAACATGTCGACGACCGGCAACATGCGCACGCTGGAGGCGATCGCGACCTCGGCGGCGGAGGAGGGTTACGCCACCACGCTGCTGCCGGTGACCGTGCCGACGCAGGACGAGGTGCGCGGAGCCTTCACCCGGCTCGGCGAGCTGGCGGTCGACGGCATCGTGATCGTCATGGAGGTGCACCTCCTGGACACCGCCACGGTGTCGCTTCCGCCCAGCGCCCAGGTGGTCGTGGTCGACTCCAACGCCGGCGAACGCTACAGCGTGGTCGACACCGACCAGGCGGGCGGCGCGGCGGCGGCCGTGCGGCACCTGCTCGGCCTCGGGCACCGCACGGTGTGGCACGTGGCCGGCCCCGAGGAGTCGTTCGCCGCGGAGCGCCGCATCGCGGGCTGGGCGGACGCGCTGGCCGGGTGGGGCCGGCTCGGGCCCGTACTGCTGCGCGGCGACTGGTCGGCGGAGTCCGGATACCGCGCCGGGCGACAGCTGCTGAGGCACTCCGGCTGCACCGCCGTTTTCGTCGCCAACGACCAGATGGCGCTGGGCGTGTTGCGCGCCCTGCACGAGGCGGGCCGCCGGGTGCCGGAGGACATAAGCGTCGTCGGCTTCGACGACATCCCGGAGGCCGCCTCCTACACGCCGCCGCTGACGACCGTCCGCCAGGACTTCGCCGAGGTCGGTCGCCGCTGTGTGGCGACCGTGCTGCGGCAGATCCGCAACGGCGCGGCGGAGCGCGGTACGGACCTGGTGCCCACCCGGCTGGTCGTCCGCGCCAGTTCCGCGCCGCCGCCCGCATACAGCGACTGACCCTGCCGGATCCGTGCCCGCACGTTCGGGACGGGTCCGTGCGCGCGTGTGATGTTTGCGCAACCACCATCGTCAACCACCCACTCCCCCGCGGAGGACCGCGACCCATGCCCGTACTGCAGATCGACAGGGACGAATTCCGGCTGGACGGCGAGCCGTTCCGCATCCTCTCCGGCGCACTGCACTACTTCCGCGTGCACCCCGCCCAGTGGCGCGACCGGCTGCGCAAGGCCCGGCTGCTCGGGCTCAACACCGTCGACACGTACGTGCCGTGGAATCTGCACGAGCCCCGCCCCGGCATCTTCACCTGGGGAGACGGGCTCGATCTGGAACGGTTCCTGCGGCTGGCCCGCGAGGAGGGCCTGTACGTGCTGCTGCGCCCGGGACCGTACATCTGCGGCGAGTGGGAGGGCGGCGGGCTGCCGTGCTGGCTACTGGCCGAACCGGACATCCGGCTGCGCAGCACCGATCCGCGCTACCTCGACGCCGTCGGGCGCTTCTTCGCCGAGCTGCTGCCGCGTGCGGCGCCGCACCTGGCCACCCGGGGCGGGCCGGTCGTCGCGGTGCAGGTGGAGAACGAGTTCGGCGCCTACGGCGACGACCAGCTGTATCTGCGCACTCTGGTGGAGCTGTTGCGGCGGCACGCGGTGGACGTCCCGCTGTTCACGTGCGACCAGCCCGCCGACCTCACGCGCGGCTCGGTGCCGGGTGTGCTGGCGACCGCGAACTTCGGCAGCCGGGTCGCGGAGAACCTCGCCGCGCTGCGCGCGCACCGGCCCGAAGGCCCGCTGATGTGCACGGAGTTCTGGAACGGCTGGTTCGACCGCTGGGGCGGCGTCCACGCCGAGCGCCCGGCCGCGGCGGCCGCCGCCGACCTCGACCGGCTGCTCACGGCGGGGGCGAGCGTCAGCCTCTACATGTTCCACGGCGGCACCAACTTCGGCTTCACCAACGGCGCCAACGACAAGGGCACCTACCGGCCGACCGTCACGTCCTACGACTACGACGCGCCGCTGGACGAGGCGGGCGACCCGACGCCGAAGTTCGCCGCCTTCCGCGAGGTGATCGCCCGCCACGCCCCCGTCCCCGGCGGACCGCTTCCCCCGCCGTCGAAGAAGCTGAACCAGCTCGGCATCGCGCTCACCTCGCGCGCCCCGCTGCTTGCGCGAACATCCGCCCTCGGCCTCCCGGTCCCCGGTGAACGCCCGCTGACCATGGAGGAGCTTGCCGCTCGGCACGGCGCCGGAAACGGTCTCGGGTTCGTGCTCTACCGGACCCGGCTGACGGCCGCCGGTCCGGTCCTGCTGCACGCTCCGGGCGTGCGCGACCGGGCCCAGGTTTTCGTGAACACGCAGCCCGCGGGAGTCCTGGAGCGCGAGAGCCACGAGCAGGCGCTGACCCTCACCGTCCCGGCCGCGGGCGCGGAGCTGGCCCTGCTGGTGGAGAACCAGGGCCGGGTCAACTACGGGCCGGGGCTGCACGACCGCAAGGGCCTGACCGGGCCCGTGACCGCGAACGGCGAGCCGCTGACCGGCTGGACGTCCACCGCGCTGCCGCTGGACGACCTGTCGGGCCTGGACTTCGCCGCCGCCGGGCCGCTGCCGGTCGCCGGGCCGGTCTTCCACCGCGGTGAGTTCGACGTGGCCGAGCCCGCCGACACGTACCTCGACCTCACCGGCTGGACCAAGGGCTGCGCCTGGGTGAACGGTTTCGCGCTGGGCCGCTACTGGTCGCGCGGTCCGCAGCGCCGGCTGTACGTGCCGGGGCCGGTGCTGCGCAGGGGGCGCAACGAGATCGTCGTCCTGGAGCTGCACGCGACCGCCCGCGCGGCGGTGGACCTGCGCGACACCCCGGACCTCGGACCGACGCAGGAGTGACCGGCGCCGCGCGTCGCCGTCCGTCCCGGGCCGCCTCCTCGGCGGCTGCGGGTCGGACGGCGACGGCACCTGCCTCGTGCTCAGGAGAGCGTGATGCTGTCCAGCTCGGCGTAGCCGGTGCCCCCGGCGAAGTTGGGTGAGCCCTTGGCGAGCCGGATCATGTTGTATCCCGCCTTGAGGCTGACGCCGACCGTGGCCGTGCCTGTCGGGTGACCCCAGCCCGAGCCGGTGGGCGGGTAGGTGACGGTGGACCAGGCGCCGCCGTCGTAGGCCAGTCCCTGGGTGGCGTCAGCTCCGGTGGCGTTGGCGTACGTGATGCTCATCGTGTACGTCCGGGCCGACGGTACGTTGACGAGGAAGTCGACGAAGCTGTCGTTGCGCATGTCGGTGGCGTTGTCGATCTGTCCGACGTAACCACCGTTGGAGGCGGCCGAGGAGCTGAGGCGGTTGGCGCCCACGACGGTGGCGTTCTCGGCCTCGTAGGTCTGCTGCCAGCTCGGCGCGCCGGAGGACGGCGTGACGAGCAGTTGGTAGGCGTCGACGGCGTCCATCCCGGCGACGGGGATGGTGACGCTGCCATCCGAGGCCACGGTGTAGGTGGTGGTCGACACGGTGACCGGCGCGGCCTCGTTGGTGTGCCGTCCGGTGTTCTCCGTGCGGGACAGCACCGCCTTGACCTGCGAGCCGAACGCGCCCATCCCGGTGAGGCGTACGGTGTTGGCGCCACTGTCACCGCCGAAGACGACGTTGACCTGCTTGCGGCTCGCGTCGTAGGAGGCCACGCCGTCCAGCCAGGACTGCGGCACGGTCTGGACGACGTTCCCCGACTGGTCGCCGTACCACTTGTAGGCCCAGTAGGACGCGGTCGGCGCGTTGTTGTAGAGCAGGCCGTCGAGGGTGCCCGCCTCGTACCAGTAGGCGCGCTCCGCGTCGTGGATGCCCGCGCGTTCGAAGGCGGCCATGTAGTGGACGCCGATGCTGGGCTGGTCGACCTGGCCCGGCGAGGCGTACTCGTTGATGGAGACGGGGATGTGCGGCAGGCCGAGCGAGGTCTCGACGGCCCGGAAGTCGTCCACGTGCGCCTGGACGTTCTGGTAGCTGAAGTCCCCCAGCTCGTGCCAGACCGCGACCGCGGGCAGGGTGCCGGTGTTCTTGGCGTTGAGCATGAAGCTGTACATCCAGTCGTGGTTGTAGGCGGATTCGCCCGGACCCACGATGGGGGTGACGGTGTCGATCGCGCGGATGTCGTGGTAAGTGCGCGTCCAGGCGTCCAGGTAGCTGCCGGCGTTGCCGCCGGTGCTGGTGGTCCAGTTGGCGTCGGGCTCGTTCCAGATCTCGTAGCCCGCGATGCCGGTCGTCGTGTTAGCGCTCACACGCGATTGCACCATCGTCTTGACCTTGGACTCCCAGTCCGCCCAGCTCACCCAGTTGTAGGGGAAGGTCTTGAAGATGTCGGGCAGACGGATGTACTGCTGACCGCCGGAGTCGGTGACCTTGCCGCTGACCTGCAGCGCGTCGCAGCAGGGGTGGGTCGCGCCGTTGCCGAGCTGCTGAGTGCCCGGCGGGGGCTGGGTGAAGGTGTTGACGTGCAGCGGGTAGAGCCGGTCGAGCGGCGGGGTGCCGGCGGTGTCCACGCCGTAGAGGCCGCCTGCCGCGACGTGCGTGACCGGCCGGACGGTGGTGCCGACGTTGACCGTCAGGGTGTTGCCCGCGGCGTGCGCGGGGGACGCGACGCCGAGCGTCAGGGCGGCGAGCACCCCCGCGAGCGCGGCGCGCGGCACCGCGCGCCGGGCGAGGTGCCCGGTCCGGAGTGTGCGCGGGGGCGCGCCGCGGGTCGGCAGGGCAGGGGCGGGGAAGGACATGGCGTCTCCCGGTGGGGCGAGGGGATGGTGGTGGGGGTGGTCGGTGGGGGGTGATCGGGTGGGGTGGCGGCCCGGGTCCCCGGCCTGTGCCGGGGACCCGGGCTCCCGGTCGGATCAGCCGAGCGACCAGGTCTGGTTGCTGCCGCCGTTGGCGCCCCACTGCTCGACGAGGGCGCCGTCGGCCGTGGAGCCGCTGACCACGTCGGCGACCAGGCCGCTGCCGAGGTTGACCAGGACGTAGGAGGAGTTGGACCCGGATGTGTAGCCGCCGGTGGCCTGGAGGATCCAGCGCTGGTCGGCCGCCCCGTCGGCGCCGCGGATGTCCAGCCGGGTGCCGGCCGCGGTGGAGGCGCCGGGGACGTCGAGCGGCTTGCCGCTGCCCACGCCGGTCACGGTGTAGGTGCTGCCGCCGACGCGGTGCAGGGTCCACTGCTGGTTGGTGCCGGAGTTGGCGCTCCACTGCTCGACGGCGGAGCCGTCCGCGGTCGCGGCGTCCTTGACGTCGAGCTGCTTGCCACTGTTGGCGGCGGTGATTCGGTAGGTGGCGTCGGCGGGGTTGCTCGTGCCGGTCCAGGTGCCGGCCGCGGTGTCGAGGGTCCAGGAGTTCTGCCAGGAGACCGCCGCCGTGCCACCGCCCAGGGTCAGCGGCAGCCACACCTCGGGCGAGGAGCCGAGGTCGGCGGTGGTCCAGCGGTCGGCGGCGAAGACGTACGCCGTGCCGCCGGTGCCAGCGACCGGGATCACGTTGGCGGTCTGGGAGTTGTAGGTGTGCGTCCCGACCGGCGCGACGGGGCGGAAGGCCGACCAGGTACCGGTCAGCGAGGTCGCGGTGGCGTAGACGTTGTCGTTGGTGGACCAGCCGGTGAGGCTGGAGCCGAAGAGGTAGTAGCGGCCGTCCGCCTTGACCATCGCGGGGGCCTCGTAGTCGCCGAAGACGTGGACGGACGAGGTGACGGAAAGGTAGTCGGCCGACAGCCGGTCGATCCGCAGCCCGTTGGCGCGGTCCTCGGTCAGCAGGTAGGCCGAGCCGTCGGTGTCCTGGAACAGGCCGATGTCGCGGCTCTGCTGGCCCAGCGGCTGGAAGCTGCCGCGGTAGCTGTACGGCCCGCAGGGGGTGCTGCTGGTGGCGACGCCGACCTTGGCCTCGCCGTAGGAGCTGCTGTCGATGTGCAGGTACATCACATAGGTGGCCGTGGTTGCGTTGTACAGCACCTTGGGGCGCTCGACGACGCGGTTCGGTCCGAGGTCGCCGCTGCTCTGCCGGGTCAGGGCGTCGTTCTGCCGGGTCCAGTGGGCGAGGTCGGCCGAGCTGTAGCAGGCGACGGACTGGAAGGCCGCGTTCGAGGACGACTCCCCCGCCTTGTTCTCGCCGAATCCGTACCAGGTCGAGCCTGCCTTGACGATGCCCAGGCCGTGCAGCTGAAGGGCGTTGCCCGCGGTGTCCTGCCAGGCGGCGCCGGGGGTGAACGTCGCCGCGGCGGCCGCGGCGGCGGGGCCCGCACCGGCGACGGCGCCGCCCGTGGCCGCGACCAGGGCCATGACGACCAGCAGCCCCAGTCGGCGCAGGGCCCGCCGGGCGCGGGACACGGAGCCGGCCAGGAACGGGGACGGAGACGGGGATGGGGATGGGGATGGGAACGCGAACAGCCGCAGGGAACGGGGACGGTCGGGCGGTGTGGACGGTGTGCGCAGAGCCGGTGGGGCGGACATCGCGTCACCTCTCAGGGGGTCGAAGCGGGAGGAACCACGTAGGTTTGCGTAAACATCTGGTCGCGGCGAGTGTCCCCGCCCCTTCCGGGACCGTCAAGGCTTCCCGCAACCGGCGGCCCGCCGCCCGCAGGCGTCTCGCGCGGCGGACCGCCGGCCCCTCAGTCCTTCACGGCTCCCGCGGTCACCCCGGCGGCGACGTAGCGCTGCGCCAGCACCAGCAGCACCGCGGCGGGAACGGAGGCGACGACGGCGGTGGCCATGATGGCGTTCCACTCCTGGTTGTTGTTGCCGATGTACTTGTAGATGCCGAGCGTGATGGGCCGCATGCTGCCGCCCCCGTCGAGGGTGTTGGCGAAGACGAAGTCCGACCACGCCCACAGGAAGCTGAACAGCGAGACGGTGACGACCGCGTTGCGGCTGACGGGCAGCACGACGGAGGTGAAGGTGCGCCAGACGTTCGCCCCGTCGATCCGTGCCGCCGCGATCAGCTCGTCCGGGATGCCGGACATGAAGGCCGCGAAGATCATGACACCGAAGGGCACCGCGATGGTGGAGTCCGCGATCACCAAGCCCCACCAGGTGTCCATGACGCCGAGGTTGAGGAAGATCCCGTAGAAGCCCATCGCCATGACGATGCCCGGAATCATCTGGGCGACCAGCAGGAGCAGACCGACCGCCCCGGCCCCGCGCGGGCGCAGCTTGGCCAGCGCGTAGCCGGCCGGGGCGGCGAGCGCGAGGGTCAGGGCGACGGTGCCGAGGCCGATCAGCAGGCTGGTGCCCAGGTTGGGCAGCTGGTCCCGGACCACGGCCCGGTAGCCGCTGAAGGTGGCGTGCAGCGGCAGCAGGTCGGGCGGGTCCTTGCGCATGTCCTGCTGCGGGGTGAGCGAGACGTTGATCATCCAGTAGACCGGGAAGAGCATGATCGCGGTCAGCACGACGCCGATGACGGTGTACCGGCGGGAACGCCGGGCGCGGGAGGTCACGCCAGTCTCCTCTGGACGCGGATGTAGAACAGCCCGAAGAACAGGGCGATCAGGATCAGGATGTTGCCGACCGCGGCGCCGGGCCCGAACTCCGGGAGCAGCGAGCCGAATCCGAAGCGGTAGGACCAGGTCGCCAGCGTCGACGAGGAGTCGCCGGGACCGCCCTTCGTCATGATCCAGATCAGGTCGAAGACCTTGAGCGTGTAGACCAGCCCCAGCAGCAGGGTGATCGCCGAGACCGGCCGCAGCAGCGGGAAGGTGATCCGCCGGAACTGCTGCCAGCCGCTCGCCCCGTCCAGGCTCGCCGCCTCGTACAGCTCGGCCGGGATGTTCTGCAGGCCGCTGTAGAGGATGACCAGGTTGAAGGGGATGCCGATCCAGATGTTTGCGATGATCACGGAGGTCAGCGCCCAGTGCGGCGAGGCGAGCCAGGCCACCGGGTCGACACCCACGAAGTGCAGAGCGTAGTTCACCACCCCGGACTCGCTGTTGAACATCCACGACCAGGTGGACGCCGACACGATCAGCGGCAGCAGCCACGGGACGAGGAACAGCGCCCGCAGCGTGGGCGCGAGCCGGAAGCGCCGGTTGAAGAACACCGCGAGCGCCAGCCCCAGGGCGTACTGGAAGAGGATGGACACCAGGGTGAAGACCATCGTGTTGCGCAGTGTGCCCACGAAGGCCGGGTCCTGGACGACCTGCCGGAAGTTGTCGAGCCCGGAGTAGGGCGCGCCGCCCTGTACGAAGGAGCGGACCGTGTAATGCCGGACCGACAGGTCGACGTTGCGGTAGAGCGGATAGGCGTAGAAGGCCCCCAGGTAGGCGACGACCGGGGCGACGAACGCCCAGGCCACCAGCTGGGAGGGGTTCGCCCCGCGCCTGCGGGGCCGGGCGGGCTGTCGGTCGGGCCGGACGCCGGCCGGCTCCGTCCCGGCAACGGCCGGTCGGCGCTCCAGGCTCCCGGCGCGGGTGGTGACCATGCGCGTGACTCCTCGGTCTGCCGTCGTGTCTCAGCTCTGGTGGTTCTTGACGGCCTGCTGGGCCGCGGAGAGGGCGTCCTGCGGGGACTTGGAGCCGGACAGCGCGCTCTGCACCGCCGCCCACAGCTGCTCGGAGATGACGGGGTACTTCGTGCCGAGCCCGTCGCTCGTCCGCCCGCGGGCGGCCGCCAGCGCCGACACCCACGGCTTGAGCCCGGGATCGGCGGCCACCTGCTGGTCCTGGACCGCGGCGACCGGAGCGACGTAGGACAGCGTCGTGTCGGTGCTGAGGTAGTTGGCGTTGCTGGTCAGGCACTCGACGATCTTCTTGTCCACCGCGTAGCGGCTGTCGTCCTTCTGGACGGGCACGGTGACGAACTCGCCGCCCGTCGGCACCGGCGCCGAACCGCCGTTGACACCGGGGATACTGATGATCCCGTAACCGAACCCGGCCTTCTTGGCGTTGGCGAGCTGCCAGGTGCCGTTCTCGCCGAAGGCGTACTGGCCGGTGGCGAACTCCTGCCACGCGGTGGTCTGGGTGTTGGTGAGGACGTCCTTGGGGGCCAGGCCCTTGTCGACCCAGTCCTTCCACAGCGTCAGCGCCTTCACGGCCTCGGGGCTGTCGAGGGTCTTCAGGTCCGCGCCCGATCCCCAGTACCAGGGCAGGAACTGGAAGCTGCCCTCCTCCGTGCCGATGGCCCCAAAGCTGATGCCCTTGGAGCCCGCGGCCTTGACCTTCTCCAGGGCGGCGGTGAGCGAGGCCCAGTCCGTGATCGAGGCGGGGTCGACGCCCGCCTTCTTCAGGATGTCGGCGTTGTAGTACAGCGCGAGCGTGTTGGCCCCGATGGGGACGCCGTACGCGGAGCCGTCGATGACGCCCGCGCCCAGGATGTTCTTCTGCAGGGCGGCGGTGTCCAGGCCGACGTCGGTGGTCTTGTTGAGGATCCCGGCCTCGGTGAGGGTGGAGACGATGGGGTTGTCGACCATCATCACGTCCGGCAGATCGCCCTTCTGGCCCGCCAGCAGCGCCTTGTTGTTCAGGTCCGTGGTGTCGAGCGCGGTCCGCTTCACGCTCACTCCGGCCTGCTTGCCGCAGGAGGCGACGAGCTTGGCCCAGGCGTCGGAGGGACCGAACTGCGGGTAGGGGTCCCAGAAGGTGTAGGTGCCCGAGGCCGCGGAGGAGGAGCCGCCGGAGCCGGAGCCCCCGCAGGCGCTGACGCCGATCAGCGCGAACGATGCCGCGGCCGCGGCGACGAGGGCGGTGCGCGAGTGTCTCATGGTCGTGTCGTCCTTGACTTTCCTGAGGGCCGGCGGCGGCTGCGGGCCACCGCCGGGAGGTGGGGATGCGCTCGGGGTGAGAGGAAGGGGGAGGGAGGAAGAGGGATGCGAGGGGGCGCCGGTCAGCCGGCCGTGGGGGGCGCCGTGGGGATCCAGACGCGCATGCTGCCGTCGCGGCGGTTGGCCCACGCGTGGTACGGGACGGCGGTGAGCGCAACCATCTCGCCGGGGTCCGTAGCGGTGGCGGTGTCCGCCTCCCGGTAGGGCCACCACGCGGGTCCGGCGGCGGTGGGGGCCGCGGGGCGGCGCCCGGTCGCCCGGACGGTGACGACACCACCGAGCAGGTCGGGGCGTTCGACCGCGGTCAGCGGGCGGGAGAGGTCGAGCACCAGGTCGTCCAGGCCGCCGCCGTCCTGGTCGGCCTGTTCGAGGCAGTAGACCAGCGGGCCGCGCTCGATGGCAACGCAACCACGCACCGCGTCCGCCCGCGGGTCGGCAGCCGTCCGCCGTACGTCCAGCCGGAGTTCCAGCACGACCTCGTCACCCGGCGTCCACTTTCTTTCCAGGTGCAGCCAGCCGTCCTCGGCCGCGGGTTCCGCCAGCGGCTGTCCGGCCACGGTCACCGCGAAGCGGCGGCACCACTGGGGGATGCGCAGCGAGAGCGTCCAGGGCCGGGCGGCGGCCGTGTTTGCGTCACCACCGGCCTCCTCCACGGTGACCGCGATGGTGCCGTCGTCGGGATAGCGGGTGTTAACGCTCACACTCAGGGCGGCTCCTGCGGCGTCCACGGCGTAGCGGCCCGTGGCGTACTGGTGGAGCTGGAGGCCGGTGGAACTGCCGGTGGCGACGTAGTGCTCCAGGCTGGCCAGCAGCCGCATGACGTTGGGCGGGCAGCAGGCGCAGCGGAACCAGCGGGTGCGGCGGGCGGACTGGTCGCCGCCGGTGTCGGTGTGGCCGTCGCGCACCTGCAGCGGGTTGACGTACAGCCAGCGGTCGCCGTCCAGCGACACCCCGGCGAGGAAGCCGTTGAAGAGGGTGCGCTCGATGAGGTCGCCGTAGCGGGCGTCCCCTGTGAGCAGCGCCATCCGCCAGCTGTAGTGCACGGAGGCGACGGCCGCGCAGGTCTCGCAGTAGGCGCGCTCGGTGGGCAGTTCGTACGGGTCGCCGAACTCCTCGTGGTGGTGGTGGGCGCCCAGGCCGCCGGTGATGTGCGTCTTGGTCGCGACCATCGCCGACCAGAGCCGCTCGCACGCCGCGCGCAGTTCCGCGTCCCCGGTCTCCACGGCAAGGTCGGCGGCGGCGGCGAGCAGGTAGAGCTGGCGTACGGCGTGGCCCTCGACGTTCTCCTGCGCGCGCAGCGGCACCCGGTCCTGGCAGTACGCCTCGCCGCCGAGCACTCCGTGGCCGTGGCGGTCGACGAAGTAGCCCGCGAGGTCGAGGTAGCGGCGCTCGCCGGTCTCGCGGTAGAGCTCGACGAGCGCGGTCTCCACCTCGGGGTGGCCGTCGAAGCCGTCCACCGGCTTGCCCGGGCCGAAGGTGGCGTCGATCTGGTCGGCGAAGCGGACGGCCACGTCGAGCAGTTCGGTGCCGCCGGTGCCGCGGTGGTGGGCGACGGCGGCCTGGATGAGGTGGCCGGCGCAGTAGAGCTCGTGACCCCAGCGCAGGTCGGCGTAGCGGGCACCGCCCTTGCCCGCCTGGACCCAGGTGTTCAGGTAACCATCGGGCTGCTGGGCCGCCGCGACCAGGGCGACGATACGGTCGACCTCCTTCTGCAGGGCCGCGGCGTCCGCTGCCACCGCCGTGTCCGGGGCACCCGGCGGATCCTGCTGGCCGAGCTGCCAGGCGGCGGCCTCCAGCCACTTGTAGACGTCGGAGTCCATGAAGGGGTAGTCGCCCTCGAAGGCGCCCTCGGCGGCCCCGGCGACCAGCCGCAGGTCGTGCAGGTTGCCCGCCGACTCCAGCAGCCCCGGCCCCTGTGGGACGCTGACCGTGGCGTTCACCGTGCGCCGGGTGTGCCAGAAGCCGCCCAGGATCGCGGCGCCGGTGGCGGGCGACAGGGCAGGGCGCGCCTCGGCGCCGGGACGTACGGGTCCGCGCGGGACGGGTATCCGGCGGGTGCGGGACATGGATCTCCCCGGGTCGTAGGTGCGGCCGCGGAAACGACGCGTCGGGCGGGGCGTACGGCCGGGTCACCGGCCCCCCGCGACGGCGTTTCCCACTGTGCGCAAAGGTTTTCTTGGCCCGTAACCTAGGGCGACGTGCTGGACGCGTCAAGCCTGTGAACAATAGGAAAAAGAACCTGCCTCCCGGCGGTCCGGTGGCTCATGACGAGGCGTGAGGTGCCCGCGCAGTGCCCGCAGCAGCCGTGCCGTGCCAGGGCGCCACCCACGGGCGTACCCGCTCCCCCGACTTGGGACATGCGCCCGGGGCTGGCAGGATGAGCGCTGCCGTGGAAACGAGCAAAGGATTGCCTGTGACTGAGACCGACCGTCGTCCCGCCGCCGCCGGACGCGTGACGCTCACCGACGTCGCCGCGCTGGCCGGGGTCAGCGTCGGCACCGCCTCGAAGGCGCTGAGCGGCAACGGCCGGATGCGGCCGGAGACCCGGGAGCGGGTGCTGGACGCCGCCCGGCGGCTGGACTTCCAGCCCAACGAGGCGGCGCGGATCCTGCTGGCGGGGCGGACGTGGACGGTTGGGCTGGTCACGACCGACGGCATCGGCCGCTTCAGCACCCCCGTGCTGCTCGGCGCCGAGGACGCGCTCGGCGCCGGCAAGATCTCGGTGCTGCTGTGCGACACCCGGGGCGACGCCATCCGCGAACGGCACTACGTCCAGACGCTGCTGGCCCGCCGGGTCGACGGCATCATCGTCACCGGCCGCCGCACCGACCCCCGTGACCCCCTCCAGGGCCTGCACGGCGTCCCCACCGTCTACGCGCTGGCCCCCTCCACCGACCCGGCCGACATGTCCGTCACCTCCGACGACGAGGGCGGCGCCCGTCTCGCCGTCGACCACCTGATCGCCTCGGGCCGCCGCCGCATCGCCCACGTCACCGGCCCCGCCCACCACGCCGCGGCCAGCCGCCGCGCCCACCTGACCGGGACCCAGCTCGCCGAGGCCGGCCTCGAACTGTCCGGCGGCCGCGTCCACTTCGGCGACTGGAGCGAGGCGTGGGGCCGCCGCGCCGCCCACGCCGTCCTGCGCACCGCCCCCGACACGGACGCGTTCTTCTGCGGCAACGACCAGATCGCCCGCGGTGTCACCGACACCCTCCGCGAGTCCGGCCACCCCGTCCCCGAGGACATCGCCGTGATCGGCTACGACAACTGGGACACGATGGCTCTGGCCGCCCGCCCGCCGCTGACCACGATCGACATGAACCTCACGGAGATCGGCCGCATCGCGGCCCTGCGCCTGCTCGACGCCATCGACGGCCGGCCGTCGCAGGGGTCGCAGACGGTGCCGTGCAAGCTCATCATCCGCGAGTCGACCTGACGGCCACGGCGGCGGGACGGCCGGAGCCGCGGCCCCGCCGAGGCGGACTTGACCCTGACCCGCGGGGCAGGGCTTAGCGTCCGGGCATGAACGCGACGCATCGATTTGTCCGGCTGGACCGCCGTCCCGAAGGGCTGCCCGCCGAAGGGGACTTCGCACTGGTGGAGGAGCCCGTACCGCGCGCCGGGGCGGGGCAGGTGCTGGTCCGCAACACACACTTCCTGGTCTTTCCAGGGCTGCGCACGCTCATCGGGGGCGAGACGCGCGACGTGCCGCTGCCGCCGCTGCACCCGGGCGACGCGCTGTTCGGGCCGGCCGTCGGGGAGGTGGTCGGGGGGCCGCTGGAGAAGGGGCGGCTGGTGATGCACCTTCAGGGGTGGCGGGAGTACGCGGTGCCGACGGCCGCGGAGTGCCGGGTGCTGGACGGGGAGCTGCCGTCTCCGGTGGCGTATCTCGCGCAAGGTTCGGCGGCGTACGGGGCACTGACCCGGCTGGCCCCGGTGCGCGAGGGCGACACGGTGCTGGTGACCGGGGCCGCGGGGGCGGTGGGGACCCTCGCGGGGCAGATCGCCCGGCTGCTGGGGGCCGGGCGGGTGGTGGGGAGCACCGGCTCGCCGGACAAGGCGGAGCGGCTGCGGCGGGAGCTGGGCTACGACGCGGTCGTGCTGCGCGGGGCGGGGCCGTTCGGCGAGCTGCTCGGCGCCGCTGCGCCGGACGGGATCGACGTCGTCGTGGACACCGTGGGCGGCGGGCAGCTGACGGCCGCCGTCCTCGCGGCGAACCGCGGCGCCCGGATCGCCCTGGTGGGCGCGCTGGCCGGGCAGTTGTCGCCGGACCGCGCGGGGGGCAGCGCCCCGGCCGAGCTGGACCACGTCGCCGGGATCGCCGAAGGCGGCGGCCAGCTCGGCGACCCGGGCGGCTGTGCCCGCCTCCTGGGGCTGGCGCGGCGCCGGGTCCGGCGCCGTCCGCTCCGCCTGATCCGCCGTCATGACGCCCTCCCCGAGGCCGGTCCGGATACGGGGACGGCAAGGGCCGGCCGGACCGTCCCGTCCTCCGCCGCCGCGGCGGCCGGGCGCAGCGACAGGGGCAGCAGCGAGACCAGCCGCCCGCCGGTGTGCAGGGCGGTGGCCGCGTCGAGGACGCCGTCCAGCGCCTCCGGGTCGGCCGCGTCCGGGACGTCCAGCGCGGCCAGCAGCCGGGCGAGCGCGGCCCGCAGCCACAGGGCGTCGCGCCACAGCGGCGCGGTCGCACCGGCCTCGGCCTCGGCGTGGCTGTACGTCCACAGGCCGACGCAGGCCGCACCGGCGAAGCACAGCGCGAACCGCCGGGCGGCGTCGAAGGCGGCGGGCGGCACCTCGGTCTGCGCGTCCTTCAGCGCCGCCACCTGCGCGTGCACCGCGTCCACGGCCACCACCAGCCGCTCGGCGGCGTGCAGGGCGGGCGCGAGCGCCGGGTCGTCGGCGGCCAGGTCGCGCAGCCGGGCCACGCAGCCGGGCAGCGCGGCCAGCACACCGCTGCCCTGCCGGGCGATGAGCGAGAGCCGGCCGAGGTCGGCGGGCGGCAGCGGCGCGGTGAGCCGGAAGGCCGCGACGGCTCCGGGCACGTCGCCGGCGGCGCGCTCGTGGGCGCGGGCCAGCAGCCGGAACTGGCTGATCAGCGAGTTGAGGTTGACCAGGGTGTTGCCGTCGAAGAGGCCGACGATGCGGTGGTCCCGGTCGATCTTCTGGAAGCGGCCGCCCGCGTGGACGTCCTTGAGGAAGGCGCGGGCACCGAGCAGTCCGGTCAGCGCGGTGACGACGGCCTCGGTGCGGGTCGGCACGAGGTACTTGGTGACCGCGGCGACGACGGACAGCTCCGCCGGGAGGGTCTGCACCGCGCGGGCGGCCACCAGTGCCAGCGCCTCGTCCGCGAGCACGTCGGCGGTGGTCTCGGCCAGCGTCCGGCGAGCCTGCGGCAGTCCGGCGAGCGGCCTGCCGTACAGGCTGCGCCCGGCGGCGAAGTCCAGGCCGAGGGCGAGCGCGTGGTCGGCTGCGCCCAGCGAGAGCGCCGCGCACATGGTGCGGGTCAGCTGGAGCGCCTTGAGCACGGTCTCCAGGCCGCCGCCCACCTCGCCGACCACGGCCCCGGCGGGGACCGGGGCGCGGTCGAAGGCGATCCCGGAGATGTCCGCGCCGCGGATCCCGTGCGTGCGCACCTTGTCCAGGTGCCGGTACGTGCCGGCGGGCAGGGAGCGTTTGTCGACCAGCAGCACCGAGTAGCCGCGCGGGCCGCCCGCCGGGTCGGTGCGGGAGAGCACCGACAGCAGGCTGCCCCGGGTGGCGTTGTTGATCAGCCACTTCTCGCCGCTGAGCAGGAAACCCGCGGAGGCGTCGGGGCCGGTGTCCGGGCCGGTGTCCGGGCCGGTGTCCGCGGGGGGCTCCGCGACGACGTCACCGGCCAGCAGGTCGCTGCCGTGGGCGCGTTCGGTCAGGGCGAGGGAGACCCGGATCCGGGACGCGACGGCCCCGGCCAGCTCCCGGCACTGCTCCGCCGAGCCACCCACCCAGACACAGACCGCGCCCAGGTACGTCTTGCCGTGGGCGACGGCGACGGTCAGGTCACGGCGCGCGACCGTGCGCATCAGCTGCATCAGCTGCTCGTAGTCCGCGAGCCGCCCGCCGTGGGCGGCGGGCACGTAGAAGTCGTGCAGGCCCAGCTCGTCCAGCCGGTCGCAGGCACCTTCGGGGAAGGCCTCGCGCTCGTCCAGCGCCAGGCTGCGGGCGTGGCCGAACGCCGAGGCCGGCTCGTCCGGGTCGCCGAGATCCCACTCCAGCTGCTCGGCCAGCCGGTGCGGGGCGTACGGGGCAGGGGTACGGTCCACGGCTCAGCCCACCGGGGCGGGCTGCGGGGCGGACACGAGACGGGAGACCTGGCGGTCCAGGTCCTGGTGGACGGGCTCCAGCCGGCCCTCCAGCAGCAGCGCCCGCATCAGCGTGCGCTGGATCTTGCCGCTGGTGGTCTTGTGCACCGCCGCCGGGCGGACCAGGACGACGCTGCAGCTGGCCTGGAACTCGCTGCGGACGTGGGCGCGGATCTCGGCGCACAGCGCCGCCGGGTCCTGCGCCGCGGCCCGGCGGAACTCCTGCACCAGGACGAGGTGCTCCTCGCCGTCGTCCACCGAGAAGGCCGCGCCGGCGCCGCCGCGGAAGGCCGGGTGCAGGGCCTGCACCGCGCGCTCCACGTCGTGCGGGTAGATGTTGCGGCCGTTGATCAGGATCATCTCCTTGAGACGGCCCGTCACGTACAGCTGCCCGGCCTCCAGCACGCCGAAGTCGCCGGTGCGCAGCCAGCCGGTGTCGGTGCCCGCCGCGGAGACGATCCCGGCGTCGAAGACGCGGGTGTTGACGTCGGGCCGCTTCCAGTAGCCCGAGGAGACGCTGGCGCCCTTGACCCAGATCTCGCCGACCTGCCCGTCGGGCTGTTCGGTGTGCGCGTCCGGGTCGACGATGCGCACGCTGAAGTCGGCGGGGTCCACCACTCCGCTGCTCACCAGCGTCCGGGTGCCCGCCTCCGGTCCGGCCTCGGCGAGCCGGCCCTGTTCCAGCGCGGCCGCGTCCACGGTGCGGTGGACGGGGCTGCGGTCGGCCGGAGTGCCGGAGACCAGCAGCGTCGTCTCGGCCATGCCGTAGCAGGGGAAGAAGCTCTCGGGGCGAAAACCCGCGGGGGCGAAGCGCTCGGTGAAGGCGCGGACCGTCTCGGCGCGGATCGGCTCGGCGCCGTTGCAGGCATGCCGCCAGGTGCTGAGGTCCAGGGTGGCGAGCTGTTCGTCGGTGATCCGGCGCAGGCACAGGTCGTAGCCGAAGTTGGGGCTGCCGCTGACGGCGACGCCGTACTCCCCGATCATCTGCAGCCAGCGCACCGGCCGCATGAGGAAGGTGACCGGGGCCATCAGCACCGTCGAGCCACCCGCGTAGAGCGAGTGCAGGATGTGCCCGATCAGCCCCATGTCGTGGTAGGCGGGCAGCCAGCAGCCCATCCTGACGCCCTCGCCGGTGCCGAGCACGCGCGCGATGGCCAGCTCGTTGGCCAGCAGGTTGGCGTGCGAGACCATGACGCCCTTGGGCTCGCTGGTGGAGCCGGAGGTGTACTGGAGGAAGGCCAGCGACTCGCCCGCCAGCCGCGGCCGCGTCCACTCCCCCGCCGCGCCCCGGGTGGGGTCGTCGGTCGCCAGGACCTCGATCCCGGTGGCGCCCGAGGCGCGCAGCCATGCGCTGATACCCGGTTCGTCCGCGGAGCCGGTGAGCACCGCGCGTACCTCGGCGTCCCGCAGGATGCCGGTGAGGCGCGCGGACTGGTTGTTCTCGCCGGGCAGCGGCGCGGGCACCGCGACGGACCCCGCGTAGAGGCAGCCGACGAAGGCCTTCACGAATTCCAGGCCCGAGGGGTAGAGCAGCAGCACCTGCCCGCCGGCCGCGCCCTTGCGCTGCAGCCAGGAGGCGATCCGCCGGGCTTCGGTGTCCAGTTGAGCGTACGTCAGGCGCTGTGCGGCCGCGTCGGGCGAGTTGCCGGGCAGGAAGACGTACGCCTCCTGGTCCGGCCGCTCGGCGGCGTGGCGCAGCACAAGCTCAGTGAAATTTTCCTGCCCTCGCAAGACCGTCCCCCGATCTCCACTCGCCCACGACGCGCCCGCCCGGGCCGGATGGCCGGCCCGCGGTGCGGCGCGCGGGAGCCCCCGTCCCCTGCCGGGACGGCTCGTTCCCGATGCCGGACCAACTGTTTTCGGACGCAGCCGACCACGGCGGCGTCATTCGCATTGATGGTGAATTCATTCCACCCGACCCGTGAATCCCCGGGAAGCACCACGATCGGGTTCCAATTCCTGCCCCATTGCCCCCGGTACGGGCCGCGACTTTCTTGACAGCCCTTTGCCGATTGACGTTTTCGACAGTATCAGACGCCCATGACACACGCGGCTGCCATTGCGGGCCGCCTGTTCGAACCGGGCTTATGGGTGTTCTTTTCACGGCCTTGCGCCCCGTCTGAGCGACTCGCCGGGTCCGGACCGCTTTCTTCCGTTATCGCCGCGCCGACGCGGCCTCACCTCGTTTGCCGGGAAGGCGATTTGCGGCGGATCGGGCGGATTTCACGGGCGACCGTGCAGAATTCACGCCTCCGGCGGCGGGCGGCGGCGCCAAGCCGACACCAAGTGCATTGTCAGAAAAAGCGGAGCAATGGCCGCCGAGATGGTCCTCCGTCCGCCGGATCGACCCACCCGCCGGACCCGGCAGCGGAATATGGCCGATCGGGACGGAGGGATTCACCTCGGCTCGCGCGCCGCTTTCACCGCGCCGCCGGGGGAAGCCCGCTCAGCCACGTCTCCAGTTCGCTGGTGACGGCCTCCGGGGGTTTCCGGTGAATCCAGTGGCCGCTTTCCCGGACGTCCAGCGGCGCGCTGTCGGCGGTCATGTTCAGCCGCAGCGCCACCTCCGCGACGTCGGTGCGGACCCGAACCGGACACCGGCGGGCATGGCCGCGCAACTCGCGAAGCCCTGGGAGAAGGTGGTGGCGAGCCGTGCCGGGGGGATCCGGCGGGGCAGCAGCCAGCCGTCCACGGTGCGTCCCAGCTCGGCGATCCCGCCCCGGGACAGCACCGGGTCGTCGGACGCGAGCCACTCCACCACCGCGGTGCCGGCCTCCGGGGCGACCTTGCCGCTCACGCGTGCTCGCCCTCCAGGCCGGCGCCGGAGGCTCGGCCAGCGGCGGCGCCGCCGCGTCCTTGGCGGCCGCCGGGTCCTCGGGCGCACCCAGGCCCACTGCGGAGGCGACGACACCGGCCAGCGAGAAGATGCCGACGGCGGCGAAGGCGTGGTGGTAGCTCTGCACCCCGGAGCCGATGCCTGTGATTGACGCTCCGTCATCGTCCTCACTGTTTTGTTGCGGCAGACATCGTCTGCACGTCAATGAGTGGGTCATAAACGTAACAGTGCAATCATCTTGCTTCCAACCGTTCGGCAGCAGATGGGAGGTCGGTGCGCCGCCGCCGGAACGACGGCTCCTCCAGCAGCAGCACACCTCTCGGCCCGAGCCGGCTCGCGAGCCGGGCGACAGCCTTCTCCGGGTCCGGCAGGTGGATCACGACGTAGCGGATGTGGACGAAGTCGGACGTCCGCGCGGGGGCGTCCGCGCTGTCGCGCCATCTGAAGGTGTGCGGGACTCCGGCGTCACGCACACCCGGATCGAGGGGACCCATCGCCTGATGCCCCTGCGCCGCGAGGACCTGGAGGCCCGCTTCCCGGGCCGGGTGGTGGTCGGCGCGGGGTGGTCGGGGCCGCCGTTCGTGACGCGCACCAACGGCATCCCCTTCGAGCACCCCTACCGGCCGGTCCGGACGGGATGCTGCGGGCGCTGCGAGCACCGGCGCCGGTGTGACGCGGCCGGGCCGCCGGACGCATGGGTCCGGCAGCTCACGCCACGTCGAGGATCTTGACCATCAGCCGGGCCAGCGTCCGGCGCTCGGCGGGGGTCAGGGCCTGGAAGGCGCGGTCGAGGAAGCCGGGCACGCCGTCCTCGACGTCCGCCAGCGCGGCGAAGCCCTCGGGCGTGGGAACGATGACGTTGGCCCGGCGGTCCTTGGGGTGCCGCTCGCGGCGCACGAAACCGGAGTCCTCCAGCCCGTCGATGCAGCCGACCATCACACTGCGGTCGATGCGCAGTTGCTCGCTCAGCTCCTGCTGGGAGCACGGGCCGACGTCGTTCAGCATCTTCAGCACCAGGTGCTGGGCCGCCGAGATCTCGTAGCCGGTCAGCTCGGCGTCGATGGACTTGGCCACCAGCGTCGTGGCCCGGCACAGGCCGACGTCGGGGCGGTCGAGGGCGAGTTTGGCGAAATACTGCTCGCGCCGGTCGTCACCCACGACCCTGCTCGGCGAGGCGCGGCGGATTTTCGGCGGATTGCTCATCTGGATTCCCTCGGGCGGCTCTTCCTGCTGACAGGATATGGGGTGCCAAGAATGTTTTCTTCCATATTTCTTGCACCTTACCGCCTCCGCGGCCCGCCGTGCGTGCCCCGGCCGTGTGGGCCCCGCTGCTGGACCCGGCGGACCCGGCCCACCCACCTGCGCTCGGACGAGGCCTCCGTCAGCGAGGGCAACGTCGTGGCGGTCGGGACCGCCCCGGCCGGGTAGCGGTGGTCACCGCCCCGCCGCGGCGCCCACCACGGCCAGCACCTGCCCCGCGAGTTCGGCGGGCAGGCGCAGGCCGTCCAGGACAACGGCCCCTGCGGGCAGCCCTGGCGGGGCGGCGGCGTAGCGCGCGGTCTGCTCGCGGCACCAGCGGCGGCCGGCCTCGATACGCGCGGGGTCGCCGTCCGCACCGCGGTGCCGCTCGTCGATCCGCTCCAGCAGCACCTCGACGGGCACCTGGAGGCGGAAGTGCCGGTAGGGGACGCCGGCGTCCCGCAGGCCGCCGAAGATCTCGTCGGTGTACGCGGACGCCGTCAGGGTCATCGGGACGAGGAGGGTCCGCCCGTACTCCTCGTGCAGCCCCACCGCGAGGCCGGTCACCTGGCGCCGCCACAGCGGGATGTCCTGGAAGTTGCCCGTCGGGCAGTCGACGATTCCGGTCAGCAGGGCGCCGACCTGCTCCGGGTCGAACACCAGCGCGTCCGGCAGGTGCCCGCGCAGTGCGGCCACCAGCGTGGTCTTGCCGCTGCCGAAGGCTCCGTCCACCCAGATCAGCACGCGTGGTCCCGGTCGGGTCCGGCCGCGTCCTGGTGCGGGACGGGAAGGCCCGTCAGGGGGATGGTGAAGTCGTCCTCGACGGGCGGTTCGAGTTCGTGCGAGCGCAGGCCCGTCGCGGCGAAGCAGCGGACGCGGACCTCGGTGGGGGTCACGTCCAGCCGCAGGAAGTTCTTGAAGAACGGGGGGCTGTAGGTGGCCGACCCCGGTGACAGCACCCGGGTCAGCATCCGCCGCACCGGCAGCCGCACCCGGCGTCTGCGGCCGGGGCGGGAGGCCACACCGAGCACGGCGGCCACGAAGCGGGTGCGCCGGGTCACCGCGGCGTCCGCGGCCGCGCGGGTGGGGGTGATGCCCAGCCGGGCGGCGATCACGGCGGCGGCCTGGTCCGGCGTCAGGTCGAACAGCCGCCGCAGCCGCAGCCTGCTGCCGTAAAGGCGGCTGTAGAAGGCGAGCGAGTCGGCGCGCAGCGGGTAGCAGCGGAAACGGTCCTCCGTCACCCCGCCGACGGTGACCGGCGGGATGGTGTGGGTCGCGTGCATGAAGGCCCCGCCGCCGCCCGAGACGACGTACTCGATGCGCCGCCCGTCCACGTCGACCGGGTAGTGCTGGTAGTTGTGGATGTCGCCGCCGATGGCCGCGACGAAGCGGTTGCGCGGGTCGCGCACGATGGCGTCGACCGTGCCGCCGCCCTCGATGGGGCACGGGTGGTGCTCGCCGTCGACGTACAGGGGCGAACCGGTGACCAGGATCTTCGGCCGGGGTCCGCGTGCGACCCGGGCGAGCCACTCGCCCTGCTCCCGGTCGATGCCGCCGAGCAGCCCGGTGTCTATCCCGATGATCCGCAGCGGCCCGGAGTCCATCGCCCAGTACGGCCCGGGGCACCGGGCGGCCTGCGCGGGCCGGTCGCGCATCGCGCGCGCCGCCGCCAGCCGTTCCGCGTCGATCGCCGCAGGCGGGCGCCACAGCAACGACCGCCACCAGGCCGCCGACCCGAATCGCGGGCGGGGCGGGGACGGTGGCTCGGGGGCGTCGCAGAAGACCCGCATGTAGCCGCCCAGGCCGTCGTACCAGTCGTGGTTGCCGGGTATCGGGTAGATCGGCGCGTCGTAGTCGCGGTAGGGCCGGAAGAACTTGGTGCCGTACTCGTCGGCGCTGCCCACCGGGTAGAGGACGTCGCTGCACAGCACCGCGTAGCGGGTGCCCGCCCCGGCCTTCAGCAGGCCGGGGACGACGGCGTACTGCGGGGCGTCGCCCTCGCCGGTGTCGCCGAGCAGCAGGAAGGAGAAGGTGTCGGGGTCGTCCCGCTCGATCAGCAGATCCGGGCCGGTGGCGCCGCGTTCGACCTGCCCGCGCACCCACTGCTGCCGCCGCGCCCCGGTGGGGTCGCCCAGCAGCGAGGCGAGCGGGCCGTTGCGCGCCTTCCACAGCGTCGCCGGGTTCAGCCACGACAGGTTCGACACCCGCGGCGGCATCAGCTCGGTGTACGTGCCCGGTTCCTGGGCCTCCCAGCCGGCGCCCGCGAGCGACCCCCGGGAGGACTGCGGCGCGGCGGACGGCTCGTCCGGCGGGGTGGAAGGCGGCATGGCCCGACTCTAACTCCCGTACGGGGTACGGCAGGCGGACTCGGCGCAGCTGTCCGCCGGACCCGCGTACGGTGCTACGGGCGGCGCTGCTTCCACTGGTCCCAGTGCAGGACGTGCTCGCGCGGGATGCGCGGTGCCGGTTTGAAGTCGGTGCCGATGGTGTAGGCCAGCGGGATGAACGCGGCCAGCATGACCTCGTCGTAGGGGACGCCGAGCACTTCGGCCAGTTCCCGCTCCAGCGGCGCCTGGGCGGTGGTCCAGGTCGTACCGAGGCCGCGGGCGCGGGCGGCGAGCATGAAGTTCCACACGGCGGGCAGGATCGAGCCCCAGGTCCCGGCCTGCTCGGCGACGTTCGCGCGGTCGGTGCGCCCCTCCACGGCGGGGATGACGAACACCGGCACCCGGTGGATGTTCGCGGCCAGGTGGCGCAGGCCGTCGAAGACCCGCTCGGTGGAACCGGGGTGGTAACCCATCCGCCAGGTGTCGCGCGCGGTCAGCCGCTGCCCCTGGGCCACGGAGAGGGCGCGCAGGAAGAGGTCAGCCACGGCGTGCCGCTGGCTGTCCTCCGTGACCACGACGAAGTGCCAGCGCTGCCGGTTGCGGCCGGTCGGGGCCTGCACGGCCAGGTCCACGCACTCCTCGATCAGCTCGCGCGGGACGGGGCGGTCGAAGTCGAGGCGCCGGCGCACCGCGCGGGTGGTCGACAGGAGTTGGTCGGGCGTCAGATCCAAGGTCACGGAAATCATCTTAGGGCAGACGATCAGCGTGCAGACAAATCAGCAGGTGGGCACGGGAGCGCCACCCGGACACCCGGGCACGGCCGGGCTCCGCACAGGTGCGGGAGGGTGCCGGGAGGTGGCGGGAGGCGCGGCCGGGTCAGGCCGAGGCGGTGGCGAGCACCTGCGGCGCAGGCCGTGGGAGCTGTCCGGCGGCCGGCGGCAGCGGGGGCGATCGCCCGCGCGCTCGCCACCCGCCCCCGGGTGCCGGTGTGCGACGAGCCGGTCGCCGCGCTCGACGTGTCGCTGCAGGCCCAGGTGCTCGACCTGCCGGCGTCGCTGCGGGAGATCGCCGACGAGGTGATGGTGAGGCGCGACGGCCGGGGCCTGGAGAGCGGCCCGGTGGAGCGGGTCTTCGCCGATCCGGCGGACCCGTGGACCCGCGAACTCATCGCGGTGGCCCCGGGGCGGTGGCCCCGGGGTCACCGCCCCGGGGCCGGCCCGCGACTCGGACCGCGCGCTACTCGAACCGCGTGGTGTCGCCCGCGCCGCGGCGCAGGATCTCGGCCCCGCCGCCGGAGAAGTCGACGACGGTGGTGGGCTCGGTGCCGCAGTCGCCGGAGTCGACGACGGCGTCGACGACGTGGTCGAGCCGCTCCTTGATCTCCCAGCCCTGCGTCAGCGGCTCCTCCTCGTCGGGCAGCAGCAGGGTGCTGGAGACCAGCGGCGTGTCCAGCTCCGATAGCAGCGCCTGCGTCACGACGTGGTCGGGGATGCGGACGCCGACGGTCTTCTTCTTGGGGTGCTGCAACTGCCGCGGCACCTCCTTCGTCGCCGGGAGGATGAAGGTGTAGCTGCCCGGCGTGGACGCCTTCACCGCCCGGAAGACGTCGTTGTCGATCTGCACGAACTGGCCGAGCTGCGCGAAGTCCCGGCAGACCAGGGTGAAGTGGTGCCGGTCGTCGAGGTGCCGGATCGTGCGGATGCGGTCGACGCCCTCGCGGTTGCCCAGCCGGCACCCCAGCGCGTAGCAGGAGTCCGTGGGGTAGGCGACCAGCGCCCCGGCCCGGATGCTCTCGACCACGCCGCTGATGATGCGCGGCTGCGGATTCTGGGGATGTACATCGAAGTAGCGTGCCATCGGCCCAGCCTAGGGCGGCCCGCCCGGTGACCGTGTGCGCCGGGCCGCCGCGGTCGGGGGTGCCCGCCGGAACCGGCGGGCGCCGACCGAGCGTCAAACCCTCGCCAAGGAAGGGCCGTTGTGCGGGCGGCGGCCGGTCGGCAGGCCGTACCCTCACGCACCGGACTGGGGAGTGGGACATGGAGATCGTCGTTGTACTGCTGATCGTCCTGGCCGTGGTCGGCCTGATCGTGCTGCCGAGCAGCATGCGGGTCGTCAAGCAGTACGAGCGCGGGGTGATCTACCGCTTCGGCCGGGTCAGCCCGTTGCCGAAGCAGCCCGGCCCGCGGCTGGTGCTGCCCTTCGTCGACCGGATGACCAAGGTCAACATGCAGGTCGTCACCATGCCGGTGCCCTCGCAGGAGGGCATCACCCGCGACAACGTCTCGGTGCGGGTGGACGCGGTGCTGTACTTCCGCGTCGTCGACCCGATCCGGGCGACGGTCGACGTGCAGAACTACCAGTTCGCGATGCTCCAGGTGGCCCAGACCTCGCTGCGGTCGATCATCGGCAAGAGCGAGCTGGACGACCTGCTGTCCGGCCGGGAGCGGCTGCACGAGGGCCTGGAGCTGATGCTGGCCACCCCGGCGACCGGCTGGGGCGTGCACATCGACCGGGTGGAGATCAAGGACGTGGCGCTGCCGGAGTCGATGAAGCGGTCGATGGCCCGGCAGGCGGAGGCCGACCGGGAGCGGCGGGCCAGGATCATCACCGCGGACGGTGAGCTGCAGGCGTCGCAGAAGCTGTCGGAGGCGGCCCGCACGATGGACGCCAACCCCGCCGCGCTGCAACTGCGCATGCTGCAGACCGTCGTCGAGGTCGCGGCGGAGAAGAACTCGACGCTCGTGCTGCCCTTCCCCGTCGAGCTGTTGCGCTTCTTCGACCGCGCGTCGTCCGGCGCGGCCCCGCGGCCCGCCCCGTCCGCCTCCCCCACCGAGCCGGTCGAGCCCATGCAGCCGGTGGAGCAGGCCGAGCGGGTCGAGCCGGTGGAGCCCGCCGAGGAGGCGGGTGAGCTGACGGCGGCCGGGGAGCGGGCGGAGCTGCCCGGGGCCGCGTCGCCGAAGTCCGCCGAACGGTCCGCCCAACCGCCCGGCGAGGTGTAGCGGCCGCCGCACAGGGAGCCGCGCGGGGCCGTCCGGAGCGGGCCGCGCGCCGCTCCCCGTTGCCCGTTCCTGTTACATCAGCTTGTTTCATCACGTCATGCAACAACCCCTTGCAGCACGCCTCTTGACACCCGAGAGGCGTGCCGTCTTTGCTGATGCACGCCGCACCGCCCGCACATTGTGTTTCATTCTGTTTCACCCGGACGAGGTCAGAGACCGGCGGCCGGGTCCCGTCAGCAAGGAGACGTCCATGAAACGCGCCTTCGGCGCCTCGGCCCTCATGGCCGCCGCGCTGTGTCTGGCCTGCCTGCCGTCCACCGCCACCGCGGCTGCGCACCCGGCCCACGGGCCGGACGAGCCGCAGGCCCAGGTGTGGCTCACGACCGCCGACGACTCCGCGCAGCTCCAGCGGCAGGCGCCCGTCGCCTTCCACCAGGGGGCGTCGGACCTGACCACGATCACCGTCGACCCCACGCGGCGCTTCCAGCAGATGGACGGCTTCGGCGGGGCCCTCACCGACTCCTCCGCCGCGGTGCTCGGCGCGCTCCCCCGCCCGGCGCGGGACGCCGCGATGAAGCGGCTGTTCGACCCGGCGTCCGGCATCGGTGTGAGCTTCCTGCGCCAGCCGGTCGGCTCCTCCGACTTCACCGCCGAGGCCGAGCACTACACGTACGACGACATGCCGGCCGGGCAGACCGACTTCGCGCTGCGCCACTTCAGCATCGCGCACGACCAGAAGCAGATCCTGCCCCTGCTGCGGCAGGCCGAGCAGCTGAACCCGCAGCTCACCGTGCTGGCCACGCCGTGGAGTCCGCCCGCGTGGATGAAGGACTCGGACTCCCTGGTCGGCGGCCACCTCAAGGACGACCCGGCCGTCTACCAGGCGTACGCCCGCTACCTGGTGAAGTTCGTGCAGGCCTACCGGGCGGCCGGGGTCCCCGTCGACTACCTGACGGTGCAGAACGAGCCGCAGAACCGCACGCCCAGCGCGTACCCCGGCACCGACCTGCCGGTCGAGCAGGAGGCGAAGGTCATCGAGGCGCTCGGCCCGATGCTGCGGGCCGCCGGGCTGCGCACGAAGATCCTGGCCTACGACCACAACTGGACGACGCACCCCGGCGACATCGCCACCGCGGAGAAGCTCGGCGAGGACCCGCAGACGGACTACCCGTACGAGATCCTCGACGGCCCCGCCGCCACGTGGGTGGCCGGCACCGCCTATCACTGCTACTCCGGTGACCCGAGCGCGCAGAGCGCCCTGCACGACGCCCACCCGGACAAGGGCATCTGGTTCACCGAGTGCTCCGGCTCGCACGGGGCGACCGACACCCCGGCGGAGATCTTCCGCGGCACCCTGACCTGGCACGCCCGCACCATCACTGTCGGCACCACCCGCAACTGGGCGAAGTCGGTGGCCGACTGGAACCTCGCCCTGGACGCCGACGGCGGCCCGCACAACGGCGGCTGCGACACCTGCACCGCGCTGCTCACCGTGCAGCCGGACGGCACGGTGAGCGCCAACGCCGAGTACAGCACCATCGGGCACCTGTCGAAGTTCGTGAAGCCCGGCGCGTTCCGCATCGCCAGCACCAGTTACGGCACGACGGGCTGGAACGGCCAGCTCACCGATGTGGCGTTCACCAACCCCGACGGCTCGACCGCGCTCGTCGTCCACAACGAGAACGACGCGCCGCGCTCGTTCACCGTGGCCGTCGGCGACCGGTCCTTCGACTACACGCTGCCCGGCGGGGCGCTCGCGACCTTCACCTGGCCCGCGTCCGGCCGCCTGCACACCACGCTGCACCAGCTCGACCTGTCCGGCGCCACCGCCGCCGCCCCCGCGGGTGACGGCGCGGCCGCGGCCGTACTGGACGACGACGGCAGCACCCGCTGGTCCAGCGGCGCCGCGCAGGCCCCCGGCCAGTACGTGCAGCTCGACCTCGGCCGCCGCACCGCCTTCGGCACCGTCGCGCTCGACACGGGCGACAACCCGGGCGACTTCGCCCGCGGCTGGCAGCTCTCGGTCAGCGACGACGGCGCCCACTGGCGTACCGCCGCACAGGGCTCCGGCACGGGCCAGCTGACCACCGTCCGGCTGCCCCGCACCACCACCGCCCGCTACCTGCGCGTCACCCAGACCGGTGCGGCCGCCAACTGGTGGAGCCTGGCGGACGTCCGCCTCTACCGCTGACCGAACCGCCCGCCGCCCCATGCCCGCTGCGGTGCGGGCCCGGGGCGGCGGGGGCTCACGCCTCCGGCCGGGCGCCGCGCGTGGCGCCCGCCGACGCGGCCATCACGCACAGCACCGCGACCCACTGCGACCAGTGCAGGGACTCGCCGAGCACGACGAGGCCGACGAGCGCCGCGGTCGCCGGTTCCAGGCTCATCAGGATGCCGAAGACATGCGGCGGGATCCGGCGCAGCGCCTCCAGTTCCAGCGAGTACGGGACCACCGACGACAGCAGCGCCACGCCGAGCCCGGCGAGCATCACCCACGGCGAGACCAGGGCCGTCCCGCTGTCCGCCACACCGAAGGGCACGGCGACCAGCGCGGCCACCGCCATGGCCAGGGCCAGCCCGTTGCCCTCCGTGGTGTGCCGGCCGAGCGCCGCGCCGAGCAGGATGTAGAGGCCCCAGCAGGCCCCGGCCGCCAGGGCGAACAGCAGGCCGACGAGGTCGATGTCGCCGCGGCCCTCCATCAGCAGCAGCACACCGCCGCCCGCGAGCAGCGCCCAGAAGGCGTCCAGCCACCGCCGCGATCCGCCCAGGGCCACGGCGAGCGGGCCGAGGAACTCGGTGGTCACCGCGATGCCCAGCGGGAGCCGGGCGAGCGCCAGGTAGAAGCAGAGGTTCATCACGCCCAGCACGACGCCGTAGCCGAGCACCACCGTCCACGCGCGGCGGCCCATACGCAGCGGCGGCCGCCAGACCGCCATCAGCACCGCGGCGGCGAAGAGCAGCCGCAGCGCGACCGTGCCGAAGCTGCCGACCTCGTCGAAGAGGTGCTTGGCCAGGGCGGATCCGACCTGGACGCTCACGATGCCGACCAGCACCAGGGCGGGCGGGGGCACGGCGCCGAAGGCGCGTCCGGCGAGCGCGGTCGGCGAGGAGCGCGGGAGCGGGGCGCCGCCGGCCCCGTCGACGTTCATGACAGCCATCCGGGGATTCTGCGCGATCCGGCGCCCGCGGGCACCCCCTTTCCGCGTCCCGGACCGCCGCCGCGCGGACGTGGGCGCATCCGCCTCTTCCGCACCGGGGGTGACCGTTCGTCACATCGCTGGGTGGGGCATGCTTCTCCGTCGTAGGACCGCACGGCTGCGTGCGGCGGCCACGGCACCACAGCGCCCGGCCGCCGCGCGGCAGGCACCCGCACGATCCGCGCAACCCGCACGACCCCGCATCACCTCGACGGACACTCGACGGAGAAAGGGTCGACGATGACCGCACACCCTCCGCGCAGCCACGGCCGGCTGCGCCTCGCCCTGCGCCGCTGCCGCAGCGCCCTCCTCGCGCTCGGCGGCACGCTCGTCCTCGCCGCGGGCCTCCTCCTCGGCGCCACGGGACCCGCACACGCGGCCGGATCCCTCCCCTGCGACATCTACGGCGACACCGGCACCCCGTGCGTCGGCGCCTTCAGCACGGTGCGCGCCCTCTACTCCGGCTACGGCGGCAGCCTCTACCAGGTCACCCGGGTCACCGACGGCGCCACCCGCGACATCGGCCCGGTCGCCACGGGCGGCTGGGCGGACGCGGGCGCGCAGAACGCCTTCTGCACCGGCACCGCCTGCCGCATCAGCCGGATCTACGACCAGTCGCCGCAGCACAACGACCTGACGATCGCGGGCGCGGGCACCGCGGGCGCCGCCAACGCGGGGGCGCTCGCCAGCGCGCTGCACGTCACGCTCGCCGGGCACTCGGTCTACGGGGTGTACGTGCAGCCGGGCGTCGGCTACCGGCACGCGGTCGGCTCGGGTGTCGCGACGAAGGACCAGCCCGAGGGCATGTACATGGTCACCAGCGGCACCCACACCATCCACGACTGCTGCTTCGACTTCGGCAACGTCGAGGCCAAGGAGGAGGACACCGGCGCCGGGCACATGGACGCCCTCAACATCTCCCCCGCCCGCGCCTGCGACCCCTGCACCGGCAACGGCCCGTGGGTGCAGGCCGACCTGGAGAACGGCATCTTCCAGGCCGACACCAACGCGCACAGCCGCAACGGCGGCAACGCCACGCCGTTCGTCACCGCGGTGCTGAAGAACAACGGCAAGGACACCTTCGCCCTCAAGGGCGGCGACTCCCGCTCCGGCGGCCTGACCACGTGGTGGAACGGCGCCCTGCCGCCCGGCTACGCGCCCATGAAGAAGGAGGGCTCGATCGTCCTGGGCACCGGCGGGGACAACAGCAACCGGGCCGGGGGCTCCTTCTTCGAGGGCGCCATGACCGCGGGCTACCCCTCCGACGCGGCCGAGAACGCCGTGCAGGCGAACGTCGTCGCGGCCGGCTACGCGGGTGACACCGCGGGCACCGCCCCGGCCACGGTCGGCGCGCCCGGCGGCAAGTGCGTGGACGTCACCGGCAACGACGTCGGCGGCGACGGGGCCGCCGTCCAGATGTGGGACTGCCAGAGCGGGGCCGTCGACCAGCGCTGGACGCACGAGTCGGACGGCTCGCTGCGCACCCTCGGCCGGTGCCTGGACGTCAACGGCAACGGCACCGCCCAGGACACCCAGGTCGAACTGTGGGACTGCAACGGCGTCGGCGGCCAGAAGTGGACACAGCAGGTGGACGGCTCGCTGTACAACCCGCAGTCCGGCCGCTGCCTCGACACGCCGAGCGGCTCCACCGCCAACGGCAGCCGGCTGCGCATCCACGACTGCAACGGCACCGCGGCGCAGAAGTTCGCGGTCAACGGCGGCGGCGCGGTCGCGGGCCCCGCGGGCAAGTGCCTGGACGTCTACGGCGACGACAACGGCGGGGACGGCGCCGCGGCGCAGCTCTACGACTGCCAGTCGTACGCCGTCGACCAGCACTGGTACCACCGCGCCGACGGCTCGCTGACGACGCTCGGCCGCTGCCTGGACGTCACGGGCGACTCGACGGCTGCGGACACCCCGGTCGAGCTGTGGGACTGCGACGGCAACGGCGGCCAGGTCTGGCGGCTGCAGACCGACGGCTCGCTGCTCAACCCGCAGTCCGGGCTGTGCCTGGACGCCAAGGACGGCTCCACCGCCAACGGCACACCGCTGCGGATCCACCAGTGCAACGGGACCGAGGCACAGCGGTTCGGCCTGAACTGACCCGCCGGGGGTGGTGCGGGGGCCTCCTCCCCCGCACCACCACCCGGGTCACAGCGTGGCGGTGTGCGGGGGGACGCGGCGGCGGGCGAGCTGGTTGCC
Organism: Streptomyces sp. NPDC021224; assembly: GCF_044332905.1. NCBI lineage: Bacteria > Bacillati > Actinomycetota > Actinomycetes > Kitasatosporales > Streptomycetaceae > Streptomyces > Streptomyces sp. NPDC021224. The sequence continues at coordinate 51,833 of NZ_JBIRPW010000016.1, read as the reverse complement.
GAGGCCGGTGGCGGCGGCCCGCACGGCGTCGGCGTGGCTCTCCGGGCGGAATCTGCCGACCGGCCCCGACACGCTGATCGCGAGCGAGGTACGGCCCTCCGCGTCCGGCACCGGGGCGGCCACGCACAGCAGCCCGGCCGCCGACTCCTCGTGCTCGTAGCCGACGCCCGCCTCCAGGACGCCCTTGAGCTGGCGCTCCAGCGCGCCCGGGGCCACGACGGTGTGCGGGGTGCGCCGCTCCAGGGGCCCGGCCAGCACCTCCCGGCGCAGGTCGGGCCCGGCGTGGGCGAGCAGCACCTTGCCGATCGCGGTGCAGTGCAGCGGCATGCGCCCACCGGTGCGGGAGGGGCTGGCGGCCTGCCGGTGGCCGCCGATCTTGGCGATGTAGACGACCTCGGCGCCATCGCGCACGCCCAGGTGGACGGTCTCGTGGGTGCGCTCGTAGAGGTCCTGGAGGAAGGGCATGGCCACCTCCAGCAGGGTCCGCTCGGCGGAGGCGCGCAGGCCCAGCTCGAACAGCCCGCCGGAGAGCCGGTAGCCGTAGCGGTCGCGGTCCAGCAGCCGGTGCTCGACCAGCTCGGCGGCGAGGCGGTGCACGGTGGCCTTGGGAAGCCCGGTGCGGCGCACCAGCTCGGCCAGGCCGAGGACCCGGTCGTCGCCCGTGAACGACCGCAGGATGGCCACGGCCTTGCCGAGCACCGTGTTCAGCTCCGGTTCCACACGAACAGCGTACCGCTGAGCGGAACGCCGTCGTGGCCGCGGACCTGCGGCGATGCGAGCCTGAGCGGCATGACCGACAACCCTGTGGCCACGGATGCCGTGGCCGAGGCGGCCGACCGGCTCCTTCGCGCTCAGGCCGGCGGCACGCCGTGCCCGCCCGTGCGGGACCTGATCGGCCGCGACGACGTGACGGCCGCCTACGCCGTCCAGCAGTTTCTCACCCGGGCCCGGCTGGCCGCGGGCGAGCACGTGGTGGGCCGCAAGATCGGCCTCACCTCGCCGGCGGTGCAGGCCCAGCTCGGCGTGGACCAGCCCGACTTCGGCGTGCTCTTCGACACCATGAGGTACGAGGACGGCGCCGCCGTCCCGGCCGCCGCGGTGCTCCAGCCGCGCGCGGAGGCGGAGATCGCCTTCGTGCTGGGCGCGGACCTCGCCGACGGCGAGCTGTCCGTGGATCAGGTCCGCGCCGCGGTCGATCACGCCGTGGCCGCCATCGAGATCTGCGGCAGCCGGATCGCGGGCTGGGACATCAGCTTCGCCGACACGGTCGCCGACAACGCCTCGGGCGGCGCCTTCGTGCTGGGCCCGGACCGCCTGGACCTCGCCGACTTCGAGCCGCGGGACGCGGTGATGACGCTGGAGGTGGACGGCGAGCAGGTCTCCGCCGGCACCGGCACGGCCTGCCTGGGCGACCCGCTGCGGGCCGTGCGGTGGCTGGCCCGGCAGGCGCGCGCGCTCGGCGACCCGCTGCGGGCGGGCCAGGTGATCCTGTCCGGCGCGCTCGGCCCGATGGTGCCGGTCGCGCCCGGGAGCACGGTACGGGCCACGGTCGCGCCGCTCGGCACGGCCTCCTTCACCCTCGCAGAGGAGCAGCGATGACGGCCGCGCCGCGCACGAAGGTCGCGATCATCGGTTCCGGCAACATCGGCACGGACCTGATGATCAAGGTGATGCGCACCTCGCAGCATCTGGAGATGGGCGCGATGGTCGGTATCGACCCCGCGTCCGACGGTCTCGCGCGGGCCCGCCGGTTCGGCGTGGCGACCACCGCGGAGGGCGTGGAGGGCCTGGTCGCCCTGCCCGGTTTCGACGAGATCGGGATCGTCTTCGACGCCACCTCGGCGAAGGCGCACGTGGCCAACGCCGCCCGGCTGCGGCCGCTGGGCAAGCGGCTGATCGACCTGACCCCGGCCGCGATCGGCCCGTACGTCGTCCCGGCGGTGAATCTGGACGCGCACCTGGACGCCGGGGACGTCAACATGGTCACGTGCGGCGGGCAGGCGACCATACCCGTGGTCGCCGCGATCTCCCGGGTCGCCCCGGTGCACTACGCGGAGATCGTCGCCTCGATCGCCAGTCGGTCCGCGGGACCGGGCACCCGCGCCAACATCGACGAGTTCACCGAGACCACCTCGGCCGCGATCGTCGAGGTCGGCGGCGCCCGCCGCGGCAAGGCGATCATCATCCTCAACCCGGCGGAGCCGCCGCTCATCATGCGCGACACCGTCTTCGCGCTCGTCGAGGCCCCGACCGCGCAGCTGCACGAGCGGATCCGGGAGAGCGTCGGCGCGATGGTCGCCGAGGTCGCCGGGTACGTCCCCGGCTACCGCCTCAAGCAGCAGGTCCAGATCACCGCGATCGCCGCGGACCAGCCCGTGCACACGCTGCTCCCCGGCGGCGTGTCCCGCCCCACCCACCAGGTGTCGGTGTTCCTGGAGGTCGAGGGCGCCGCCCACTACCTCCCGGCCTACGCGGGGAACCTCGACATCATGACCTCTGCCGCCCTGCGGGTGGCCGAGCGCCTCGCCGCCGGGAAGGTGCAGCCGTGAGCACTCCGATCTTCATCCAGGACGTCACCCTGCGCGACGGCATGCACGCCGTACGCCACCGGACCACCCCGGACGACGTGGCCCGCATCGTCGCGGCGCTGGACGACGCGGGCGTGGACGCGATCGAGGTCGCGCACGGCGACGGCCTCGCGGGCGGCTCGGTCAACTACGGCCCCGGCTCGCACACCGACTGGGAGTGGATCGAGGCGGCCGCCTCGGTGCTCCGCAGGGCCCGGCTGACCACCCTGCTGCTGCCGGGCGTCGGCACCGTGCACGAGCTGAAGCGCGCCTACGACCTCGGGGTGCGCTCGGTCCGGGTGGCCACGCACTGCACCGAGGCCGACGTCTCCGCCCAGCACATCGCGGCGGCCCGTGAGCTGGGCATGGACGTCTCCGGCTTCCTGATGCTCTCCCACATGGCCCCGCCGCAGGAGCTGGCCGCGCAGGCGAGGCTCATGGAGTCCTACGGCGCGCACTGCGTGTACGTCACCGACTCCGGCGGCCGGCTGACGATGAACGACGTGGCCGCGCGGGTGCGCGCCTACCGCGACGTGCTCGGCCCGCAGACGGAGATCGGCATCCACGCGCACGAGAACCTGTCGCTGTCGGTGGCCAATTCCGTGGTCGCCGTCGAGAACGGCGTCACCCGGGTCGACGCCTCGCTCGCCGGGCACGGCGCCGGGGCGGGCAACTGCCCCATCGAGGCGTTCGTCGCGGTCGCGGATCTGTCGGGATTCACCCACGGCTGCGACCTGTTCAAGCTCCAGGACGCCGCCGACGACCTCGTCCGCCCGCTCCAGGACCGGCCCGTCCGGGTCGACCGGGACACCCTGACGCTCGGTTACGCCGGTGTCTACTCGTCCTTCCTGCGGCATGCCGAGAACGCCTCGGCGACCTACGGCGTGGACGTCCGCGACATCCTCATGGAGTGCGGGCGGCGCCGGCTCGTGGGCGGCCAGGAGGACATGATCATCGACATCGCCCTCACGCTGGCCGCCGGCTGAGCGGACCCGCGCACGGGAACGGCCCCCTCGGAGATCTCCGAGGGGGCCGTTCCCGTCACCGGCCGGTCAGCCGGCCGGGGTCTGGAGGATCGACCGCATGACGCCGAGCAGCGCGCCGGACGGGTCGTCGCCGCGCCCCGTGCTGCGCCAGCCGACGATGTGGTCGGGGCGGACCAGCACCGCGCCGTCCTCGCCGATGCCGCACACGTCGGCCCAGTCGCCGTAGCGGTCCTCGTAGGCGCAGCCGCGTCCGACGGCGACGACGTCGACGGCGACGCCCGTCTCCGCCTCGGCCCTGGCCGCGGCCTCCCGCCAGTCCGCGCCGCGCACCCCGGTCAGGAGGGTGAAGCGGCCGTGGCCGCACAGGTCGATCACGGGCACCTTGCGCTGCCCGTCGAGCAGCCACGCGTGCGGCAGGTGCCGGCCGGGGTAGGTGGTCGCGAAGTAGTGGATCTCCTCGTCCCGCGGCGCCGCCGGAGCGGGTTCCCCGTCCGTCACCAGGGCCGCGGAGCGGTAGTTCTGGTTGGTCTCCACGCCGTGCGAGTTGAAGCACAGCAGGGTGTCGCGCACCGCCGTGTCGAAGGCGGCGCGCACCTGCGCGCCCTCGGCGGTCGGGGCCCGCAGCGTCTCCAGCGCCGCGCCGAGCGCCTCGGGGCCCGCGGCGGGCGGCACCCGCAGCGCCATGAACAGCGGCGGGATCAGCCCGTTGCTGGCGGTGGCCCGCTCGACGATCTGCCGGGCGACCGGCAGCCGTTCGTCGCGGTAGGTCTCCAGCAGCCCGGAGCCGGCCTGCCCGCGCAGCACCAGGGCGAGCTTCCAGCACAGGTTGAAGGCGTCCTGGATGGAGGTGTTGGAGCCCAGGCCGTTCATCGGCGAGTGCCGGTGGACGGCGTCGCCCGCGCAGAAGACCCGCCCGGCGGTGTTGTCGGTGGCGTGGACGTGGTTGACCGCCCAGGTGGAGATCGACTCGATCCGCACCGGGACGGTGTCGTCGCCGATGAGCTGGTGCACGATCGCCCGGCCGAAGTCGTCGGTCAGCTCGGGGGCGCCCTGCTCGACGTCGTAGCCCCAGACCGCCATCCACGTCGTCCAGGGGCGGACGGCGCGCAGCACCCCGACGCCGTTGCCGTCGTGGCCGACACCGGGCTGGACGAACCAGTACATGTCGCCGGGCCGGTGCGCGACCAGGTGCGTCAGGTCGGCCTCGAAGACGATGTTGATGGAGCCGCCGAGGCCCATCTCGCCCTCCAGCGGGATGCCGAGCTGCGACATGATCCGCGAGTTGCCGCCGTCGGCGCCGATCAGGTACTTCGACCGGATCAGGTACTCCTCGCCGGTCACCCGGTCGAGCACGGTGCTGGTGACACCGTCGTCGTCCTGGGTGAAGGACAGCAGCTCGGTGCCGGTCCGCAGGGTGGTGCCGCGGCGGGTCGCGGCACCCAGCAGGATCGGCTCCATCCGGTCCTGCGGCAGGTCGCACACCGCGGTCGGGCTGGCGAGGTCGTGCTCGGCCTTGAAGGTCGGGTGCGTGTACCAGGTCCGCAGCCGCCCGAGCTCGGTGCCGGTCAGGCTGGTCGCCCACACGTGCTCGCCCATGAGGTGCTGGGGCATCGAGGCGCGCTTGGCGTCGTCCTCGACGCCGAGGTCGCGCAGCACCTCCATGGTGCGCTGGTTGGTGATGTGGGCTCGCGGCGTGTTCGCCACCGAGCCGTGCTTGTTCAGCACGATCGCGCGGATTCCGTACGCCCCCAGAAGGGCGCCGGCGGCGGCGCCCGCCGGACCGGCGCCCGAGACGAGGACGTCGGTCTCGACGGTACGGGGATTGCTCATGGGTACTCCTGAAGGAACCGTGGGACCGCGCCGCCGGGCGCGTGGGCGCACCCGGCGGCGCGGGAGCATCAGTGGTGCGTGACGAAGTCCGTCACCAGGCGGTTGAACTCGTCGGCGTGCTCCAGCTGGGCCCAGTGGCCGCAGCGGTTGATGAGGTGCGCGCGGGAGTCGGGGATGTTCGCGGCGAGGAAGAGCGTGGACTCGAAGGAGACCACCCGGTCGTCGCGGCCGTGGATGAGCAGCGAGGGCGCGGTGATGCCCGCGGCCTTGGCCAGGTCGAGCCAGATCGGGATCGGCGCCCGGGGGGCCGCCGCCGCGATGTTGGCCAGGTGCTCGGGGCGCCGGAGCGCGGCCTTGGAGCGCAGCTCGCACAGTTCGGGGGTGGCGAAGCGGGCCTTGTCGTAGACCATGATCTCGACGAGCCGCCGCATGCCCTCGGGGGTGGCGTTCGTGTACGTCTCGTACATGATCTTCAGGCCCTCGGTCGGGCCGCCGCCCGCGCCGAAGAGGAAGGGCCTCATCTGGATCGGCGGGCCCATGGTGATCAGGTGCGAGACCCGCTCGGGGCGCTCGGCGGCGAGCCGCAGCGAGGTGTGGCCGCCCATCGAGTTGCCGACGAAGGCCGCCTTCTCGATGCCCAGCGCGTCGAGCAGCTGGCAGGCCGCCTCGACGTGGTCGAGGGTGCCGAAGTCCACCTCGTCGGAGTCGCCCCAGCCCGGCATGTCGGGCGCGATGACGCGGAAGTGCCGCGAGAGTGCCTCGATGTTCGGGGAGTAGTTGCTCCAGCCGGTCGCGCCGGGGCCGCCGCCGTGCAGCAGCACCACCGGGTGGCCCTCGCCGGCCTCGTTGTAGTGGATCCGCCAGTCCCGGGTCTGGACGTAACGGGAGATGTCGCTCTGCTGCAGGGCCATCAGTGGGCTCCTCCGGGGATCTGGTTGGTGAAGGGTGCCTGGCCGAGCAGGGCGTGCACGGCCTCCGGCGGGCGGTGGCCCCAGCTGTGCAGCCGGTCGAGGGTCCGGACCTGCCAGGTGTCGTCGTCGATGAGCAGCCCGCCCCAGCCGTATTCGACGGAGAAGCCGGACGGGGTGCGGACGTAGAAGCTGAACATGTGGTCGTTGGGGTGCATGCCGAGCGTCATCTCGAACGGCTGCTTCGCGTCCATGCACCGGTCGTAGGCCATGCCGACGTCGCGGATGTCGGTGACCTCGACCATGAAGTGGTGGGTCCGCTTGGGGTGCGGCATGTCGCCGAACGCGACGCTGTGGTGGCGCGGGTTGCAGTGCAGGAAGATCAGGTCCGCGACGATGCCGGGGGCGAGTTCCTCACGGATGATGTCGCTGATCCGGAAGCCGAGCAGGCCCTCGTAGAAGGCCATGTAGTCGGCGCGTGCGACGCCCTTGGACAGCAGTACCTGGTGGCCGGCGCCGCCGCTGCCGGTGACGAAGTCCCCGAGCAGGACGTCGGAGTGGAACGGGGTGGCGGCGTCGGCGAGGCCGGTGACCAGCTCGATGCGGTTGCCCATCGGGTCGGCGAGCCGCACGACGCGGTCCACGCGGCGGGCCGCGGCCAGCTCGGCGCCGCCCTCGGCGATCTCGACGCCGGCCTCGGCGAGCCGGGTCACGAGCGCGTCGAGGTCCTCGTCGGAGGCGACCTCGTAGCCGCTGACCGCGAGGTCGTCGGCCGGGCCCTCGGTAACGATCCAGCGGTGCGCCTTCTCGTCGGTGCGCAGCGTGAAGCCGCGCTCGGTCCTCTCGCCCAGCTGCATGCCGAGCAGGGTGGTGCCGAAGTGCTCCCAGTCGGCGAGGTCGCCGACCTCGTACACGACGTACGCGAGCTCTTTCACTCCGGTCATGACGGTGTCCTTTCGATCCGCGGGCGGGCGCGCGGACGCGCGGCGCCGCCCAGGTCAGTGGGGGCGTAGGGGCGGAGGGTTCAGAGAGCGGGGACGGCCAGGCCGCCCGGGTCGGCGGCGGCGACGAAGCGGTCCGGGCGCACGGCCACGGCCCGGACGCCGTAGCGGGCGAGCCACGGCAGCAGCACGTCGTCGAGGTCGACCAGGTCGCCGGGGCCTCGCGTGTACGCGGTGCGCGGGCGCACGGCGACGTAGGAGGCACCGAGGGCGTCCCAGTCCGCCCGCTCCTGCCCGGTGAGCAGCGCTGCCGGGTCGGTGTCCGCGCCGAGCAGCACGAAGCCGCGGGGCAGCAGGTCGTCGAGGCGGGCCATGACGCCGGTGACGTCGCCGCACACCGGCTGCGGCACCATGCGGCCGATCACGCTGGCGTCGCCCTGCTCGCCGCGCAGCCAGCCGCCGGTGAGCACCGGCGGGGCGGTCAGCGGCGGCTCCCACGGGGTCACGGTGTTCTCCGGGACCGCGTTCATCGCCGCGACCTCCTCCGGCGACGCCTCCTGCTTGATGACGCGGCCGAGGCCGACGGCCAGGCCCGTGTAGAAGTCGGCGCTGGGGCGGCGCTCGGCCTCGTAGGTGCCGAGCCACTCCTCGGGCAGCTGGCCGCGCAGCACGCCCGCGAGCTTCCAGCCCAGGTTGTGGGCGTCGCGCATGCCGGTCTGCATGCCGGCGCCGGCCCACGGGGGCATCAGGTGGCAGGCGTCGCCGGCCAGGAAGACCCGGCCGCGGCGCCAGGTCTCGGCGGCGCGCACATGGTGGCGGTAGAACGCGTGCTGGTGGATCTCGACATCGTCCCCGGTCACCCCGAGGGCCTCCAGCAGCGGCCACACCTCGGCGGCCGTCGGGAAGTCGGCCTCGGTCTCACCGGGCTTGAGCGGGATCTCCCAGCGGTGGTTCCCGGCCGAGAGCGCGATGTCGACGACCGGGCGTTCGCTGTCGGTCCAGAAGGTGAGGAAGTCCCGGTCCGGCCACCAGCGTTTGACGCGGCAGTCGATGACGACCCACAGCGTGTCGACGGTGTCGCCGAGCATCGGTATGCCGAGCATCTTGCGGGTGGGGCTGGAGCCGCCGTCGGCCGCTATCGCCCAGCGGGCGCGGGTGCGGGTCCCGGCGCCGGTCGCGCGGTCGCGCGCGGTGACGGTCACGCCGTCCGCGTCCTGCTCGACGGCGACCACCTCGGCGCCGTAGCGGACCTCCAGGCCGTCCAGTTCCTCGCCGCAGCGGCGCAGCTCGGCCTCCATGGCCGGCTGGTAGATGTTGTAGAAGCGCGGCTTGGTGTTGCGGGTGCCGAGGGTGGAGGGCGGGTGCTCGACGCGCATGACCTCCTGGCCGTCGTAGGTCGCCCAGCGCAGGGCCCGCTGCGGCTCGACGACCTTCTCGATCCGCTCGTCGATGCCGAGGTCCTGGAAGATCCGCATCGTCCAGTCGTTCACGGTCACGGCACGGGCCCGGGCGTGGATGTCCTGGTCACGCTCGAAGGCGGTGGCGCGGACCCCCCGGCGGGCCAGCGTCAGCGCTCCGACCAGGCCCGTCGGGCCGTAGCCGATGATCGCCACGTCCGTGTCGTATCCCGCGTGGGGGGTGTGCGTCATGCGAGCTCCAGTGATCGCTCTATCACTATTGGACCGACCGTTCCGTCCAATAGTGAACACGGTCATACGAGAGCGGCTTCTCGTCAAGAGGCCTGGGGCAACCTTTTTCGGGCACGCCTCCGGACACGGCCGCAGGTGGGGGCCCGTATGATCAACGGAATGGAGCGAGGATCGAAGGCGCCGAACGGCAACCGGCGCGGGCAGCGCTCACGCGGGGAGATCCTCGACGCGGCCGCGCGCGTCATGGCGGTACGCGGCTACGCGGGCACCACGATCTCGTCGATCACGACCGAGACCGGGCTGCCGAAGAGCGCGATCTACCACCACTTCCGCTCCAAGGGCGGGCTGCTCTCGGCGGTCATGGCGCGCGGCGCCCGGGACTTCTTCGACGCGATGCGCGCCGCGCACGCCGATCCGCCCACGGGCGGCACCCACCGCGAGCGGATGGCCTGGTACCTGGACCGCACGGCCGCCGTCTTCACGGCCAAGCCGGACTTCCTGCGGCTCCACATGCTGCTGATGATGAGCGACGAGGCCGCCGAGGCGGAGGTCGCCGAGATCAACCGGCAGGTACGCGAGGAGGGCCGCGCCTACATGCGCGTCATGATCTCCTCGGCCTTCGCCGACGAGGGCCCGCAGATCGCCGGAGCGGTCGCCGAGGAGCTGGACCACTTCGCCATAGCGGGCTTCGACGGGGCCTTCGTCAATTCCCAGACCGACCCCGAGCGCACCATCGCCCGCCAGATGTCCCATCTCACCGACGCGATGGTCGCCCTCGGCGACGCGGCGGCGGCGCGCCTGCGGGGGTGACGCCCCGGGCCGGACGGCCCGGGGCGCCGCTCCGGCTCAGTGCATCCAGAGCAGGTACAGGCCGTTGGTGCCGTACTCGCAGATGTAGACCGGCCCGTGCACGGGCGCGTACGCCTGCGCCTGGGCGACGCAGCTCTCGTTCGTCGGGAAGTACCCGAGGAACATGAACCCGCTTCCGGGCGGCGGCGAGGCCTGCGCCGCCGTGGTCGCGAGGCCGAGCCCCAGTACCGCGGTGGCGGCGACGGCGGCCGCGCGGGCGAGGATCTTGGTGCGCATGTCGCTCTCAACTCCTTCCAGGCAGGCGGATGCGCCTGCGGCTGAACCGGCAGGTGGAGGTGGTGCGTAGTGCGTGGACACTCGTGCGCGCGCAGCACGAAGCTTGGCCGGTGCGGAGGGGAGAATTCAATAGGTCCAGACCAATTGGTGAGGGTGGGGTGAGTGAGGCTCCCGCGCCCGCACCGCACGCCGCCGACACCGGCCGGGACACCCGGCGGCACGGGCGGGCGGCTCAGGAACCGGACGACGCCTCGCGGCCCTGCCGGACGGCGAGGTCGAGCAGCCCGGGGAGGCGGGCGTCGAGGTCCTCGCGGCGGAGCCGGTTCATGCGGCGGGTGCCCTCGTCACGCCGGCTGATCACCCCGGCCTCGCGCAGGACCTTGAAGTGACCGCTCCGGGTGGACCTGCTGACCGGCACGAACATGCCGACCCCGCTCCACCGCGGCTACGCGGCCAGGTTCGGCTTCTCGCCGCTGGTCGTCACGCTGATCTTCGCCGCGTACGTCGCCGCGCTGATCCCCGCCCTGCTGCCGGCGGGCCCCGCGGCGGACGCGGTCGGCCACCGCCGGGTGCCGCTGCCCGCGAGGGGCGCCGCCGCGCTCGGGTCGCTGCTGTTCGCCCTCGCCTCCGGCACCGGGTGGCTGTTCGCCGCCGGCGTCCTGCAAGGCGCGGCCTCGGGCCCGCTGACCGCCGCGCCGACCGACCTCGAACCCGCGGGCGACCGGCGCCGGGCCGCCCTCGTCTCCACCGTGGCGTCCGTGGGCGGCCTCGGCCTCGGGCCCGTCGTCGGCGGGCTGCTCGCGCAGTACGCCCCCGCGCCACGGGTCCTGCCCTTCGCGGTGGAGATCGCGCTGCTGGTCCCCGCCGCCGCACAACTCGCCGGCTACGCCCGTCCGGCGCGCCGGTCCGCGGTCACCGGCCTGGTGCTGCTGGCCGCGGGACTCGTGCTGCTCGCCCTCACCCGCACCGTGCCACCGCGGTCGGCCCCCACGCCGCCGTCCAGTGCTTCGCCCTCGCGGTCGCCGCGCTGTGCCTGCTCCTCCTCGTCGCCCTGGCCCGCAACGACCGCGCCGACCAGCGCGTTCCGCCCGGAGGGCGGGGCGGACGGTGTAACGCAGCGAGCGTGCGCGTCAAGCGCCATCCGCCAGGCGGGACTTCGCGGACACGCCCGAGGGGGTGCCCGCGCCGCGCGGTCCCGGCGGGCGCGGCCCTATGCTCCGCGCATGCCCTGGCCCCTCAGCCGTCCCGCGCTCGGTCCCTACCGCGACCGGCTCCAGCCCCCCGCTGCCGCGCGGGGCGGCGGGCTGCGGGTGACGTGGCTGGAGGTCTCCACGCTGCTGCTGGACGACGGCCGGACGGCGCTGATGACCGACGGCTTCTTCTCCCGCCCCGGCCTGCTGCGCTGCCTCACCCGGATCGCACCGGACGAGCGCGTGGTGCGGGACTGCCTGGCGCGGCTCGGGGTCACCCGGCTCGCCGCCGTGGTCTGCGCCCACACGCACTACGATCACGCGCTCGACGCCCCCCTGGTCTGCCGCCTCACCGGCGCCCGGCTGGTCGGCTCCGCCTCGACCGCCAACGTCGGCCGCGGCGGCGGGCTCCCGGAGGACCGGCTCGTGGTGCCGGAGGAGGGCGAGCCACTGGAGTTCGGCGCCTTCACGGTGACGCTGCTGGCCTCCCCGCACAGCCCGGGCGACCGCTTCCCGGGCACCGTCGACCGTCCGCTGGTGCCTCCGGCGCGGCCGCGCGCCTGGGCGACCGGCACGTCGTACACCGTCCACGTACGCCACCGCGGGCGGCCCCTGCTCGTCCATGCAAGCGCCAACTACCGTGCGGGCGCGCTGGCCGGGGTGCGGGCCGAAACCGTCTACCTGGGAGTCGGGGGGCTCGGGCGGCAAAGTGCACGGTTCCGGGCGGCCTACTGGGACGAGGTCGTGGCCGCCACCGGCGCGCGCCGCGTCGTGCCCGTGCACTGGGACGACTTCACCCGGCCGCTGGACCGCCCGCCGGTGCCGCTCCCCCGGGTCGCGGACGACCTCGCCGTCAGCATGGACTTCCTGCTCCGCCGGGGCGACGCCGACGGGGTGGACGTCGCCCTGCCGGTGGCCTGGCGAGCCACCGACCCCTTCTGACGCCCCTCCCGCACGGGTAGGGTGCCCCCGGGAGGCGCGGATGCGGCGGGGGCTCGGACGCGGGATCAATGTCGGCAACGCGCTGGACGCGTTGCCCGGCGGTCCCGAACTGCCGCTGGACGAGCGGTACTTCGACGAGATCGCGCGGGCGGGCTTCGACACCGTCCGGCTGCCCGTCCGGTGGTCGGCGCACGCGGGGAGCGCCCCGCCGTATGCGATCGACCCGGCCTTCTTCGCGCGGGTGGACGCGGGTGTGCGCGCCGCGCTCGACCGCGGTCTGAACGCCGTCGTGAACGTCCACCACTACCGCGAGATGAACGCCGACCCCGACGCCCACCTGCCCCGGCTCCTCGCCCTGTGGCGGCAGATCGCGGCCCGCTACGCCGGGCACCCCGACGAACTGGTCCTCGAGCTGCTCAACGAACCCGGCGACCGGCTCACCCCGGAGCGCTGGAACACCGTGCTGGCGCAGGTGCTCGCCGCCGTCCGCGCCCGTGACCCCGGGCGCACCGTGATCGTCGGCCCCGGCGAGCACAACGACCTGCGCGCGCTGCCCGCGCTCGTCCTCCCCGACGACGACCACCTGCTGGCCTGCGTCCACTACTACGCCCCCTTCGGCTTCACCCACCAGGGCGCCGGATGGGTGCGCGGCGCCGACCGCTGGCTCGGCCGCACCTGGGGCTCGGCCGCGGACGAGGACGCCGTACGCTCCGACCTGGCCCGGGCCGCGGCATGGGGGCGCGAGCACGGACTTCCGCTGCTGGTCGGCGAGTTCGGCGCCTTCTCGGCGGCGCCCATGGCCTCCCGGGAGCGGTGGACGGCCTTCGTCCGCGCCGAGGCCGAGCGGCTCGGCATGAGCTGGGCCTACTGGGAGTTCGGCACCGACTTCGGGGCCTTCGACCCCGTGCGCGGCGCCTGGCGCGAGCCCCTGCGGCGGGCCCTCCTCGGCGGCCCCGCCGGGTGAGGCGCGGCTCTCAGCCGCCGGGTGCGGGTGCGGGCGGCGGGGTGGGGCGGCCGAGCGTGAAGACGAGGCTCACCGGATCGACGCGGGCGGGCAGCACGGTGCCCTGGGCGGCGTCGCCGAAGCGGTAGCTGAAGACCTCCACCTCGACCTCGAACGGCTCGACGCCCGCGCCGCCGACCCGCAGCCGGAGCCGCACCTGCGGGTGGTCGTCGTGGGTGGGCGGGGCCGAGGCGACGGCGAGCACCAGCGCGGTCGCCTCCAGTCCGGCGGCGGCGAGCCGGAGCGTCAGCCGCCGCTCCTCCCGGGCGTTGGCGACGGTGGAGTAGCCGACGAGGAGGACGAGCACCCCGAGCGCCGCGAGCGCCCAGGCACCCCACACCAGGCCGCCGTGCGTCCCGCCCGCCCCCGTCACGGCGAGGACCACGCACACCACGGCGCCGGCGCACCCGGCCGCGGCCAGGAGCGCGCCGAAGACAACGGCGACGGCGGTGATCCCCGGCCCCTTGGGGTCGGGCAGCAGCGCGGGCGCGGGCGCGGTGGATGCGGGCACGGCGGCAGCGTAACGGCCCCGGCCCCCGCCGGTCTCCGCTTTCGCCGCCCGGCGCTGTGACCGGTCCCGCGCACCGCGCCTGCGCGGCGCCCCCCGGGCCCCTCGGATCTCTTCGGCCCCGCGAGGCATCTCGCCTCCCAGCCCGTCCTTCACTACCGTGAAACGCGCGTGCACTTTCCTGATCGGCGCTGCTCATCCCGGCCCGTCCGGCGACCGTCTGACGGTCGTTCGGGACCGTACGCCGCGGCCCGGCGGCGGGAAGGACCGGCGAACGTCCGTCCGACTTCCGAGGGAGATGATCTCCATGCTGGGGACGACGCACGGCAGACACCGGCTCGTGGCCGTCGCGGGCGTGCTCGCGCTCGCCGTCGGCGCGGGCGCGGCCGGTACGGGCCCGGCCCGCGCGGCGGCGGTCTGGGACCGCCAGCTCACGGCGACGACCGGGCTGTTCCTGGTCAACGGCCCCGACCATGCCGCGGCGCAGCAGTTCAGCACGGCCGCGACGCACGTCGGCGGCGTCAGCGCGTTCCTGGTGAGTAGTTCGCCGGTCGGCACGCTGGACGCGCAGATCCGCACCGACGTCACCGACCCGGCCACCGCGGTCGCGGACAGCCGGGTGGACCTCGCGGACCTCGGCGGCTCCGGCGAGGGCTGGGTCGACTTCCCCGTCGACGCCACGCCGGCCGCCGGGCAGGACTACTACCTCGTCGTGCAGGCGAGCGGCACGTCCGGCGACGTGGTGTGGAACGGCACCAGGTCCACGCTGTCCGGCGCGCTGCCGTCCTGGAACTACGACCCCGCCTACTGGGGCGGCTGGCACGCGTACGACTCCGGCACCCTGGCGACCACCCACGCCGCCTTCGGCATCGGCCTCACCGGCGCGGACGCCTGCGCCGCGGCCAACACCTGCTACCGGCCGGTCCCGGCCGGGATCCTCGCCGCGACCACCGCCGGGCTGCTCGGCAACGGGACGACGACGGTCTCGCTGACCCCCTTCGAGGCCTACGGCGCCTCCTACGTGTCCGGCAGCAACGTCCTGCGGCTGCCCGACGGCGACTGGCGCTACCTGCCGGACGGGGCGGCGCGGCCCGTGACCGTACCGGCCGGCGACCGCGGCGCCGCGGCGCAGATCGCCGCCTCGCGGGCCTGGCTCGCCTCCGGCACCGTGCCCGGCCGCACCCCGGCGGAGCGCGACGCGGCGGCCCGCGCCCTGTTGACACTGCGTCTGCTCACGCAGCCGGACGGGGCGGTCGCCGCCGCGTGGTACGGCGCCTGGACGTACTCGTGGCCGCGCGACAGCAGCTTCGCCGCCGCCGCGTTCGCCGCCACCGGCCACCCGGACGAGGCCTACCGGATACTCGCCTACAACGCGCGCACCCAGCTCCCCGACGGCACCTGGGACGCGCGCACCCGGCTCGACGGCTCCGGCCCGCCCGACTCCCGGCACTGGCAGCTCGACGCCAACGGCTGGGTGCCGTGGGCGGTCTGGGAGTGGTACGAGGCCGCGCCCCGGGCGCACCGCGACGGGATGCTGCGCGCGCTCTACCCGATGGTGCGGAAGTCCGAGGACTACGTCACCGGCTCGCTGGACGGCCAGGGGCTGCCGCCCGCCTCACCGGACTACTGGGAGATCGGCACCGACACGCCGAACATCGGCACCGCCGCCGCGTTGCTGTCCGGCCTGCGGGCCGCCGCCGGCCTCGCCCGCGTCACCGGGCACCCCTCCGACACCCGGGCCTGGACCGGCGCGGCGGACCGGCTGGCCGCGGGGATCGCGCGGGACTTCGCGCCACGGGGCTACCCGCGCACCGCCGACGGGCTGCACGGCCGGGACTCGGCGGTGACGTTCATGGCGCCGCCCTTCAACCGCCCGCCGGACGGACTGGCCGGCGCGATCGACGACACCTACCGGGCGCTGCTGCGCCCGAACGGCGGTGTCGTGCCCGGCGACGACCCCGCGCACCCCTGGGCGACCAGCTGGGGTCCCGAGACCGCCTTCTTCGCCCTCGCGTGGTCCGGCACCGGCAGGTCCGGCCAGGCCCGCCAGGTGGTGGACTGGCTGCTGGACCACCGCAACACGCTCGGCGAGCTGCCCGAGCAGGTCGACACGGCGGGCAACCCCGCGTCCGTGGTCCCGCTCGCCTGGACCGGCGCCGTCACCCTGCTCGCCCTCGTCCAGCTCGACGGGCACCCGCTGCCCGTCCCGCCGGACCCCTGCGCGCCCCCGTACCACGGGCACTGCCCGCGCTGACCGCCCGTCAGCCGCTCCCCCGCCGGGCTTGCCGAAGACCGGCACCCGGCGGGAGGCGACACGCCACACTGGGATCATGCTCCCTCACCGCAAGGCGTACGCCGCCGCGCTCGCCGCCGTCGTGCTCGTCCTCGGGCCCGCCGTCTCCGGCTGCTCGGACTCCGGCGGCAGCCCGATGCCGGCGCCGCCGTCCGGCGCCCCGCAGGCGCGCACGACCACGACGTACACCGCGAGCCGCGCCGACTCCGGCGCCCCGACCGCCGAGGACATGCGGACGACCGCCGACCGGCTGCGTGAGCGCGCGAAGTCCCTCGGCCTGAAGAACACGGACGTGACGGCCGCCGGTACCGTCGTCACCATCGTGGCACCCCGCGCCGACAGCGACCGGGTGGCGCAGATGACGGCGACGGCCCTGCTGGAGTTCCGCCCCGTCCTCGATCCGGCGACCGCCGCGCAGCAGGGCCTGGGGCAGGCCTACTCCGCCCTGGCCTGCGACGGCACGACACGGGCGATCACCTCGCTGCCCGACGGACCGGCCGTGGCCTGCGACAGCCGGATGAAGGAGAAGTACCTGCTGGGGCCGACCGCCCTGCCCGGTACGGACGTCGAGAGCGCCACCGCGGCGCTCGACACGTCCAACGGCAGCGGATGGATCATCAACCTCGCCTTCACCCCGTCCGGTTCCACCGAGTTCGCCCAGGTCACCGCGAAGCTGGCGCAGAACCTCCAGCCGGCCAACCAGTTCGCCGTCGTGGTGGACGGCGAGGTGCTCTCCGCCCCCGCCGTCAACTCCGCCATCACCGGCGGCCAGGCCCAGATCAGCGGCAGCTTCACCCGGGAGGCCGCGGAGAACCTCGCGGCGGCGATCTCCAGCGGGGCCCTGCCCGTGCAGCTCGTGGCGAACGGCACCGGGCGGTAGGGCCGGTGCCCGGAAGTCGCGGGCGGCGTGCAACCCCACGGGCGGTACGGGAGTGAAGGAGGACGGAGGAGCCGCGGGGGTGCTCCTCCGTCCGACCCCGAACACCGTCACGGAGGATCTTGATGAAACTGCGTCACCTCGCGTCGGCCGCGGCCGTCGCCACGGCGGCCACCGTCGCCGTCACCACCGCCCACGCGTCCGCCGCCCCGGCTCCCGCCGCCGTCACGTCCCACGCGAAGGCCCCGGCGGAGGCCGCGCCCGTCAAGGCCGCCCCGGCGAAGGCCGCTGCCGCCAAGGCGCACGGCGTGCTCGTCGTGCGTCCGGGGCAGCTGGTGAACGCCGGGCACGGGCAGTACCTGAAGCTCACCCGCACCGAGCGCTGCGTCGGCACGCCGCCCGAGGACTGGTCCACCTGCAAGAGCGTGACCGACGGCAACCAGCCCGCGGGCTCGGTGAGCCTGCAGAGCTCCGGTGACGCCTCGGGCACCCTGTACTCCCCGCTCTACATCGGCGACGGCCGGGCGGCCCGCATGACGGTGACGGCCGACGGGGTCACGTACCAGGTCCAGGTGGTCACGCTCGGCGGCCACCCGGGATACGCGACCGGCTACGTCTGGGGCGCCCCCGTCAGCGGCTTCCCCGGTGACACCGAGGTCACCGTGTACGACGCCTCGGGCACGGTCCTTGCGCACTTCTGACAGCCCCTTGCTCGACCTCACCGCACGTGACGGCGCCGCCCCGGGACCCGGTACGTCCCGGGGCGGCGCCGCCGCCACGGAGCCGGCCCCGGACTTCGAGTCCTGGGCGGCGGCGCGCTGGTCGCGGCTGGTGCGGACCGCGTATCTGCTGACCGGCGACCACCACGAGGCGGAGGACCTGGTCCAGACCACCCTCGCCAAGCTCTACCCCGGCTGGTCGCGGATCAGCCGGCTCGACGAACCCGACGCGTACGTCCACCGCGCGCTGGCGAACAACAACCTCAGCAGGTTCCGCCGCCGCCGCGTCGTCCACCTGCTCACCTCCCGGCTGCCGGAGCGCAGCAGGCCGGAGAGCACCGGGCGGGTCGAGACCCGGGCGTCGCTGGTCACCGCCCTCGCCGCACTCCCGCCGCGGATGCGCGCCGTGGTGGTGCTGCGCTACTGGGAGGACCTGAGCGAGCAGCAGGTCGCCGACGCGCTCGGCTGCTCGGTCGGCAACGTCAAGAGCCAGGCGAGCCGGGCCTTGCGCAAGTTACGGGACCATCCGGCGCTGGCCGCGACGGAGAGCGGGGAGAGGTGAGGGGAGTGAGCAGCGAGCAGCAGGAGGGCGCCGGCGACCCGGCCGCCGAGGAGGCGCGCGGGCTGGAGGAGCGGCTGCGCCGCGCCCTGTCCGACGCCGCGGGCACGATCGCGCCGGGCCCCTGGCCCGCCGGGCGGGTGCTGGGGCGGGCCGCGCGGCGGCGGCGCGTCCGGCGGGCCGCGGTGTACGTGCCGGCGCTGGGCGCCGCCGCCGCCGTGGCCGTCGCCGCGGTGCTGGCGGGAACGGCGGGCGGCCCGGACGGGCCGCCGGGACCGGTGCCGGCCGCCCCCGCGTCCCGCACGCATCCCGCCACGTCCGCGTCCCCCTCGGTCGTCTGGCCCGCGGTGCGGGTGGTCGCGCCGGGCAAGGCCTTCGGCCTCGGCGGCGGGACCCGGATGCGCGTCACCGCGGGCGAGCGCTGTGTCGACTGGAACGACGGCGCCGGCTGGGACTGCCGGGACGAGTCCAACGCGGACGGGAACCAGCCGCCGGAGTCGGTGAACGTCCAGTCGTACGGCTATACCGGCGGCACGCGCTATCTGCTGGTCTACCGGGGGACGCACGTGCCCGCGCGGATGGGTGTCACCTTCGGCGGCCGGGTCCGGCCCGCGACCGTCGTGACGCTCGCGGTGCACCCGGGGTGGGCGGGCGGCTACCTCGACGTCCCGTCGTCGGTGGCGGCGCAGGATCCGCCCGGCGCCTCCGGGGTCACGGTGTGGGACGCCGCGGGCCGGGTGATCGCGTCGATGGCGGAGCTGTGATCGGCGGCCGGGGCGACCCGGCCGCCGGACCTGCCGGTTCATCCCCATGCGGGGACGGGATGTGAGCCGCCCCACAGGGAGGCGGGCAAAATGTTTGCCTGATACACGGACTCGGGTACGCGCGCCGCGACCACTCCGTCCCTGAAACGGCGCGGTCGCCCGCCGGACACCGGGGGTGGCCGGGCAGGAAGGCAGCCGTGCCGAAACTTGCAGTCGAGAACGTGTACAAGGTCTTCGGACGCAGACCCGGTGAAGGCGTCCGCCGCTTGCGGCAGGGCGCCGACCGGGCCCGTTTGCGCGCCGACGGCACCACGGCGGCCGTGATCGACGCCTCGTTCGAGGTGGCGGCGGGCGAGATCTTCGTGGTGATGGGCCTGTCCGGCTCGGGCAAGTCGACCCTGCTGCGGACCCTCAACGGGCTGAGCGCGCCCACCTCCGGCCGGGTGCTCTTCGACGGCCAGGACCTCGCGGCCCTGCCCGGCAAGGCGCTGCGGGCCCTGCGCGCCCGCCGGATCAGCATGGTCTTCCAGCACTTCGCGCTCTTCCCGCACCGCAGCGTGCTGGAGAACGCCGCCTACGGCCTGGAGGTCCAGGGCCTGCCCCGCGAGGAGCGCGAGGCACGGGCCGCCGAGGCGCTGGAGCTGGTGGGCCTGGCGGGCTGGGAGAAGTCCTGGCCGGACGAGCTGTCCGGCGGCATGCAGCAGCGCGTCGGCCTGGCCCGCGCACTGGCCACCGACGCCGACCTGCTGCTGATGGACGAGTCCTTCTCCGCGCTGGACCCGCTGATCCGCCGCGACATGCAGGACCAGCTGCTGGAACTCCAGCGCCGGCTGCACAAGACCATCGTCTTCATCACCCACGACCTCAACGAGGCCATGCGGCTCGGCGACCGTGTCGCCGTGATGCGCGACGGCGAGATCGTGCAGGTCGGCACCGCCGAGGACATCCTCGTCGGGCCCGCCGACGACTACGTGGCGAGCTTCGTCCAGGACGTCGACCGCTCCCGGGTGCTCACCGCCGCCTCGATCATGGAGGAGCCGGCCGTGACCGTGGAGCCCGGCGACGACGCGCGGGCCGCGATCCGCGCGCTGCGCGACGACCACGCGGCCGCCGCCTTCGTCGTGGCGCCCGACCAGCGGCTGGTCGGCCATGTCACCGAGGAGGACGCCGCCGAAGGGCTCGGCGCGGACCACGGCCGGGTGCGCGACGTGATGCACACCGACTGCGCCGTGGCGCAGGCCGACACCCCGCTGGCCGAGCTGCTGTCGCCCGCCGCCCGCTCCGAGGTGCCGCTCGCGGTGGTCGACGAGCAGGGGCGGCTGACCGGTGTGATCCCGCGCGGCACGCTGCTCGCCGCGCTCGGCGACCAACCCGAGTGCGCCGCCGCTGCCGACGTCGCCGACAGGGACGCCGGGGACGCCGTTGCCGCCGGGGACGGCCCGGGAGCCGCCGTGCCGGGGGCCGTACCGTTCGGGAAGGAGGCGGCCCGTGCCTAGGATCCGTCTCGGCAACTGGGCGGAGGACGTCGTCGACTGGCTGACCCGCCACCTCGCCTGGCTCTTCGACGCCGTCTCCGCCGTCGTGAACCACCTCTACGACGCCGTCGAGTGGGTGCTCGGCGGGCCGTCGCCGCTGCTGATGGCGGCCGTTCTCGCGGCCCTCGCCTTCTGGCTGCGCGGGGTGACCGCGGGCGTGCTGTCCTTCGCCGGTTTCGCGCTGGTGGACTCGCTCGCACTGTGGGACGAGGCTATGCAGTCGCTGTCGCTGGTGCTCGTCTCCGCGGTGATCGCGCTCCTGCTGGCCGTGCCGCTCGGGGTGTGGGCGGCCCGCAGCCGGGCGGCGGGCGCGGTGGTGCGCCCGGTGCTGGACGTCATGCAGACGCTCCCGGCCTTCGTCTACCTGATCCCGGCGATCATCTTCTTCAGCCTGGGCACCGTGCCCGCCGTGATCGCCACCATCGTCTTCGCCATGCCGGTCGGCGTGCGCATGACCGAGCTGGGCATCCGCCAGGTCGATCCCGAGCTGGTCGAGGCCGCCGAAGCGTTCGGCACCCCGCCGGGGCGGACACTGCTGCGGGTGCAGCTGCCGCTGGCGCTGCCCACCATCATGGCCGGCGTCAACCAGGTGATCATGCTCGCGCTGTCCATGGTCGTCATCGGCGGCATGGTGGGCGCCGAGGGCCTGGGCTCCACCGTGTTCGGCGCGATCAGCCAGGTGGACATCGGTCTCGGCTTCGAGGGCGGCGTCGCCGTCGTCGTGCTGGCCATCTACCTCGACCGGGTGACCGGCGCCCTCGGCGACCAGGTCTCCCCGCTCGGCCGCCGGGCGCTGGCCCGGCTGCGCGCGGGGCTGCACGGCGCGGCGGTGCTGCGCTACCGGCCGCGTCCGGCGGTGGGCCTGTCCTGTGTCGTCGTCCTCGCCCTGGTGGCGGCCGGCACCGGCGTCTTCTCCGGTTCCGGCTCCGGCTCCGGCTCCGGTTCCGGCTCGGGGTCCCCGGCGACCGCCGCCGTGGGCAAGGGCCGGGCCGTGCACATCGGCGCCTTCAACTGGGACGAGTCGGTGGCCACGGCCAACCTGTGGGACGCGGTGCTCGACGACCGCGGGTACCAGGCCGACGTCAGGACGTACGACCCGGGCGCCGCGTTCACCGGCCTGTCCCGGGGCGTGCTGGACTACGTCACCGACGCCTGGCTGCCCACGACCCACGCGTCCTACCTGCAGCAGTACGGGAAGGACTACACGGACCTCGGCGCCTGGTACGACGAGACGTCGCTGGAGATCGCCGTCCCCTCCTACGTCAAGGGCGTCACGTCGATGGCCGACCTCAAGGGCCGGGGCAAGGAGTTCGGCGGCCGGATCATCGGCATCGAGCCCGGCGCGGGCGAGACGAAGCTGCTGGCGTCGAAGGTGCTGCCGGGCTACGGCCTGGACAAGGAGTACAAGCTCGTCAACAGCTCGACCGCGGCGATGCTCGCGGAGCTGAAGCGCGACTACGCGGCGCACAAGCCGGTCGCCGTCGTGCTGTGGTCGCCGCACTGGGCGTACAGCACGTACCAGCTGACGAAGCTGTCCGACCCGAAGGGTCTGTGGGGCAAGGGCGACGCGATCCACACCCTCGCCAACAAGGCGAGCGCGGCGAAGCTCCCCCAGGTGTCCGCGTGGATGCGGGACTTCCACCTCACCGACGCCCAGCTGGGCTCGCTGGAGGCCGACATCCAGCAGGCCGGGCAGGGCAACACGATGCGAGGCGTGCGCGCCTGGCTGCAGCAGAACCCGGGCGTCGAGGAGAAGATGGCGCCGGTCTCCGCCGGCTGAGCCGCCGCCGCCCGGGTGTCCCGGTGCCGGCCGCGGATCGCGCGGCCGGCGCCGGGCCGTTCTCAGGCCAGGGCGAACTTCTGGGCGCCGGAGCCGTTGCAGTCCCAGATCTGCAGGCGGGTGCCGTTGGCGGTCGCGCCCGAGGGCGAGTCGACGCAGCGGCCGGTCGTCGGGTTGGACAGCGAACCGTCCCCGTTCACGACCCAGTTCTGGTAGCCGCCGCCGTTGCAGGTGGCCAGTTGCAGCGGGGTGCCGTTGGCGTTGGCGCCGCCCGCGATGTCCAGGCACCTGCCGAGGGTGCGCAGGGTCTGGCCGCTCCAGGTCCACTTCTGGTCCAGGGAGGTGGCCTGCTGGCAGTCCCACAGCTGCACGGCGGTGCCGTCGCCGCCGATGTCGTCACCGGCGACGTCCACGCACTTGCCACCGGGGCCGTAGACCGGGGTGCCGATGGCGAACTGCTGGGCGCCCGAGCCGTTGCAGTCCCAGATCTGGAGGCGGGTGCCGTTGGCGGTCGCGCCCGACGGGGAGTCGATGCAGCGGCCGCTGGTGGGGTTGCGGAGCGTCCCGTCGGTCTGCCGCACCCAGTTCTGGTAGCCGCTGGTGTTGCACGTGGCCAGTTGCAGCTTGGTGCCCGCGGCGCTGTTGCCGCCCGCGATGTCCAGGCACTTGCCGAGGGTCTGGAGGGTCTGGCCGTTCCACGTCCAGTGCTGGTCCTTCGCCCCGGACTGGCAGTCCCACAGCTGCACGGCGGTACCGTCGCCGCCGGTGTCGTCACCGGCCACGTCCACGCACTTGCCGCCCGGTCCGGTGATCGTCTGGCCGCTCACCGAACCGCCGCCGCCCCCGCCCCCGGAGCCGGGGCCCTTGTTGTAGACGGCCACCGAGTCGACGACCAGTTTGCCGCCGGAGACCGTGGCCGCGTTGGGGCCGCCGCCGAAGGCGTCGGGGAAGCCGCCGCCGATCGCCAGGTCGTAGATGATGAAGAAGGGGTGGTCGACCGCGTCGGCCCAGGTCGTCGCGTCCACCTGGTTGGCGCTGACGGTGAAGAAGTTGTTGCCGTCGAGGTAGAAGCGGATCTGCTCGGGCGACACCGAGCGGTCGATCTCCGCCGCGTAGTCGTGGAAGCCGGTCTGGCAGCCGGAGCAGGCCCGCTCGCCCGAGCCGATGCCGGTCGACTCGTTGCACGGCCCGCCCGGGTTGACCCCGCAGTGCAGGGTGCTGAAGTCGGAGCTGCGGCCGTTGATGTCCTCCATGATGTCGACCTCGCCGGACTTCGGCCAGGTCACCCCGGAGCGCAGCGGCGCGCCGAGCATCCAGAACGCGGGCCAGTACCCGGCGCCGTTGGCGGTGCTGACGTTCGGCTGCTGGAGGACGGACTCGATGCGCACGACGCCGCCCGCCGGGGCGCCGAAGGTCGCGGCCTGGGTCTCCACCCGTCCGGACGTCCAGCCGCTGCGCGGGTCGGAGCCGGAGTGCTGGGCCTGCAGCACCAGATGGCCCTGACCGTCGTAGTAGACGTTGGACGTGCTGCTGGTCATGGTCTCGATCTCGCCGGTGCCGAAGCTGCTGCCGGGCCCGGTGTCGTACTTCCACAGGCCCTGGTCGATGCCGGTGCCGGCGGCGCCGTTGAAGTCGTCGCTCCAGGTGAGCGAGAAGCCCGACGGCGGCGCGGGCGCCGCCTCGGCGGCCGGTGACGCGATGGCGGTGGCCGCCACCGTGGCGATGACGACGGGCAGGAATGAGAGCGCTCTCTTCCACGCACCGCGTCGTCCTCGTACGAATGTCCAGCGCATAGGTCCAACTCCAGGGAGAAGGCGTGATGTCCGCAGGGTCACCGCGCGGGGTGCGCGGGGGTACGTCGGACCGCCGCACGGGGTGCCGCCGCACGGTGTGTCATGTACACAGCTTGGAGATCAGCGGGACGTCCGGCAAGACGCGCGACCCGTTTCGCTGAAGAGACTGTCGTCCAGGCCGAGATGCCGACGCAGCTCCCGTCGCCCGAGGGACGTGACGGTGACCGCGCGCGTGGTGCCGACCCGGGCGATCCAGCCCGTGTCGAGCGCGTGCCGGCACAGGGCGCCGCCGACGGCCCCGGCCAGGTGCGGGCGGCGCTCCGTCCAGTCCAGGCACGGCCGCACCGACGGCCGCCGCGTCCCGGCCGGGACGGCGACGCCGAGATCCGCGAGCCAGGCCGCTCCCGCCGCGGTGAGCCCGAGCCCGTGATCCAGGTCCAGCAGCCGCCGCTCGATCATCGCGTCGGTGACGGCGACCCCGAGGGCCCCGGCGAGGTGGTCGTAGCAGGTACGGGCGTGCGCCAGGGCCCGGCGGCGGCCGTCCGCCGACAGCGTGCGGGGAGCCGCGCTCCGCGCGGGGGCGAGCGCCGCGAGGCTCTCGATCAGCTCGGCGACCTGCGGACCCGCCAGCCGTACGTAGCGGTGGCGGCCCTGCCGCTCCTCGGCCAGCAGATTCCCGCGGACCAGCGCGTGCAGGTGCTCGGTCGCGGTCGACCGGGCCACCCCCATGTGCCGGGCCAGCTCCGTCGCCGTCCAGGCCCGGCCGTCGAGCAGCGCCACGCAGAAGCCCGCCCGGGTGCCGTCGGCCAGCAGGGCCGCCACGGATGCCAGGTCGGGGCCGGTCCCGCGCTCGCGCCGTTCGTCCATACGCCCCATTGTCCCCGGCGACGCTTCGGCCGCCGCCGAACCGACCGGCTCCTACGCTCCCCCGCCATGGACACCGCACCGCCGGACGCCCCGGCCGCCTCCGTCGAGATCGAGCCCGCCATCCTCTACTTCGGCACGCCGGTGGTGCTGCTGTCGACGGAGAACGAGGACGGCTCCTTCAACCTCGCGCCCATCTCCTCCGCCTGGGCCCTCGGCCGCACGGTCGTCCTCGGTCTGGGACGCGACGGCCAGACCGCGCACAACCTCGCCCGCCGCCCCGACCTGGTGATCAGCCTGCCGTCCGCAGCGCAGTGGCGGGCCGTGGAACGGCTGGCACCCCTGACCGGCCGCTTCCCCGTGCCACCGTCCAAGCCCGAGGGCTGCCGCTTTGAACCCGACAAGTTCGCCGCGGCGGGCCTCGTCCCCGAGCCCTCGCGCCACGTCCGCCCGCCCGGCGTCGCCGGGTGCCCCCTCCGCCTGGAGGCCCGGGCCGCGGCCGTACGGCCCGGTGCCACGGGCGGCTTCGTCGTCGTCGAGGCCGCCGTCCGCAGCGTCCACGCCGACCCCGCCGTCGTCGTCCCCGGCACCGACCACATCTCCCCGACCGCCTGGCGCCCCCTGATCTACAGCTTCCGCCACTACTTCGGCCTGGGCCCCGAACTCGGCCACTCCTACCGCACGCAGACACCCCCGCCGGCCGCCCCCGACGTCACCGGGGGCCCGTTCACCGTCCGGGGCTGAGCCCCTCCACCGCGAGGCGGAAGAGCCGGTCGGCCTGGGTCCCCGGGTCCTCGTGGTGCTCGGTGGCCAGGGCGATGCCGGTGGCGAGGGTCAGCAGGTCGTGGCAGGTGACGTGCGGCGCGACCGCCTTGTCGCGCACGGCCCGTTGCAGCAGGGGGGTTCCGGCCGCGGCGAGCCTGCCGCCGCAGGAGTGCGCGGAGGGCTCCTCGGTGGGGGGCTCGTAGCTGAGGGTGTCGGCGAACCCGCGGGCCGAGACGGCGTAGGCGACGAGGGCGTGGAGCCATTCCAGGAGGGCGGTGCGGGCGTCCTCGGTCGCGGCCAGCTCGCGGGCACGCTCGCACAGGCCCTCGATGCGGCCCTGGAAGACGGCTTCGAGGAGGGCCCGGCGGGTGGGGAAGTGACGGCGCACGGTGGCCGAACCGACGCCCGCGGTGCGGGCGATGTGCTCCTGGGAGGCCTCGGCGCCGTGCGCGGCCACCTCGGCCTCGGCGACGGCCAGGATGCGCTGGTAGTTGCGCCGGGCGTCCGAACGCTGACCGGTCATGATCTCCTCGTTGCTAAACGGCGGGCCCCGCCATATCGTAGCGGCAAGAGAAACGGCGGGCCCCGCCGTTTTTGTCCCGCGGTCCACGGGGAGCAGCAGCCATGCCCATCAGCAGGGAAACGGTCCTGGTCACCGGGGCCACCGGACAGCAGGGCGGGGCCACGGCCCGCGCACTCCTGGCCGCCGGGGTGCCCGTCCGCGCGCTCGTGCGCGATCCGCGGTCGGAGCGCGCCCTGGCGATCGAAGCGCTGGGCGCCGAACTGGTGCGGGCGGATCTGTCCGACCGGGCCTCCCTCGGCCCGGCGGTCGCGGGGGTCCGCGCGGTGTTCTCGGTGCAGATGCCGCCGATGACCGGCCACCACGTGGATTTCGCGGGCGAACTCGCCCAGGCGGCCCACCTGGTCGAGGCGGCGAAGGCGGCGGGAGTACGGCAGTTCGTGCAGTCCTCGACCAGCGGGGTCGGTGCGCACACCCGGGCCCCCGGCTGGGCCGAGGGCCGCTGGGCGGCGATAGCCGACTACTTCCGCACCAAGCAGGCGATCCTGGAGGCGGTGCGCAGCGCGGGTTTCGCCCGCTGGACGGTGATCAAGCCCGCCTTCTTCATGGAGAACCTGCCCCTGCTGGCCCCCCGGGGGCCCCGCGGCGGACTGCTGACGGTCCTCCGGCCGGACACCGAACTGGCCCTGGTGGCCGTACGGGACATCGGCGCGGCCGCGGCACACGCCCTCCAGGACCCCGACCGCTTCCACCGGGTGGAGCTGGAACTCGCCGGTGACCTGCTCACGATGGAGCAGATCGCGCAGACCCTGTCCGCCGCCTGGGGCGTGCCGATGACCGCGCCGTCCATGAGCCTGGAGGAGGCCCTCGACGCGGGCATGCCGGCGTGGGGAGCCGGACACGAGTGGAACAACGCGGTCCTCCAGCCCGCCCGGCCCGAGTTCGCCCGCGAGCTGGGCATCACGCCCACCACCTTCGCCGAGTGGGCGAACGGGCAGCCGGCGCCCGTGTCCCACCAGGTGTATTGACCCGCGGGGCAGCCGGGGCGAACGGTGACAGTCCTGTGGCAGGAAGTGTGGCCTCCGTCACAGCCGCCGCGCTCCCGTCCTGCTGGACTCGCCCGATGGCGTACGCGCTGTTCCTCCTGCTGCCCGGCTGTCCGATCACCGCCCTCGCCCTGGCCGGTTACGGCCTCGGCCGCCACCGCCTGCGGCAGGCGGACCGGCAGGCGCGGCTGCGCTCCCTGGCGGCGCTCGCGGGGGCCGTGGCGGCGGCGGTCTACACCGTGGGCCTGCTCGCCCTCACCCTCACGATCCTGGACGCGCAGGACAACGGGGCCGACAGCTCGCCCCTACGGCCCTGCCGGGTGGCGGGGCATCCGGAGCGGGCGGCGAACGTGACCGGCTACCGCGTGGAGTACGTGCCGCTGCGGTTCGTCTGCGACACCACGGACGGGGACGACTACTCCGCGGACGCGGTCCCCGGCTGGATCACCCCGGTCGCCGCAGGGTTCGCGGTGGCGGGCGTCGGCTGCGCGTGCGCCGCGGCGGTGGAGGGGGAACGGCGCGCCCGCCGGGGCGCGGCCGCGGCCTGAGGAAAAGTCCGGCCGGAGCGGCCTTCCCGGCGCGCAGCGGCAGGACGACCGGGCCCTCAGGACACCTGTGGTGACGTGCGGTCAAAGCTTTGCCCGCACGTCCGCGGCCGTTCGCCTTGCGCGGCTACTGTCCACACGCCCGGTCCCGCTGCGGAGAGGCACGTCCATGAGCACCCCGGTCCACCGCACGCCGGAACGGCAGTCCGGGGCGGCCGTCACGACGGCGGGCCGTGGGCGGCAGGAGCGGCGGCCGTCCGCCGGGGCGCCCGAGCACGGGCTGCTCGGCGTGCAGGCCGGGGCGGGCAACCGGGCCGCGGCCGCGATGGTGCAGCGCGCCAGAGGCGCGGACGGCGGGAAGGGCAAGGGGAAGGCGCCGCAGGGCGCGGGCGCGGCGGCGCCGTCACCGGGGTACCGGGACCGGATCGCGGCGATCCTGGACCGGCTCAAGAAGAACTTCGAGGTGATCGACACCTTCGTCAAGAACGTCCAGGTGCCCGCCAACGCCGGTTTCGCGCAGCACGCCGCCGCCACCGTCGACGACGGCCTGAAGCACTCCGCCGCGGCCTCGGGCGGCGCCGCCGGGTCGGAGAGCCTCGTCGCGGAGGCCGTGGGCGCGGCGCTCGGCGGCATGGAGGCGGCCAAGGCGCGCAAGGACGCCGCCAAACACAAGGCGGGGGCGGCCTTCCACGGGGCGAACAAGAAGTTCACGTCCAAGGCGACCGAGGCGGTCGTCGGCGCGGCGAGCGCGGGGAACAA
Source organism: Streptomyces sp. NPDC021224 (assembly GCF_044332905.1). NCBI lineage: Bacteria > Bacillati > Actinomycetota > Actinomycetes > Kitasatosporales > Streptomycetaceae > Streptomyces > Streptomyces sp. NPDC021224. The sequence continues at coordinate 23,404 of NZ_JBIRPW010000016.1, read as the reverse complement.
CGCCCTCGGCGTCGCCAAGGAGCTGACGAAGGCCGAGAAGGCGCTGCACGCCGCGCAGGCGGCGGAGGTGAGCGGTATCGGCTCCAGCGTCGTCGGCGCCGTGAAGGGGGCGCGGGCCGCCCGCCGCTTCGGCCTGACGGCCCGCAAGTACCGCGCCCTGAAAGGCATCGAGAAGCCCGGCCGTACCGCTGACGGAGCACTGGACCAGCTCCGGCAGGCGCGCGACGACGCGGAGTGGGCCGCGGCCGAGGCGTATGTCGCGCTGGACAGCCAGTGGGACCACGACGGCGACGACCGGCTGGACCGGGTGTCCGACGCGATCGACGCGGCCTGGGAGGCGATGGGCGGCGCCCGGGACGCGGCCCGGGACGTCCGGCGCGCCGAGGACGTGAACACGATGGACACCGTCCTCACCTACGCGCTCGGCAAGCAGCGCAACAAGATGGGCAAGCAGGCGCTCACCGCGGTCGGCGAGTCCACCAAGGCCGCGGGCGGCATCGTGACGGCGATCGCCGCGACCGCGGGCGGGGCCGCGCTGGCCGGCAACCCCGTCGGGTGGGGCCTGGCGGCGGGCGCGGCCGGGCTCATCCTCGGCGTCACCGCCTACAAGGCGGGCCGCGCGGGCACGAAGCGCTACGACGGTGCCCGCCATCCCGGCCGCTGGGCCGACGACGGCGCGGCCGCCGCGGAGCCCGCCTCCCGCGGGGACGCGCTGAAGGAGGCCCTGAAGTTCTGGAAGAAGGTGGAGAACGGCGAACGCCAGGCGATGGCCCGCAAGATCTACGCGCTGGCCGCGGGGCCGGACGTCAGGGGCAGCGGCGACACCTCCGCCGAGATGCGGGAGTCGGCCAGGGCGCTGCTCGTCGCCCTCAAGGCGGGCCCGGCCAACCAGCGCCTGACCCCCGAGGAGTGGTCGGACTCCCTCAACGACCCGGCGAGGACCGCCGCCTGGGTCAAGGAGATCGCCGAGCAGCTGTCCTCGGCCTGACCGCGACGCGGGCGGCCCCCGGCCGCCGTCCGGGCGGCCGGTGTCCTGGGCGGCAGCGGGCGCGCCCTGCGGACGGCCCCGCCCCCGGCCGCGGACTCAGTGCGTCAGGGCGTTCGCGCTCACGATGAACAGGCCGAGCAGGACGTCCACCAGGCCGACGCGGCAGGCCGGTCCCCAGCCCTGGCCCGCCGCCCGGGCCGCCAGCAGCCCCCAGCCGAAGAGCGCGACGGTGTTGACGGTGAGGATCACGTCGACGGCGCTCCCCTCGCCCCACCATCCGGCGGCGGCACCCAGCAGCGCGGCCACCGTCGGGAGGACCGCGGCGACCAGGGGCCACTCGGCCAGCACCGAGCGGACGCTCTGCGCGGTGGCGCGCCTTCCGCCGGGCGCCCAGTGGGCGACGGCGTGTGCGTAGCCGTGGGCCGCGGCGGCGGCCAGCGCCGCGACCAGGATCCACAGCGCGTCGTAGCCCGCGTTGGGCCTGCCCTCGCCCTCGTCAAGGGCGGAGGCGAGTGCGCTGGCGAGCACGGTCCCGTACACGCCGCCGAACAGCAGCCGCTGGAGCGGCACCCCCAGGGGCGCGGGCGTGCCGGGCCGCGCGCCCTCCGGGACGGCGCCGCCGCCGGACGGAAGCGTCATGCCGCCACGATGTCACCGGGGGCGGAGTCGGACACCGAGACGCGCCGCACCGCCTTCCGGATCGGCGGCGGCGCCCGTGGTGGGATGAGGGATGTCGGGGGCAACGGCGTGCGGAGAGGTCGGAAGATGGCCGACGGGACCATGCGGGCGATCGTCTACGGGGAGTACGGCGGCACGGAGGTGCTGCGCGAGGAGCGGGTGCCGCTGCCGAAGGTCGCCCCTGGCGAGGTGCTGGTCAAGGTGCGCTGCGCGGGGGTCAACCCGGTGGACTGGAAGGTCATGGCGGGCGGGCTGGACAGCATGATGGACGTGGTGTTCCCGGCGATCCCCGGCTGGGACGTCTCCGGCACCGTCGCGGAGGTCGGCATCGACGTGCCCGAGTTCGCCGTCGGCGACGAGGTGATGGGGTACGCCCGCAAGGACTACGTGCACGGCGGCACCTTCGCCGAGTACGTCAGCGCGCCCGTGCGCACCCTCGCGCCCAAGCCCGCCGCGCTGGACTGGGCGCAGGCCGCCGGGCTGCCGCTGGCCGGGCTCACCGCCTACCAGGTGCTGACGCGGCTGCGCACCGGCGAGGGCGACACCGTGCTGGTGCACAACGCGGGCGGCGGTGTCGGCTCGCTCGCGGTGCAGATCGCCCGCTCGCTCGGCGCCCGCGTCATCGGCACGGCCTCCCCCCGCAACCACGAGCGGCTGCGCGCGCTGGGCTGCGAGCCGGTCGCGTACGGGGACGGGCTCGCCGAGCGGGTCCGCGCGCTGGCCCCGGACGGGGTCGACGTGGTCGCGGACTTCGTCGGCGGGGTGCTCGACAGCACGCTCGCGGTGCTGGCCGCGGACGGGCGGCACGCGTCGATCGCCGACCCGGCCGTGCTCGGCGCGGGCGGCCAGTGGATGTGGGTGCGGCCGGTCGCGGCGGACCTCGCCGCGCTGGGGCGGCTCGCCGACGCGGGCGGCCTCACGGTGGACGTCGCGGAGACCTTCGCGCTGGGCGACCTCGCGGCGGCGTTCGCCCGCAGCCAGGAGGGGCACACCGCCGGGAAGATCGTCGTGGAGGTCTGAGCGCCCGGGGCCCCGGGGGCTTCGGCGTGTCAGGGGCGGAAGCCGCGGATCGCCAGGTCCAGCAGGCGCCGGACCTGGACGGCGCCCTCGGGCGTGTCCGGGGTGCGCCACAGGCAGCTCAGCAGCATGACGACGTCGACCGGATCGATACCGGCGCGGATCTCGCCGGCCCGCTCGCACGCGTGTAGCAGCTCGGCGACGGCGGCGCTGACGGGCGGCCAGGTGGCGCTGACCACCTCCTGCGCCGCGGCGGAGTGCAGCGCCTCCCCCAGCCCGTGCTTGATGCGGACGTAGCCGGTGAGGTCGGTGAACCAGCGGCGCAGCGCGTCCAGCGGGTCCACGGCGGCCAGCAGCTCCGGCACGGACGCGGCCAGCCGGGCGACGTCGTGCCGGTAGACCTCCAGGATCAGCGCCTCGCGGGTCGGGAAGTGCCGGTAGAGGGTGCCGGGGCCGACGCCCGCCCGTTTGGCGATGGAGTTGAGCGAGGCGTCGGGGGCCTCGGCGAGCGCGTCGTGGGCGACCTGGAGGATCGCCTCCCGGTTCTTGAGCGCGTCGGAGCGCCGCGGCGGCGTGTCGGCCACGGTCCCCTCCCGTCGGGTCGGCGGTTCGCCGCGATTGCTGAACGGAGAGTTCTCCGTTAACGTCGGAAGCGAACCGGAGATGTCTCCGTTCTCTTCCATCATAGGAGCTCCGCCATGCGTTACCTCAAACTGGGCCGCACCGGCCTGGACGTGTCCCCAATCGCGATCGGCGCCATGACGTACGGCGAGCCCGGCCGCGGCCACCCGGTCTGGTCCCTGGACGAGGCCGCCGCCCGCCCGCTGATCCGGCACGCGCTGGAGGCCGGGATCAACTTCTTCGACACCGCCAACATGTACTCCTACGGATCCAGCGAGGAGATCCTCGGCCGCGCCCTGAAGGACTACGCCGACCGCGACGACGTCGTCGTCACCACCAAGGTCCGCCACACCATGCGTCCGGGCCGTCCCAACGGCGGCGGCCTGTCCCGCAAGGCGGTCATGGCCGAGATCGACGCGAGCCTGCGCCGCCTCGGCACCGACCACGTCGACGTCTACATGGTCCACCGCCTCGACACCGACACCCCGCTCGAGGAGACCCTGGAGGCCCTCGACGACGTGGTGCGGGCCGGCAAGGCGCGCTACCTCGGCGCCTCCTCGATGCACGCCTGGCAGTTCGCCAAGGCCCTGCACCTCCAGGAGCGGCACGGCTGGGCCCGCTTCGTCACCATGCAGGACCACTACAACCTGCTGGCCCGCGAGGAGGAGCGCGAGATGCTCCCGCTGTGCGCCGACGAGGGCGTGGCGACCACCGTCTGGAGCCCGCTCGCCCGCGGCCGCCTCGCCCGTCCCTTCGACCGGGCGAACGCGGGCGAGCGGGCCGCCACCGACGGCGGCTTCGCCGACCTGCTCTACGCGGCGGACGCCGACAGCGACCGCCGGATCACCGACGAGGTCGGCGCCGTGGCGAGGGACCGCGGCGTCAGCCGCGCGCAGGTCGCCCTGGCGTGGCTGCGCCGCAATCCCGTGGTGGCCGCGCCGCTGGTCGGCGCGCGGACGACCGGTCAGATCGACGAGGCCGTGGCCTCCCTCGACCTCGTCCTCACCGACGAGGAGGCCCGCCGCCTGGAGGCCCCGTACACCCCGCGGTACGACGTCCAGGGCGTCTCGGACACCGCCGAGATGGAGCGGATCAAGGCCCGCATCCCCGGCTACGCGAACACCTGACCTGCCGGGTCACGCCGCCTCGACGACCGGGTGGCGCAGGTCGAACCAGGCGGCGAGGTCGAGCGTGCGCTCCAGGGCGGAGCGCTCCTGCTGGGTGATCTCCGCGGGCGCGGCGAGCGCGGCGGACCGGACGGCTCCGCGGTCGCACAGCGCGAGCCCGGGGTGGTCGGAGGCGAGCAGGTCGAGGGCCTGCTCCTGGACGGCCGTCACGTACGCCGGGTCGAAGGTGCCGGGGTAGCCGCTCTTCTTGCGGTCGGCGACCGAGGCGGGCAGCAGGTCGCGGGTCGCGGCGCGCAGCAGGCTCTTCTCCCGGCCGTCGAAGGTCTTGAGCGACCAGGGCGTGTTGAAGACGTACTCCACGAGCCGGTGGTCGCAGAAGGGCACCCGCACCTCCAGGCCGACGGCCATGCTCATCCGGTCCTTGCGGTCCAGCAGCGACTGGACCATGCGGGTCAGATGGAGGTGGCAGACCTCGCGCATCCGCCGTTCCAGGCCCTCCTCGCCGTCCAGCCGGGGCGTCCCGGCGACGGCGGTGCGGTACTGGTCGGCGAGGTAGCCGGGCAGGTCGAGGGCCGTACGCAGGCCGGGTTCGAGGACTTCGGCGGAGTCGAAGACGCCGCCGCCCACGAGCCACGGGAAGGTCTCGACGTCGCGCCGCTCGTCGTGGAACCACGGGTAGCCGCCGAAGACCTCGTCCGCCGACTCGCCGGACAGCGCGACCGTCGACCGCTCGCGTATCGCGCGGAAGAGCAGGTAGAGCGAGTTGTCGCGGTCGCCGATGCCGACCGGCAGGTCGCGCGCGCCCACCGCGGCCCGGCGGACCTCCGGCGCGGCGAGGTCGGCGCCGGCGAGCACCACGTCCTGGTGGTCGCACCGTACGTGCTCGGCGACGGCGTGCACGTACGGGGTGTCCTGGGTGGGGCTGATGTCGACCGGCCGGAAGTGCCGCTCCTGGTCGGGGAAGTCGACGGCGAAGCTGCGTACGGTCTCGCCGCCCGCGGCGAGGTCGCGCGCGGCCAGCGCGGTCATCGCGGACGAGTCGAGTCCGCCGGACAGCAGCATGCAGCGCGGGACGTCCGCGACGAGCTGGCGGGCGACGACGTCCTCCAGCAGTTCGCGCACCCGGCGCACGGTGGCCTCGCGGTCGTCGGTGTGCTCGGTGGCCTCCAGCCGCCAGTAGGCGCGCTCGCGCACACCGCCCGCGTCCACGACCGCGAGGTGGCCGGGACGCAGCTCGCGGATGTCCTTCCACACCGCCAGGCCGGGGGTCTTGGCGAAGGTGAACAGCTCGCGTAAGCCGTCCAGGTCGACGACCGGGCGGCACAGCGGGTTGGCGAGGATCGCCTTGGGCTCGGAGCCGAAGACGACACCGTCGTCGGTCTCGGCGAAGTAGAAGGGCTTGATGCCCATCCGGTCGCGGATCATGACGAGGCGGTCGGTGCGGGCGTCCCAGACGGCCAGCGCGTACATGCCGTTGAGGCGCTCGGCGACCGCCTCGCCCCATTCCAGGTAGCCGTGCAGGACGACCTCGGTGTCCGACTCGGTGGTGAAGCGGTGGCCGCGCGAGCGCAGCTCGGCCCGCAGCTCGGTGTAGTTGTAGGCCTCGCCGGAGTAGACCATCGCGACCTGGCCGTCGTCGGTGTCGACGTGCATGGGCTGCGCGCCGCCCGGCAGGTCGATGACCGCGAGCCTGCGGTGCCCGAGGGCGGCGTGCCGGGCCGTCCACGCGCCGCGCGCGTCCGGGCCCCGGCAGGCCATCGTCTCGGTCATCGCCTCCAGGACGTGTCCGTGGGCGGTCAGGTCGCGCCGGTAGCCGACCCAGCCGGTGATTCCGCACATGTGCGTGCCTCCGCGTCAGGGGATTGGGTGCATTTACCATGCACCCGTATGTGACGGGATGGACACGGTGCGCGGCGTTCCCGCGGGTGTCTGGTTTCTCACACGTAAAATCTTGTTATGTACATGTTATTTCGAGAGCGGCGTGTCCAGGACATTCCCGCCAGGGCCCTTCCCCTGGAGCTGCGGACCGTATACGCCCCCCGGCTGCGGCAGCACCCGCTCCAGCACGGCGTAGGCGACCACCGCGACGACCAGGCCGGTCACCGCGTCGGACAGCTGCGGGGCCCACCAGTGGGCGATCGCCGCCGCGCCCGCGCCGACCGCCCACGCGCCGAAGGCCGTGGGGCGCACGGCCGCGGTCGGCCTGCTGTCCATGGCGCCGCGGCCGCCGCGGGCCAGGAACTGGTCGGCGATGAGCACACCGCCCAGCGGCGGCACGAACACGCTGAGGATGACCAGCCAGTCCAGGAAGTGGTTCCACACCCCGGCGAGCGCGGCCAGGGTGCCGATCACCCCGAGGACGACCGTCGTGGTGCGCATCCTGCGGCCGGTCAGGTGCGACCAGCCCAGGGCGCCGTTGTAGAGGCAGTGGCTGCACACCGAACCGAGGTTGACGAAGACGAAGACGGCCGCGAGCACGTTGAGGATCCCGGTGTGCTCGCCGGTGAGGATCGGCAGGAAGTCCCCGCCCCCGGTGGCGGGGGCGGCGACCGCGCCCGCCGCGACCACCAGGCCGCCCGTCACCTGGGCGACCACGCTGGCCACCGGGAAGGCGCTGACGGTCGCGAGGACCGCCTGCCGCCCGTTGCGCGACCAGCGGGTGAAGTCCGCCGTCATCGTCCCGGAGTCGGCGAAGGTCGCCATCATCATCGACACCGCGGCGCCGAAGGTCAGGCTCGCGTCGCCGCCCACCCCGTCGTACGACAGCACGTCGCCCAGGCCCTGGTTGCGGGCGACGATCACCAGGGCGATACCGCCGGCCAGCAGGAACAGCGGGGCGGCGACCGCGCCCAGCCAGGACAGCGCCCTGATGCCGAGGTAGGTCAGCGCGATGAAGCCGAGCCCGGCCAGGACGGCGACGAGCCGCTCGTGCCAGCCGAAGGCCTGGTGCAGCGTGGCGCCGGTGGCGCCGGTGTTGAAGGCGAACCACCCCACCACCACGGTGGCCAGGAACGCCGAGGCGATCACGTAGCCGGCCCGGCCGAAGGTGCGGGTCGCCTGGAGGGAGAAGCTCTCGCCGGTGGAGCCGGCGCGGTGGCTGAGGATCCCCACGTACAGCAGCATGACGAGGTTGGCCGCGGCGATCGCGGCCAGTCCGCGCCAGAAGCCCAGCATGGCGACGACCACGCCGCCGGGCACCGCGTTGGTGAGGATCATCGGGAAGCCGAACCAGACGGCCGAGACCGTCCAGAGCGACTTGCGGCTGTCCGCGGGGACGGGGCTGTGCTCGAACTCGGCGTCCGGCTCCGGGGATCCGGACAGGGCCGGGTCCGCCGCGGCGTCGTGCGTGTTCATGGCATGTGGCTTCCGGTCGGGCTCTCGTTACGTCAGGAGAGGGCGTCGGCGGGGGATGCTGCGGAATCTGCGGCCGCGGCCGGGCCGGAGAAGAGGCCGGCCAGTGCGGTGGCCGCCGCGGTGAAGGCCTCGGCCGGCGGGTGCGTGATGCCCGCGCCGATCATGCCGATACCGGCCTCCTTGTGGGCGATGGCCGTGTTGATGACCGGGAGGATGCCCGTGTCGAGGACCTTGCGGACGTCGATGCCGGTGGGCAGCCCCTGGAAGTCCAGGGCCGGGATGGTGACGTTGGGGTTCTGCGCGGTGGTGATCTCGCCCATGTCCCGCGTGTAGCCCATGGCCTCCTGCACCGTGCCGCCGACCAGCGCGACGATCGCGGGCGCGGCCGACATCGCGAAGCCGCCGAAGCCGTACGTCTCGGTGATCGCGCTGTCGCCGATGTCCAGGCCGGAGTCCTCCGGCTTGTAGCCGGCGAACATCGGGCCGACGACCCGCTGCGCCGGGCCGGTGAACCAGCGGCCCGGCAGCCCGCTGACGCGGATGCCGAACTCGACGCCGTTGCGCGCCATGGTGGTGACGATCGTGGAGTCGGGGATGCCGTGCGCGGCGTCGAGGGCGGCCTTGGCCATCGCCATCCACGTCGGCCCGGAGAAGTAGTCCGAGCTGGCGATGAAGTCGAAGACCTCCTTCTTCTGCTCGGTGCCGAAGGACGTCCGGATCAGCGCGGAGCTGAGCGCCTGGGCGAGCAGCAGGGTGCCCGCGTTGTTGCGGTTGTGGCACTCGTCGCCCATGTGGACGGCCTGCGAGAGCATCAGGCGCAGGTCGATCGGCCCGCCGATCTCGACGGCCTCCTTGAGCATCGGCCCCAGGACGTCCCGCATCCACACCAGCCGGTCGATGACGCTGCGGTCGTTGGCGCCCATCCGCAGGATCTTCGCCATCTGCTCGGACAGGTTGGTGTACGCGGTGTTGCCGTGCGTCTCGTTGCGCACGACGTGCATGTACATCGACGCCGACGTGACACCGGCCATCGAGCCGACGCAGTCGTGCTCGTGGCACGGCGCGAAGGTGATCGCGCCGGACGCGGCCAGTTCCGCGGCGGCGTCCAGGTCCTCGGCCAGGCCCTCGAAGACGAGCGCGCCGGTGACCGCGCCCTTCATCGCACCGGCCATCTTCTCCCAGGTGATGGGCGGGCCGGAGTGCAGGATCGTGGTGGGCGTCATGCCCGGGACGACGTCCAGGGCGCGGCCGAAGCCGACGAGCATCGGACGGGCGGCGGTGATCCGCGCGACCGCCTCCTCGTTGGCCGCCGCGATGCGCGCGGCCGTCTGCGGCTCGTCGAGGACGTCGAGGGCGCGGGCGGCCTCGGGGCTGCCGCCGCCGGGCGGGGTCCAGTCGACCGTCGTGACCTGCGCGCCCTGGGCCGCGATGTCCTGCTCGAACATGGCCAGGCCGACGTTGACGACGACGGGCGGGCCCGCGAACAGCGCGGCGGCGGGGGTGGTCTGCGGGGCGGCTGCGGTGGTGTCGGTCATGCCTGCTGGGCCTTCCGTGCGATCTCACGGGCGAACCGGCCCGTCTCGGTGCTGCTGGTGGTGACGGTGACGCCGGCGGCCCGCAGGGCCTCGGTCTGGGCGGCGACCGACGGGGTGTCCAGGTCGGTGCCGAGGACGTAGCCGACGATCTCCAGGTGGCGGCCGGCCGCGCGGGCGACGGCCTGGGCCTGCGCGATGGCGGGCAGCGTGCTGCCGACCGGGTCCTCGTGCGCGCCGAAGCCGAGCACGAAGTCCATGACGACGACGGCGACCTCGGGGTCGGCGGCCTCCGCGACCAGGCGCTCCAGGCGCACCGAGGGGTCGATCATGGGGTGCGGGCGGCCGTTGGTGAAGTCGTCGTCCCCGAAGTCGAGGAAGGTGTGGCCGGTGCTGGGCGCGGTGGCGGCCAGCCGGCGGGCCGGGTCCTTCTGGATGTTGCTCCAGACGTCGAAGCCCGCGTCCCGCACCGCGTACATCGTCTCGTCGCACAGGGTGCCGCCGCAGAACAGGCCGCGGACGTAGGTCTGCCCCGCGGTGAGCCGGGCGGCGACCGCGTCCGCGGCGGCCGTGACGTCCAGCTCCTCGGTGGCCGCGGGCTCGATGCCGGTCAGCCGCACCGCCTGGCGGGCGGCGTCGTGGCTGTCGGCGGCGAAGTGCCCGCCGGCCGCGGCGACCGCCTCCTGCGAACCGCCGATGAAGTAGACGACGACGGGCTTGCCCGCGGCGGCGACCTCGGCGAGCACCTTCTTCTCGACCGAGGGGGCCGGGGGCTTGGAGACCAGCACGATCACGTCGGTGCCGGGGTCGGCGGCGAGCGCGCGGATGCCGTCGGTCATCATGATGCCGCCGACCTCCTCGCTGAGGTCGCGGCCGCCGGTGCCGATGAGCTGCGAGATGCCGCCGCCGAGGGCGTGCACGCGGACGCTGACCTCCTGCGAGCCGGTGCCGGAGGCGGCGACGAGGCCGACACGGCCGGGGCGCACCGTGTTGCCGAAGCACAGCGCGACGTTGCCGATGACGGCGGTGCCGCAGTCCGGGCCCATCATGAACAGGCCGCGCTCGTGCGCGAGCTGCTTGAGGGCGACCTCGTCCGCGACGGACACGTTGTCGCTGAAGAGCATCACGTGCAGGCCGCTCAGCAGGGCCTTCCGCGCCTCGCGCGCGGCGTAGGCGCCGTTGACGGCGATGACCGCGAGATTGGCGCCCGGGGTCGCCGCGGCGGCGGCCGGCAGGGTGCGGTGGGCGACCGCCCCGGGGGCCGCGGCGGCGGGGGCCTTGCGCTGGAGCAGCTCGCCGACCTGCGCGAGCAGGGCGTCGGTGTCGGCCTCCGGCGCGGTGACCAGGACGATCATCAGGTCGCCGTTGCCCGCGTCCCGCAGTTCGTCGGTCAGCAGGCCCAGGTTGTCCAGGACCTGCTTGTTCATCTCGGTGCCCATGGCGGTGAACGCCTGCTCGACGCCGTCCAGGCCGTTGGCCTTGGTGGAGACGGACATCAGGGACACGGAGTCGAAGTAGGTGTTCTTCCGTACGACTGCTGTGGTGCTCACAGCGGACCTCGCAGTTCTTCTTCCAGGTGGAGCCCGGCCGCCAGGCCGGACAGGGTGTCGCTGCCCGAGGTGTGGCCGACGGCCAGCACCGCGCGGACCGGAGCGTGCAGGTCGAGCGGGCCCGCCGCACCTTCCAGCAGCCGCAGCAGGTCCAGGAGTTCGGCGCGGGCCCGGCCGCGGGCGGCCTCGCGCAGGGTCGCGAGGGCGACGTCGGTGGTACGGCCCGGGTGCGCGTCCAGCACCTCGCGCAGCACGGGGACGAAACCGGCCAGGGCGCTGCCCGGCAGGGCGGCGACGAGCACCAGCCCGGTCAGGAAGTCGTCCCCGGCCGGGGTCAGCCCGGGGCCGAGGCCCAGCAGGGCGAGCACCCCGCGGCGGGTCGCCGCGCTGTCGCGGGCGCGGATGCCCGCGGTCAGCTCCGCCCGCCCGGCGTGCAGGGCCCGGACGACGGCGTCGTCCATCGGGCCCGCGCCCGGGGCCGCGCCGAGCATGCCGCCACGGGGGCCGTACGTGTGGTTGAGGCGGTCGATCCGGGCGGCCGCCGCGGCGCGCGCACCCGCCGGAAGACCGGCCAGCGTCGGCCGGATGGTATACCAATGCCTCGCCCCCTCGACGGTGAGGCACAAGGGGCGCCCCGGCACCGCGAGGGTGAGGCAGCCGGGCGCGAACGCGACCGGCTGCCCGGCGGCGAGACCGCGCCCCGCCCAGCCGCCGACATCGGCGGTGAGCGTCCGCGGGGCGTCGCCCGAGCCGCGCGCGGCCAGCGCGATGAGCGCGTCCTGCGGGGTCAGCACGTTGACGACGCGAGCGAAGACGGAGTGGACGCGGCCGGTGCCGCTCCCGGCACCCAGCTGCCGCAGCAGCTCCGCGTCGCCGGACTCCACCCGCACCGCGGCCGCCGCCTCATGGCCTGCCATCGCGCCCTCCTTCCGCCGTTCCGGCCGGGCACGCCCGCGCACCCGCGCGGACTCCCGGCAACTCCTCCATATTGGTATACCATTCTTGTTCGACAAGCGAACACACGTAAGGCAGGGACAACCACATGCGCATCGTCGTCGCCCTCGGAGGCAATGCACTGGCCAGGCGCGGGGAGCCGATGACGGCCGGGCACCTGCGCGCCAACGTGCGCGGGGCCTGCCAGGCGCTCGCCGGGCTCGCCCGCGAGCACGAGGTGGTCATCACGCACGGCAACGGGCCCCAGGTCGGCCTGCTGGCACTGCAGAACCTCGCCTACCAGGACGTGGCCGCCTACCCGCTGGACATCCTCGGCGCCGAGACGCAGGGCATGATCGGCTACGTCATCCAGCAGGAGCTGTCCAACGCGCTGGCCGGGGAGCGCGAGGTCGCCGCGATCGTCACCACGACGGAGGTGGACGAGGCGGACCCCGCGTTCGAGCGCCCCACCAAGCTGATCGGCCCGCAGTACTCGGCGCAGGACGCCGCCGAGGCCGCCGCCGAGTACCGGTGGACGATCGCCCGCGACGGCGGCGCCTTCCGCCGCGTCGTCCCGTCCCCGAACCCGCTGCGCATCATGCAGGCGCCGCTGGTGAGCCGGCTGCTGGACGGCGGCACCCTCGTGGTGTGCGTCGGCGGCGGCGGGGTGCCGGTGCGCACCGACTCGCGCGGCCGCCAGGTCGGCATGCAGGCCGTGGTCGACAAGGACCTCGCCAGCGCGGCGCTCGCCGCCGACCTGGGCGCGGACATGCTGATCATGCTCACCGACGGCGACTTCGTCAGCGAGAACTGGGGCACCCCCGAGCAGCGCGACATCCTCACCGCCTCCCCCGAGGGCCTGTCCCAGCTCGCCTTCGCCGAGGGCTCGATGCAGCCCAAGGTGGACGCGGCGGTACGCGTCGCCAAGGCGGGCGGCCGCGCGCTCATCGGCCCCCTGGAGCGGCTGGACGACCTGCTGGCACGCAAGGTCGGCACCGAGATCCGCCCGGACCTGCCGGAGGGCATCGTCTTCACGAGCGCGTGACGCGCCGCGGGTTTCCGGAGCCCGCGCCCGGCTCCTCCGCGGCGAGCGGGGACGCCCGGAGGGCACCCGGGACCCGTCACCGGTCCCTCCACGGCGGGCGAGGACGCCGGGGGCGCGGGCGCCCGGGGCCCGCGCTGGGCTCTTCCGCCGCGAGCGGGAACACCCGGGGCAGCCAGGGTCCGTGACCGGGCCCTTCACGGCAGCCGGGAACGCCGGGGCCCGTGTGATCCGCGGAGCGCCGGGGCGCGAGAAGGCGCCGGGCTCCGGGGGCCGGACCGCGGCGGCCGGGGGGGCGGCGCAGGGAGGCGCCCGGCGCGGCCCGCGGCGGCTACTCCGCGGCGGTCACCGCGCGCCGGGCGGCGGCGCGGCTGCCGCTGGCCTCCAGGTGGCGGGCGGCCAGCTCCTCGACGCCGGGGACGTCGCGCGCCTCGATCGCCCGGTAGAGGGCCTCGTGCTCCTCGGCGACGGCGGTGAAGTCGTCGTGCTGCCCGAGCAGCCAGCGCAGCCTGCTGCGCAGCGTCAGGTCCAGCTCGTTCAGCAGCGCGTTGTCGGCCAGCTCGGTGACCGTCTCGTGGAAGGCGGCGGCCGCCCGCCGGGCCGCGGCCCCGTCGCCCCGGGCGGCGGCCGACAGTTCCTCGTCCAGCCGGGCGCGCAGCTTCGCCAGCCCGGCCCGGGTACGGCGCTGCGCGGCCAGCCGGAAGCCGAGCGTCTCCAGCGCGGACCGCACCTCGTTGAGGTCCGAGACGTCGGTGGGGCTGAATTCCCGCACCACCGCCCAGGTCCGCGGCCGCGGGGTCACCAGCCCCTCGCCGACCAGCCCGCGCAGCGCGTCCCGCACGGGCAGCCGGCTCACCCCCAGCTCGGCGGCGATCTCCCGCTCGACCAGCCGGCTGCCGGGCGCCCGGGTGCCGTCGGTGATCTGGTCGCGCAGGACGCGCATGACCCGCTCCGACTCGGGTGTGAATTCCTCAGCGCCTGTCATGCGCTCATTTTCGCACCGGCCCCCGCCGGGCCCCGGCACGGCGGCGCCCCCGGCCGCGCGGTGCGGCCGGGGGCGTCGTGCCCGGGGGCGGGTCGGCAGACGTTCAGCAGGGGAAGGTGCCGCTGTAGAGGGCGTGCCCGCTGGAGGACGTCTTGGAGCCGAAGCCGTAGATGCCGTCGTCGGACCAGACCGCCTCGCGCGAGCCGCCGACGCAGGTCGAGCCGGGCGCGAGGGCGAAGCCCTCCAGGTTGTCCGCGGGCATGACGGCGGGGTTGGTGTAGGTCACGTCGGGGACGATCGCGCCTCCGGAGACCTTCATGAAGGTGTGGGTCTCACCGCAGGTGTTGTCGCAGGTGGCGACGACGCGCTGGGTCGCCGCGTCGAACTCCACGTCCATGACGGACGTCTTGCCCGTCGCGATCGTGCCGAAGGTCGTGAACGTGCCGTCGGAGTTGAGGCCGTACACGTGCAGCGAGCCGTCCCACTCCAGGCCCGCGAAGTACAGGCCCGCGCCGTGCAGCGGGTAGTCCGCCGGGTCGTAGGCGGCGCCGGTGCGCGGGTCGGTCCAGCCGCCCGCGGTCAGCCAGCTGTCGGGCACGTAGCCGACGCCCTCGAAGCCCAGGTTGGCGTCGTCCTTGTCGCCGGTGTCGAGCTGCGGGAACTGCGAGGTCATGTCCCACTGGTGCAGCGGGGAGAGGGTCGAGCCGGTCGCGGCCGGGTCGTACTCCAGGACCGTGTCCTTCGGGAGGGTGTTCTTGGTGTTGTCGCGCTCGGAGGTCACGTAGAGGTGGCCGTTGCCGCCGACCGTCACGCCCTCGGAGTCGGGCTCGCCGGAGCCGCCGGAGAAGCGGATCTGCTTGCCGGTCGCGCTCCACGAGGAGTCCGGGACCCAGGTGCTGCCGCTCTTGACCAGCTTGAACAGCCAGTTCTTGTTCTTGACGGCCCACAGCACCGACGGGTTCGCCGGGTCGAAGGCCAGGCCGCTCACGTCACGGCCCTCGGGCCCGGTGGACGTGGTGAAGGCGCAGACGCGGTCGGCGATCGTGACGTCGGCCCCGCCGGGCCAGGCCAGGGTGCCGGAGGGGGCGGAGTGCGAGCCGCTGGGCGCCTCGGGGGTGCAACCGCTGGTGAGCGAACCGCCGCCGCCGAGCAGTTGGCCGGGCTGACCGCCGCCGGTCCCGCCGGTGGTCCCGCCCGTGGTGCTCCCGCCGGTCGTCGTACCGCCGGTGGCGCCGCCGCTCGTGGTGCCGCCGCCGCCCGAGCAGGAGTTGGCGCTGCCGAGGGTCGCGGTCGCGGCGGTCCGGAACCAGCCGGTGCCGTCGGCGCAGCGCTCGTCCGAGGGCGTGGCGCCGTCGGTCGCCCAGCTCACCGAGTCGACGGTGTCGCCGCTGCCGTCGAGAAGGAAGAGCGAGTCGTTGTCGCCGAGGCCGATGGTGGAGTCGAAGGTGACGTAGCCGCCCGCGGGGATGCTGGTCGCGCTCGGCGAGGAGGACGAGATCGTCGCCGCGGAGTGGCCGGTGTCGCCGTCGGTGTACTTCCACGCGCTGATGCCGACCGCGCTCGTGCCGCCGTTGTACAGCTCCACGGTGTCCGAGCCGTCGGAGGTGACCTCGTTGACCCGTACCCGGCTCGCGGCCGGTAGGGAGGACGGGCAGCCGAGGGCGTTCGCGGAGCCGAAGGTGGCCGCGGCGGCGGTCGTGACCCATGCCCCGGTCCCGTCGCCGCCGCACCGCGCCATCGCGGGCTTGGCCTTGTCCGTGGCCCAGTCGACCCGGTCGACGACCGTACCGCCGGAGGTGTAGATCACCAGCTTGTCGGAGTCCCCCAGCCCCTTGGGGGAGTTGAAGGTGACGAAGCCGCCCGCCGGGACCGTGCCGGAGGACGGGCTGAAGGACTGCGCGGAGAAGCTGTCGTCCGACATCTTCCAGCCGCTGATGCTCACCGCGGTCGAGCCGGTGTTGTACAGCTCCACGGTGTCGTTGCCCGAGGAGGTGACCTCGTTGATCCGGATGTTCTGGTAGCCGGCCGGGTCGGCGGCCGCCGCGGGCTGCGCGGCGAGCACCCCGGCGACGGCGAGACCGGAAAACGTCAGAGCCGCGGCGCACAGGGAGGCGGCGCCGGCACGCGAGTGAGTTGTAGGCACGAGGCCGAACTCTGGAGACGGAACGTGGAGACCGCGTGTACGCCGCCTGAACGCCGCCTGCTGCCGACCGGAACGCCGGACGCCGCTTCCGGCTTCCGTCCGGGGCCGCCTGACGACATGGCGCCTCGCCCGTCGGAGTGAGCCTGCGGGCGCGCGGGCCCCGCGTCGCCGATCATGCCGGGGACGGCACGCGTACCGAACCGCGCGCGGACCGGCGGACGGAACCTGCGTACCGCCGGGCGGCGCGCACGACCGGAGAGGTGGAGATGGCTGATCCGCACTGGCTGTTCGGCGACCAGCTCGGCCCCGGCTTCCTGCGCCCGGACGCGCACCGCGGGGGTCCGGGCCGCGACGGCCCCGTCGTGATGATCGAGGCCCGCTCGGTCTTCCGCCGCCGCCGCTTCCACCGGGCGAAGGCCCATCTGCTGCTGTCGGCCATGCGGCACCGGGCGGCCGAACTCGGCGACCGCGTCCGCTACGTCAAGGCCGACACCTACCGGGAGGGGCTGCGCGCGGCGGTGCCCAGCGGGCCCGTCACGGTGCACCACCCCACCTCACGCGCCGCGCTGGCGCTGGTCGGGCGCCTGGAGCAGGTCCGGGTGCTGCCCGCCCGGGGCTTCCTCGTCCCGCACGACGCCTTCGCGTCCTGGGCGGACGGGCGCGAGGGGCACCGGCTGCGGCAGGAGGACTTCTACCGCTGGGTCAGGCGCACGCACGGCCTGCTGATGGACGGCGCCGAGCCGGCCGGCGGGGTGTGGAACCTCGACCGGGACAACCGCGAGCCGCCGCCCCCCGGTGCCGCCTCGCTCGGCGCGCCCGCGCCCTACCGCCCGCGCGAGGACGCGGTCGACGACGAGGTCCGGCGCGACCTGGACGCGTGGGAGCGGGCCGGTGACGTGAGCTTCGCCGGGCGCGACGGGCCGCGGATGTTCCCCGCCACGCGCCGCGAGGCCCTGGCGGCGCTGCGCCGCTTCGTCGACACCCGGCTCGCCGGGTTCGGCCCGCACGAGGACGCGATGCTCGCCGGGGACCCGGTCATGAGCCACAGCCTGCTGTCGTCCTCGCTCAACCTCGGGCTGCTCGACCCGGCCGAATGCGTGGAACGGGCGGAGGAGGCGTGGCGGGCGGGCCGGGCGCCGCTCAGCAGCGTGGAGGGCTTCGTACGGCAGGTCGCCGGGTGGCGCGAGTACGTCTGGCAGCTGTACTGGCACTTCGGCGAGGACTACCGGGGGCGCAACGCGCTCGGGCACCACGGGCGGCTGCCGGAGTGGTTCACCGCACTGGACGCGGACGCGGTCACCGCGCGGTGCCTGTCCACCGTGCTGGCGCAGGTCCGCGACACCGGCTGGACGCACCACATCCCGCGCCTGATGGTGCTGGGCAGCCACGCCCTCCAGCAGGGCTGGGATCCCGCGGAGCTGACGGACTGGTTCCACCGCAACTTCGTCGACGGCTACGACTGGGTGATGCTGCCCAACGTCGTCGGCATGTCGCAGTACGCGGACGGCGGGCGCATGACGACCAAGCCGTACACCTCCGGCGGCGCCTACATCGACAGGATGAGCGACCTGTGCGGCTCCTGCGCCTACCGCCCCGGGGAGCGCAGCGGCGAGCGGGCGTGCCCGTTCACGCGCGGCTACTGGTCCTTCCTGCACCGCCATCGTGACCGGCTCGGCGCGAACCCGCGCACCGCGCGCGCCGTCTCCGGCCTGGACCGCCTCACCGACCTCGACGCGCTGCTGCGCGAGGAGCGGCGGCGCGGCGACACGCCGCCGTGACCCCCACCCGGCGGGCGGGCGGCGGGTGTTGACAGCGGTTGTACGGGACATGAAGACTCCCCGCACGGATTGTTCGAGCTCAGGGGGGTGCCGATGCTGGCTCCGCTCGGGATCCCGCCGGAGCAGGAGCGGTTGTACGTGCTGCTCATCGCCCGGCCGGGCAGTTCGGCCGCCGAGGTGGCCGAACGGGCGGGGATCGGCGTGGCGGAGGCGGTCGCCCGGCTCGACGAGATGGCGGCGGGCGGGCTCGTCGTCGGCGAGGAGCCGCCGCCCTTCGGCGACGCCGGGCCGCGCGAGGCCGGTGCCCGCACCTACCGGGCCGCGTCGCCCTCGGTCGCGCTCGCCCCGCTGCTGGTCCGCCGCCGCACCTCGCTCGACGAGGCGGGCGCGGCCGTCGCGGCGCTCGGGGAGCAGTTCCGCAGCGCCTCCTCGCGCGCGGCGGGCGGGGTGGTGGAGGTGGTGTCGGGGCCGGTCCCGATACGCCACCGGCTCGGGCAGCTCATCGGCGGCGCCCGGCGCGAGGTGCTGATCTTCCTCGCGGAGTCGGTCGTCGCGGTGGAGCGCGACAGCGTCCACCCGATGGAGCGCGACGCGCTGCTGCGCGGGGTGGACTTCCGCGCGATGATCACCCGCAGCCATCTGGAGGTCCCCGGCATGTGGGACGACGTGCGCGAGGTCACCGGCCTCGGCATGAAGATGCGGGTGACGCCGGACATCCCGATGCGGCTGATCATCTCCGACCGCGCCAACGCCATGGTGCCGCTGTCGCTCGGCGAGGAGCCCGGACACGCGGACACGGTGGTCGTGCACGGTACGGGCCTGGTGGCCGCGCTGGTGCTGCTCTTCGAGGAGTACTGGCAGCGTGCCCGGCCGCTTCCGGTGCCCGGCGCGCCCGCCGGCCCCGAGCCCGCGGGGGCCCAGCCCGGCGACCTGGACCGGCAGATCCTCGCGCTGCTCGCCCTCGACGTCACCGACCGGACCATCGCCGCCCAGCTCGACCTGTCCCTGCGGACGGTCGAGCGCAAGATCCGCGCCCTGATGGACCTGGCCTCGGTCGGCTCGCGCTTCCAGCTCGGCGCCGAGGCCGTCGCCCGCGGCTGGCTGCGCCGCTGAGCCGCGCGCGGGGCTCAGGCGTATCCGCCCTTACCGTCGCGCATCCGGCGACCTGACGCACCGTCAGCGACGGCAGGCTTCCGTCATGGCGGCGAACCGTCACGCCGAAGTGTTCTGCCTGCTCATCCGCGCCCGAAGAATGTGCTGCGTTCCGCGTTCCGCGTTCCACGCACCGTATGGAGGGCACCACGTGAGATCCCCGACCAGGCGCGGGCGGCTGCTGACCGCCGTCGGCGCCGTCCTGGCGGCGGTGGCGGCGACCCCGTCGATCGCGCAGGCCACACCGTCCCGGACCGTCCCGCAGCCCGGCCCCCGGGCCGCCGCCCCCGCCGCCACCGCGAGCACCGTCACCCTGGTGACCGGCGACCGGGTGACCGTGACCACGCTCGCCGACGGGCGTGCGGCGGCCACCGTCACCCGCCCGGCGAACCTGACCGGCGGTGTGCAGACCAGGACCGTCGGCAAGGACCTGTACGTCTATCCGTCGGAAGTCCTCCCCTACGTCGCCGCGGGCGTCCTGGACCAGCGGCTGTTCGACGTCACCGCCCTGATCGCCGACGGCTACGACGACGCCCACGCCTC
Organism: Streptomyces sp. NPDC021224; assembly: GCF_044332905.1. Taxonomy (NCBI): domain Bacteria; kingdom Bacillati; phylum Actinomycetota; class Actinomycetes; order Kitasatosporales; family Streptomycetaceae; genus Streptomyces; species Streptomyces sp. NPDC021224. Next base: position 3,961 of record NZ_JBIRPW010000016.1, on the reverse strand, counting down.
GTCGCTGCCGCTGATCGTGCAGTACGGCGGCACCTCGGCGCGCACCGCCCCCGCCGTGCCGCGCGGCCTGTCCGCCCGGCTCGACCTGCCCGCCGTGCACGGCAGGGCGGTGAACCAGAACCGGTCGGACGCGGCCGCCTTCTGGCAGGCCGTCACCCCGGCCGCGGCACTGACCCGCGCACAGGCCAGGGCCGCGCAGCGGCAGGGCACGGACGGCGGCGCGGCGGGCGCGAAGGCCCGGTCCGCGGACGGCGCGGCCGTCTTCGGCGCGAACATCAGCCACATCTGGCTGGACGGCAAGGTCAGGGCGACGCTCGCGGACAGCACCGCGCAGATCGGCGCCCCCGCCGTGTGGCAGGCGGGCGCCGACGGCAAGGGCGTGGACGTCGCCGTCCTCGACAGCGGCATCGACGCCGGGCACCCGGACCTGGCGGGCCAGGTGGCCGCCTCGGAGAGCTTCGTCCCCGGCCAGGACACCACCGACCGCCTCGGCCACGGCACCCACACCGCCTCCACGATCGCGGGCACCGGCGCCGCCTCGGACGGCAAGGAGAAGGGCGTCGCGCCCGGCTCCCGGCTGCTGGTCGGCAAGGTGCTGGGCGACGACGGTTTCGGCGACGAGTCCTGGATCATCGCGGGCATGCAGTGGGCGGCGCAGACCCAGCACGCCAAGGTCATCAGCATGAGCCTGGGCTCCACCGAGGTCAGCGACGGCACCGACCCGATGAGCCAGGCCGTGAACGACCTCAGCGACTCCACCGGCGCGCTGTTCGTCATCGCCGCGGGCAACACCGGGGCGGGCGGCATCGGTTCGCCCGGCGCCGCCACCTCCGCGCTCACCGTCGGCGCGGTCGACTCCGCCGACCAGCTCGCGTACTTCTCCAGCTGGGGCCCGCGCTCCGGGGACGGCGGTCTCAAGCCCGAGATCACCGCGCCCGGCGTGGACGTCCTCGCCGCCCGCTCGCAGTACTCGGCCGAGGGCTCCGGCCCGTACATCACGATGAGCGGGACGTCCATGGCGACCCCGCACGTCGCGGGCGCCGCGGCGCTGGTCGCGCAGGAGCACCCCGGCTGGAGCGGGCAGCAGATCAAGGACGCCCTGGTCAGCACCGCGCACGAGACCCCGGACATCCCCGTCACGCAGGGCGGCGGCGGACGGCTCGACGTGCAGGCGGCGGCGCTCGGCGACGTGCGCGCCACGGCGACCGCCTGGGCGGGCTTCTACCCGTGGCCGCACACCGCGGACGCCCCGGCGACCAGGACGGTCACGTACACCAACTCCGGCACCACCGACGTCACCCTCGCCCTGAAGGCCGCCGCCACCGGCCCCGACGGCGCGGACGCGTCGGCCGCCTTCGCCCTCTCCGCGTCCACGGTCACCGTCCCCGCGGGCGGCAGCGCCTCGGTCGAGGTGACCGCCGACCCGGCGAAAGCGCCGTACGGGGTGAGCGACGGGCAGCTGGAGGCCTCGGCGGCGGACGGCTCGGTGGTGGCGCACACCCTCATCGGCATCGACCGCGAGGAGGAGCGCTACAACCTGACGATCACCACGGCCGACCGGTCCGGCGCGCCCGTCGCGGGCTACGCGGTGGTCTACCGTACCGGCGAGACGACGCCTTACCAGGTGGAGGTCCCGGACAGCGGCAAGCTGGTGATGCGGCTGCCCAAGGGCGAGTACTCGGTGCTGATGTACGCCGACCTGCCGGGCGCGGCGGGCCCTGACGACCTCGGCCTCGGCGTGCTGTCCGTCCCCCAGCTCCAGCTGGACGGCGACCGCACCGCCGCGCTGGACGCCCGCAAGGCGCACCGCGTCTCGGCGGTCACCCCGCAGCGGTCGGAGGACCAGCTGACGCGGGTGGAGTGGAACCGGGTCGCCGGGGACTTCACCCTCAACGAGAACTACCTGCTGCCCGTCTCGTACACCAGCGTGTGGGCGCAGTCCACGGCCGAGGTGAGCAGCGGCAGCTTCGCCTTCGACACCCGCTGGCGCAAGGGCGCGCCGCTGCTGACCGCCGCCGCCAAGGGCCCGCACGGGGCGGCCGCGGACCTGTCGGGCCTGCTGGTGCAGGCGGGCTCCACACTGCTGCCGGCCGGCCGCAGCAAGCTCCCCGTCATCTCCGCAGGCCTCGGCCGCACCGCCGACTACGCGGGCCTGGACGCCCGGGGCAAGGCCGTGGTCGTCCGCTACGACCGGCAGGCCGACCCGGCCGCGCAGGCCGCCGCCGACACCGCGCAGGCCGCGGCCGCCGTCGCCGCGGGCGCCCGGCTGCTGCTGGTCGTGGGCGACACCCCCGGCAGGCTCTCGGCCTGGTACGGCGCGGACGACTACACCTCGCGCTCACCGGTCGAGGTGGCGTCCCTGCCGAGCACGCAGGGCGCCGCGCTCGCCGCCGCCGCACGCGGCAAGCTGACGCTGGACGTGACCTCGACGCCGACCTCGCCGTACGTCTACGACCTGGTCGAGCGGCACGACGGGGCGATACCGGCCGCCGACCTGACCTACGCGCCCAGGGAGCGCGACCTGGCGCGGATCGACTCGCGCTTCGCGGGCAGCGCCGCCGACCCCGGTGACAACGGCCGCTACGACATGCAGGACTTCGACCGGTTCGGGGTCGGCCTGCAGAGCGTCCAGACGCTGGGCACGTCCCGTACCGACTGGGTCACCCCGGGTGGCGACCGCTTCGGCTGGTACGAGGAGTCGGACAACCCGGTGGTCCAGGAGCGCTCGCTGATCACCCACCCGGCGAAGGGCTCCACCACGCGGAGCGACTGGTTCCTGCCCGTCTACCACCCCCGGATGAACGACAGCCAGTCGCTGCCGAACCGGCAGGGCGACTTCTTCGTCCTCAACGTCCCCGGCTGGGGCGACTCCGGCTCCGGCCACAACGGCTTCGACCTCAACCTGTGGGGCGAGGAGGACAACCTGCACGAGACCGTCACCCTCTACCAGGGCGGCAAGGACCTCGGGTCCACCGTCTACCAGCAGCTCGCCGTCGACGCGCCCAGCAGCGATCCGCTGCCCTACCGGCTGGTCGCCGAGACCAGCCAGGACGGCGTCCTGCCCAGCTCGCCGAGCACCCGCACCGAATGGGGCTTCACCTCGGGCAACGGCTACGCCGACCTGCCGCTGCTGCAGCTCGACTACGGCGTCAACACCGACCTGGCGGGCCGGGCGCAACGGACCGCGCCGCTCACGCTGACCGCCTCCCACCTGCCCGGCGTCACCGGCGCCGGAACGGTCACCGGGGCCACCCTCCAGGTCTCCTACGACGACGGCGCCACCTGGACCGCCCTCCACCTCGAGCGCGGGCACGGCGCCACCTGGAGCACCACGGTCAAGGCTCCGCGCTCGGCCGCACGGGTCTCGCTGCGCGCCACCGCGAAGGACGACGCGGGCAACACCGTCAGCCAGACCGTGCTCGGGGCGTACGCGCTGAAGTAGGCGTATCCGGACACGCCGGAGGGCGGCGGGGCCGTATCGGCCCCGCCGCCCTCCGTATCGCTTTTCTCCGGCGCCGGATCAGTACGCGGAGTCCACGTTGTCCATCGTGCCGTAACGGTCGGCCGCGTAATTGCAGGCGGCGGTGATGTTGGCGACCGGGTCGTAGATGTTGTGCGACGTACCGGCCACGTGGAAACGGTTGAACGTCGGGTCGATCACCTGGAGCAGACCCTTCGAGGGAATGCCGTTGCGGGCGTTGATGTCCCACAGGTTGATCGCCTTCGGGTCACCGCTGGACTCGCGGATGATGTTGCGGTGGATTCCCTCGTACGTGCCGGGGATCCCCTTCTTGTGCATGATGTCGAGCGACTGGCGGATCCAGCCGTCCAGGTTGTTCGTGTAGTGCTTCGCGACCGGCTTGGCAGCGGGCTTGGACGCGGTGGCGCTCTTCTTCGCCACGGCGGCGCGGTGCGCCGAGCGGTCCGCGGCGGCCTTGACCTTCGCACGCTCGTTCGCCTC
>NZ_JBIRPW010000015.1:36009-201534 GCF_044332905.1 Streptomyces sp. NPDC021224 | reverse complement strand
TCCAACTCCTCTACCAGGGCAAGAACCCCAACGCAGGCGGCGCCTACGACCAACTCCCCTGGCGCCCCGGCCTCCTCACCCTCCAACACTGACCCGACGCGACGACGACGGCGGGCGCATCCCGAAGGGGTGTGCCCGCCGCCCTCACGCACGTCACGGCGACCACCGTGCCGAAGGGTGCGGGCCGCTTCCCGGTCCAGGGAAGCGGCCCGCACCCTCGAGTGGTCGTTCAGCGGGTCAGCCGAGTGTCCACTGCTGGTTGGATCCGCCGTTGCAGGTCCACAACTCGGCCGGTGCCCCGTTGGCGGTGGAGGCTGCGGTGACGTCCAGGCACAGCCCCGACTGGGTACCGGTGACCGTGCCGTTGGAGTTGACGCTCCACTGCTGGTTCGCACCACCGTTGCACGGCCACGTCTCCACCTTCGTACCGGGGGACGTCTGGTTGTCGTAGGCGTCCAGACACATCTGCGTACCGCCGGTCACCACCGTCAACTGGTTCGACGACGTACGCGTCCACGCCTGGTTCGCCTGACCGTTGCAGTCCCAGATCTGCACCTGCGTCCCCGCCGTGGCCGAGGAGTTCGGCACGTCCAGGCACTTGCCCGCACCCACCGCGTGCAACGCACCCGACGACCCCCCGGTGCCACCCGTGGTGCCACCACTGGACGTGCCGCCCGTGGTGCTGCCGGAGCCGCCCAGCGCCGCGGCTGCCGCGCTGTACGCCGGCTTCGGCTGGTAGGAGCTGTCGTACATGGTGGCCGCGCCGTAACCGGGGAAGGTCCCGGGGATCCAGGAGTGCCCGTCGTCCACGCCCCACTGGCTCACGCCCACACAGCGCTGGACCGCCAGGCAGTCCTTGACCACGGTGCCGTAGTCGGTCGCCTGCTGCTGCAGGCTCGCAGCGGACGCCGGGAGCTGGATGCGGTCGTCCAGTTCGGTGATCGCGACGTCCAGGCCGAGATCGGCGAAGCGCTGGATGTTCGCCGGCATCGACGACGGCACCTGGCCGACGATGAAGTGGCTCTCCAGGCCGATGCCGCCCAGAGGTACGCCCTGGGCAAGCATGGACTTCGCCAGGTTGTAGAGGGCGTTGCTCTTCGCGTTCTCACCCTCGATGTTGTAGTCGTTGATGTAGAGCTTGGCGTTCGGATCCGCGTTGTGCGCGGTGCGGATCGCGTCGGCCAGGTAGTTGCTGCCCATCGCGTTGTAGAACGCGTCCTGACGCAGGCTGCCGTCCTCGTTGAAGGGTTCGTTGATGACGTCCCAGGCGTAGATCTTGCCCTTGTAGTGGTTCACCTCGGTGGTGATGTGGGACTCCATCACTCCTTGGACCTGGTTCTGCGGAACGCTGTTCACCCAGCCGGGCAGCTGGGCGTGCCAGACGAGGTTGTGCCCGCGCACCCGGGCGCTGTGCGACTGGGCCCAGTTGACGATCTGGTCGCCGGGGCCGAAGTTGTAGGAGCCGTTGGACGGCTCGGTCGTGTCCCACTTCATCTCGTTGCCGGGTGTCACCATGTCGAACTGCGCGTTGGCGATCGCCATCTCCCCGCTGATGTTCAGGTCGCCGTCGGTCAGCGCGGTGCCGAAGTACCTGCCCTGGCCCTCTGCCAGCGACCTCAGCGTGGACGCCGCTTGTGCGGGGGTGGCAGCGAGGCCGGTCAGAACGGTCGCGAGGGTAGCGGTCAGCGCGACGGCCAGCGCACCCAGGCGGCTGCGCGGTGAGCGGAGTATGCGTGTGCCCGAGGGCATCGGATACCTCCCATGTGTCGTGGTGTCGGTGTGGTCCGTTCTCGGCTCAGCGGTATCCGGCGGCGGTGATGTCGGCCTGGACCGCGTCGTCGGTGGCGTCCGAGGGGTAGCCGGCGACGATCGCGCCTTCGTAGAAGGTGCCCTGGGATTGGTTGGTGTTGCCGTTGCAGCAGTCGCCGCCGCTGCCGAGGATGATGGCGCCCTGTTTCTTCATGGGGCTGTAGCCGGGCGGCAGGGCTCCGTTCCAGAGCGTGGTCAGGCTGCCGGTCTGGGCGTTGGCGCCCTTGATCGCGAAGCGCGAGGTGCCGTTGTTCTTGAGCATCGCGGTGACGTACTGGCTGGTGAAGGCTCGCTGGTTGCCGTTCCAGGACTGGCTGCCACCGGAGTAGAGGCCGTATTCGAGGTCGGCCTGGACCCAGGGGCCGCTGCCGGAGCAGCCGCCGAACCAGCAGCTGGTGCCGAAGTAGATCGCGTCCATGGCGCCCGCGCCGTCGGCCCTGCGGTCGGTCTCGCTGTTCCCGTAGTCGAAGCAGCAGCCGGAGTTGACGTGGGTGCCGGAAGTGACCATGTAGGCGCCCTCGGGGGCGCTGCCGGTGGGGACGCCGGTGAGGTGCCCGTCGCGCCAGTAGCTGTTGCCGGGGTTGATGTAGAGGGAGTACGCCTTCCCGCCGCCGACCGTCAGCGACTCGGACGTCGCCTTCGCGGGGGTGTCGGAGCCGCCGGCACCGCCGGGGCCCTGGTACTTCAGGTCGTTGCCGTGCCCCGACTGGTCGTAGACGGTGGTGATCACGCACGTGGTGTTCGCGCAGAACGCGTCCTGTGCCCCGGCGTCCGCGCGCCCTCCTGCCGACACCACACCGATGTCCCTCGTCGTGCTGTCGGACGACCGCCGTACCTGGTACAGGCTGCCGCTGTAGGCCCCGTACAGGGCGCGCACCGTGCTGTGTGCCGCCACGCAGGGCGTACCGCCGGCGGCGTAGATGTCGCAGGACCGGCTCCCGGACGGCGGAGGAGTCGTGGGCGGGGTCGACGCGAGGCTCCACTTCTGGTTGCTCTGGCCGTTGCAGGTCCACATGATGACGGCGGTGCCGTTGGCCGTTCCCGCACCGTTGGCGTCCAGGCACAGACCCGAGGGGAGGCCGGTGATCGACCCGTCGGAGTTCTGCCGCCACGTCTGGCCGGGTTGGCCGCTGCATGCCTTGATGACCACCGGGGTCCCGGGGGCGGGCTGGGTGCTCGTGGTGTCCACGCAGCGGGTGCCGCCCATCGTTCTCAGCTCGGCGGCCGAGGTGAACTCGAAGGCCTGGTTCGCCTGACCGTTGCAGTCCCACAGCTCCAGGGCCGTCCCCGGGGCGTCGGTGTTCCCCGTGACGTCGAGGCACCGGCCGGAGCCCGAGCCGACCAGGGGCGCGGTGACCGCGGAGGCGGAGGGCGGCCATGTCAGGGCGGTTGCCAGCAGCGTGCCGAGCAAGGCCATCACGGACAGGACGACAGCCACCGGTGAGCGGGATCGGCGGGCCTTGGGGCAACCGGGTGGGACGGACGAAGGCTGCATTGGTTCTTCCTCGGGGTGTGGGGGTGGGGCCGGCGCCGAACGCGCGGCCGCGTTTCCGGCGCCGGTTCCGGGCTGGGTTCAGATGTCGGGCGGGGGGACCACTTCTGGTTCGCGCCGCCGTTACGGTCCCCCGGCACGAGCTGGGGGCCGTTGGTCGTGCCGCGGGCGACAGGCAGCCCGTCCTTGCGACGTCGGCGGCCTGTCGCCCTGCGACAGGCGTGCCTGCCGCAGGGCGCAGTGGTCGTTCAGTGGGTCAGCCGAGTGTCCACTGCTGGTTGGATCCGCCGTTGCAGGTCCACAACTCGGCCTGCGCCCCGTTGGCGGTGGAGGCTCCGGTGACGTCCAGGCACAGCCCCGACTGGGTACCGGTGACCGTGCCGTTGGAGTTGACGCTCCACTGCTGGTTCGCACCACCGTTGCACGGCCACGTCTCCACCTTCGTACCGGGGGACGTCTGGTTGTCGTAGGCGTCCAGACACATCTGCGTACCGCCGGTCACCACCGTCAACTGGTTCGACGACGTACGCGTCCACGCCTGGTTCGCCTGACCGTTGCAGTCCCAGATCTGCACCTGCGTCCCCGCCGTGGCCGAGGAGTTCGGCACGTCCAGGCACTTGCCCGCACCCACCGCGTGCAACGCACCGGCCGTACCGGAACCGGAGGAGTTGGCGTATCCGGCCGCGGTGATGTTGGCCTGGACGGCGTTCTCGGTGGCGTCGGAGGGGTAGCCGGAGGTCATGACGCCCTCGTAGAAGGTGCCCTGGGCGCCTTTGCTGTTGTCTCCCCCGGTGCCGAGGATGATGGCGCCCTGCTTGCGCATGGGGTTGTAGCCCGAGACGTTGGGGCGCACACCGTCGTAGAAGGTGGAGAGGCCGCCGGACTGGGCGTTGCCGCCGCGGATGGCCCAGTGGTTGGGCTCGCCCTTGATGATGGCGGTGGTGTAGCGGTAGTTGATCGTGGGGTCGCCGGAGTTGAGATGCTGGTTGACGCCGGAGAAGAGGCCGTTCTCCAGGTCGGCCATGATCCAGGGGCCGTTCCCGGAGCCGTAGCCCCAGACCTTGATGTTGCCGAAGTAGATGGCCTCCATGGTGCCGTTGCCGTCGTCGTTGCTGTCGGTCTCGGCGTTGCCGTAGTCGAAGCAGCAGCCGCCGTTGTAGTGGGTGCCGTCGAAGATCGCGTACATGCCCTCGGGGTTGTCGCCGGTCGCGACCCCGTTGGTGTGGTTGTTGCGGTAGCCGGTACCGGGGGCGACGAAGACGCCGTACGCCTTGTGGCCTCCCACCGTCGTCGGCGCCGACGTGGCGACGGCCAGGTTGTCCGGTCCCCCCGCCGCGCCGCCGGCCGGTGCCTGCGTCAGGTTGTTGTTGCGGCCCGACTGGTCGTAGATCACCGTGATCAGGCACGTGGTCCCCGCGCAGAACGAGTCCTGCGCGGCGGCGTCGGCGTATCCGCCGGCGCTCAGCAGTCCGATGTCCTTCGTCGCGCTGTCCGAAGAGCGTCGGACCTGGTACAGCGGTCCGTTGTACGCCGAGTAGAGCGCACGCGTCGTACTGTGCGCCGCTACGCACGGCGTACCGCCTGCGGCGTAGATGTCACAGGGCTCCGACGTCGCCGCGCCCGCTGTCCCGGCAGTGGCGGTCGCCCCGACCAGCGCGCCGGCCACGAGAGCGACCGCTGCCGCCATCCGCGCCAGGGTCCTCGTCGGGGTAGGCCAGCGGCCCGTACGTGTGGTTCTCAATCTCATCTCCCCATACCTGTCGGGCGGGCCCCACCAGGGAGCCCGGTCTGTTAGCGCTCACAATTCTGGAGCGCCGAATGTTCCGCGGTGCAATGGGATTACTGAGAGGTTTCGGAGTGAGACGGTGCCGCGACTCCCCTGCCCTGTCAAGGGCGCGGACGATGTCTCATGGGGAACCGCGATCGACCGGAGACGTTGCCGGCAAGGGATCACATCCGCGGAGCAGGAGGAACACGCGAAGTGTCGACACCCCGTTCACGGGCCCCGACGCTGCCGCCGCCAGGCGTGAGACATCCCATCTCCTTCCCCTCTCGGAGGAGCGGCGACCTCTCCTGGTTGTGAACGTTCGCGTCCGATCAGGGGTCAGCCGTCCTCGGCGCTCCGGCTCCTGTGCCACCGCAAGGACACATGAGTCACCACAGCCGAAAGATTTCGCACACTCTGCCGAACGGCGGCGGCTCACCTCCGGCTCGCCTGTCACACCGGCCCCGCCAGGAGGTCAACGACGCGTTGTGCCATATGTATTGACGTGCCCCGACGGCCGACCTAGTGTGCCCGAAACGATCGGACGCCGCTCGAAACTTTTCGATCCGGGCGGACGTCCGGTACGGAAGCGCGAACCGCCGTCCCCGCAAAGGGATCTGACAGGTGGTGAGAGCGGGGAAGCCCCCGACCTCACCATTCGGCAAGCGTGAGAGGAGCACGGTGTTGTTAGCGCTCACCATCGTGTGCGTCGACTGGCTGCAGTTCCGACCCAGCCGGATCGGCGGCACCGCGCGGGTGTGCGCTCACTTCCGCTCAGGCCCCACCCTCTGCTCGCCGGTGGACACGTCCGCCCCATGTCACCGGCGCACCCTCTTCCCCCCACCACGTAAGGAGAACGGCCCCTCATGTCATGGCTGAACAGACCACATCGTGTACACAAAAGGGCGGTCGCGGTCCTCGCCGGGCTTGCGGTCAGCGCCACGACGACCATCGTCGGACTCGCGCTCACCGCCCCGCAGGCCGGTGCGGCGAGCAGCACGCTGGGCGCCGCGGCCAACCAGTCCGGCCGGTATTTCGGTACGGCGGTGGCCGCGGGCAGGCTCGGCGACTCGACGTACTCCACCATTCTCGACCGGGAGTTCAACATGATCACCCCGGAGAACGAGATGAAGTGGGACACCACGGAACCCTCCCGCGGGAACTTCAACTTCGGCCCCGCCGACCAGATCGTCAGCCACGCCCAGGCCCACGGCCAGCGCATGCGCGGACACACCCTCGTCTGGCACTCCCAGCTCCCCTCCTGGGTCTCCAGCCTGTCCGCCACCGACCTCCAGTCCGCCATGGACAACCACATCACCCAGGAAATGACCCACTTCAAGGGCAAGATCTACGCCTGGGACGTCGTCAACGAGGCCTTCGCCGACGGAGGAAGCGGCCAGCACCGCAGCTCGCCCTTCCAGGACAAACTCGGCAACGGCTTCATCGAACACGCCTTCCGCACCGCCCGCTCCGCCGATGCCAACGCCAAACTCTGCTACAACGACTACAACATCGAGAACTGGTCGGACGCCAAGACCCAGGGCGTCTACAACATGGTCAAGGACTTCAAGTCCCGCGGCGTCCCCATCGACTGTGTCGGCTTCCAGTCCCACTTCGGCACCACCGGGCCCCCCGCCAGCTTCCAGACCACTCTGGCGAACTTCGCCGCCCTCGGCGTCGACGTCCAGCTCACCGAACTCGACATCGCCCAGGCCTCGACGACCAACTACACCAACACCGTCAACGCCTGCCTCAACGTCTCCCGCTGCACCGGCATCACCGTCTGGGGCATCCGCGACAGCGACTCCTGGCGCTCCGGCGACAACCCCCTTCTCTTCGACAGCAACGGCAACAAGAAGGCCGCCTACACCGCCGTACTCAACACCCTCAACTCCGCCTCCGGCACCACCACCGGAGGCACCACGGACGGCGGGACCAGCACGGCCGGAGGGTCCACCGGCGGCACCACCCCGCCGACGGGCGGCAGCGGCGCCCTCAAGGGCGTCGGCTCCGGCCGCTGCGTGGACGTGCCCAACTCCACCACCACCGACGGCACCCAGCTCCAGCTGTGGGACTGCAACGGCCAGACCAACCAGCACTTCACCTACACCTCCGCCGGTGAACTGCAGATCCTGGGCAAGTGCCTGGACGCCGCCGGCACCGGCAACGGCGTCAAGGTCCAGATCTACTCCTGCTGGGGCGGCGACAACCAGAAGTGGCGTGTGAACTCCGACGGCTCCGTCGTCGGAGTCCAGTCCGGACTCTGCCTCGACGCCGTCGGGGCCGCCTCCGCCAACGGCACGAAGATCCAGTTGTACTCCTGCTCGGGCGGCAGCAACCAGAAATGGGCGTGGAGCTGACGCCGGCCGGGAGTGACGCAGCCGTACGGCAGCTCCGCTAGAGGTCTCCCCCAAGGCGGGCTCGCCCGCCGTCGGGCCGGTACCGGCCCGACGGCGGGCGACGCCACACAGTGAGGATCAACCATGCAGACTGATGAACCACGGTGGACCGCATCCGGTGACGGACCACGAGCGGACGGTCCGGGCGATCGGGCCACGCGCCTGACACGCCGCGCGATGCTCGGGGCGGCGGGCGGGGCCGCGGTTGCGGCCTTGTCCCTGAGCCGCGCGCCATCGGCCGCGGCGTCACCGGCGGGCCCAGGCGCGCCGCGGGGCGAGGTGCCCTTCGGCCCCGTCACGGTTGCCGACCCGGGGTCGGGCGCATCGTACGCACGAGCCGTGCGGCTCGGCGGGCGTCGGCCGGGCGGACCGGGAACCCTGCTGGCGACCTACCAGCACTTCGACCCCGCGGAACCGGGCGGGTTCCCGATCCACGCCAGCGACGACGGCGGCCGTACCTGGCGGCAGCGCGGCAATGTGCCCGACGACGGCGAGCCGGGACGGATCTGGCTGCAGCCGTTCCTGTACGAGTTGCCGCGGGCCTTCGCCGGCCTCCCCAGGGGCGCGGTACTGTGCGCCGCCAATTCGCTGGACTCCTCCAGCACCCGCATCGTGCTGTACGCCAGCACCGACCAGGGCCTGAGCTGGCGGTTCCTGAGCACGGTGGCGGTGGGCGGCCCACCGAACCCGCAGAACGGCAACACACCCGTGTGGGAGCCGTTCCTGCTGCTCCACCGTGACCGGCTGATCTGCTACTACTCCGACCAGCGGGACCCGAGGCACGGACAGAAGCTCGCGCACCAGTCAAGCAGGGACCTGCGGCGCTGGGGCCCGGTCGTCGACGACGCCGCGGCCGCGGACTACAGCCTGCGACCGGGGATGATCACCGTCGCGCAGGTGCAGCAGAGCCTGTGGATCATGACGTACGAGTTCGGCGTGTCGGACACCTACTACCCGGTGCGCTACAAGCTCGCCCGGGATCCGGAGTCGTTCGGCCGGTCCCCGGCCCTGGAGCTCCTCGACCAGGACGGTTACGCCCCGTCGGCCGCGCCGAGCGTGGCCTGGTCGAACTCCGGCGGCCCCCACGGCACCATCCTGGTGAGCGCCAACAGCGACGCGGACTTCTTCCTCAACCGGGATCTCGGCGACCCCGGCAGGTGGACGCGGCTGTCCTCGCCCATGCCGCGAGGCTACAGCCGTTTCACCATCCCGCTGGCCGGCCCGGGGCCGTGGCGGCAACCGGGTCTCGCCTTCGTGGTGACCGGCGCGCCCTATGCCGAGGACGCCCCGATCCAGGCCGGCGTCATACCGCTGGACTGACGGCGCGAGGGCCTGCCGCTCCTGCTCGTCCAGCGCGGTGAGCGTGCTCGCCACTCGCACCGGCATCGGATCCCCCCACACACAGGAGAATCGATGAGACGGATCTCAAGGGCGCTGGCCGCGGTCTGCGCCGCAGCAGCGTTCACAGCGTTGACCTTCTTCCTCGGACTCAGCTCCCCCGCCACCGCGGCGGGTCTGACCCAGGTGACCGCTTTCGGCGCCAACCCGGGCGGTGCGCAGATGTACGTGTACGTGCCCGACACGCGCCCGGCCAACCCGGCGATCCTGCTGGCCCTGCACGGCTGCGGCGGCTCGGGGCCGGGCTTCTACTCCGGCAGTGAGTTCGCCTCCCTGGCCGACCGGTACGGCTTCGTCGTCATCTACCCCAGCGCCGAGCAGGAGGCCGGGTTCGGCAAGTGCTGGGACACCTGGTCGGACGCGGCCAAGGTGCGGGGCGGCGGGAGCGACCCCGTCTCCCTGGTATCGATGATCACCTATGTCGAGCAGACCTACCACGGTGACGCCAACCGCGTCTACGTCACCGGCTCGTCGTCGGGCGGCATGATGACCGACGAGATGCTGACCCTGTACCCGGACGTCTTCAAGGCCGGGGCGGCCTACATGGGCGTGCCGTTCAGCTGCTTCGCCAACGCTGCCGACTACCCGCCGGGCACCAGCAAGTGCACCGGCGGCAGCATGGTCCGCACCGCGCAGGAATGGGGCGACGCGGTCCGGGCGGCCTATCCCGGTTACACCGGCACGCGTCCGCCGCTCCAGTTGTGGCACGGCACCGCCGACAACCTCGTGCCGTACCAGCTGCTGCAGGAAGACATCAAGCAATGGACCAACGTCTTCGGGCTCAGCCAGACCCCCACCGCGACCGACACCCCGCAGTCCGGCTGGAACCGCAGTCGCTTCGCCGATCCCGCGGGCAGGGTCGACGTCGAGGCGTACAGCATCCAGGGTGCCGGCCATGAACTGCCCCAGACGGGCATGGCCGCCTACGCCGTCCACTTCTTCGGCCTCGACGGCACGACCGGCACGACCGGCGGCACGTCGTCGGGGACGTCGAGCGGCACGTCGTCGGGAACGTCGAGCGGTACGACGTCGGGAACGACCACGGGCACGACGTCGGGAACGAGCGCGGGTACGACCGGGGGCGGCACAGGTCAGGGCTGCTCCGCCACGTACCGGACGGTCAACTCGTGGCAGGGCGGTTTCCAGTCCGAGGTCACGGTGACCAACTCCGGCAGCTCCGCGATCTCCGGGTGGAAAGTCTCGTGGACCGAGCCGTCCGGCAGCGCGATCACCCAGATGTGGAACGCCGTGAACAGCGGCACCTCCGGCACCGTCACCGCGACCAACGCCTCCTACAACGGAGCCCTCGGCGCAGGAGCCGCCACCACCTTCGGCTTCACCGGCAGCGGCCCCGCACCCAGCCCCACCCTCAGTTGCACCGCCGGCTGACTCCCGGCCCAGCAGCGGCGGACACGGCCGCGCCGGCGACGGCGGCGCGGCCGTGCGTGCGGCCGGACCCCAGGTCACCCGGTGAGGCCGGCACCGAGGCCGAAGAGCCGGCCGCCGTCCCACCACTCGGGCGTCTCGTCGACGACCGGGGTGATCTCCAGGAGCGTCACCTCGTTGCGGCGCAGGACGAGGTCCACGTCCGCGCGTCCGTCGGCGACGGGGTGGCTCCGGTGCGAGCGGGCGGGTTCGGCGGCCTCGCGGAGGGCGTCGAGCCGGCGTGCGCCGGGCGCGAGCGGCCGCCCCATCTCGCACCAGGCCGCCCAGGGGTTGCCGTCGTCCTCGCTCACGGAGCGGCGCCGCGCGAAGGCGGAGCCGTGCGAACCGGGGGCGCCGACGGGCAGCGACAGCCGTACGGTGTGGCCCTCGACGGGCTCGCCGCCGGTCGGGTCCGCCGGGGCCCAGGCCAGCACGGTGACGCGCCCGTCACCGTGCCGCGTGACCAGGTGGTCATCGCCGCGGGCCAGCAGTTGGTCGCCCATCTCGGCCATGAAGGCGTACAGGTGGTACGTCGGCTTCTTGATCTGACGGTGCGTGAGCAGTCCGAAGCCGCCGTGGAAGGGCGCGGTGGGGATGCCGGTCTCCTCGAACACGTCGCTGAACGTCCAGTACGAGAAGGAGTCGGCGGCGTCACCGCCGCCTGCCAGCACCGGTGCGAGGTAGGCGGCGTGGAACGCGGTGTCGTGGATCGGGTTGTCCGGCCGGTACGACGAGTTGAACTCGGTGATGTGCAGCGGGAGGTCCGCGAGCCGGGTGCCCGCGAGCTGCTGCCGCGGCGCCGCGAACTGCTCCAGCAGCGCCGACGCCGGCATGAGCGTCTGGTGCGTGCCGAACGGGACGTGCTGCTCGGGGCCGCTGCTGTAGGCGTGGCGGCTGACGAAGTCGATCGGCAGGTCCCGGGCCTCGACGAACGCGCCGAAACGCTGGATCCACTCGTCCTGGTATCCGGGCGCCAACGACGGGCCGCCGACCTGGAGTTCGGCGTCGACCTCCTTGACCGCCAGCGCGGTCACCTCGTAGAGGCGGTGGTAGGCGTCCTGGCCGGCGGACCAGAAGATGTCGAGGTTGGGCTCGTTCCAGACCTCGATCGGCCAGCTGCGCACCTGGTCGAGGCCGTAGCGGTCGACCAGGTGGCGGAGGACGGCGCGGACCAGGTCCGCCCACTCCTTCTCGTCGCGCGGAGGGGTGATGTTGCCCTTCCACCAGAAGACGGTGTCCTCCCCCGAGGCGAGCGCGGACGGCATGAAGCCGAGTTCGAGGAAGGGCGCGATGCCCAGCTCCAGGTAGGCGTCCACGACCTGGTCGAGGTACGTGAAGGCATGACGGACGCGCCGCTCGCCGCCGTGGTCGTAGGGCCGGTGGACGCCCATTCCGTCGCTGAGCAGCCCGTGTCCCCGGATGTACCGGAAGCCGATCTCCTTCTGCACGAGGGCGAGCGACTCCTGGTAGTCGCTGCGCAGCGCGAGGTCGAGCCGGCCTGTGCCGACGCAGTGGCGCCAGGCGTCGGTCAGCTGGGCCACCGGCTGGTGGGGAACGGCGATCCGCATGGTGGTTCCTTAGGTGCGGGGGTGGCAGACGGCGTCACAGCGCACCGAGCGCGCGACCGGCGCGGCGGGCGGAGCGTTCCGGCCGTGCTCGTACATGACGCGAGGCGCACCTTAGGGAGCCCGGGAAAAGCGTGTCAAGGCATCCGGCGCTGGTGGCGGAGCGTGGGCGTCCGAGCAGTAACGATTGCGTTACTTGCGAAAACTTTGGTGTTGCCACCCGTTCATACGGCCTGTACACATGCCTCATCCCCGCGGATGGCACATTAACTTGCGCAAACATTCGCATCACGCGTGTCGTGTCGACGACAGATCAGGGAGTTCCACGATGACGAGGAAGACGCGCAGTGCGACAGCTGTCGCAATCGGCTTGGGCCTCGCTCTCGCCGCCACCGGTTGTGCCGGCGGCAGCGACGACGGCGGCAGCAGCGGCGGCAGCGGGGGGTCGTCCGGCGGGAACGTCACGGTGACCTTCTGGGAGAACGCGTCGCCCGGCCCCGGCGCGCAGTTCGTCCAGGACTCGGTGAAGGCGTTCCACGCGCTGCACCCGAACGTCACGATCAAGGTCCAGTACGTCCAGAACGAGGACTTCGACGGCAAGCTCCAGACCGCGCTGAACTCCAACTCCGCGCCGGACGTCTTCCTGCAGCGCGGCGGCGGCAAGATGCAGGCCATGGTCGACGCGGGCCAGATCCAGCCGCTGAACCTCACGGCCACCGACACCCAGAACGTGGGCACCGCGGCGCTGGCGAGCGACACGATCGACGGCAAGGTGTACGCGATCCCGCTCGACACGCAGCCCGAGGGCATCTACTACAGCAAGGACCTGTTCAAGCAGGCCGGTATCGCCGCGCCGCCGACGACGATGGCCGAGCTCCAGGCGGACGTCGCGAAGCTCAAGACGATCGGTGTCGCGCCGATCGCGGTCGGCGGCAAGGACGCCTGGCCGGCGGCGCACTGGTACTACAACTTCGCGGTGCGCGAGTGCAGCCAGGACACCATGAACAAGACCGCCAAGTCGCTGAAGTTCGACGACCCCTGCTGGACCAAGGCCGGCGACGACCTCGCCGCGTTCGTGAAGACCTCCCCCTTCCAGAAGGGCTTCCTGACCGCCTCGGCGCAGCAGGGCGCCGGCTCGTCGGCCGGCCTGCTGGCCAACCACAAGGCGGCCATGGAGCTGATGGGCAACTGGGACCCCGGGGTGATCGGCAGCCTGACGCCGGACCAGAAGCCGCTGCCGGACCTGGGCTGGTTCCCCTTCCCCGCCGTGGAGGGCGGCCAGGGTGACCCGAGCGCCATGATGGGCGGCAGCGGCGGGTACTCGCTGTCGAAGAACGCCCCGAAGGAGGCGTTCCAGTTCCTGGAGTTCCTGGTGACCAAGGAGCAGCAGGAGGCCTACGCGAAGGCGTTCGTGACGATCCCGGTGAACAAGGCAGCGCAGGGTGTCGTCACCGAGCCGTACAACATCTCGGCGCTCGAGGCGTTCAACAAGGCCGCCTACTCGATGCAGTTCCTGGACACCGTCTACGGGCAGAACGTCGGCAACGCCATGAACACCGCGGTGGTGAACCTGCTGGCAGGCAAGGGCTCGGCCGCCGACATCGTCAAGGACACCAACTCGGCCGCCGAGAAGGGCTGAGTGCGCAGACGATGAGCAGCAACACCCTGGGTACCGGTGCGGCCTCCGGCCGCCCGTCGCAGGGCACGGCCGGGGTCGGGGGTTCCGTCGAGCCCCCGGCCCCGCCGCGGGCGGCTGCGCGCCGCCGCGGCCGTGCCAGGATGCGATTCGAGATCGCGGTGCTGTCCGCACCGGCGATCGTCATGTTCCTGGCGTTCGTGATCTTCCCGGTCGCGCTCGCCGCGTACTACGGCTTCTACCGCTGGCACGGCTACGGGGCGCCCACCGACTGGGTCGGGCTGAACAACTACAAGCTGATCCTGAAGGACCCCGCGTTCCACCAGGTCCTCAAGCACAGTTTCATGATCATGGGACTTTCCCTGGTCATCCAGGCGCCGCTGGCCATCGGGCTGGCGCTCCTGCTCAACCAGAAGATCCGCGGCCGGTCCGTCATCCGTGTGCTGATCTTCGTGCCCTACATCATCTCCGAGGTCATCGTCGGCACCGGGTGGAGCCTGATGGCCCAGAGCGACGGTGCGATCAACGACCTGCTGCGCCACATCGGACTCGGTTCCCTCCAAGCCGACTGGCTGTCCGACCCGAAGCTGGCCATCTGGACGCTGATGGCCATCATCACCTGGAAGTACATCGGCTTCGCGGTGATCCTCATGCTCGCCGGGCTCCAGTCGATCCCCCAGGAACTCTTCGAGGCCGCCGCCATCGACGGCGCCTCCTACTGGCAGGTCCAGCGCCGCATCACGCTGCCGCTGCTGGGCCCGACGATCCGGATCTGGGCGTTCTTGTCGATCATCGGCTCACTCCAGCTGTTCGACCTCGTCTACATCATCTGGGGCCAGTACGTCTCCGGCACCGCGGGCACCTCGACCATGGCGATCTACATGCTCGCCCAGGGCCGCAACGCGGGCAACTACGGCTACGGCAGCGCCATCGCCGTCGTGATGTTCCTGATCTCGCTGATCGTGGCGCTGATCTACCAGCGCTTCGTCCTGCGCCGCGACCTGCGGGGAGCCGTCACGGAAGGAACAGTCTGATGAGCGCGACCACGGAGAAAACCTGGTTCTCCTCCGCCGGCCGGCAGCAGAAGTCCGGCAGCGGCCGTGACACGCCCGAGAAGTGGGGCAACCCCGTCACCTACTTCATCGCCCTGCTGTTCATCGCCGTCTGCGTCGCCCCCGTCCTCTACATCGTCCTCGGCGGCTTCCGCAGCAACTCGCAGATCACCACCAGCCCGGCCGGCCTCCCCCACCCCTGGGTCACCGGCAACTACCTCGACGTCCTGAAGTCCAACCGGTTTTGGGGCGAATTCGGCAACTCCGTCATCGTCGCGCTCGCCAGCACCGTCGGCATCGTCGTCCTCGGCCTCATGGTCAGCTTCGTCATCGCCCGCTACGACTTCAAGCTCAAGGGCGCGATGTACTCGCTGTTCGCCGCGGGTCTGATGTTCCCGATGGTCATCGCGATCACCCCGCTGTACATCGTGGTCAAGGACCTGGGCCTGGTCGACAACCTGCTCGGCGTGATCGTCCCGCAGATCGCCTTCGGCCTGCCGACCACGGTCATCATCCTGGTGCCCTTCCTGCGCGCCATCCCGAACGAGATCGAGGAGGCCGCCGCGATCGACGGCACGAGCCGCCTCGGCTTCTTCGCCCGGATGGTCGTCCCGCTGTCGCTGCCCGGCGTCGTGACCGTCGCGATCCTGTCGTTCATCGGCAGCTGGAACAACTACGTGCTGCCCCTCTACATCCTCAACTCGACCGCCAACTACACCCTGCCGCTGGGCGTGCAGGCGTTCTCCTCGCAGTACTCCACCGACACCGCGAAGGTCCTCGCCTTCACCTCCCTCGCCATGCTCCCCGCGTTGATATTCTTCGCGATCTTCGAAAAGCGCATCGTCGGCGGCCTCACCGGCGCCGTCAAGGGCTGACCCCGGCGCAGGACACGCGCCGGCCCCTGCCTGCCCCTGCCGTGCTGCGGCAGGGGCAGAGCGCCGGGCCGGCGCCGTCGTTCCCCCCGAGGCACACCGTGCGCCGTCGCACAGAAAAGGACCACCGAATTGCCCCGCGCCCACATCGAGCTCGACAAGCGCGCCGTCATCGCTCCCGTTCGACGCCGCACCTTCGGCTCGTTCGTCGAGCACCTCGGCCGCTGCGTCTACACCGGGCTCTACGAGCCGGAACACCCGAGCGCGAACGACGACGGCTTCCGCATGGACGTCGTCGAACTCGTCAAGGAGCTCGGCAGCACCACCATCCGCTATCCGGGCGGCAACTTCGTCTCCGGCTTCCGCTGGGAGGATTCCGTCGGCCCGCGCGACAAGCGCCCGGTGCGCCGTGACCTCGCCTGGCACTCGCTCGAGTCGAACCAGGTGGGTCTCGACGAGTTCGCCAGGTGGCTCAAGCTCACCGGCTCCGAACTGATGCTCGCGGTCAACGTCGCCACCCGGGGCATCCTGCCCGCCCTGGACCTGCTCGAATACGCCAACCACCCTTCCGGCACGGCGCTGTCGGACCTTCGCGTCGCCAACGGCACGCCCGACCCGCACGACATCCGCATGTGGTGCCTCGGCAACGAGATGGACGGTCCGTGGCAGACCGGTTTCATGACCGCGGACGACTACGGCAAGATCGCCGCCCGTACCGCCGCGGCCATGAAGATGGCCGACAAGGACCTCGAACTGGTGGTCTGCGGCTCCTCCGGCTCCAGCATGCCGACCTTCGGCGACTGGGAGCGCATCGTGCTGGAGCACACCTACGACCACGTCGACTACGTCTCGTGCCATGCGTACTACCAGGAGTACGACGGCGACCTCGGCTCGTTCCTCGCCTCGTCGGTGGACATGGACTACTTCATCGACACCGTCGTGGCGACCGCGGACCACGTCGGGCACAAGAGGCGCTCGAGCAAGAAGATCGACATCTCCTTCGACGAGTGGAACGTCTGGTACCTCAAGGAGCACCAGGAGTCCGAGGAGGTCAACACCGAGTGGCGGCACGCGCCCCGGCAGCTGGAGGACACGTACTCGGTCGCGGACGCCGTCGTCGTCGGCAACCTGCTGATGACACTGCTCAGGCACAGCGACCGCGTGACCTCCGCGTCGCTCGCGCAGCTCGTCAACGTGATCGCGCCGATCATGACCGAGCCCGGCGGCCCGGCCTGGCGCCAGACGACCTTCTACCCCTTCTCGATCACGAGCCGGCTCGCCTCCGGGGAGGTCATCCGGCCCGTGGTCCAGGCGCCCACGTACCAGACGGCTCGGCACGGCGAGGCGTCCCTCATCGACGCGGTCGCCACCGTGGACGAGGACAGGGCCGCGGTCTTCCTCGTCAACCGCGATCTGACCGAGCCCGCACAGATCACCGTCGACGTGCGCAGCCTCGGCTCGACGCGCGTCGCCGAGGCGGTCACGCTCGCCGACCCGGACGTCTACGCGAAGAACACGCTCACCGACCAGCAGCGGGTGACCCCGTCGGTGAACACCGGCGCCACGCTCACCGACGGTGTGCTGACCGTCGAGCTGCCGCCGGTGTCGTGGACGGCGATCGCCCTGCGCTGAGCGGCGGCGCGCAGCACGTCCGGCGCCGTGCCGTGTCGCGTCACGGCACGGCGCCGCACCGAAACCCGGAGAGGAACACCTGTGGAGTCGATCCGTAGGCCGCGGAACCCGGTCGCCGAGCGCCGGGAGGTCGCCTGCACGGTGCGCGACGGGACCCGGCTGCGGACGGTGCTGCTGCTTCCGCACGGCGACGGGCCGTGGCCGGCCCTGCTGACCCGGCACCCCTACGACGTGACCGGGGACGAGCACGACGGGATGCTCGACGTCGGGCGGCTCGTCGCCGCCGGATACCTCGTCGCGCTCCAGGACGTACGGGGGCGCTTCGGCTCCGACGGGCACTTCGAGCCGTGCACGCAGGAGGTGGCCGACGGCGCCGACGCGGTGGCGTGGCTCGCGGCGCTTCCCGAGTGCACCGGGACCGTCGGCATGTGGGGCGCGTCCTACGCCTCGGAGACCCAGTTCAGCGCTCTCCTGGGGGGAGCGCCGGCGCTGCGGGCGATAGCCCCGGCGATGAGCCCGGCGATGTCGGCGCTGGACGGGTTCCGGTTCCGCGGCGGCGTGCCGGAGATCGGCAGCACCCTGGCGTGGACGCACTACGCGATCGCCCCGGACCTGATCGCCCGCATCGCCGGGCGCGACGGGCGCGACGGGCGCGAGGCCGAGCACGGTCGCTGGGAGGCCACCGAGCGCGCCGTCACGAGCGGGGAGGCGTTCCGGGCCGGGGCGCTGGACGCCGCCCCGGACGCCGAGGCGATCGTCCGGTGGGGCCTGGACCGGCTGCGCGAACCGCTCGACTCCGTGAGCCACCGCGCCGGGAAGATCGTCGACCGGATCGACGCGATCGACATCCCGGTCCTCCTGATCGGCGGATGGTTCGACGTCTTCCTCGGATCGACCCTGGAGATCTACCGGCGTCTGCTGCGCCGAGCGAGGACGGCCGGCGGACCGGCGCCCCACCTTCTCGTCGGCCCGTGGTCGCACACCGACATGTCGGGCCGGACGGCCGCCGCCGATTTCGGCCCTGCCGCGTCCGCCGACGACCTCGGCGGCGGCGACCTCACCGAGCGGCACATCCGGTGGTTCGACGCCGCCCTGCGCGGGGGTACGGCGGACACGCCGCCGGTGCGCGTGTTCCTGATGGGCGCCGACCGGTGGATCGGCACCGAGGAATTCCCGCCACCGGACACGCGGACGCTCGAACTGCACCTGAGCACCGCGGGATCGCTCACGGCGGACCCACCGCACAGCGGTGAGCAGCACCTGACCAGCGACCCCGCGTCCCCGGTGCCGACGTGCGGCGGAGCGGTACTCCTCTTCGCCCCGTACGAGGCCGGACCGGCCGACCAGGCTCCCCTCCACTCACGCCGGGACGTGCTGTCGTGGCGGACGCCGCCGCTCGCCGAGGACGTCACGGTGCTGGGCGCGATCCGCGCCGTCGTGCACCTCACGACCACGGGGACGGACGCGGACGTGGTCGTCCGGCTGTGCGACGAGCACCCCGACGGCCGCAGCCTCGTCGTCGCCGACGGTGTGCAGCGGGCGTCGGCGCGGCTCGTCGACCCGGTCACGGGGCACGGCGAGCGGCGCCCGGTCGAGCCGGGCGAGGACCTTGAGGTCGCCGTGGACCTCTGGTCGACGGCGCACACGTTCCTGCCGGGCCATCGGGTGCGCGTCGACGTCGCACCGAGTTCGTCGCCCCGCTGGGACGTCGGGGGCAACACCTTCGACCCGGCCCGGGGACCCGTTCCCGCGCAGTACACGGTCCGGCACGGCGAGGCCCGTCCGAGCCGCCTCGTCCTGCAGGTGGTGACGGCGCCACCCCGCTGAGACCGGCCGGGAGGAGACCGTCCGCGTCAGGGCCGGGACGCCCCGGTCGCCGGGACGGGACCGGTGGAGGCGCGGACGACGAGTTCGGTGGCCAGTTCCATGCGGGCGGGAGGGCGGACGCTGCCGTCCTTCTCCCGGGCGAGCTCCATGAGGAGCTTGACCGCCGTGGCGCCCAGCTCGGTGCTGGGCTGCCGCACGGTCGTCAGCCGGGGGCTCATCACCTGCGCCTCGGGCAGGTCGTCGAAGCCGATCACGCTCACGTCCTCGGGAATCCGCAGCCCCCGGGCGTTCAGCACCTCGTAGACGCTCAGCGCCATCTCGTCGGAGCACGCGAAGACCCCCGTGATCCCCGGATCCCGGTCGAGCAGGGTGTGGGTCGCGGCCTCCGCCTTGACCGCGTTCCACCCGCCGTAGGCCACGGACACCGCGGCACCGCCGGCGGGCGCGGTGTGGGCCGCGGCCCGGAAACCGTCGACCCGCGCCCGGCCGAACAGGTGGCGGGCGTGGCCGGCGACGACGCCCATCCGCTTGTGGCCGAGGGAGAGCAGGTGCTCGGCAGCCGTACGTCCGCCGTCCCAGTTCGCCACGCCGACACTCACCGCCCCCGCCGGAGGCGTGGTCATCGGATCGACCAGCACCACCGGGACACCTGCCGCAGACAGCGCGTTGAACTGCGGGGAGGTGGGATCGACCAGTGCCCCGATGACCCCGAGCCCGCGCCGCCGCAGCACCCGCGCCACCCAGTCGCTCTCCGGGTCGGCGAGCGTGAGCACGACGTCCAGACCGGCTGCCGCCGCCTCGCGCCCGACCCCGGCCGTGACCATGTTCGCCCACGACCCCTCGTAGTGGGTGACCACGAGGTCGAGCACGTTGGACAGCCCGGTCTCGTCCGGCACGCTCTCGATCTTGGCTCCGCCCCTGCGGGTGTAGCCGACGGCTCGGACGGCGGCCATGACCTTCGCGCGCGTCTCGGCCGAGACGTCCGTCCCTCCTCGTAGCACCTTGGACACGGTGGGCACGCTCGTGCCGGCGGTCTCGGCGACCAGCGACAGTGTCGGGCGCGTTCCTGCGGGTCGGGGGGACATGGGGAAAGGCTATCCAGCGAAGCAGCCGTTAAGAACGCAGGGGGCCGCGTCGTCGGCGCTCGTGCGACGGTCACGCGTCGGTCTCCTCGGGAGGAACGGGGCGGCCGCCCGACGTCACCGCCCGCCACGACTGCTGCCGCGCCGGCCCCAGCATGCCGGGCCTCGGCCGCCGTGCGTGCCCGGCGCCGCCGCGGCCGCGCACGGCCTGACGGCGCATCGCGGCATCGTCCCCGGCCGCCGGGCACCTTCGGCACCCGCCCGGGTCAGTCCGTGGTGCCGGCCAGGTCGTCGGCCCGGCGGGCGGGGGCCGGTACCGCTGCGGGCGGGGGCGGCTGCTGGGCGTCGGGACCGGCCGGTGGGGTGAGGCGGGCGGCGAGGTCGTGGGCGTGGAGACGGGTGACCGCTTCCAGGATCAGGGCGTACTCCTCGGCCGCCCGGCGGAAGCGGGCGCGGCCGGTCAGGGCCAGTACCGCGGCGAGGGGGGCGGCGGGCCACCACCACAGGGCGAGCGGGAGGCAGAGCAGGGCCCATGCGCCGGGCAGTGCGGCGCGGCTGAGGCCTTGGCGGGCCGTGGCCACCTGGGTGCGGGTGTCCTCGGGCAGGGTCAGCCAGAGGTAGGGCCAGGTGTCCGCGAGGTCCAGTCCGAGGTCGCGTTGCACGCGGATCGCGGCGGCGTTGAGCCGGTCGCCGCTCCAGGTGGGGCGTTCGGGTTCCTCGGCGGCGACGCGCTGGAGCGCGCAGTACGCGGCGAGGCGTTCGGTCGGCCTGTCGGCCAGACGGAGGGCGAGGCGTTCGGCGTCCCGTTCGAGGACGGCCTCGCGGCGCTGCCGGGCGGCGTTCCAGCGGTCCCGCCGCCGGTCGGTGGAGCGTTCGGCGAGGCGGTTCAGCGGCCAGGGCAGGCCGGGCCAGTCGGCGGCGAGGACGGTGCGTTCGAGGAGGCCGGCGAGGGCCTGGGCGACGAGTCCGGCCGCCGCGGCGGCGACGAGCAGGGCGGCGAGCAGGACGGCCTGTCCGCCGAGGGTCTGGGCCGCCGCCCGGTCGGCCCGGTCCTGGACGCGCGCGGCCAGCAGGCCCGGGGAGAGCGGATGGTCCTGGCCGAGGACGTGGGCGGTGGCCACGACGGACAGGTAGAGCGTGCCGGGTGCGGCAAGGACGGCGATCCAGCGCCGGGTGAGTTCCTTGCAGAACTCCGCGAGGAAGCTGTCCACACGGTCACAGCCTGCCGCGGCGGAAGGCCGAGCCGCCGATCGCGCAGCGTGGTGCGGGACCGGATTCGGCGGGCCAGGAGTGGCGGGTGCAGCGGCCGATCGGGCACACCTCGACCGGTTCGGTGGCGCGGCTGCTCAGGCCTGCGGCCTGCAGGCTCCGCGAGCTCGACGTCCGGGCCCCGGGGTAACCGTTGAGGCCCTGGGAGTCCCCGTCCTGCTGGAGCGCGGTGTGGAGCGCGGCGAGCGGCTCCGCGATGTCGGCGCCCTCGTCGCGGGCGGCGTCGAGGACGCGGTCCAGGGGCTGTTCGCCCGCGGAGCCGTCCCGCAGGTCGTCGCGGATCCGCTCCAGGTTGGCGCAGACGACCGCGAGCCGCCGCTCGGCGAACCAGTCCGTCCCCCGGTCCGTGTCCGGGCCCGTTCCCCGGCCCCTTCCCCGTCCCGCTCCCCGGTCCGTGTCCCTGCCCGTCCCGCGGTCCGGTTCCACCGCCATGGGTTCCGCCCCCCTTCGGTCGTACTGTCGTCTGATGTCACGTCATATCACTTGAGGAGCAGACCCGCACAGCTCTGTCCGGAGTTCCCCGCGCACTCGTACGATCGGCGCGGGGGGTCGCTGTCAGCAGACTGCGGCCGGACGCGGCAGGCAGGGGGGACGGATGGCGGGGAAGCTGACGAGGCGGCTGGCGGCCCGGTTCGGGCGGGGCGATCCGCAGGAGGTGCGGGCGGCCGAGCTGACCCGCGAGCTCTCCCGTCTGGTCCCGGGGAGCCGGGAGGAGCTGGAGCTGCGGCTCTTACTGGGCAACTACCGCTGGTCCCGTGCGATGAGGGATCCGGCGGACCCGGACCACGGCCTCCTGGAGGCCGCGGTGGATCTGCTGACGCCGTGCGTGGCGGCGGGCAGCCGGGACGTCCCGCTGCGGCTGCTGCCGCTGATCACGGAGCAGGATCCGGTGTACCGGGCGCTGCAACGGTGGATGGACTCCCCCACGCTCGCGGACCGGACCCGCGCGGTGGAGCTGATGGAGCTGTCCTGCGGCGCCCTCACGCCGGACTACCCGGACGCCCCGTGGCATCTGTCCACGCTCGGTTTCGCACTGATGGCCCGGCACCGGCTGACCGGCGGCGCGGACGACCTCGACGCGGCCGTCGAGTACCTGAAGGCCGCCCTGGAGCAGGCGGTCGGGCAGGACGACGCGCAGGACGGTTCGCAGGAGACGTCCCTGCGGACCGTGTTCAAGCTCTGCGACGCCTACCTCGCGCGGTACGACCTGCGGGCCGACGGCACGCCGGACGCGCCGGCGGAGGCCGACGACGTGCGGATCGGCGACCTGGAAGAGGATCTGAAGGAGGCCGAGGGCTGGTTCACCGAGGGGCTCCGGCAGTCCCCCGGAGCCGTACTCCCCCCGGCCGGGCTGATCGCCCGGCTCGGGCTGGCCAGGCTGCGGCACTTCCGCCGCACCTCCTCGCTGCTGCAACTGAACCTGGCCGTCACGACCGTGGAGCTGCTGGTCGTGACGCTGCGCCACGACCCGCTGCGGCCGGTCGCCGAGGCGCTGCTCGGGGATCTGCTGCGCGAGCGGTTCGCCTGTGCCGGGAACGGGGACGACCTGGCCCGGGCGCACGCCCTGTCGGACGCCGCCGCCCGGCCCGCGGCGGAGGACCACGCGGCCAGGGTGGAGCAGCTGAGCGCGCTGTGGCCGACCCCGCCGTACCGGCAGAACGGCCCGGCCCGGCCGCCCGCGACCCCGGACGCGGACGCGGACGCGGACAGCACGCCCCTGCGGCGGCGCGTGCTGCCGCGCCGGGCGGGCGAGAGCCCGGAGGGCCATGCGCTGTTCCTGCTCTCCGCCGCCGGGGAGGCGGCGGAGCGGTTCCGGTCCACCGGGCGGCCCGAGGACATCGACGACGCCGTGGAGTACGCCCGGCAGGCGCTGGACGGCAGCACGGACGAGGCCGACCGGGCCTCGGTCCGGGGCCTGCTGACGGTCCTGCTCAAGATCCGCCACGACCAGCTGGGACGGCCGGAGGACCTGGCCGAACTCGGTGTGCTGGACCACGGCGGGGCGCTGCTGCGGTCGCTCGCGGACTGGACCGAGAAGCTGGACGAGGACCAGGCCGAGGCCATGCTCTCCACGCGGCTGGGCGACACGGTCGTCCCGTCCGAGGAAGCGCTCCGGCTGATCCGCGCCTCGGGCGCCCCCGTCGCGGAGTTCACCGGCACGGAGGTGGGCCGCCTGGCCGCCACCGCCGAGACGCTGCGGACGCGGTTCCACCAGACCCGGCAGGCCGCCGACCTGGACCGGGCCGTCGCGGCCGCCGAGGCCCTGATGGCGGGTGTCCCGGCGGACGACCGGGATCTGCAGGCCGCCGCGCGGACCACCCTGGCGCTGGCGTACTTCCTGCGGGCGGAGCACGACGGGGACGCCGACGCCCTGGTGGAGACCGTCCGGCTGTTCCGCGAGGCCGTACCGCTGTCGCCCGCGGGCCTGACCCGGGGGGTCGTGCAGAGCAATCTGGTCGCGGCCCTGGCGATGCGGTACGGGCGGACGGGTGACGGCACCGTGCTGCACGAAGCCGTGGACACCGCCCGCGCGGGCCTGCGGCAGATACCGGCGGACGATCCGCGCCGCACGACCCTGCGGACCCATCTGAGCATGGTGCTGCGGCTGGTGTTCGAGCACTTCGGGGACGTCGACGCCCTGGAGGAGGCGGTCGAGGAGGCGCGGGCGGCGGCCCTGACCCCCCTCCCCGACGACTTCGCGCTGACCGAGCGGACCGTCATGTGGGCGCTGGCGCTGTCCACCCGGGCCCGGGTGACGAAGAGCCGGGCGGACTCGG
Source organism: Streptomyces sp. NPDC021224 (assembly GCF_044332905.1). Lineage (NCBI taxonomy): Bacteria > Bacillati > Actinomycetota > Actinomycetes > Kitasatosporales > Streptomycetaceae > Streptomyces > Streptomyces sp. NPDC021224. The sequence goes on along the minus strand of NZ_JBIRPW010000015.1, from coordinate 177,534 downwards.
ACCGGTCCGTCGCCCTGCTGCGGCAGGCGCGGGCGGACGTGCCCGAGCCGGACGCCTTGACCCGGGACCGGCTCGGCTACGTGCTCGGGCTGCTGCTGAACCAGCGGTATCTGCTCGGGAGGTCCCGGCCCGATCTGGACGAGGCGATCCGGCTGTTCGAGGTCGCCGGGGGCGACTTCCCCGAAGGGCGGGTGCCGCGGAGCATGATCCGCTCCCAGCGCGCGGTCCTGCTGGAGGAGCGCTTCCGCCTGGACGGCGGGCAGGAGAACTTCGAGGCCGCGGTGGCCGCCCACGAGGACTGCTGGCGGGCCGGTCACGGCACGCCGTTCAACCAGGTGGCCTCCGCGATCGTCGCGGCCCAGATGCTGGCCCGCGCCGACCCGTACCGGGCGGCCCGGGCGGCCGAGGCCGCCGTCCGGCTGCTGCCCGAGGTGGCACCGCGCCACCTCGTCAGCCGCGACCAGCAGCGGGCGCTGCGGCAGTTCACCGACCTCGCCGCCGACGCCGCCGCGCTGGTCCTGTCCGGCACCGGCGGCACCCGGCAGGAGCGGGCCACCCGCGCGCTGCAGGTGCTGGAGACGGGGCGGGGCGTCCTGCTGAGCCAGTCCCTGGACACCCGCAGCGACCTGACGGACCTGCACCGGGCACACCCGGAGCTGGCCGCGCAGTTCGTCGACCTGCGCGACCGGCTGGACGCCGCGGCCGGTGCCGACGTCGGCTTCGGCACCCCGGCGGTCACCGGCCCGTCCGGCACGGCGGACCGGCACCCGCTGGCGCACGCCCTCGCACAGGTGCTGGCGACGATCCGGAGCACACCGGGCTTCTCCTCCTTCGCCCTGCCGCCGGAGCCCGCCGCGCTGCTGACCGAGGCCGCCGAGGGGCCGATCGCCGTGGTCAACGTCAGCAGCTACCGCTGCGACGCCCTGCTGCTGACCGGCGACGGCATCGACGTCCTGCCGCTGCCGGGGCTGACGTACGAGGAGCTGCGGGAGCGGACCAGCGGTTTCCGGCAGGCGCTGCAGACGCTCGACAGCGGGACGGACCGCCGCGAGCGCATCGCGGCCCAGCGCACCCTGACCGGGCTGCTCGGCTGGCTCTGGGACGAGGTCGCCGAGCCGGTCCTGGAGGCGCTCGGCCTCCGCCGGGCGCCGGAGCCCGGTGCCGAGTGGCCCCGGATGTGGTGGGTGACCGGCGGGCTGCTCGGGCTGCTGCCCCTGCACGCCGCCGGGCACCACCGCGACCCGGCGAACGGGACGGGCGCGGACGGAGCGGCCCCGCGCACTGTGCTGGACCGCGTCGTCCCGTCCTACACCCCGACCGTCCGGGCCCTCGCCCACGCCCGCCGGCAGACCGCCGCCGGCGGACGGCCCGCGCACGGGCTGGTGGTGGCGGTGCCGAGCGCGCCCGGTCAGCGCTCCGAGGACGACCTCGGGTACGTCGACCGGGAGGCCGGACTCGTCCTGCGGCACCTGGACGGGGCGGTGCTGCTCCGTTCCCCGGGCCCGGCCGACCGGCCCGGCGACCCGGCGCTGCCCTCGGCGGGCGTCCCGACCCGGTCGGCCGTGCTCGCCCGGCTCCCGCAGTGCGCGATCGCCCACTTCTGCTGCCACACCCGCGGCGACGCCGCCGACCCGTCGCTCAGCACGCTGGTGCTGCACGACCACGCGAGCGCCCCGTTCACCGTGGGAGCGCTCACCGCCGTCCGGCTGGACGACGCGCAACTGGCGTACCTGTCGGCCTGTCGCACCGGGGTGACGGACGACACCGAGCTGACCGACGAGTCGATCCACCTCGGTTCGGCCTTCCAGCTGGCGGGCTTCCCCCGGGTGGTCGCGACCCAGTGGGAGCAGGAGGACCAGACGGCGGCGCTGGTCGCGGACGACTTCTACCGCCACCTGGCGGGCCCGTCCGGCGAGCCGGACCCGCGCCGCGCCGCCGAGGCCCTGCACCGAGCGGTCCGCGCCCTGCGGGACGGCGCGGACCTGCCACCGGGCCTGGACCGCCGGGCCATCCCCCACCTGTGGGCCCCCTACACCCACACCGGCGCCTGACCGCCCGCCACGCCCGGCTGCCGTGCCCGCATGCTGCGGGACGTGACGAGCCGAGGGCGCTCACCCGGCGGTTGTCGGCCGCCCACCGACGGCGAAACGCCGGTCGACGGGCACGGTGCCCGGCGGGCGCCCCGGTCGGAGAAGGCCTTCCTCCCTGCGGGCCTTCGAGCAGTCAGGCGCCAGCTGTGGATCGTGACGCATTCCTGGGCCGGGTAGCCGGCGTCCCTCGGCTGCGACGCTGCTGCCGCCGACGTCGCGGACGCGCCCGTCGTGAGCAAGACCGCCGCCGCGCCCGGGCCGAGGAAAAGCTCGCCCGGATCGACCGAAGATCTTCCGACAGAGCTACCGTCGGCCTCGGCCTGTACACCGTCCGGAACGAGGGATGTTGAGCGACGACAGCGAGCCCAAGCAGCCGCCCCGCGACCTCAGCGCATGGACCGTCGACCGCCTCGAAGCACTCACGACCACCCGACAGGGCCGTGGCCTGGAGCTCATCAGGACCGTCGCCCAGTCACACGCCTGTCAGCCGGACGAGTCGCGAAGCGCCCGGCTGCGCTGGGCCAAGCTGTCGCTGGCCGCCGACGAACGGCTTCCCGGTGGCACCCCCTGGGAAGACACCCGAAAGGCCTGCCAGGACTTCGCGCTCCGCACCTGGGTCATCGGACATCTCGGCCCCGGCGCCGACCGCGACTGGGACCCCGGGGCACTCGCCGCCGACACACTGGCAGCACTCGCTCTGGACCCCGATCAGGCCCTCGTGCGATCCGCCGACTGGCGCACCCTCCCGCTCGAAGAGATCGGCGAACTGCGCCGGCACAAGAACCTGACGGCTCACCTGGACCGGCTGATGGGCTTCGCCCAGGAAGGACCGGCGAAGGACCGACTCGTCGCCTGGGCGGAAGTACGCGCGCGTCTGCCGTGAATCCGCCCTGACGACGACGCTCCGTGCGAACCGGCTGGTTCGGCCCTTCCCGTCAGCGGCCCCGGCCGCGGGCGCGGAACGCCCGGGGTGTCAGGGCGAGGTGAAGAACAGTCCGGTGCGGGCGTCACGGGCCGAGCCGAAGAAGCCGCCTTCCGGTGTGGAGCGGGTCTCGACGCCCGCCGTCTCGACGACCGTGCGCGCCGTGCCGAGATCGCCCACGCGTACGGTCACGCAGGCGAAGCAGGAGGCGGCGGGCGCGTGTTCGCCGGGGAGCAGGGCGTCGGCGACGAACGTACGCCGGCGCGGCGTTACGCACGCCTGCACGACGCCGGACTCGTCCGGGTGGTGGGCGTGCCGGCCGGGGAGACGGCCGGGACGGCGCGCTGGCTGGTACGGCTGCGGGTGCCGACCGCGTGCCCGCCCTCGACGGGGTGGCGGGCCTGGCCGCCACCCCTGTCGACACCTACCTCAAGCGCGAGGCGCCCGTACGGGGGCGCGGCGCGGCCGTGCGGTCCCGCGCCACCGCCCACTGATCCGCCGAGCGTTCCGCCGCCGCGGTCGCGGGGACGCGGCCGCGCTCAGGCCACGTTCGTCAGGGGCAGCAGTCCGCGCCCTCCGAAGACCTTCTTGGCGACCAGCGTGGCGTTGATCGAACGCGGCATCCCGGCGTAGACGGCCGTGTGCAGCAGGGCCTCGGAGATCTCGATCGGGGTCAGGCCGACGTTGAGGGCGGCGTTGATGTGCACCTCCAGCTCGATCTCGCAGCCGCCCAGCGCCGCGAGCACGCCCAGGGTGACGAGCTGACGGTCGCGGGGAGGCAGCTCGGGCCGGGCGTACATGTCGCCGAAGGCCCAGGCGACCACCTGGTGGCCCAGTTCGGGCGAGGTGTCCGCCAGCGAGTCGACGATCCGCTGACCGGCCTCGCCGTCGACCTGCTCCAGCACCTTCATGCCGTACTCGTATCGCTCGTCGCGGTTCACGATTCCTCCAGATGGGCTTGCTTTCCGATGACTCCAGCCTGCCTGGTAACGACGGCGGATCTGCCTTCCGCGTATCCGTAGGTATGCTTTCCATGCCTGGGAGGTATGGATGGAACTTCGCGTGCTCGGCTATGTGGTGGCGATCGCCGAGGAGGGCAGCATCAGCGGTGCGGCCCGTCGGCTGGCGCTGACCCAGCCGACGCTCAGCCGCCAGCTCAGGGAACTGGAACGCCGCCTCGGCACCGCGCTGTTCACCCGCGAGGGCCGGGGCCTGGTCCCCACGGCGGCCGGTACGGCGCTCGCCCGGCGGGCCGCGCATCTGCTGGCCGAGGCCGAGGCAGTCCTGGACGACGTCCGGCTGGCGGCCGAGGGCCGCAGCGGGCGGCTCACGGTCACGTTCGCCGGGTCGGGCATCAACGGCCCGCTCGGCGGCATGCTCGGGCGTCTGCGCCGCGAACTGCCCCGCGTCGCCCTCCGCCTGGAGGAGAGCTTCAGCGACGCCGAGATGTCGGCGGGCGTCCTCGACGGCCGCTTCGACATCGCGGTCCAACGCCTCCCCCGGCGTGACCCGCAGCTCACCACCCAGGCCTGGTGGCAGGAACCGCTGACGCTCTTCATACCGGGCGGCCATCCACTCGCCCACGGCCCCGGTCCCGCTCCGCTGGACGCCCTGGGCCAGATCCCGCTGGTGCTGTGGCCGCGGGAGACCTCCCCCCAGTCCTACGACGAGATCCTCGCGCTGTGCCGCCAGGCCGACGTCACGCCCCGTATCGGCGCGGAGGGGCACAGCGTGCAGACGGTGCTCGCGCTGGTCGCGGCGGGCTTCGGCGCCGCCGTCATGACCGACTCCCACCGCGTGCTGCGGCGCGTCGGCGTCACCGCGCGCCCGCTGGCCGGGACGACGACCACCCTGCACCTCGTCTGGCGGACCGGCGACGACAACCCCCTGCTCGACCGGTTCCGCTCCGTACTCGCCGAGATCTGAGCGCCGGGGGCCGCCGTTCGGCCGACGACCGGGCCCGGCGCGGTGGCCGGCCCGTGCCGCGTCACACCGTTGTCCTGCTCCCCTCCGCCGCGGGCCGCTCGGTGTTCCGTGCGATCTCGACGGAATCGCCTCCGGGGGTGGTCCGGTGGAGGGCGAGCACGACGAGGGCGCCGAGCAGGATGCCCGCGGCGGCGACGAGGACGGCCGTCCGTGTGCCGTCGGCCATGGCGGTGCGCAGCGCCTCGCCCTTCCGGGCGCCGACCCCCGCGTTGGCCAGGGCGATGAGCAGTGCGAGTCCGACCGCTCCGCCGACCTGCTGCGTGGTGGAGGCCATTCCGGAGGCGATCCCCTGCTCGGCGGGGTCCACGCCGGAGGCGGCGGCGATCCACATGGCGGTCCAGGTGATGCCCTGGCCGATGCCCGAGATGACCAGGCCGGGCACGAGCGCGGCGTAGCCGCCGTGCGCGGAGATCCCAAGGGCGAGCACGGCCGTACCGGCGGCGCCGGTCAGCAGGCCGGTGACCAGGGTGGCGCGGGTGGCGGTCCTCGACGCCATCCGCTCGCCGATCTGGGTGCCGGCCGCGATGGACACCGACGGCACCAGGAAGGCCGTACCGGTCTGCAGGGCGCTGAAGCCGTGGACGCGCTGGAAGAGCACGGTCAGGAAGTAGGGCAGGGCACCGAAGGTCCCCATGAACAGGAACGTGACGGTCATGCCGGCGGCAAGGCTGCGGTTGCGCAGCAGCCGCAGGGGCATCAGCGGGTCGCGGCTGCGCGACTCGACGAGGACGAACAGTCCCAGGAGCGCGACCGCGGCCACCCCGCTGCCCAGGATGCCGGCCGAGGTCCAGCCGCTCGCGGGCCCCTGCACCAGGGCGTACACCAGCAGGGTGACGCCTGCCGTGGCGGTGGCGGCGCCCGGCAGGTCGAAGCTGCGGCGCGGGCCCGACCGCCCGTCACGGGGGATGACGACGAGCGCGGCCACGGCGACGGCTCCGGCCAGCGGGACGTTGACCATGAAGACCGACGGCCAGCCGAACGCGGCGGTCAGGACGCCGCCGAGGAGCGACCCGAGGGTCAGTCCGCTGGCACCGGCGCCGCCCCATACGGCCAGGGCGCGGTTGCGCTGGGCCCCTTCCGCGAAAAGGGTGTTGATGAGCGACAGGGTCGCGGGGAAGAGCAGTGCGCCGCCGAGACCCTGCGCGGCGCGGACGGCGACCATGGTCGCCGGATCGGCTGCCAGCGCGCCGACCAGCGAGGACAGCGCGTACAGCGCGAGTGCCGCGACGAACACGGTGCGCCGCCCCATGAGGTCGGCGGCGCGTCCGCCGAGCAGCAGGAAGCCGCCGAAGGCGACGGCGTAGGCGCTGACCACCCATTGCAGGGACTGGTCGGTGAAGCCGAGGGCGCTGCCGATGCGCGGCAGCGCCACGTACACGATGTTGAAGTCCAGCGAGATGATCAGCTGTGCGGCGGCCAGCAGGGCCAGGACCCAGCCGAGTCGGGGAGCGTCCGTGGGCGGTCGGGAGGCCGCGCGGGTGGCAGGCATGGGAAGGAGAGGACCTTTCTCGATCCGGCGGATGACCGTACGCATGTAGTCGTACAGACGAACTGTTCGTAGTTAGTCGTACAGTCGGGCCTGTTGTCAACCGCCCCCGGCCGCGGGCGCGTTGCGCGCGGACGGGCCGTCCGGGACGCGACGGTACGACCGTTCGACGACATGCGAAGCGTTGCGTAAGGTGAGGGCATGCTTGTGTCACATCCGACCCGTGAGCAGATCCGGCTGGAGAACGTCCTCACGGCCCTGGGTCATCCGATGCGCCTGAGCGTCGTGCGGACCCTGGCGGCCGGCGGTGAGCACCCCTGCGGCGCGCTGCTGAGGAACGTCGCCAAGTCCACCCTGACCCACCACTGGAAGGTGCTCCGCGAGGGCGGCCTCATCTGGCAGCGCCCCTCCGGCCGCGAACTCCTCCTGTCCCTGCGGCGCGACGACATCGACGCCCGCTTCCCCGGGCTGCTGGACAGCGTCCTGGACGCGATCGGCGGCGCCGACGCCGAAGGCCCCTCCTAGCGCGCCGGCCGGTCGCCCAGGTCAGCGCGTGCGCGCGGGCGACCACATGCCGGGTGTCAGTGGGGTGGGATACGTTCGGACCATGGCTGCTGACACCGAACTCGCCACGCTCCTCGGCGTACTGAACAGCAAGCGCACGCATGTCCTGGGCATCCTGGAGGGCCTGGACGAGGAAGCGCTGCGGCGCCCGGTGCTGCCCTCCGGCTGGACGTGTCTGGGACTGGTCCACCATCTCGCCCTGGACGACGAGAAGTTCTGGTTCCGCGCGGTCGCGGCAGGTGAGCGGTCGGCGATCGAGGAGATCCTCACGTCCGGGGAGAACGCGTGGCTGCCCGGCCCGCAGAAGTCGGCCGAGGAGATCCTCGCCCTCTACCGCCGGGAAGGTGAACGCGCGGACTCCTTCCTGACCGGCGCCGACCTGGACGCGGCCCCGGCCTGGTGGCCGGACTTCTTCAGCGGCTGGCAATACGACACCCTGCGCGAGGTCGTCCTCCACGTCATCACCGAGACCGCCACCCACGCGGGCCACCTGGACGCGGTGCGCGAACTCATCGACGGCAGGCAGCGCTTGGTGATCACCTGAGGAGGAAGCCGATCCGGCGTCCCCAGCGCTCGGCGGGCGAAGCCGGCCCATCAAGCCGCCGGGCGGGCAGCCGTGGCCGATCCGGCGGGAAACCGGGGCAACACACTGATACGCCTATCCGGCGGACAATCTCACCGGCACCGGTGGCGGCGTTGTCTCCTGTCGGCTATGAGGAAGCTCTCCCCGACGCGGCTCGCCACGAGCACGGCGTCAGCCGCAGCCGTCGTGGCCGCCTGTGTGCTGGCTGTCGGCCAGACGTCCGCGCAGGCCGCCGACAACGTCGCCACCAGCACCCTGGTCGACCTGACCGTCTCCTCGGCCCCCGGCCTCGGCATCGACGCGTACCACGGTGTCTACGGCATCGCTGCCTCCGCGGCGGACGCCGGACTCGACCCGGGAGACTTCTCCGACCCCGACGACGTTCTGAGCCGTCTGACCGTCGACGGCGCGAACGTGGCCCGCACCGACGCCGAGCCGGCCAAGAACTACGCGGAGGCCGGTGCCTCCGGTTTCACCCTCGCCCTGACCCGCCCGGACTTCCTGAGCCTGGGCACCCTCGACACCTACGCGGAGTGCATCCCGGAGCCGGTCGGCCCGCTGGCCCTGGCCTACGCCCATACCGACGCCGACGAGATCACCGTCCTCGACCACCTCGTCCCCGAGGGCACGACACAGCTGACCGTGACGGGCGACGAACTCGGCCTCGACACCGTCTCCAGCGCGGACCTCACCGTCACTTACGACCGTTTCGAGGACCCCGCGGGCGGCGTCCACCAACCCGTCACCAGCGCGCGGGCCGGCGTCGACATCAGCGTCTCCGGCACCTTCACCGGCACCGACGGCTCCGAGCTCTACGCCGGCCCGCTGATCGACCTCGCACTCGGCCACGTCGCCGTGACCTGCGCCCAGGCCCCACCCACGGACACCGGGACCCCGACGCAGACGCCCACGCAGACCCCGACCGAAACGCCGACGCAGACCCCCACCGTGACACCCACCGTCACTCCGACCGAGACGCCCACGGTGACCCCGACCGTCACACCGACCGAAACGCCGACCGTCACTCCGACCGAGACCCCGACGGTGACCCCGACCGTCACACCGACCGAGACCCCGACGCAGACGCCCACGCCGTCGCCCAGCACCAGCTGCCCGCCCACCACCCCCGCCTACGGGCGGTGGTGACGCAGCCCCGGCCGGGCAGTTGGTGCCGGGCGTGGGCACCTGCGGCCGCGGTACGGGGCCGCGGCCGACGTGGGACGGGAGGAGGCCCGGTGCGCGGTCCGCTCGGGCCCGAAGCGGCGCACCGGGTGCTCCCGGGCGCGTCGATGGCGGGCGTCGTGGCGATCGACCTCCTCACGTGGCCGGACACGAGCCTGCTGCCGCTGTTCGCGGTCGGCCCGGCGCTGGCGGCCGCCGACGGTACGCGCCGCCGGGTGGTGCTGACCGGCGCTGTCGCGGTGGTCCTGTGCGCGCTCACCGCGCTGGCGCACGAGCGCCTGTGGAGCGCCCGGTCGGGTGTCGCCCAGGCGGCGATCCTGTGCGTGACGGCGGCGGCAGCCTACGTGTGCGCCGCCCGGCTGCGGGTCGAGCGGCGGCTCAGGGAAGTCCAGGTCGTGGCAACACCGTGCAGCGGCTCCTCCTCGAACCGCTCCCGCCCCCGTCGCCGGCCGCCGAGATGGTGGCCTCCTACCTGTCCGCGTCCGACGCGGCGCACGTCGGCGGCGACCTGTACGACGCCGTCGCCGTGGACGGCGGCGTCCGGCTGGTGGTCGCGGACGTGCAGGGCAAGGGCCTGCCCGCGGTCAGGGTCGCGTCGGTCGTACTGGGGGCTTTCCGCGAGTCCGCCCCATACCTCGACGGCCTGCCGCAGATCGGCGAACGGATCGAGCGGGCGCTCGCCCGGCGTACCGACGGCGAGCGGTTCGTCACCGGCGTGCTCGCCGAGGTGAGGGACGACGGCAGCGTCGAGATCCTCAACTACGGCCACCCTCCGCCCCCGTACGGCGCCGCGGCGGAGGCGTGGAGACGGCCGAGCCGCGCGCCCCGGGCCCTCCGCTGGGCCTGAGCGATCTCACCGGCGCACCGCCCGGCCGCACCACCTTGTGCCTCGGGCCGGGAGACCAGGTCCTCTTCTGCACAGACGGCCTGACCGAGGCCCGCGACGGGCAGGGCGGCTTCTATCCGCTCACCGCCCGCGCGGGCGGCATCATGGGCGCTCCCCCGCACGAAGCGCTCCGGCTGCTGCGCGAGGACGTCGCCCGCCACGTCCAGGGCCCCGTCGACGACGACTCGGCGCTCCTCGTCCTGGAGCGGCCCCGGCGGGCTGCGTCGATGCCGCGCGGGGCGAGCCGCGACCCGGGTCCCGGCACGCGGGACCGGTGAACCGGGCGTCGCCCGTGGCTTCACCGGCCGCGCGCGGAGAAGTGACCGTGCTGGCCGGTTCTCGACCGTTGCGCCCACCTGTTTGCGGCTTCGGAGAACGGCCCTCCCCGCTGCGGGGGAGACTGTGACGACGCCACGGCAAGGAGGCCCGAACGAGCTGGACCGAGATTCCCGGCGGGATGACGACGAACCTGCCGCCGACGGTGGTCATCGGACCGGACGACGACCTGTTCGTGTTCGCGGTGGGCACGGACCAGGCCGTGCACGTCAACCGCAAGGCCGGTGGCTCGTGGGGGACGTCGTGGACGAAGATCCCGGACGGCACACGAAGTGCGCGGTTTTCGCCGCGCTCGACTCCATGGGCGAGGTCGCCGTCACCGTCACCGGTCTGGACGGCAGGTTCTACTGCTCCCAGCGGTCCCGGGACGACGGCACCTGGAGCGGCTGGCAGTCCTTCGACGGGGGCACCGGGTCGTCACCGACGACGCTCGCGGGAGCCAGCGACTCCAAGCAGTACGCGTATGTCTTCGCCGGCAACGACAAGCACGTCTACGCCGACGGCGACACCTACAAGATCGCGTTCTGATCGGCCCGTTCGCCGCGCCCCGGCCCCGGTCGGGCAGCTCACGCTTGCGTACCCGCGCCAGCGGGAGGGGCCGGCCGTCTCGGTCGTGACCCTCCCGACTCCCTTGCGGGACACGCACTTCCGCCGGACCGAGCCGCGTGGTGCTTCGACGCGCTCGCCGAGGACTTCGTCGATCACCGACGGCCTGCGCCACGCGGTCGACCGCTTCCGCGAGCAGGACGGAGTGTGGCGGATGACCGCGTGCACGGTCGGCCAGATGGGAGTCCACAGCTCCTTCCCGGTGCCCGGCGCCGAGCGCGCCCACCACCGCCTCGGCGCGCACCCCGCGCGTCCGGCCCCGGGCGGGGACCGGGCACCTCCACCAGCGGGACGAACAGGTCACCCGGAGGGCGCAACGCGGGCCCGTTCGGCCCTGGCGGCCTTCGCGCCGGGGGACGAGTATCGGGAGCAGCAGCGGCCGACCGGTGCCCTGCGCACGGCGGAGGAGGCGCGTCATGGGGCAGTCGGGGCAGTTCTCCCCGCAGTCACCCATCCGGGTGTTCCTGCTCGACGACCACGAGGTGGTCCGGCGGGGGCTGCACGACCTGCTGGACGCCGAGCCGGACATCGAGGTGGTCGGCGAGGCGGGCAACGCCGACCACGCGCTCGCCCGGGGGCCCGCGCTGCGCCCGGACGTCGCCGTGCTCGACGTGCGGCTGCCGGACGGCGACGGCATCACCGTGTGCCGCGAGCTGCGCTCGTCCGTCCCCGAGCTGGCGTGCCTGATGCTGACCTCGTTCGACGACGACGACGCGCTGCTGGACGCGATCATGGCCGGGGCCGCGGGCTACGTCCTCAAGCAGATCAAGGGCGCCGACCTCGTCGACGCGGTCCGTACCGTCGCCACCGGCCAGTCGCTGCTGGACCCGGCCACCACGGCGCGGCTCATGAGCACGCTGCGCGGCGACCGCGCCCCCGCCGCCGCCACGGAGCAGCCGCTGGACGAGCTGTCGCCGCGCGAGCGGGAGATCCTGGACCTCGTCGGCGAGGGCCTGACCAACCGGCAGATCGGCGAGCAGCTCTACCTCTCCGAGAAGACGGTCAAGAACAACGTCTCCCGGCTGCTGGCGAAGCTCGGCGTGGAACGCCGGGTCCAGGCCGCCGTGATCGCCACCCGCGGTGCCGGGGAGGGCGACGGCCACCACTGAGGCCGTCCGCGAAGTCCGCCGTGTCCGCGGTGTCCGGGCCGCGGGTCGCCGTTCGGCCGGACGGCGGAGCGACCCGCCGTCCGCCGTCGCGTACGTCGGCCCCGGCCCCCGCGGTGTCCGGCAACCGCCTCAGCCGCCCGCCGGGTCGAGCGGTACGCGCCAGGTCAGGCGGGTGCCCCCGCGGGGGCCGGGGCCGACGTCGAACCGGCCGCCGAGCCGCTGCGCGCGCCGGGCGAGGTTCGCCAGTCCGCGCCGGGGAGCGTCTTCCGGGACCCCTGTGCCGTCGTCGGTGACCGTGACGGTCAGCCGTCCGGCGGCCACGGCGAGGGTGACCTCGGCGCTGCGGGCCCGTGCGTGCCGTGCGGTGTTGGACAGCGCCTCGGACACCACGGCGAGCGCCTCGTCCGCGACGGCGGGCGGTACGTCGGTGTCGAGCAGCCCTTCCAGGCGCAGCGCCGGGGTGAAGCCCAGCGGCCCGGCGGCCTGCTCCGCCTCGGCCGCCGCCCGCGCGCGCAGCCCCGGCGGGCGGCCGGTCGCCTCCTGGGCGCGCAGCCCGAAGATCGTGGCACGGATGATCTTGATGGTCTCGTCCAGGTCGTCCACGGCCCGCCGCAGCCGCTCCGCCGCCTGCGGGTGGTCGACGAACCGCTCGGCGCTCTGCAGGGTCATTCCGGTGGCGAAGAGCCGCTGGATGGCCAGGTCGTGCAGGTCGCGGGCGATCCGGTCGCGTTCCTCCAGCACCGTCAGCTGCTCCGCGACGCGCCGCCGCTCGGCCAGCCGCAGGGCGAGTGCGGCCTGGCCGGTGAACGCCAGCAGCGGCACCGTCCCGGCCTCCGAGAAGGGCACCGCGCCCTGCTCGCGGGCCAGCAGCACCGCCCCCCGTACTCCTTCGTCGGTGATCATCGGGACGGCGACAGCGGGCCCGAGCCCGCCGAACCGCGGCGGTCCCGCGCTCGCCCGCGGGTCCTTGCGGACGTCCTCGGTGAGGATCGGTGCCCGCGCGGCCATCGCGGCCCCCAGGAAGGACCCCTGCTGCGGGAGGACAAGACCGCGGTGGTCGCCCGCGCCCGTTCCGACGGCGATCATCACCTTCAGGTCGTCGCCGTCGCCCGCGGGCAGGGCCAGGACGCCGAGGTCGGCGGAGGCGATGTCCCTGGCGTGCTGGACGATCCGCTCCAGCACCTCCTCCTCGCCGGCGCCGGACAGCAGGCCCGCCACGATGTCGGCGTCGGCCTCGATCCAGCGCTGCCGGTCACGGGCCGCCTCGTACAGCCGGGCGTTCTCGACGGCGACGCCCGCCGCCACGGCGAGCGTGCCGAGGACCGTCTCGTCCTCGTCGTCGAACCCGCCGCCGCCGCGTTTCTGCGTCAGGTACAGGTTGCCGAACACCGTGTCGCGGACCCGGATCGGCATCCCGAGGAAGCTGTGCATCGGCGGGTGGTGCGGCGGGAAGCCGTACGACGCCGGGTGGTCGGCGATGTCGCTCAGCCGCAGCGGTACGGGGTGCCGGATCAGCTCGCCGAGGATGCCGTGCCCCGAGGGCAGCGGTCCGATCGCCGCGGCCTCGTCCGCGGAGACCCCGACGGTGAGGAACTGCGTCAGCCGGCCGCCCTCCACGACCCCGAGGGCGGCGTACTCGGCGTCCACGAGCACGGCGGCCGCTTCGACGATCCGGCGCAGCACGTGCGTGAGGTCGAGTTCCCTGCCGACGGACAGCACCGCCTCCAGCAGGCCGTGGATACGGCTCTGCGTGCCGTGCGCGAGAGGCAGCCGCTCCTGCAGGTCGCCGAGCAGCTGCCCGGTCTCCAGCCGGGGCAGATGCGCCTCGTTGCCGCCGTCGGCCTGGCCCACTGCGTCCTCCGGGATGCGTTGCGTGCCGTGCCCGGCACCGCCCCCGCCGTCTGCCACGGTAGCGGCCGCCCGGCCCGGCCGCCGCCCGGAGCGGTCCGTCCGGTGCGTGCCGTCCGGTGCGTGCCGTCCGGTGCGTGCCGTCCGGTGCCGGGCCGCGGAAAGAGTCGTCCGGCCCCTCCCCCGGGTCCGTGCTGCTCATGCGCCGGACCCCGCGCGGCACCGAGGCTGGGAGAGGCTGGGAGGGGAGACCGGCGCGATCGCCGCCAGGGGAACGGCCGCGGGTCAGGGGTGGGTGAGGAGGCGGACGCCATGGCACGGGAATCCGGGCCGGTGGGCGACATCGGCCGACGGCTGGCGCTGCGCCGGCGCGAGCTCGGCCTCAGCCGTGAGCAGGTGGCGGAGCGGGCCGGTATCGCCCCCGAGTACCTGCGGTACGTCGAGGAGCGTCCTTTCGCCGCTCCGGGATCGACCTTCCTGCTGAGGGTCGCCGGGGCGCTGGACACCAGCGTGTCCCGCCTGCACGGCGCCGACGCCGGGCTGCCGCCGGGGCTCGGGGAGGCCGCGGACGCCCCGCGGCTGACCGCGCTGGACCCCGACGAGTGCCGCACGCTGCTGTCCGACCACGGAATCGGCCGGGTGGCGGTGACGACGGACGACGGTCCCGCGGTCCTCCCGGTCAACTACTCGGTGGTGGACGGCGCCGTCGTCTTCCGGACGGAGCGGACCGCCGCTCCCGCGCTGGCGGTCGGCCACCGGGTCGCCTTCGAGGTGGACCGGGCCGACGAGGCGCTCAGCGAGGGTTGGAGCGTCCTGGTCGTCGGCCCCGCGTCCGCCGTCACCGATCCCGGGGCCGTACGCGGCCTGGGGGCGCGGACGGCCTCCGCGCCGTGGGCAGGCGGCGGGCGCCTGCTGTGGGTGCGGATCGAACCGGAGCGGATCACCGGCCGCCGCATCACCGCGGACTGACCGGGCGGAGAACCCCGGGACCGCCGGTTCCGGGGTTCAGCGGGTCCGGCTCACCTGCGCGGCAGGACGGCCACCGGGCAGTGCGCGTGGTGCAGCACCGCGTGCGTGACGCGTCCGAGGCCGCCGCCCAGCACATGGGCCGGGCGCCGCGTCCCCATGACGAGCAGATCGGCCGACTCCGAGGCGTCCACCAGCGCCCCGGCGACCGATCGCGAGCGCAGCGCCTGTTCCGTGACCGTCAGGCCGGGGAACTCGGCGCGGACCGGACCGACCGTCCGCCGGGTCGCCTCGGCCTCGGACCTGGCGACGGCGTCCACGTCGACGGCCACCGCGCCCATGCTGCCGACGTTCTCCAGGAACATCCACACGCTGACGACCCGCAGCGCCGCCCCGCGCCGCTCGGCGGTACGGGCGGCGAACCGCACCACCTCCCGGTCGCCGTCGTCCCGGACCGCGGCGACCACCGTCCCTTTCGCCTCCTCGGGCACGGTCCGCACCACGACCACCGGCCCGCGGCTGCGGGCGGCGACCCGCAGGCTGACCGAACCGAGCAGCAGCGACGTGAAGCCGCCCCGGCCGCGCGAGCCCACGACCAGCGTGTCCCCGGCCCCCGCGGCCTCCAGCAGGCTCGCCGCCGGCTCGCTCCTGCTGAGCGTGGTGGCGACGTCCAGGCCGGGATACCGCTCGGCGACGGTGGCCTGCACGCGGTCGAGCAGCCGGCCGCCCTCGGTGATGATGACCTCGGCCTCGTCCGGCGTCCAGTAGCCCTGCCGCTCGGCGCCCACACCGTGGACGACGGTCAGCGGCCGCTCGCGGGCCGCCGCCTCCGCCGCCGCCCACAGCACGGCCCGGTCGGCGTGCTCCGAGCCGTCGGTGCCGACCACGACCGGGCCCAGGCCGCCTTCGTTCGCCGCCGTGTCCGCCATGTCCTCGCCTCCGCTCCCTTCGGCTCCACGGCTCCGCCGGTGTGCGGGAAGCGCCGTGGAGATCCCGGTTCCGCTCTCCTCCGTTCCCTTCCATGGTCGCCGTGGGCAGGGTGTCCCGCTCGTGCCGAAGGGCCCTGCGCCGGGGACGGAAGGCCCTGCGCGCCGTGGCGGCGCTCAGTCGTGGGCGACCACGGCGACCGGGCAGGGCGCGTGGTGCACCACCGCGTGGGCGGACGACCCGATGCGGGCGCCGAGGGGCACGCGCCGCGTGCGGCGGCCCACGACGAGCAGTCCGGCCGCCCTGCCCGCGCCCACCAGACCGTCCACGACCGGCCCCTCCGCCAGGTCCTCCACGACCCGTACTCCCGCGAACTTCGCACGGTACGGCTCGACCAGCGAGGACAGCTCCTCCGTCTTCTCCACGTGCAGCTCACGCTTCAGCTGCGGGCTGAGCGCGGGCACCGTGTAGCCGTACGTGCGGTGCAGGTCCCACAGGTGCAGCACGCGCAGGACGGCGCCGCGGGCCGCGGCCTCCTCGAAGGCGAACGTCATCAGGGCGTCGCAGGGACGGCCGAGGTCGACTCCGAGGACCACTTCCGCGTCCTGCCCGCGCGGCTCGCCGCCCGGCTCGCGCACCAGCACCACCGGCCGGTCGCACCGGGCCACCACCTGCAGGCCCACGGACCCGTACACGTAACCGGCGAGCGCCCCGGCGCCGCGCGACCCGAGGACCACCATCGCGGCGTCTCCTGCCGCGTCCACCAGCTCCTGTACGGGGCTCCCGGCCACCTGCTCGGCGGTCACGGCCACCTCCGGGTGGTCCTCCGCCACCCGCCGCGCGGCTTCGAGCGTGCGCTCCTCCTCCCACATACGCAGTCCCTCGGGTCCGGGCGAGAACTGCACGTTGCTCGTCGGAGCACGCCAGACGTTGAGCATGCGCACCGCCGCACCCCGTACGGCGGCCTCGCGCCCCGCCCATTCGGCCGCCGCCCCGCTCGCCGGCGAGCCGTCGATCCCGACGACCAGTTGCTCCACCATCGCTGCCACCACCTGCCACGGCCGCTGATCGGAACGTCCCCTTCTGCCGCCAGTGTCCGCCCCGGCACGCCCGGCCCGGTAGGGCCGAACGGGGTCGCCTCCGGTCCCCGTCACGGCGCAGGGCACCGTGTCGACCGCCCACGGCCGCTGACGGAACGGAGAGGGACGCGGTCCGGGAGTACACCGGACGGCGCGCACCGGCTGCCCGGCAGCGCTCGGGAGGCTGCCCCTCCGTACCGCCACCGCCGGTCGGGCCCGCGCACACCCGTGACCATTACTTCTACAACATGTAGTAGATTGACGCGCGGCCCCCGGCCCCCGGCCCGCACGGTCCGGCCCCCGCGGGGCCGCGTGTCCGGTGTGCCCCGGGACCGGACCGCCATCGCACGTACGGCGCGTGTGCGCGCCCGCCGAGAAGGGCGACCACATGAGCGCGAACACCGAGCCGACCGGGTCCCGGGCGGCACCCGCCGGGGCGGGACGGCGCCGGATCGTCGTCATCTCCGCGGGCATGGGCGCGGGACACGACGGGGCCGCCGACGGGCTGCAACGCCGCCTGGAGGAGCGGGGGTTCGGGGTCGACCGGTACGACTTCCTGGACATGCTCCCGGCGGGACTCGGCCGACTGCTGCGCGGCACCTACCACCAGCTCCTGACCTGGGCGCCCGCCGGCTACCGCCGGATCTACGCCGCGACGGAGCAGGCGCCCCGCCCCGGTGCCGCGGTGCGCGCGCTGCTGCGTGCCGCGGGCCGCCGCGCGGTGCGGACGGTCGGCGCGGACACGGCCGCGGTGGTGTCCACGTACCCGGGGGCGAGCCAGGTGCTCGGTGCGCTGCGCCGCAGCGGCGCGCTCCGGGTGCCCGCGGTCACGTACCTGACCGACTTCTCCGTCCACGCGCTGTGGGTGGCACCCGGGGTGGACCTGCATCTGGCGGTGCACGCGATACCGGGAGCGGAGGCGAGGGCCCGCGGCGCCACGGCGGTCACGGTGGCGGGACCGGTCGTACGCCCCGGCTTCCGCCCCGCCGCCCCCGGTGAACGGCTCGCGGCCCGGCGGCACTTCGGCCTTCCCGAGCAGGCGCCGCTCGCGCTGCTGGTGTCCGGCTCCTGGGGCGTCGGCGCGGTGGAGCGGGCGGCGGCCGAGATACGCGGCAGCGGCGCGGCCGTCCCCGTGGTGGTCTGCGGACACAACCGGGCGCTCGCCGCACGGCTGGCCGCGGCGGGCGTCGGTCATGTCCACGGCTGGGTGCGGGAGATGCCCGAGCTGATGCGGGCGTGCGACGTCCTGGTGCAGAACGCGGGGGGTCTGACCTCGCTCGAAGCCTTCGCCTCCGGACTGCCGGTGGCCAGCTACCGCTGCATACCCGGTCACGGACGGGCCAACGCCGCCGCGCTCCAGGAAGCGGGCCTCGCGCTGTGGATCCGCCAGGCGCCGGAACTCGCCGCCGGGCTGCGGGACGTGCTGCACGGCCCGCTCGGGGCGCGGCAGCGCGCCCTCGGCCTGGAGCTGTTCGCTCCCGGCCGTGACCCGGTGGCTGCGGTAGCTGCGGTGGCCGCCGTCGCGGAGCGCGCACCGGCCCCCGCCGTACCGCCCGCGGCGCGGGTGCGCCGCCGTCCGCGGCTCGCCCTCGCGATGGCCGCCACCGCGGTCGTCGCGGGGCTCGGCATCGGCGCACCGGTCGTCGAGGCGTACGCCGACTCGCCGCAGAGCTTCGGCGCGATCACCCACCTCCTCGAAGGGGACAGCAAGTGACCACCCGCACCTCCGTGACCCGTACCGCCCTGCGCACCGGGGCGGTGGCCGCCTCCGCGCTCCTGGCCGTGCACGCGGGACCGGCCCTGTCGACCTTCGGGCCGCTGCGCAACCGGCTCATGCCGCGGCTGTCCGGGCGGGGCCGGCCCGACGACGTGGCGCTCACCTTCGACGACGGGCCCGACCACCTGTCGACACCGCACTTCCTGCGGCTGCTCGACGCCCGCGGGGTCCGGGCCACCTTCTTCCTCCTCGGCTCGATGGCCGTCCGCTCCCCCGGCCTGGTGACGGAGATGGCCGAGGCGGGGCACGAGATCGCCGTGCACGGCTGGTCCCACCGGCCCGCGCTGCTGCACCGCCCGCGCGCGGCCTACGACGAACTGGCCCGCGCGCGGGACCTGCTCGGCCGCCTCACCGGCCGCCCGCCCCGGCTCTACCGGCCGCCGTACGGGATCATGACCGCCGGTACGTACGCGGCCTGCCGCCGCCTGGAGCTGACCCCGGTGCTCTGGACCGCGTGGGGCGAGGACTGGCGCCGCCGGGCCACCCCGCAGAGCGTGCTGGACACGGTGCTGGCCGATCTGCGCGGCGGCGGCACCGTGCTGCTGCACGACTCCGACTGCACCTCCGCCACCGGCTCGTGGCGCACCACCCTGGCCGCGCTCCCCGGGCTGCTGGACCACTGCCGGGAGCGCGGCCTCACCGTCGGTCCGCTGCGTGGCCACGGCGCGCTGCCGGTGGCGGGCTGGGCAGGCGGCCGCAGCCGCGGCGGCTGCCCCGCCCGGTAGTAGTCTGGTCCCTCTACGAGGGGCGGCGATGTGAGCAGGCAGCAGGGCGCGGCGGCCGGGCGGCGCGCACCGGGCGAGCTGGAGAGCGAGGTGCTCGCGGCGCTGTGGGCGGCCGGCGAGCCGGTCGGCGCGGGCGCCGTGCGCGAGCAGGTCGCGGGCGACCCCGCGTACACCACCGTGCTCACGATCCTGACCCGGCTGTACGACAAGGGGCTGGTCACCAGGAAGCGCGCGGGGCGCAGCTACCTCTACTCGCCCGTGCGCGACGAGGCCGGGCACGCGGCCGCCGGGATGCGGAATCTGCTGGAGCACGGCGGGGACCGCGCCGCGGTGCTGGCCCGCTTCGTCTCCGAACTGCCGGCCGAGGACGAGAAGCTGCTGGAGCAGTTGCTGCGCGACCACATGACCGGCCCCGACGACGGCGCCACCCGCTCCTCCGGCGCACGGGACTGACCGTGCCGCACACGGGCGGGCCCGCGCGATTCCCGCGCGATCCGGGACGGCGCCGCGGCCGCCCCCTGGGCGCGGCCGGCACGCGGAGGAGCACGGTACGGGCGGTGCGGGGATGAGCGGCATCGGGATCGGCCTGTGCGCGCCCCTGCTGGTCGGCACGCTCCTGGCGCTGGCGGCGCCGCGCTTCCGCGACCTGCTGCCGCCCAGGACCGCGGCGTGGCTGCTGCTGTCGGCCGCGGTCGTCTCGACCGGGGTGTGGGTCGCGGGCCTGGCCATGATCGGCTCCACGATCGTCGGGCAGATCCCCGAAGTGGCCGAGGCCGGGCGCTGGTCACCGCACCTGCTGGCCGCGCACTCGCCCTTCGACCGGCCGGTGGGCGCCGCGTGCGCGCTGGCGCTGATCGGCTGCGGCGCCGCGCTGGTCGTGGCCTCGTGGCGCCGGGTCACCGTGCTCGTCGGGATGTGGCGCGAGTGCCGCGACCTGCCCGCCACCGGGGATCTGACGGTCGTGGACGACCCGGCACCGGCCGCCTTCGCCCTGCCCGGGGCGCCCGGCAGGGTCGTGGTCTCCTCCGGGATGCTCCGCGCGCTGTCCCGGGACGAGCGGCAGGCGCTGCTGGCGCACGAGCGCGCCCATCTGCGGCACCGCCACCACGTCTTCCTGCTCGTCCTCCAGGTCTGCGCGGCGGTGAACCCGCTGCTGCGCCCGCTGGCGAAGGCGGGCGCCTTCACGCTGGAGCGGTGGGCCGACGAGGAGGCGGCCGATGTCGTGGGGGGCCGCCCGCTCGTCGCGCGGGCCATCGCGCGGGCGGCCCTCGCCGCCGGACGCCCGCCGGAGCGGGCGCTCGCGGCGACCTCAGGGCCGGTGCCGCAGCGCGTCACGGCCCTGCTGGCACCGCGCCGCCCGGCCCGCCGTCCGCTGGCCGTGGGCCTCGCCGCCCTCATGACGGTCTGCTGCGCCAGCACCGCCCTCGCCGCCCAGGACGTCGACGCCCTGTTCGACGGGGCCGCCTCGCCGTCCCGTCCGGCCGCCGCCCGGCACCTGCCCGCCGCGGCGGACGTGCCGGGCGGCCCGGGGCGGGCCCGCCCCGGGAGCGGGCCGCGTCAGCTGCGTACTGTCTCCAGCTGCTCGGCGGGCTCGGGCTGCACGTCGGAGCGGCTGACCGCGAGGTAGGCGACCAGGGCGGCGATGAGCAGGGCGAGCACCAGTGCCACCGGGCCGTCGCCCAGGCCGAGCCCGCTGCTGCCGCGGGGCTTGGCGAGCCCGTCGGCAACCGAGGCGCCGAGCGGCCGGGTGATGACGTAGGCGGTCCAGAACGTCAGGACCGCGTCCCAGCGCAGCCAGTACCGCCCGGCCGCCGGGATCGCGATGAGGACGGCGAACAGGAGGGCCGAGGAGCCGTAGCCGAGGTGCGCGGTGACGGCGGTGAGGTCGCCGAGCGCCGTACCCATGGCGAAGGTGGCCATGACGGCCGCCCAGTAGAACGCCTCGCGCCGCGGTGTGTCGATGCTGTGCACGGACAGGGTCTTCTCGGTCGCCCGCCACGACACGAAGACGGCGGCCAGCACGAGCGCGTAGAACAGGCTGGAGACGGCGTACGGGACGCCGATCGCGACATGGACGACGTCGGCGGCCATCGTGCCGAACACGCCGACACCGGCCACCGCCGACCAGTACGTCCACGCCCGGTAGCGCGCGGTCCGGAACTGGGCCACCAGGGCGGCGAGGAATCCGGCGAACCCCAGCAGGACGGCGAGCGGCGGGGCCATCACGCCCACCAGGTAGTCCGAGACGGACTCGCCCATCGCCGTCGAAAGTCCCTTGACCAGCCAGAACACGGCGGTGATCTGCGGGACGCGCAGGGCGCCGGCGGTGGTGAGGCCGGGGCGGGAGTGGCGTGCGGAGGACGTCACGGGGATTCCTTGCGGGGCGCGGCGACGGAGGGGGCCGCCGACGATCACGCGGTCCGCCGTGATACTACAACTCGTAGGAGATGGCCGCGAACGGGCCGCGCGCCGTGTAGTACCGCGGTACCACGGGCGCCGCACGGTTCAGCCTCCGGTACCACCGAATCGCCGCGGCCGGGACCTAGCGTTGCAGGTGAGGCGCCGGATCCACCGACGCCGAACCCTCGACAGGAAGAGCGCGCCCATGATCGACGCACGGCAGCTGACCAAGCGCTACGGCGAGAAGACCGCGGTGGACGGCCTGGACTTCACCGTCAGGCCCGGCACGGTGACCGGCTTCCTCGGGCCCAACGGCGCGGGCAAGTCCACCACGATGCGCATGATCGTCGGCCTCGACGCCCCCAGCGGCGGCTCCGTCACGGTGAACGGCCGGCACTACGCGCAGCACCGCGCGCCGCTCCAGGAGGTCGGCGCCCTGCTGGAGGCGAAGTCGGTCCACCCGGGCCGCTCGGCGTACCGCCACCTCAAGGCGCTGGCGCTGACCCACGGCATCCCGCTGCGCCGGGTCGACGAGGTCATCGAGATCGCCGGGCTCGGCAGCGTGGCCAGGAAGCGGGCCGGGGCCTTCTCGCTCGGCATGGGCCAGCGGCTCGGCATCGCCGCGGCGCTGCTGGGCGACCCGCAGACGGTGATGCTGGACGAGCCCGTCAACGGACTCGACCCCGAGGGCGTCCTGTGGATCCGCAACCTGCTGACCTCGCTCGCCGCCGAGGGCCGCACCGTCTTCGTCTCCTCGCACCTGATGAGCGAGGTCGCGCTGGTGGCCGACCACCTCATCGTCGTGGGCCGCGGGCGGCTGCTGGCCGACACGACCGTGCGGGACCTCGTCCGCGCCGGGGGCGGCGACACCGTGACCGTGGCCACGCAGGACCCGACCCGGCTGCGGGACGTGCTGGCCGGGCCGGGCGTGGACGTCACCGGGCTGATCGGCTCCGAAGAGCTGCAGGTGACGGGGCTGACCGCGCGCGAGATCGGCCTGAAGGCCGCCGAGCACGGGATCGCGCTGTTCGAGCTGAGCACCCGCCAGGTGTCGCTGGAGCAGGCCTTCATGGATCTGACCAGGGACGCCGTCGAATACCACGGCTCCACCGCCGGCAGCGGCACGACCACCGAACCCCTCGGGAGGACGGCATGAGCACCCTCACCGCCACGGAGCAGACGCCGCCGCCCGCGGCCCCCGCCCGTCCCGTCTACCGGGTGACCGGGCGGCGGGTGCTGGCCTCGGAGTGGGAGAAGCTCTGGTCCCTGCGCTCGACCTGGATCACCCTCGGCCTCGGCCTGCTCTTCCTGGTCGCGTTCGGGCTGATCGCGTCCGGGCGGTACGAGTCCACGTACGGCTCCCCGCACATGGACCACGACTTCGCCACCTCGACCGCCGTGAGCCTGTCGCTCTTCGGCACCAACTTCGCCCAGCTGGCCCTCGGCGTCCTCGGCGTGCTGGTCACCGCGGGCGAGTACTCGACCGGGATGATCCGCTCCTCGCTCGCGGCGGTGCCACGCCGGCTGCCGGTGCTGTGGTCCAAGGCCGCGGTGTTCGGCCTCGTCGCGCTGGCCGTCGCCCTGGTGGGCGTGTTCGTCGCCTTCTTCTTCGGCAGCCGGATCGTCTCGGGCACCCCGGCGGCCATGGGCTTCTCGCACCCCGGTGTCGTCCGCAGTCTGCTGGGCGCCGCGCTCTACCTGGGCCTGGTCGGAGTGATCGGCACGGCGCTGGGCTCGCTGCTGCGGTCGGTGGCCGGGGGCATCTCCGTGCTCGTCGCCGCGCTCATGCTCGTACCCGGCCTGGCCTCGCTGCTGCCGTCCTCGTGGCGGGACGACGTCACCCGCTACCTGCCGAGCAACGCGGGCGAGTCGATGTTCGCCCTGACCCACGACAGCACCAGCCTGTCGCCCGGCGCCGGACTGCTCGTCCTCCTCGGCTGGACGGCCCTCGCCCTGGCCGGCGCCGCCTACCGGCTGCTGCGCAGCGACGTGTGACGGCCCGCACGATGAGGAGGTGCCCCCCATGACCTCCCCCGGTGCGCCCGCGGCAGCGGCCTCCCCGGCCGCTGCCGCCCCGGCCCCCGTCCCTTCCGTGAGCGCCGCGGCGGACACCGGCGCGGACACCGGCCTGGCGGGGCCGCTGGCCGCCCGGCTCTCCCGGGCCGCGCAGCGGCTGCGGCGGGCCGACCGGGCGCACCCGTGGGTGCTGGACACCGCGCTCCTGGCGCTGGTCTTCCTGGCGTTCTGCCTCCCCGACCTGCTGCACGGCGAGGACGGCGACGGGCCGCGCCGCTTCCGGCTGGCGTTCGCCCGGCTGCCCGTCGCCGGGATGCTCGCCCTCCAGGCCGGGCTCGTCGTCCCGCTGCTGTGGCGGCGGCGCCGACCCGCGGTGGCCTTCGGCGCCGTGACCGGCGCCTTCGTCCTCCAGTTCTGGCTGGGCGCGGCGCTGCGCGCGGACATCGCGCTGTTCATCGCCCTGTACAGCCTCGCCCTGCACGGGCGGCTGCGGCAGCTGCCGTGGGCCTGCGGGGCCACGGCCGCCGCCATGGTGCTGGTCGCGGTGCGGGCGTCGGCCGCGGTGTCGGTCGGGGACGCGCTGTTCTTCCTGTTCAGCACGGCGACCGCGGCCCTCGCGCTCGGCCTCATGGTGCGGGTGCGGCGGGCCCAGCTCGCCGGGCTGCGCGAGCGCGCGGCCCGGCTGGAGGTCGAGCGGGACCAGCGCGGCCGGCTCGCCGCCGCGGCCGAACGCGCCCGGGTGGCCCGCGACATGCACGACATCGTCGGCCACAACCTGGCCGTCATCATCACCCTCGCCGACGCCGGGGGCTACGCGGGCGCCGCCGCTCCCGAACGCGGCAGGGAAGCCCTGCACCTCATCGGCGAGACCGGCCGCCAGGCGCTCGGCGAGCTGCGCCGCGTCCTCGGTGTCCTGCGGGAGGCCGCGAGCAGCCCGCAGGACGGCCCGGAACTGCGCCCGCAGCCCGGTCTCGGCGACATCGGCGCGCTGTGCGAGGGCGTACGCGCCGCGGGCCCCGAGGTCGTCTACCGCACCTGCGGCCCCGTCGAAGCCCTCGACAGCGGGGTGCAGCTGACGGTCTACCGCATCGTCCAGGAGGCCCTGACGAACTCCCTCAGGCACGCCGGCACCGGCACCCGGGTGAACCTGGAGATCGTCGCCGGACCCACCCGGCTGGTCGTCAGGGTCCAGGACACCGGCCCGGGCGGCGACTCCCGCACGCGCGGCCCGGTGAACGAGGACGGCCACGGCCTGGTGGGCATGCGCGAGCGCGCCGCCCTCTACCGGGGAAGCCTCAGGGCGGGCCCGGACGGGCCGGGCTGGAGCGTCGAGGCCGTGCTCGACCTCACCCCGCCGGGCGGTGCCGGATGACGACCGTGCTCGTCGTGGACGACCAGCCCCTCCAGCGCTACGGCTTCCGCCTCCTGCTCGGCTCCGTTCCCGGTACGGAGGTCGTGGGCGAGGCCGCGCACGGCGCCGAGGCCGTCCGCCTGGCGGCGGAGCTGCGCCCCGACGTCGTCCTGATGGACGTCCGCATGCCCGGTATGGACGGCATCGAGGCCACCCGCCGGATCACCGCCACCGGCGACCGCTCCCGCGTCCTGGTGCTGACCACCTTCGACCTCGACGAGTACGTCCACGCGGCCCTGCGCGCCGGGGCGAGCGGCTTCCTCCTGAAGGACGCCCGCCCCGAGGAACTGCTCTCCGGGATCCGCGCCGTCGCCGCCGGGGACGCCGTGATCGCCCCCGCCCTCACCCGCCGCCTGCTGCGCGAGTTCGCCCACCTGGCCCCGCCCCGCCCCGCGGGCCCGGCCGCCGGGCGGGGGCTGGAGGCGCTCACCGACCGCGAGCGGGAGATCCTCGTCGCGGTCGGCCAGGGCTGGAACAACGCCGAGATCGCGTCCCGTTTCGTGCTGTCCGAGTCCACGGTGAAGACGCACGTCGGCAGGGTCCTCGCCAAGATCGGCGCGCGCGACCGCGTCCAGGCCGTGATCTTCGCCTACGACCACGGCCTGGCCCGCCCGCACACCGGCTGAGCCCGCGGCCGGTGCCGCGGTCCGTACGGGGTCAGGCGCCGGGGAGGGTGACCTCGACGTCCTGCTGCGCGACCTCGCCGGGCATCCCTTCCGATGACGTCCGGGTGCTCCCGTGACCGCCGCGGTCCCGGCGGTCAGCGGTCGGGGGTCAGGATCTCCACGCCGCGCGCCGCGAGCTGTCCGAGGACCTCGTGCCGGGCGTCGGCGTCGGTGACCAGTCCGCTGACCTCCTCCCAGGGCAGGACCCGGAACCGCGAGGCCGCGCCGATCTTCTCGGACGAGGCGAGGACGTAGGTCTCCGCGGATCTCGCGGCCAGGGCGCGTTTCATCGCGGCCTCCTCGGCGTCGCCGGTGGTCAGTCCCGCCTCCGGGTGGACACCGGTGACGCCGAGCAGGAACAGATCGGCGGAGACGTTCCGGGCCGCCTCGACCGCGGCCGCGCCGCAGGCCACCGCGGAGTGCTTGAAGACGCGGCCGCCGAGCAGGAAGACCTCCACCCGCGGACGGTCCAGCAGCGCGACCGTGACCGTCGGACTGTGGGTGATCACGGTGCAGGCCAGGTCCGCGGGGAGCGCCCGCGCGACGGCGAGGGCGGTGGTGCCGCCGTCCAGGATCAGGGCGCTGCCGGGCCGCACCAGGGCGGCGGCCACCGCGGCGACCTTCTTCTTGCCGTCGGGGGCGACCGCCTGCCGGGCGGTGAGGTCCGCGACCGCCGGCGACACCGGCAGCGCGCCGCCGTAGACCCGCTGACACAGTCCCTCGGCGGCGAGATCGCGCAGGTCGCGGCGCACACTGTCCTCGGAGATGCCCAGTTCGGCGGCGACGTCCTTGGCGACGACCTTGCCCGTCCGGGCAAGCAGGCCCAGCAGGTGGTCACGCCGTTCGGCAGCCAGCATCCTTGTTCCCTCCCGTTCTTGCACGTTTCTGCGTGTATCGTAGCGCGCCATGACCGACAAGCCGATGCTCATCCTCATCGCCGGGCCCTACCGCTCCGGCACCCATGGCGACCCGCGGGCCATGGCGGCCAACCTCGCCCGTCTCGAATCGGCGGCGTGGCCGGTCTTCGCCGCCGGTCACCTCCCCGTGATCGGGGAATGGGTCGCGCTGCCGGTGCTGCGCGCGGCCGGCGCGGGCCCCACCGATCCTCTCGCCGACCAGGTGCTCTACCCGACCGCCGAACGCCTGCTCGCCCACTGCGACGCGGTGCTGCGGCTCCCCGGCGAGTCCACCGGAGCCGATCAGGACGTCGCCGTCGCCCGCGGCCGCGGCCTGCCCGTCTACCACTCGGTGGACGAGATCCCGCGGCGGCTCCAGGCGGCCGGGGAGACCGCGTGAACGCCCGCCCCGGCGTCGACGTCCCGGACCACCGCGGCCGTACCGGGCTGGACCGGGCCGGGCGCGATCTGGACCGCAACCCCGGCGTCGTCGTCCGCGACGTGGAGCTCACGTCCCAGGGGTGGCACGTCCTGCGCCGGACCACCTTCGACTACCGCCGCCGCGACGGACGCTGGGTCACCCAGCAGCGGGAGACCTACGACCGCGGCAACGGCGCGGTCGTGCTGCCCTTCGACGCCGGGCGCGGCTGCGTGCTGCTCACCCGTCAGTTCCGCTACCCGGCCTACGTCAACGGCCATCCCGACGGCATGCTCGTCGAGGCCGCGGCCGGGCTGCTCGACGGCGACGACCCGCTCGTGGCCGTCCGGCGCGAGAGCGCGGAGGAACTCGGCGTCGTTCTCGGTCCGCTCACCCATGTCCTCGACGCGTACATGAGCCCCGGCTCGGTCACCGAGCGCCTGCACTTCTACGCCGCCCCCTACACGGCGGCCGACCGCACCGGGAACGGCGGCGGGCTGGAGGAGGAGGGCGAGGACATCGACGTGCTGGAACTGCCGTTCACCGAAGCCCTCGCCATGGTCCGCGACGGACGGATCGCGGACGGCAAGACCGTCCTGCTCCTGCAGTGGGCCGCCCTCGACGGCCCGTTCTCCCCCGCGGCGGGCACCGGCGGCGGTGCGCACCGGCCGGTCACCGGCCGGTGACGGCCCCCGAGCGGATCACCGCCCGGGGGCGGCGGTGAGAACGCTCATGGAGGTGCCCTGGTAGGTCGCCCCGAGGACGCGCAGCCCGCCGAGCAGCACGGTCATCGCGCGCGGACCGAGCATGAGCAGATCGGCCTGGTCGACGGGGCGGTGCTCGGCGGGCAGGCTGTCGTCCTTGCCGAGGTGGTTGCGGAAGCCGGCGGCGACCGTTTCCAGGGGGCGAACCCTTCGACGTCGGTCCGGTCCTGGGCGGCGTCGACCCGGCCGGGGGTGAAGGGCACCCGGACGGGGTGGCCGGCGTCGCGTGCCGCCTTCTCCACCCCGGCGCACCCGGCCAGGCCGACGAGGTCGGCGACGGAGACGCCGCCGCCCGCCGGGCGGGCGGAGTCGAAGGCCTCGCGCACCCCGCCCAGGCGGTCCAGGACACCGGCGAGCCACCGGGGTTCGTTGGCCTCCCAGTCCTTCTGCGGCGCCGGCCGGATACGGGCGCCGTGGGCGCCGCCGCGCTTGTCGCTGCGCCGGAAGGTGGCGGCCGACGCCCACGCGACCCAGCTGCTCGGCCGGCGCCTCGGGCCCCGGGTAGCGGCCGACCGGTCCCATGTCGCGGTGCGTCAGCTTGAACCAGGCCCGGGCGAAGGCGTCGGCGAACTCGTCCGGGTGCTCCAGGAAGCGCCGGCAGATCCGCGCGTAGGCGGGATCGACGCGCATGGCCACGTCGAGGGTGAGGCGGTTGGGCCGCCACTGCCGGATGCCGTCCCCCTTCATGGGCCCCCCGACCGGCCGCACCCCGCCGCGGTCGCGCGCGACACCGGCCGGGGCACGCGCCCGCGTCCCCCGGCGCGGTGCGGCTCAGCCGCCGAGGAGCCCCGCGAGATCGCCCGTGGTCAGCGCGCGCATCAGCACGTCGCCGCGGCCGTCGGCAGGACGGCCCGTGAGCCGGACGACGTGCTGCGGGCCGCCCTCGACCGTGACCTTCGCACCCGTCAGCAGCTGCGACCACGGCTGGTCGGCGGAGCGCGAGGTGCCCGAGGCGAGCCGGGTGCGCAGCCGCGCCGCGAGCGCCTGCGCGGCGGACGCGGAGGAGTTCGTGCGGCACAGCTCGTTCGTCAGGCTCCCCGCCGAGTCGCCGCGGGTGCCGACGCCGAGCACCGCGCCGCCCGCGCCGGACCTGAGGTCACCGGTCCCGCGGTCGGTCAGCTCGGCGGCCAGCGGGTGGTCGAGGCACTCCGCGACCGCGGTGAAGGCGGGGTCGCCGCCCAGGGTGTGACCGCCGTCGGCGTCGACGCCGTCGAGCGCGGCCAGCGCGGGCGCGTGGACGAGCGACGAGCCGCCGGTGCGCACGAGGTTGAACTGCCCGAGCGCCGCGCCGGTGAACGTGCTCGCGAGCGGACCGGTCATGGAGATCTTGTGGTCCTGCTGGAGGCGCCAGGTCTTCCCCGCCGGGCCGTCCTTCTCCTGCTTGCCGCCGAGTCCCTCGATCTTGGGTGTCACCGCGGCCGGGTCGATGCCGCCGTCGAGCCGGCCGCCGGTGTCGGGCGGGTTGCCCGCCTCGACGGCGAGGTCCGCCTTGCGGCCGTCGAAGCCGAAACTCTCCTGCGTGAGCTGGACGTAGGGCGCCACCTCCTCCCATCCGTGCCCGCTGAGCTGCGAGGCCGCCGGGTCCGAGCCCGTCAGGCCGGCCTTGCGCTGGGCGGCGAGGTCGCCGAAGTCGACCCAGGCGCGGTGCCCGGCCGTGTCGGTGATCCTGCCCAGCTCGGTGCGCAGCGGGTCACTGGCCGCCGCGGGGTCTGCGGTGCCACCGCCGCCGCACCCCGTGACCGCCGCCGCGGCGAGCACGACGGCCCCCGTGATCACTTTCGCCCGCATCCCCATCGCCCGCCCCTGTCCTTCCGTGTTCTCCTCGCGCGCCCCGCGCGCCGGTCGGCCTGCTCGCCTCCGCGGCCCTCGCGGGGCCCGGGTGCCGCCGTCCGGAAGTCCGGGCGGTGGCGGCGACGTCGGGAAGGACGCGGCAGGCGGCGAAACGGATGCACCGGGACGCCGGACGGTCACGCACCCTTCCGAGGTTGAAGCGTGAACCGTTTACCTCGCCGGGATGCGCGAACCATGGCTTCATCTTGTGAACGGACAGCCCGGATGCCGGGCCGCGGGTCAAAGGCTGGTCCTGATCGTGGTCCAGACCTTGACCCGGACCTGTCATGCGAGTTCAATCACACCCGCACCACGGGCACACAACCGGCCGCAGCCCGGCAAACCGGTCGCCGGTCCCGCGACGGGCCGCGGGGACGGACGGCTCCACGAGAGCGCTCCGCCCCCACCGCACGTGCCCGGCAGGACGTCCCCGGGCGGTGGCCGCCACCACGGGCTTGTCTCCACGTCCCGAAACGTAC
This sequence comes from Streptomyces sp. NPDC021224, assembly GCF_044332905.1. Lineage (NCBI taxonomy): Bacteria > Bacillati > Actinomycetota > Actinomycetes > Kitasatosporales > Streptomycetaceae > Streptomyces > Streptomyces sp. NPDC021224. Next base: position 147,583 of record NZ_JBIRPW010000015.1, on the reverse strand, counting down.
CCCGAGGAGGACCGCGCCCGTCCCCACGACCGCCCGCTCCCGATCCCCCACCGGCACCGCCGGAACACGCCCCGCCCGAGGTCCCCCCACCGGAACTCCCCCTCGGCAGATGCTTGGAGGCATCGTGCACACGTTCCGCAAGAAACCGGCGCGGCGGCGGACGCCGTATCTCGCCGCCCTGCTCCTGGCCGCCGCCAGCGCCGGAGCGGCGGGCGCCGTCACCGCCCCCGCGGCGCGGGCCGCCGCGCCCGGCACCGGCGCCGCCCCCGCGGCGGCGAGCGCCTGTCCCTGGGTGCACTCCACCGCTCCGATCCCGGACCGGGTCTCCCAGGTCCTCGCGCAGATGACCACCGCCCAGAAGGTGAGCCTGGCCACCGGCAGCGGCGGCTCCAGCTACGTGGGCTTCACCGCGGCGATCCCGTCGCTGTGCATCCCGGCGATGAACCTGGAGGACGGACCGGCGGGCGTCGCCGACGGGATGACGAACGTCACCCAGCTCCCGGCCCCGGTCGCCGTCGCCGCCACCTGGGACACCGCCGCCGAGCAGTCGTACGGCCATGTCATCGGCGCCGAACAGGCCGCCAAGGGCACCACGGTGGACCTCGGCCCGACCATCAACATCGACCGGGACCCGCGCTGGGGCCGGGCGTTCGAGTCGATCGGCGAGGACCCGTACCTCAACGGGCAGATGGGCGCGGCGAACATCCGCGGCGTGCAGTCCACCGGGGTGATGGCGCAGGTCAAGCATCTGGCCGTCTACAACCAGGAGACCAGCCGCAACACCCCTTCGGACAACGCGGTGATCAGCGACAAGGCCATGCAGGAGATCTATCTGCCCGCCTTCCGTGACGCGGTGGGGCAGGGCGCGGCCTCGTCCGTGATGTGCTCCTACAGCACCGTCAACGGCACCTACGCCTGCCAGAACCCGTACCTGCTGAACACCGTGCTGCGCCAGCAGTACGGCTTCCAGGGCTTCGTCACCTCCGACTGGGGCGCCACCCACTCCACGGCCCCCTCGGCGAACTCCGGTATGGACCAGGACATGCCGGGCAACGACGGCTTCTTCGGCAGCGCGCTGACGAACGCGGTCAACGGCGGCTCGGTCAGCCAGGCCACTCTCAACACGATGACCGGCCGCATCCTCACCGAGATGTTCGCCTTCGGGCTGTTCGACAAGGCGCCCACCGGCTCACCGGGCGCGGTCGCCACCAGCGCGGCGAACAAGGACACGGCCACGCAGCTGTCCGCCGAGGGCACCGTGCTGCTCAAGAACAGCGGCAGTGTGATGCCGTTCGGCTCGGGCACCTCCTCGATCGCGGTGATCGGCGCCGACGCCTCCGGCAGCCCGCAGACCGCGGGCGGCGGCAGCGCGGCGGTCGGCTCCATCGGCACGGTCACCCCCTTGCAGGGCATCACCGCGCGGGCCGGCAGCGGCGTCAGCGTGAAGTACGACAGCGGGTCGAACACCTCCTCGGCCGCGTCGCTCGCGGCCTCCTCGTCGGCCGCGGTGGTGTTCGTCAGCGACTTCGAGTCCGAGGGCAGCGACCTGGGCGGCATCGACCTGCCGTCCTCGGCGAACAGCCTGGTCTCGGCGGTCGCGGCCGCCAACCCGAACACCGTCGTGGTGCTCAACACCGGCTCCGCGGTGACCATGCCGTGGCTGAACTCCGTCAAGGGTGTCCTGGAGGCGTGGTATCCGGGCCAGAACGACGGCACGGCCATCGCGTCGCTGCTGTTCGGCGACACCAACCCGTCCGGCCATCTCCCGGTGACCTTCCCCGCCTCCCTCTCCCAGGTCCCCGCGCACACCACCGCGCAGTGGCCGGGCAGCAACGGCCAGGTGCAGTACTCCGAGGGCGTGGACGTCGGCTACCGCTACTACGACGCGAACAACCTCACCCCGCTCTTCCCGTTCGGCTACGGCCTGTCGTACACCTCCTTCGCCTTCAGCGACCTGCACGTGGGCACGCTGACGGCCGGTGGGACGGCCACGGTGACCGCCACCGTCACCAACACCGGCTCGCGGGCAGGCTCGGATGTCGCGCAGCTGTACGTCGGCAAGCCGTCGGCGGCCGGTGACGCGCCGCGCGAGCTGCGCGGCTTCAGCCGGGTCACGCTCCAGCCCGGCGCGAGCCGGACGGTCACCTTCCAGGTCGGCCAGAGCGACCTCCAGGCGTACGACGCGGCGTCCGGCACGTGGAAGACCGCGACCGGCGGCTACGGCATCTCCGTGGGCGACTCCTCGCGCGGCCTGCCGCTGACCGGCACGCTCGACGTGACCGCCGCCCAGCTCGGCACCCCGCTGACGCTGACGAACCCGGGCGCACAGGAGGGCCTGACGGGCGCGGCGGTCTCCGTGCAGATGGGCGCGCACGACACCACGGCGGGCCAGACCCCGGCGTTCACCGCGACCGGGCTGCCCGCGGGGGTCTCGATCTCGTCCTCGGGCGCCGTCACCGGCACCCCCACCGCCGCGGGCACCAGCACCGTGACGGTCACTGCACGGGACGCGGCCGGCGCCACCGCCTCGGCGTCCTTCCTGTGGACGGTGGTCCCGGCGGACGCCGCCCTCTCCGGCCAGCTCGTCGGCTACCAGGGGCTGTGCCTGGACGTGGCGGGCGCGAACTCCGCCGACGGCACGAAGGTCGACGTCTACACCTGCAACGGCACCACCGCCCAGCAGTGGACGGTGGGCACCGACGGGACGGTGCGGGCGCTCGGCAAGTGCCTGGACGTGACCGCCGCCGGGACCGCCAACGGCACCAAGGTGCAGCTCTACACCTGCAACGGCACCGGCGCGCAGAGCTGGCAGCCGCAGGCCGACGGCACCCTGCGCAACACCGGGTCGGGCAGGTGCCTGGACGACACCGACCGGTCCACCACTCCGGGCACCCAGGTGCAGATCTGGGACTGCGCGGGCAGCGCCAACCAGATCTGGCGCCGGTCCTGAGTCCTCCGGGGCATCCGGGCCACGCCCGGGTGCCCCGCGGCGCCCGCTCACCACAGGGCGCGCCCGTATCGCGGAACAGGGGCGAAAGCATGTCCATCATGACAGGCCGGCGCCGTATTTCGTAGGACGGAACGCACAGTTCGCGCGGCTTGTCCGGTCCGTTCCCCGCCTCCCACAATCTCCTTCGTGCGTCGTCAGGAGACAGGGGGAACGGTGACGATCGATCACGACCCGGTGCTGCGCGCCCGCGCGGTGCTGCTCGGGTCCGGCCGGCCGAGCCGGGCCGAACTGGTGGGCGCGTACCGGGTCCTGGCCGAGGTGAGCCCACGGGCGTACCGGCCGAGGCTCGTCGACGCCCTGCTCGAACTGCGCTACGACAGCCGGGATCCGCAGGTGGACCTCGCACTGGCCGCCGAGGCCGTCCGGGCCGCGCGCGGGACACCGGCCGGGGAACCGAACCGGGCGGGGCGGTTGCGTCAGGCCCTCGACGCCCACCAGGCCTCGCTGTTCGCCCTGGGCCGCAGGGCGGAAGGGCTCGCGGTCTGCGCGGAGCTGGCAGAGGCGGGCCGGAGCGCGCCCCTGGCGAGCGCGCTGGCCGAGGAGGGGCGCTTCGGGGAGGCCGCGGAGGTCGACGAGGAAGCCGCCCGCACCGGGAACCCGGACACCTCCTTCTGGGAGGCGGTGCGGCGGGCGGCGAACCTGGAGGCCGCCGGGCGGTACGACGCGGCGTCGGCCGTCCTCGGCGAACACCTCCGGAAGACCCGGCGCAAGACGGACGGGCGGCGCACCCTGCGGGCGATCCTCACCTGGGAGCTGGTCCACCTCTCCCGGGTGCGGGAGGCCGCCGGGGACCGGGCGGGCGCGGCGGACGCCCGGCGCGAGGCCCTGGGCGTCCTGGAGCAGCTCGCGGCCACGGGCGAGGCGGGGAACCCGAGTTGCATCCTCTCGTGGTGGAGATCGCTCTTCCTGCTGTCGGGGCGGGCGGCCGAACCCGCCCCGAGCCGCGCAGCGCCGATGCCGCCGTTCGGCGCGGAGTTCGGGTGGTCGCGCCAGGCACGGGAAGGGTTCCTCGGCATGCTGCCGGACCTCGAAGCGGAGGCGGCGCGGCTGCGCGAGGCCGGCCGGCTGCCCGAACTGGCCGACGTCCGGCGCAGGATCGTCATGCGCGCGGCGGTCCGCGAGGGCGACCGTCCGCACCGGTTCGGGGAGCGGTTCGCGCCGTACTTCGACGAGGGGGTGGCCCTCGCCCGCTGCCTGCCGGGCAGCCCCGCACGCCTGGCCCGCGCCCTCACCGACCGTGCCATGTTCCTGGTCGCGGCACGGACCTACGCACCCGCGTACGCCGACTTCGCCGAAAGGGTGGCCCTGGACGCGCCCGCGGGCGGCGGGTTCTCGTGAGCGCATCCTTCAGGTGACGGCGGCATATTCCCGCAAGGGGAAGGAAATGCACGAGGTGCACGGATACGTCCCCTTCGAAGGAGTGCCGCCGATGCGACGCGCCGTCACCACCGTCCTGCTCACCACCGCACTGTTCACCACCGCACTGCTGACCACCGCGCCGCTCGCCGTCGCAGTGGCCACGTCCCCCACCTCCCCTTCCGTCGCCGGGATCTGGATGGAGGACTGCCTCGTCGGGGGCGGCCACCCCGTCACGGAGGGCGGGGCGCTGACGTGCCACGGCGGGGAGTTCGACGGCCAGGTGATCGACGCGGAGTGACCGACGCAGGATGAACGGGCCCTCCCACCGGATCTTCGTCTACACAGCTGTAGACCAACTGCTAAGGTTTGCCTAAGCTAATGGCTCGGCAGTCGGCCGAGGCGGTCCCGGGAGGGCACCTTCATGTGGGACAACATGTTCCCCAACTTCCTCATAGGCCTGCGAGAAGGCCTGGAGGCCGGCCTGGTGGTCTCGATCCTCGTGGCCACCCTGGTCCGCGGCGACAACCGGGAGCGGCTCCCGCAGGTGTGGACGGGCGTGGCCGCCGCCGTCGGGCTGTCGCTCAGCTTCGGCGCGGTGCTGACGTTCAGCTCGCAGCAGATGCCCACCAGCGCCCAGGAGGCCTTCGGCGGCTTCCTCTCGGTCGTCGCGGTGGCCTTCGTCACCGTGATGATCTTCTGGATGCGCCGCAACGCGCGCAACCTCTCCGGGGAGATCAAGGAGAAGGTGGCCGCCGCGCTCACGATGGGGGCCGGCGCGCTCGTCGTCACGAGCTTCCTCGCGGTCGGCCGCGAAGGGCTGGAGACCGCGCTCTTCCTGTGGACCAACGCGCAGACCGCGCACGGCTCCAGCGCCGGGCCGCTGCTCGGCGGGGCGATCGGCCTCGTGGTGGCGACCGGCCTGTGCCGGGGGCTCTACACGCGCGTCCTCAAGATCAATCTGACCCGGTTCTTCACCTGGACCGGCTTCGGGCTGATCGTCATCGCGGCGGGCGTGCTCGGGTACGGCCTGCGCGACCTCCAGGAGGGCAAGGTCCTGCCGGGCGGCGGCTCGTACCTGGTGGACGTCTCGGCGCACATCGACGCGACCTCGTGGTACGCGCAGCTCGTGCAGGGGGTGCTCAACCTCACGACGCAGATGACGTGGCTCCAGGTCGTGGCGTACGCGGGATATCTGGCCGTGGTCATGCCGGTGTTCGTCCGGGGGCTGCGGGTCGCGCCCGCCGCTCCCGGGGCCACCGCGGCGGAGGGGGCCACCGACACGCCCGCGTCCGCCGCCGGGCGAATGCCGCGCTGGACCGTGCCGGTCGCCGTGCTCGCCGTTCCGGCCGTGGTCGCCGGCCTCGTCATCGCGGCGTCCGGCGGGAAGAAGGCCGCGGCCTCGACCGTGAGCGTGTCGGAGACGGACTGCGGCAAGGGCTTCACGGCCCCGCGCCCGGGCCGCCAGACGTTCCGGATGCACAACACCGGCAGCAAGGCGTCCGAGGTCTATCTCATCGACCCGGTCGGCAACGCGGTCTACGGCGAGATCGAGGGCCTGGCCCCCGGCACCACCCGCGACCTGGTCGCCACCGTCGGCAGCGGCGCGTACGCCTGGCGCTGCGTGCCGACCGGCGGCAAGGCCGTGACCTCCGCGACGGTCCGGGTCGACGGCGGCGGTTCCGCCAAGCCCGTGCTGCCGCTCGCCGCCGCGGAGCTGGAACCGCCGCTCGCCGCGTACCGCCGCTACGTGGACGCCGGACTCGGCAGGCTCCAGGCGCAGACCGCGAAGCTCGCCGCCGACCTCCGGACCGGGGACCTCGGCGCGGCCCGTACCGACTGGCTCACCGCACACCTCACGTACTCCTCGCTCGGCGCGGCCTACGGCACCTTCGCCGACTTCGACGCGAAGATCAACGGCCGCAAGGACGGCCTGCCCGGCGGTGTCGCCGACCCGGACTTCACCGGCTTCCACCGCATCGAGTACGGCCTGTGGCACGGGCAGTCCGCCGCCGCCCTGCGCCCCTTCGCCGACCGGCTCACAAGCGACGTGACCGGGCTGCGCGCGGCGTTCCCGACGCAGGACTTCGACCCGTCCGACCTGCCGCTGCGCAGCCACGAGATCCTGGAGAACACCCTCCAGTTCGAGCTGACCGGCGACACCGACCAGGGCAGCGGCAGCAGCCTGGCCACCGCCGACGCCAACCTGGCCGGCACCCGCGAGCTGCTCGCCGTGCTGCGCCCGCTGATCAGCCGCCGGGCACCGCAGCAGCTCACCGCCGTCGACGCCGACGTCACCCGCCTCCAGGGCCTGCTGGACGCCGCGCACCACGGCGCCGCCTGGACGCCGGTCGGGCGGCTGGACCCGGTGGCCCGGCAGAAGATCAACGGCGTGACCGGCCAGCTGCTGGAGGATCTGGCGCCCGTGCCGGACCTCCTGGAGATCCGGAAGTCCGCGTGACGGGCACCGCTCCGCCGGACCCCGTGCCCGGCGGATCCGCCCGCCCGCACCTGAAAGCCCCACCGACCGCCCGCACGCCGAAGACCCCACCGACCGACCGCATCCCGAAGGGAACCCCCCGATGCCCGCCGAATCCCCCCGCCCCGAGGGCCCGAAGGCACCCGCGACGCCGCAGGGCAGCTGCCCGATGGGCGCCGGACGCCGGTCCTTCGTGAAGACCGCGTTCGGCGCGGGGGGCGGCGCGGCCGCGCTGGCCGGCGGCGGCTTCGCCCTGACCTCGGCGGCGGGCGGCGGCGCCGCGCACGCGTCGGACTCCGCCGAGCCGGGCCGCGCCCCCGCCGTGCCGTTCCACGGCGTGCACCAGGCGGGCGTCACCACTCCCGCACCGGCCGCGGCCACCTTTGTGTCGTTCGACGTCATCGCCGACAGCCGGGCGGAACTCGCGGACCTGCTGCGTACCCTCACCGACCGGGCGCGTTTCCTGACCGCCGGCGGCACCCCGGCCGACCTCGGCGTCGGCGCCCCGCCCTCCGACAACGGCATCCTCGGTCCGACCGTCCCCGCCGACGCCCTCACCGTGACCGCCGGGGTCGGCGCGTCCCTCTTCGACGACCGCTACGGCCTGGCCGCCGCCAGACCGCGCCGGCTCGGCCCCATGCGGACCTTCCCCAACGACAACCTCGCGGCCGCCCAGTGCCACGGCGACCTCTCGCTGCAGATCTGCGGCGGCAGCACCGACACCGTGCTGCACGCGCTGCGCGACATCGCCCGGCACACCCGCGGCGCGATGCAGATCAAGTGGCGCGTGGACGGCTTCCAGAACGCCCCGCGCCCCACCGGCTCGCAGCGCAACCTGCTCGGTTTCAAGGACGGCATCGTCAACCCCGACGTGTCCTCCTCCCGGGAGATGGACCGGCTGGTGTGGGTCACCGACGGCCTCGGCGAGCCCTCGTGGGCCACCGGCGGCAGCTACCAGGTCGTGCGGATCATCCGGATGCTGGTGGAGTTCTGGGACCGCGTCTCCCTCACCGAGCAGGAGAAGATGTTCGGCCGCCGCAAGGACACCGGCGCTCCGCTGGACGGCGCGCTGGAGACCGACGCGCCGAACTACCCCAAGGATCCCGACGGCAACGCCATCCCGCTGGACGCCCACATCCGCATGGCCAACCCGCGCACCGCCAAGACCGACGACTCCCGCATCCTGCGCCGCGGCTTCAACTTCGACCGCGGCGTCGACCAGGTCGGCAACCTCGACATGGGCCTGGTCTTCTGCTGCTACCAGCAGGACGTCGTGCGGCAGTTCGAGGCGACGCAGACCCGGCTGATCGACGAACCGCTGGTCGACTACATATCCCCCGTCGGCGGCGGCTACTTCTACGTCCTGCCCGGCGTCCGCGACGCGCACGACTGGCTGGGACGCGGCCTGCTCGCCGCGGGCTGACCCCGCCGGACGCTCCTACGGCGAGCGTTCGGCGTCGGCGGCGGCCCCGGACGGGGGCGGTACGAAACGGCGCGGGCCGGTGAAGTTGGCGCGGCGGGCGGCCCGGCGGAAGGTGGTCAGGGCGGCGGGACCGGCCAGCAGGATGGCGACGAAGTTGGTGACCGCGCGGCCGGTGTCCCAGCCGAGGGACGCGGTGGCGTCGAAGACCAGGTAGCGGTGCCACTGCTCGGTGAAGGGCAGGCCGGGGAGGTAGGCGATGGAGCTGCTGGGGTCGGTGGAGAAGGGCCAGAAGGAGAGGTTGAGCAGGAAGCCGAAGAGATAGCCGGACACCGAGCCGTAGCAGGCCAGGAGCAGGATCTCGGCCTTCCCGCGGGCGCGCGGCAGGATCCCGGCGAGCATGCCGACGAAGGCGCAGCCGAACATCTGGTACGGCATCCAGGGGCCGACCCCGCCGGTGAGCAGCGCGGACGCGAACAGCGACGTGCAGCCGAGGGTGAAGCCGAAGCCGGGGCCGTACACACGCCCGGCGAGGACCAGCACGAAGAAGACGGTCTCGATCCCGGCGGTCCCGGCGCCGAGCGGGCGCAGGCCTGCGTTGACGGCGGACAGCACGCCCAGCATGGCGAGCGCCTTGGAGTCGATACCGCCGTCCGCGATCTGGGCGAAGACCACCGCCAGGACCAGGAGCAGCAGTACCCCGAAGATCAGCGGCGGCGCGTAGGAGCTGCCGAAGTGGCCCGGCGCGACGACGAACGGCCAGAAGAAGGCCACCAGGCCGATGAACGCGGCCAGCACGACCGTGACGACCGCGGTGGCGTGCATCCGGACGGCCGTGGCGTGGCGGCGGCCCGCCTCCCGTACGGCGGTGGCGGTCATGACGCGGCTCCCGTCGCCGTCAGCGCGTCCGCGACCTGGCCGACGGTCAGGTAGGGCAGCGGCGCGAGGATCTTCGCGGCCTGCGGGGCGAAGGACGGCGAGGCCACGATGACGTCCGCCGTGGGGCCGTCGGCCACGATGTCGCCCTCCGCCATGACGACGACCCGGTCCGCGCCCGCCGCCACGAACTCCACGTCGTGCGTGGAGATCACGACGGCGCGGCCTTCGGCGGCCAGCGCGTCCACGATGCCGATCAGCGCCCGCTTGGCCTGGTAGTCCAGGCCCCGGGTCGGCTCGTCGAGGAGGACGACCGAGGGCGCGGCGGTGAGCTGGATGGCGAGGACCAGGGCGAGTTTCTGGCCCTCGGAGAGATCGCGGGGGTGGATGCCGTCGGGGATGCCGGGCGCGAACCTGTCCAGCAGCGAGCGGGCGGTGGCCGCGCCCGACTCCCGGTCGGCCTGGGCGAGTTCGTCGCCGACGGTCTCCAGGTAGAGCAGGTCGGTCGGGGTCTGCGGGACGAGGCCGACCCGGTGGCGGACGGCGGCGGCGCGCTCCGCCCGGCGGCCGGCGAACAGCCGGCGGCGCGCCGCGGACGTCGGGGCCGTCGGGGCCGTCGGGGCCGCCGTGCCGGGGGCGGCGGGCGTGTCCGCGGACTGCGTCCGGACCGTCCCCGCCTGCCGGGGGCCCGCGCCGTGCAGGGCCCACAGCAGGGAGGACTTGCCGGATCCGTTGCGTCCCATGAGCGCGGTGACCTCCCCCGCGCGCAGGTCGAGATCGGCCTCGCGGACGGCGACGGTGTCCCCGTACCGCACGAGCACGCCGCGGGCGGTGAGCAGCGCCGGGCCCGGCGGGGCGGGGGTGCGGGCCGGGGGCACGGCGGGGGCGTCGGCGAGCCGGCGGCGCAGGGCGGCGGCGTTGCGGCGGGCGTCGCGTACGGACAGCGGCAGCGGGTCCCAGCCGGCCAGCCGCCCGAGGTCCACCACGGGCGGGGCGACGGACGCGGTGCGGAAGGCCTCGGCGGGCAGGGCGTCGGTGACGGTGCCGTCGCCCGTGAGGTGGACGACGCGGTCGGCGTACTGCACGACGCGCTCCAGCCGGTGCTCGGCCAGTACGACGGTGACGCCGAGGTCGTGCACCAGCCGGGTCACCGCGGCCAGCACCTCCTCGGCGGCCGTCGGGTCGAGCGCGGACGTCGGCTCGTCGAGCACCAGCACGCGCGGGTGGGCGGTGAGCACCGAGCCGATCGCGACCCGCTGCTGCTGCCCGCCGGACAGTTCGGCGAGCGCCCGGTGCCGCAGGTCGGCCAGTCCCAGCAGGTCGAGGGTCTCCTCGACGCGCTTGCGCATGACGTCGGCGGGAACGGCCAGCTGCTCCATGGCGTAGGCCAGTTCCTCCTCGACCGTGTCGGTGACGAAACCGGCCAGCGGGTCCTGGCCCACCACCCCGACGACGTCGGCGAGTTCGCGCGGCGGGTGCTGGGCGGTGTCGCGGCCGTCGACGGTGACGCGTCCGGCGAGGGTGCCGCCGGTGAAGTGCGGCACGAGCCCGTTGATCGTGCCCAGCAGGGTGGACTTGCCCGCCCCGGTGCGGCCGACCACCAGGCAGAGTTCGCCCTCCTCGACGGTGAGGTCCACGTCCCGCAGCACGGGCCGGTCGGCGTCGCCGTAGGTGACGCCGACGTTCTCGAAGCGGATCACAGCAGGGCCTCGCTCGTGGTCTGTGCGGTACGTGCCGGCGCCGCCGTGTTCTTCGCCGCGCCCGCGGGCGGCGGCGGGGCGGTGACGGCGGCGGTGCCGGCCAGCAGGATCGCGACGGCCGGCAGCCACGGCAGGGACGGCCAGCGCAGCGGGTACAGGCTCGGGTTGAGGTCGTTGCCGCTGTAGCCGACGGTCAGGAAGAGCAGCGCCGCGGTGACGACCCCGCAGCCCGCGACCGCCCACTCGGGCCCGCGCCACGGGTCGGGCCGGTAGCTGGTGCGGCGCACCCGGCGCCCGCCGACCGCGAGCCCGGCGCAGCACAGCAGGGAGCCCCCGAGCAGCGCGGGCAGGCCCAGCGCCTTCGGCGTCGTCCCGTCGAGCAGCCCGTAGACGCCTGCGCACAGGCCGAGCATGCCGGCGAGCATCAGGGCGGCGGTGGTCCGCCGGGCGGTGCGGGTGGCGGTGCCGGAGCGGCCGTAGCCGCGCGAGTCCATGGCGGCGGCCAGGTACAGGGAGCGTTCGAGGGCGTCCTCGAGCACGGGGACGAGGATGCTGCGCAGCGCCCGCAGGCCGGTGGCACGGTCGGCGCGCAGCCGCCGGGCCTTCGTCACCCGCTGGACGCTCTCGACGAGCTGGGGGGCGACGCTGATGGACACCGTGACGGCGACGCCGAGTTCGTACAGCGCGCCCGGCAGCACCCGCAGCGCCCGCTTGGGATTGGCGAGGGTGTTGGCGGCGCCGATGCAGCACAGCAGGCACGCCAGGCGCAGCCCGTCGATCGCGGCCGAGAGGGCGGCCTCCAGCGAGACGGGGCCGCCGAGCTGGATGCCCGCGTACCAGTCGGGCGTGGGGATGTGCGGGAGCGAGAAGAGGATGTGGTCGGTGGGCGTGATGCCGCTGGCGAAGACGCAGCGGAAGACGACACGGATCGCGATGACGACCAGGGCGAGCCACAGGTAGTACCGGAAGCCGCGGGCCCAGGGCGCGTCGGTGCGGCGCTCGCTGACGACGAGCGCGAGCACGGCGAGGACCAGGCCGAGCAGCAGCGGGTTGGTCGTGCGGCTCGCCGCCGTGGCCAGCCCCAGGCCCCACAGCCACCACGCCCCGGGGTGCAGCGTGCGCGGCAGCCGCCGGCCGCCGCCTCCCGCGCCGCCCCCGGTGGCGGCGGTCATCCGGCGTTCCGCCGCTGCCGCAGCCGGATGCCGATGACGGCGCCGATGAGGGCGACGACGGCGACGGTGATCGCGACCGGGAGGATCGAGCCGGAGGAGTGGTGGGCCGCCGCGGTCGGTTCCGCGTCCTGTGCCTGGGGCTGGTCCGCCACGTCCGCGCCGGTGCCGGTGCCGGTGCCGGTGCCGGTGCCGGTGCCGGTGCCGGCGGGCGGTGTGGTGCCGGGCACGGCGTCACCGGAGGGCGAGGGGGTCATGGACGTCGCCACGGTGGTGCCGCTGACCGTGGGCGACGGGGCGCTGTCCGCGGGGGTGGTGGCCGCGGGCGGGGACGTCGGCTTGGGCTTCGGCTTCGGCTTGGCCGGGGCGGAGGTCTTCGTGCCGCCCGGTGTGGTGTTGTGCGCCCGTACCGTGTCCGGCGAGAAGGCGGGGCGGCCCTCGGTGCCCGCGCTGTCGGTGGCCCCGAAAGTCCACAGCTCGACGCTGCCGGGTCCGGGGTGGTAGCCGGCGGCGCCCAGCCGGCCGTAGGACCAGGTGCTCTGCCCCGGGCCGGCGTACCAGTAGGACCAGTACGCGGTGGTCGGCGGGGTCACCACGCACGCCTCGTCCTTGGGCGTCGGGTACTGCGTGCCGCCCTTGTACCCGGAGTAGCCGATACGGCAGACGAAGGCCGGGCCGTCGTGCTGCGTACCGGTGGTGGCCCAACCGCCCTGGTTGAGCAGGGCGTAGCCGGTCGTGGGTGTGGTGCCGCACGAGCGCAGCAGCGGGCCGCCCCACTTGCGGAAGTCCACCGCGAGGACGACACCCTTGGTGGTCGTGCACGCGCTCATGGGCTGCGCGGTGGCGGACGCGGGGGCCGCGCCCATGGTCAGCCCGCCTCCGACGAGGGCGGCGAGCAGACCGAGGACGGCGAGCAGACGCGGTACGAGGGTGCGGGCCCGCTGTGCCGGGCTCATCGGTGGCTCCCCGGCTGACGCGCCGCCGCGTTCCTGCGCCGCACGCCGGTGAGCACGCCGCCCGCCGCGAGCAGCAGCGCGGCCAGGCCCGCCGCCGCGAGCACGCTCGTACCGGTCGCGGCGAGGGAGCCGCCGCCGGAGCCGTCGGCCTGCGTGCCGCCGTCGGTACCGCCGTCCGTGCCGCCGGAGGCGTGGTCGCCGCCCGACGGGGTGATGTGCGCGAGCGCGTGGGTGAGGGTGGTCAGCGGGGTGCCGGCCAGGGCCGGGACCGCCTGGGTGGTGGAGCGGACGTCGGAGTCCCCGGCGGCGTCGGTGACGCGGAAGCCGCCGTCCTTGTTCTGCGCGACGAGCAGGAACTCCTGCCCGGTGCGGGCCTGTTCGGGCCGGACCTTGTCGGTGGCGAGCAGCGCCTGCACGGCGAGCGCCGTGGAGTTGCTGCTCAGGCCCGCGGCGCCCTGGTAACCGCCGTTCTTCTGCTGCGCCTTGACGAGGTAGGCGCGCGCCTTGGCGAGGGCGTCGGCGTGGTCGGGCAGCAGGGCGAGGGCCTGGGCCGCGTAGCCGGTGGTGTCCACGTCGGAGGTGCACTCGGCGCCGGGTGCGAGGAGCGGCGAGGAGAAGCCGCCGTCCGCGCACTGGAGCTGGAGCAGCCGGTCCGCCGCCGCGGACGGCACGGTGACGCCGCCGCGGGAGAGGGCGATCACACCGAGGGCCTGCGAGACCGTGGAGTAGGCCTGACCGAAGTCGCCGGGCGCGGTGCAGCTGCCGTCCGAGGCCGCCGCGGTGCACAGGTGGGCGGTGAGGGTGGTGAGCAGGTCGAAGCCGCCGAACGCGCGCGGGTCCTGGCCCATGACCTCGGCGAGCAGGGCGAGTTTGGCGGCCGCGCCGCTGTACGGGCCCGGGTAGGCGGACGTGCCTGCCGGGTCGGCGTAGTCGGCGACGTGGCCGGCGAGGTAGCCCGTGACCGCGGTCAGGGCCTTGTCCTGGCCGCCGGTGGAGGCGAGGGCGAGGGCGAGGTCGGCGGTCTGGCCGTAGTCGGGACCGTAGTCGTTGGCGAGGTGGTCGCCGCCCTTGAGCTGCGCCACCAGGTACGCCGACCCGGCCGCCGCGGCCTTCTGGTCCCCGACGTCACGCAGCAGCCGGCCGAGGGACGTCCCCCCGGCGCCGCCCACCGCCTGGGTCGAGGCGCGCAGGTCCGACTCCTCCTGGCCGGTGTCGGCGCCGGCCCGGAAGCCGCCGTCCCTGTTCTGTTGACCCGCCAGGAAGGCGCGGGCCGCGGCGATCTGCCCGGCGTACCGGGTGCCCTGCAGGGCCAGGCCCTGGATCGCGAGCGCGGCGGAGTTGGCGGAGTCCCCGGCGGCACCCGGGAAGCCGCCGTCCGTGAGCTGCTGGGCGGCCAGCCACGACGCGGCCCGGGTCACCGCGTCCGCGGCGTCCGTCCCGGGTGCGAGGTCGAGGGCCATCATGGCCGTCGCCGTGCTGTCGACCTCCTTGTCGCCCTTGGCGGGGAGGATGCCGGGCCAGGAGCCGTCCGCGTTCTGCAAGCTCTCCAGGTAGGCGATCGGTCCGGCCGCGGAGGCGGTGTCACCCGCCCGCAACTGGGCGATGACGCCGAGAGACTGTGCGACGACGGACGTGGCGTAGGCGTAGTTGCCCTTGGCCGCGCAGCCCGCGGACGGGTCGGCGGCCGTGCAGATCGTGCCCTCCAGGGCGGCGATCAGGTCGTGCCCGCCGAAGGAGCGCGGGTCGGAGCCGGTGACCTCGGCGGCGACGGCCTCCTTGGCGAGCGAGCCGCCCTGCGCGGAGGCCGTGCCGACGAGTGTCCAGCCGTCGATGTCGCGCCCGGAGGCGTCCTTGCCGTGCTGGAGGAAGCCGGTGACACCGGCGAGCGTGTCGTCGGCGCCGCCCGCGGCGGACAGCGCGAACAGGCCGTCGATGGTGAGGCCGAAGTCGGCGAAACCGCTGCCGGGGGCGGACTCGTAGTAGTGGCCGCCGACGAGGTTGTCACGGTTGACGAGATAGGCGACGCCCTTGGCCAGGTCGGGCCGGGCCGGGGCCGGGGTCTGCGTCACCGTGGGGGTGGCGCTCGGGGTGCCCGTGGTGCTCGCCGAGGGGGTCGGCCACGTGGTGGTGGGCGTGGCCGTGGTGAGGTGGTGGGTCAGCGTCGCCAGGTCGCTGCCGGTCACGGCGAGGGTGGCGGCGGTGGACGGGTAGAGGTCCGGGTCGGTGCCGGAGGGGTCGCCGGTGAAGCCGCCGGCGTCGGTCTGCCGGGCCGCCAGCCAGCCGCGCGCGGTGGCGGCCTCGTCGGTGCGGCCGAGCAGGCCCAGCGCCTGGGCGGCGGCGGCGGTGGTCGAGGTGTCACCGGCGGGGGCGCCGTCGGCGGCGGGGTAACCGCCGTCCGCGGACTGCGTCGTGACCAGGTACGCCGAGGCGGCGGCGACGGCGTCCGCGGTGCCGGTCAGGCCCTTGAGGGCGAGGACTGCCTCGGCGGTGGTGGCGGGGTCGGAGTCGCAGCGGCCGCCCGGCGCCGGCATCGAGCCGGAGAAACCGCCGTCCGCGCACTGCATGCCGGTGAGCCGGTCCACGGCCGCGGCGGGCGGGGTGACGCCGCCGCGCGACAGCGCGAGCAGCGCGAGGGCCTGGGTGTCGGGAGAGGTGGCGCCGTAGAAGTCGCCGGGGGCGGTGCAGTTGCCGAGGCTTCCCGCGACGGCCGTGCACACGTGGTCGGTGAGGTCGGCGAGCAGGTCGCGGCCCCCGACGTGGGTCGGGTCGCCGCCCAGGACCTCGGTGAGCAGCGCGAGGTCGGCGACGGCGGTCGAGCGCGGCACGGTGTCGCCGGCGTCGGGCAGCAGGTAGGCGTCGGCGTGCGCGGCCAGGTAGGCGTCGATCGCCCGCAGCGCGCCGTCCTGTCCCCCGGTCGCGGCGAGCGCGAGCCCGATCCGGACGGAGGCGGCGTAATCGACGGTGCCCGAGCCGTCGGCGACGTGGTCGCCGTCGGTGAGCCGGCCCACGAGCCAGGCGGCGGCGGCCGGCACGTCGGCGGAGGTCGTGGGCGGCGGACCGCCCGGGGAGGTGGTCGCCGGGCCGCCCGGCGCGCGTACCGAGGCCGGGGTGAAGGAGGGTCCGCCGGTGCCGGTCGCGCCGAAGACCCAGGCCTCGACCTCGCCGTCCGCCGGGTGGTCCTCGGACACCCCGAGCGGGCTGTACACCCAGGTGTCCTGGCCCGCGGGGGCGATCCAGAAGGACCAGTAGGCGTTCGCGGGGGGCGTGACCGCGCACGTCTCGTCGGCGGGCGTGGGGTGGGGGGTGCCGCCGTCGTAGCCGTCGTTGCCGATCCGGCAGATGGAGTCGGGGCCGTCGTGCGCCGTACCGGCCGTGCTGAACCCACCGTTGTGCAGCAGGTTCATGCCCGTGGTGGGGTGTGCGTCGCACCCGCGCAGCACCGGGCCGTCCCAGTGCCCGTAGTCGACCGCGACGATCGCGCCGGTCGTCGGCGTGCAGTCGCCGATCGGGTCGGCCTGCGCGGTGCCCGCGAACGGGACGAGGCCGGCGGCGCCGAACAGCGCCACCGCGGCGGTGGACAGGACGGCGGCACGCGGCAGTCCACTGCCGCGTCGCCGGAGGTTGTGAAGCACGGGTGGCCCCCCAGGTCGGCCCGGCGAGGACGGCGGACCGCGGAAGGCGCGGGCGACGGCACACTCGCGCGCGCCGGCCCGGTCGTCCGTGCCGCAGTCCTCGACGGCGTTCTGACGTTCGTCCAGCGCAGGTGTTCCGGCTCGCCCTCCGGGGGAGGGCCTACGGTTGCGGGTCAGCGCCGGACTCGGACCGGCTTCCCCTGGCTGCTGAATCGGAAATGCGTTTCATGGCATCACGCGAGGTGCTGTGACGTCAACGTCGCGCACCGTTGCCTTCACCACGTGCCCGGCGCCCGGACGCCCTCTTCTGCCGGGCGGCGCCGTCGGCCTGTCCTCCGCGAGTCGCCGCGCAGGGGGAACCCGGTCGGAACCCGGGGCTGACGCGCAACGGTAGGGGTGGGCCGCAGGGTCCGCCCGAGCCCGATCACCCGCCCGGCGACGCTGTACCTGCGGAAGCCCGACCACGCGACCGGGCGGCGACCGCCTCTGCTCCGGGCGGCCGTGACGGGCCCTCGGGCCGGGACGTGCGGCGCCCCCACCCCCAGGAGCACTTCGCATGAGCATGCGCACTCTCGCGCACCGGTCCCGTACCGCCCTCGTCGCCCTCCCGCTCGCCGCGGGCACGATGCTGCTCGCCACCGCGGCCCCGGCCGGTGCCGCTCCCTCAGACGGCGGGGGCGAAGATCTCCGCGAGCAGACCGGCGCCCTCGGCGGGGGCGCGGACCTCCAGATGCGCCCGGGGTCCGTCCAGGTGCAGGCGGAAGTCGAAGAAGGGGCAGCACCGCTGTTCCGCCGCTGCCAGACGGGTGAGCGCGGCGGCCCGTCCGGCGGGGACGGTCAGCCGCAGGCCGCCCGGCAGCGGGGCGCGGGCGGCCCCGGCGAGCAGGCGGCGCCACCGGGTGACGCGCGCGGCCATGCCTCCGCCGGACAGCGAGCACGCGACCGCGGCGGTCCGCCGGTCCCCGGCGTGCTCCCGCGCGCCCGCGGCCCCGGCGCGCGGCGACAGCCGCACGGCGACCGGCGCGGGCGGCTTGCGGCGGGCGGGTGCGGGGAAACCGCACCGCGGGTCGCAGCCGCCGTCCCGGTCCGGCAGCGCGTCCAGGTGCCCGATCGCCGCCCGCAGGGCCGCGTCGAGGTCGCGCAGCCCGGCCGCGGCGCTTTCGGCCGCGGCCAGCCGGGCGGCGATCCGCGGCCGCAGGTCCGCCTTCACCTCCCGGCAGCGGCCGCCCGCCCGCACCGCAAGCAGTTCGGCAATCTCCCCCAGCGGCAGGCCCAGTTGCTTGGCGGCGCCGATGAACGCCAGCCGCTCCAGCGCGTCCTGGCGGTAGAGCCGGTAGCCGGCGCCGGTGCGCTCGGCGGGCAGCAGGCCCTGGCGCTCGTAGAACCGCAGTGTGGTGGCGGGGACGCCGGAGCGCCGCGCCAGCTGGGAGATCCGCATCGCGTCCATGCCGCGACGGTAGGCCTTCCACCCGGCTCGAAGGTCAAGTCCGCGGCCGGGCGGACGCGGTGAGGGCCGGTCAGACCTCGATGTTGGCGCCCATGATCACCGTGCGGTCGCGGGGCAGGCCGAAATGCCCGGCGGCGTCGGCGGTGATGTAGGAGGTGGCGATGAACAGCCGTTTGCGCCACGGGCTCATGGTGGGCGCCTTGCCGCGGTGCAGCTCGATCGTGGAGAGGAAGTAGGAGGCGCCGTCGAGGTCGAGCGGCCCTTCGGTCCTGGCCGGATCGAGCACCGCGAGCGCGCCGGGCACGTCGGGCCGCTCCATGTAGCCGTACCGGGCGGTGACATGGATGATGCCGTCGTCGGTGTAGCCGAGGTCGTCGATGAGCACCCGCTCGTCGGGGGTGACCCGGGGCACGGGCTCGGTCTCGATGCACAGGATCACCACCTGCGCGTGCCGCACGTGGTTGTGCTCGACGTTGGCGCGCATGGCCAGCGGGGTGGTCCGCGGGTCCCGGTTGAGGAAGACCGCGGTGCCGGGGACCTGGCGCACCGGTGAGCGCGGGTCGCGCAGGTCGTCGACGAACTCCCGCAGCGGGCCCTCGCGCCGGGCCCGGTCGGCGGTGACGATCTCGCGGCCGCGCTGCCAGGTGGTCATGACGGTGAACGCGGTGACGCCGATCAGCAGGGGCAGCCACGCGCCGTGGACGAGCTTGGTCAGGTTCGCCGCCACGAACAGCAGGTCGACGGCGAGCAGGAGGCCCGCGCCCGCGGACAGCAGCCACACGGGGGTGTGCCACCTGGCGCGGGCCACGTAGAAGAACAGCAGCGTGGTGATGGTGATCGTGCCGGTCACCGCCATGCCGAAGGCGAAGGCCAGGGCGGTCGCGCTGCGGAAGGCGAGGACGAGGGTGAGGACCGAGGCCATCAGCAGCCAGTTGATCCACGGCACGTAGATCTGGCCGATGGCCGACTCGGAGGTGTGGGCGATCCGCAGCCGCGGCAGGTAGCCGAGCCGGGCGGCCTGCGAGGCGACCGAGTACGCGCCGGTGATGACCGCCTGGGAGGCGATCACGGTGGCCGCCGTGGCGAGGAACACCATCGGCAGCCGCCCCCAGTGCGGCACGAGCAGGAAGAACGGGCTGCTGATGTTGTGCGGGTCGGCGAGGATGAGGGCGCCCTGGCCGAAGTAGCTCAGCACGCACGCCGGGAAGACCAGGAAGACCCAGGCCCGGGTGATCGGGCGGCGGCCGAAGTGGCCCATGTCCGCGTAGAGCGCCTCGGCTCCGGTGACGGCGAGCACGACGGCGGCCAGCGAGAAGAAGGCCGTGCCGAAGTGGCCGAACAGGAAGCCCAGCGCGTAGCCGGGCGACAGCGCGCGCAGGATGCCCGGGTGGTCGGCGATGCCGGAGATCCCGCAGGCCGCGATGACCGTGAACCACACCACCATCACCGGCCCGAACACGCGGCCCACCGCCGCCGTTCCCCGGCGCTGGACCAGGAAGAGCGCCACGATGATCGCCACCGTGATCGGCACGACCGCACTGTGCAGGGACGGCTGGACGACCTTGAGCCCCTCGACGGCCGACAGCACCGAGATCGCCGGGGTGATCATGCTGTCGCCGAAGAACAGGGACGCGCCGAAGATCCCGAGCCCGGTCAGCACGGCGGCCACCCGCCGCCCCGGTAGCGCCCTCCACCGCTGCAACAGGGTGATCAGCGCCATGATGCCGCCCTCGCCGTCGTTGTCGGCGTGCATCGCCAGGAGCACATAGGTGACCGAGACGATGACCGTGACGGACCAGAACACCAGGGACACCACCCCGTAGACGTTCTGGGCCGACACCGGGACGGGATGCGGGTCGGCCGGGTCGAACAGGGTCTGGAGGGTGTAGAGCGGGCTCGTCCCGAGGTCGCCGAAGACCACGCCGAGCGCCCCGACCACCAGCGCCGGCCGGGCCGCCGCGCGCGCGGCGGATTCCGGGCCCCGGACGCCGGGCCCGGGGGGCGGGCCGTCGCCGGGCGTCCCTCCCGCTGGACGATCGGCCATGGTGGTCCTCCTCCGTACGGGCTTCGCGATCCGGGTCACTGCACCAAAGCGGACGATATACCGCGTCCCGGGCGTTCCCCGGGCGCCGCGACACCGCGGCCGGGGGCGGCCGTCAGGGGTGCGTCAAGTCCGGGCCCGCGGCGTCAAGCGCACGTCAGGAGGGGCGACGCCGCCCGCCGGGGCGGGGATAGCGTCGTGGAGTGCCGCGGGTCCTGAACGCCCGCGGCCACCGACACCACGAGGAGTCCGCCATGCAGGCACCCAGCACACCGGAGGCAGCAGAGCCCCTCGAACGGGGCCCGGCCGGGCACGCGCTGTTCGTCCCCGTCCGGCCGGGATCCCTGGGCTGTACCACCCGCTTCTTCCGCGACGCCCTCGGCGGGCGCGTCGCGGTCGCGTTCACCAGCGAGCGGTCCCTGGTCCGGACGCTCGGTCCCGACCAGCGCTGGGCGCGCCTGTCGGCACCGGCCCTGCGCGCGCTGGCCGGTCCGCTCGGCATCACCGAACTGCGCATCGACCCGCGGCTGTCGGCGCCGGCCCCGGGGCCGTCCGTCCCGAAGGCCTCTCATCACCTGCTCGTCGGCTAGGAGGCGACCTGTGTCCGTATCCCTGACCACGAGCCTTGTGCCCACCGCCGGGCCGGACGACCTCTCGGTGTGGCCGGCGTCGGCCGCGCGCACCCCCGAGGGTGACCTGGCGGTCGCGGGGGTCCCGCTGGGCGAGGCCGCCGACCGCTTCGGCACCCCGCTCTACGTGCTGGACGAGGGCGAGTTCCGCGGCCGCTGCCGTACGTACACCGCCGCCTTCCCGGAGGCCGACGTCGTCTACGCGGCCAAGGCGTTCCTGTGCCGGGCCGTCGCGACGTGGGTGCGCACCGAGGGGCTGGGGCTGGACGTCTGCTCGGCCGGTGAGCTGGAGCTGGCGGTCGCCACCGGCTTCCCGCCGGACCGCATCGTGATGCACGGCAACGCGAAGACACCGGAGGACCTGCGCGCGGCCGTCCGGCTCGGCGTCGGGCGGATCGTGATCGACACCCCCACCGAGATCGCCCGGCTGGCCACGCTCGTCGCCCCGCACGACCGGCAGAAGGTCCTGCTGCGGGTGGTGCCCGGCGTGGTCGCCGGCGGGCACAAGGCGCTGCGCACCGGCACCGACGACCAGAAGTTCGGCGTGTCCGTCGCCGACGGCTCCGCGCAGCACACGGTCGAGCGGATCCTCGGGCAGCCCCGCCTGGAGCTGGTCGGCCTGCACTGCCACATCGGCTCCCAGGTGACGGAGATCAGGCCGTACCTGGCGGCGCTGCGGCGGCTGATCGGCCTGCTGGCGCGCATCCGCGACCAGCACGGTGTCGTCCTGCCGCAGCTCGACCTCGGCGGCGGCCACGCCGTGGCCCACCGGCCCGGCGACAGGGCCCTCGACATCACCGCGCTGGCCGCGCGCACCAGGGCCGAACTCGCCGACGGCTGCCGCCGCAGCGGCCTGCCCGTCCCCCGGGTGACCGTCGAGCCGGGCCGGGCGGTCGTCGGCCCCGCCGCGGTCGCCGTCTACCGTGTGCTGGCCGTCAAGCACACCGGTGGCCGGATCCTGGTCGCCGTGGACGGCGGCATGGGCGACAACCCGCGGCCCGCGCTGTACGGGGTCCGGTACGCGCCCGCGCTCGTCGGCCGGGCCTCGGCCGCCGGCCCCGCGCAGGTCACGGTCGTGGGCAGGTACTGCGAGGCGGGCGACGTGCTCGCCGAGGACGTGCCGCTGCCCGCGGACGTACGCCCCGGTGACCTGCTGGCGGTGCCGGTCGCCGGGGCGTACCAGCTGTCCATGGCCTCCAGCTACACCATGGTCGGCCGCCCCCCGGTGGTCGCGGTCGCCGACGGCCGGGCCCGGCTGCTGGTGCGCCGGGAGTCGGCGGCCGACCTGCGCGCCCGCGACGTCGGCATCTGACGGCTTCCCCGCGTGGCGCCCGCGGCCGGACCGCTTCCCCGGCACGGGAGGACGGTCCGGCCGCGGGCGCGTCAGCGGAACTCGGCGAGCCGCGGCCGCAGCCCCAGGACGGTCAGCACGGCGGCGGCGGACAGGGCGGCGCCTGCTCCCGGCAGACGGGTGGTCAGCGCCGCGCGGCCGTCGGACACCGCCGCGCCGTAGGCGTCCGCGTTGATGCCGATCAGGGCGCGCAGGGCCGTGTCGTACTGCTCGAAGTGGTAGTTGGACGCCCCTTTGTCGTAGCCGATGCAGAATTCCACGGCCTGCTGGAGCCGTCCCTGCCGCACGAGCGAGCGGAACGTCCGGTCGTCCTTCTCGTAGACGGCGTACGCCCGTACCGTGGCCTCGGCCGCCGCGCGCTCCCCGGGGAAGGTGATGTTGCGGAACTCGTCGCCGTAGGCACCGGTGAAGCGCAGGTCGGTGTGACGGGCGCGGTAGGCGGCCAGGGCGTCGGCGAGCCGGGCGTCGTAGGTGCCGAGGGTTGCCGCGGGCAGGGTGAGCAGGAGCTGCGAGGTGTCCTGGAAGGCCTGCTCGTACGTCCCGCGCCGGTCCGGGTCCAGGAGGTAGCGGCTCTCGTCGGCGTTGGCGTCGTACGTCATCGCGCGGGCGCGGGACAGGGCGACGACGGAGTCGAAGGCGTCCCGGCGGGCGACCTCGAGGTCGTGCGCCTGCGCGGCCGTCGCCGACCAGCCGAGCCCGCAGGCCGCGGCCACGCACAAGGTGGCGGCGGCGAGCCCCGGGTTGACCGTCCGGTGGAACCGGCGGGCGAGGCGGACCTGGGTGAGGACGAGGACGAGGAGCAGCGCGCCGCCGAGCACCGCGAGGAGCGCGAGCCGGACCCGGGTCGCCCCGCGCGCGCCGGTGCAGACGTCCTCGAAGGCGCCGTCGTTGTTCTGGCCCAGCCGCTCGGCGGCGGGCAGCAGGGACTGGCGCAGGAGGTCGGTCGCCGTGCGGTAGTTGCCGAGAGCGGTGGCCTTCTCCGCCGGGTGGAGGTCGTTCTCCCGCACCCGGCAGACGAGTTCCTGGTAGCGGGCGAAGTCGTCGTCGAAGCCGACGACGGTGGCGGTGGCCTTCGGGTCGCCCTGGGCGGCGGCGGCCAGGGTCTGGAGGTCCACCCCGACCGCGTGCCGGGCGCTGCCGTACAGCTTCAGGGCGGTGGAGTGCTGGGCCGGCATCGGGGTGAGGCCCCGGCCGCCGCTGGACAGCAGGAGGTTCGCGGCCTGGGCGTCCATGTCGTTGAGCGCGAAGTACAGGTCGTCGGCCCCGGTGACCCGGGGCGCGGCACGGTGGTCGACGCGGTCCCACGTCCCGGACGCGGTGAGCCCCGTGACCAGCAGCAGCGCCCCCACGGCGGCGGTCAGGACGAGGACCCCGGCGCGCAGCAGCCGCACCTCGCGGGGCACGGTGTACGGCCAGGTCCTCCACCGTGCCCGCAGCGGCAGCAGCTCGGGAGCGGGCGGCTGCGGTGGACCGCCGTCGCCTTCGCCTTCGGTCGTCGCGGTCACCGGCGCCCCGGCCATGGGCGGGCCTCCCCCTCGCTCGGTCAAAGGCCCGTGCGTCCCCCGTAGGTCCGCCAGCCTCGTGCCGCGCCCGGGGCCGCGGCGCGGCCGTTGACGCCGCGCTGACGTCGGGGCCGGGCGTCTTGACGTATCCCTGACGAGGCGTCGGGCCGCCGGGGCGCGGCGTGTCGGGGCGTCAGAAGGCCGTCAGGAGGGGGCGGCGGCTCGTAGGGATCGCGTCAGGGACGGGGCCGCAGGGGCCGGGCGGCGGTTTCCTGGGGGCGCGACGGACGGGGCACCGCCGTCCCGGGGCACACGGACGAGGAAGGAGGCGGCGCGCGGTGGCACGGAACGGGCGGGTGGTCGTCGGCGTCAGCGGGTCGCTGCTGAGCCTGGGAGCCCTGCACAGGGGGGTGGCCGAGGCCCGGGACCGGGGCGGTCTCCTCGTGGCGGTGCTCGCCTGGACGCCCGCGGGCGGTGAGGGCGCCTACCGCCGGGCGCCGTGCACACCGCTGCTCGCGGCCTGGGAGGACGCGGCGGCGGCACGCCTGGAGAACGCCTTCCGGAACGCCTTCGGCGGTCACCCGCACGGCGTTCCGCTGCGGATGGTGACCGCGCGCGGTGAGCCCGGGACCGCCCTCACCCAGCTGGCCGACCGGCCCGACGACCTGCTCGTGGTCAGTACCGGCCGCCAGGGCGGCCTCGCCCGGCTCTTCCACGGCGGGGTGGCCCGCTACTGCCTGGCGCACGCGCGCTGCGACGTGCTCGCCGTCCCGCCGTCCGAGCTGATGCGCGGGCCGGACCGTCCCCTGGGGTCGCACTCGGCGGCGTGACGGGCGGTCCGCCCGCGCCGCGCGGCGGTCGTCCGGCGGCTTCGTACGGGGACGTCACCACGGCGGGGGCGCCGTGGTGACACCGCCCGCCGCGCGGTCAGGGCTGGAGGCGGTATCCGACGCCCCGGTGGTTGAGCAGGTGGCGGGGGTGCGCGGGGTCGGGCTCCCGCTTCTGCCGCCGGGCGAGGAAGTAGGCGCGCAGGTAGTTCGTGTTGTCCGCGTGCTCGGGGCCCCAGGCCTGCCGCAGGATCTCCTGACTGGTCACCAGCTCGCCGCTGTGGTGGATGAGGACCTTGAGCAGCCGCCACTCCGTCGGGGTCAGATGCGGCGCCGGGGCGTCGCCGTCGCCTGTGCGCCGCACGGTGCAGGCGCTCAGGTCGAGCGTCCACTCGCCGATGACCGTGACGGGGGAACGCTGCTGGACGGCGGCAGGCCTGCGCAGCAGTGCCCGCACCCGCGCGAGGAGTTCCTTCATCGCGAACGGTTTGGTGAGGAAGTCGTCGGCCCCCTCGTCGAGCGCGGTCACCTTGTCGTCGGCGCCGGTCCGCCCCGACAGGACCATGACGGGCACCTGGCTCCGGGCGCGCAGCGACCTGATCACCTGGTGGCCGTCGATCTGCGGCAGACCGAGGTCGAGGATCACGAGGTCGGGCGGATTCCTGACGGCCTCCAGCAGGGCCTGCCGGCCGTCGTCGGCGAGGTCCACCGTGTAGTGGCTGGTGGTGAGGCCGATCTCCAGGGACCTGAGCACGGGTGCTTCGTCGTCCACGACGAGGATGCGGGTCACCGGCCCGCCTCGGCGGCGTGCGGCCGGGTGGCGAGCCGGTAGCCGACGGACGGGGCGTTCTGCAGGAACTGCCCGGATTCGGCCCCTGGCCCCGGTCGGTGTCGCCGCGCCCGCTGGCGCGCGGCCCGCCGTGGTGTTCCGGCGGCGGGTACGTCCGGGCGAGCCGGGAGCGGCGGGGCCTTCGGCGGGCGGGCGGCGGTCCGTACGGCCGGGGTCCGCCGCCCGGTGGAACGCGGTGGCCGGCCCGGGGTTACGGCCGCCCGTCCACCGCCGCCTGAACGCCGCCCGGCCCGGCGGCGGTGCCGAGCGCGGGGCGCAAGGGCGCGCGGGCGGGGCGGCGGTGAGCGCCGGCGGACGGGCGGGGGCACTGGGCGTCAACACGGCGCGAGCTGCGGGTGATAGCGCAGAGCATCCGAGTAGATGCGGTGAGTGATGGGTACTCAGTTGGGTGTGAGCGGGTGCAAACCGGGCGTACGGGCTCGGCCTTCGCGTTCGGCACCTCCCGACCGATGTCCGACACACAGGGGATGCAGATGGAAGACGTCAAGGACGAGACAGTGACCGACGGTCCGGACGCCACGGACGATCCCGACGAGCTGGACGAGCTCGACGACGTGGCCGAACTGGACGACGTGGACTTCGTGTTCGAGGAAGTCGAGAGCAAGATCGCGCCGCTCGCGCTCGCGACCGTCTGACGGACGGGCGCGCAGGGCGCGGGCAGCGAACGCCGGTAATCCACACGGGGGTGGCAGGTGGCAGGGGAGACGTCAGCGCTGGAGATCGACCTCGGGACGGGTCCGTCCGAGGGGTTCGCGGGGCTGCGGCGGGCGATCGGCGCGCTGCGGGACGCGGGCGCCGACTTTGGACCGCTGAGCCGGCTGCGGCCGGGCGAATGGGAGGTCCTGGCACCCCCGTGCGGAACATCCGGCGGCGGGCAGCCGCCGGGCCTGCTGGACGAGACGACGATCCCCGCCTCCGAACGGCGGCTGCACCGCGAGTCGGAGCACACCTTCCGGGTGCTGTCCGCCGCGGCCGTGGCCCTCTGCCGGGGATCGCAGGAAGTGGGCCGCCCCGTGCTCCTGCGCGGCACCGGCACCACCGATCTGCCGACGCTGCGCGGCCTGATCCGCACCGCCGAGTACCAGCGGGCCACCGGCGTCGGCACCCTCGCGATCGCCCCCGCGGAGAACGCCGGGGCGGGCCCGGCGGACGGCGGGCCGCTCGACTTCCGCGCCGAACGGGCCCGCTGCCTGCGGCTCGCGGGCGCCGCGCCGCTCCCCCCGGGCAGCGGGCCCCGGGCCGGAGGGACGCCCCCGGCGGCCGCCGCCACGGCCGAGGGCCGGCTCTTCCACCAGGCCCTCGACACCTCCGCCGACGCGGTGGACCGGCTGCGGGCGGCCGTGCAGTACCTCCTGCTCGCCTTCGCGAGCGCCAACTGGGAGGGCGCGGCGCTGGTCGCCGCCGGATGCCTTCCGCTGACCGACGCGCTGCCGCCGGGCGCCACCGCCCGGCTCGCGGGCGGTCTGACGGCGCACGGCACCCAGGCGTTCGAGCTGGAGCCGGAGATCTTCCGGCACCCCGCCGACGTCCGGGCCTTCCTGCTCAAGGCACTCGGCATCCAGGCCACCTTCCGTGAGCGGCACGACGACGCGGTGGTCTGGTTCCGCGCCATGCGCGCCACCGACGGGCCGCTCTCCCCCGAAGCCCTGGGCCAGTCGCACCTGCTGGCCGCGCTGACCCTCGTCAAACGCCGCAACGCCCTCACCGAGGCGGTGGGCGAGGTGGAGGCGGGGCTGGCGGCGCTGCCGGCCGCGCCGGGCGAACCCGACTCCGTCCGCCGGGAGCGCGGCTGGCTGCACAATCTGCGCGGGCTCACCCTGACGGTGCAGCGCGACCTGGTCGGGGCGCTGCGGCACGAGCAGGAGGCCTGGGCGAGCCTGCAGGGCCTGACCGACCCCAGCTCGGTGCATCTGCGGGTGAACCTCGTCTCCAACATCAGCGTGCTCCAGGAGAAGGCGGGCAAGCACGCCCAGGCCCTGCGCACCTGGCAGCGGTTCGGCGGCTCCGGCTTCACCACGGACACGAAGTTCGTCAAGCACCACGCCTACCGCGCCGGAGGGCTCTCTCTCGCCGTCGGGGACGCGGACGGCGGCACCGCGCTGCTCCGGCAGACGCTGGACCGGTGCCGGGACATGACCGACGACTTCCATGTCTTCGAGGTCTCCGCCGAACTGGGCGCCCTGCTGCTCGGCCGGGGCGACACCACGGCCGCCGCCGGGTACTTCGAGGAGGCGAACAGCGCCGCGACCGCCCTCGGCGACCCCTACCGCACCGCGCTGGCACGCACCGGCCGCGCGCTCGCCGCCGGGCGCCCGCCCGCCGCCGCGCTCGGGGAACTGGCCCTGCGCAGCAGCACCAACGCCTCCCGCGCCGAGGCCCTGGCCGCATGCGTACGGGCGGGAAGCACCGACCAGGCCCGCGCCCTGCTGCCGGCCGTACGCACCAAGCTCAACCGCCCCTTCGACCTGGTGAACTTCTGATGGCCCCCGGCGAGCCCCCGCCCTGGCGGCTGGTCCCGCGCTTCCTGCTGCGCCGGGCCGGCTTCGGGTTCGACCTGCTGGAGCCGGTGGGCGACGCGCGCGCGGCGGACGCGGCAGCCGCCTACCGGGCGGCCGTGCGCGCGTGCGAGACGGCGCGTCAGGAGCTGCTGCGCCGCCGGCTGCCCGCCGCCGTCGCCGCGGCGCGGGCCGCCGAGGACGGGACGGCGCTGCGGGCGCTGTCCGCGCTGCGCTCGGCCGCGGGCCGCCGCCGCCCGCCGGGCGGCAAGGCGGCCCTCCTGGAGCGGCCCTTCCCGGCGGAACTGACCGCCGCGGTCGACGGCTACACGCTCGCCCTGGCCGAGCGCGGACGGGCGGCGGACCGGCTCACCGCCGCGCTGGGCGACGAACGGGACGAACGGCCCACCCGGCTGCGCGGCTGCCTGGACACCCCGGTCCTGGACGCGGTGCTCCAGCTCGCCCCGTCCTTCTACGACAGCCTCGTCCGCTGGGCCGACCAGCAGCACGCGACCGGCGGCGCCCGTGAAGGGGCCCTGCTGCGCCGCCTCTACCTCTACCTCCAGCGGCTCGCCGCGAAGAACGAGACCACCAGCTTCTTCGGCCCGCTGGTGCACGGCTTCGTCGTGCCGGAGGACAGCGGCGTGCGGTTCGGCCCGCAGGCCCCCGGCGGGGTGCGCCGCACCGAGGCCTTCCTGGCGTTCTGGGCGGTCGACGCGCTCGCCCGGCGGATCGCGGCCGATCCGCTGGTCCGTCCGCGGATCCCCGTCGAACGGGTCGCCGCCGTACGGGTGGACGGCGAGGTGCTGGGGCTGCCCACCGGCAAGCGGGTGCGGCTGACACCGGCGCTGGCGCGGCTGGCCGCGTGCGTGGACGGGACCGCCTGCGCCGGGGACCTTGCGCGCGCCGCGGAGCTGCCGGTGGCCGAGACCGACCGGCTGCTGGCCACGCTGGAGCGGCTCGGCGCGGTGCGCGTCCGGCCCGAACCCGCCTCGACCGCCCCGCTGCCCTTCGGCGAACTGCTCGCCTTCGCCGACGTCCACGCCGCCGGTACCGGCTGGCCGGAGCGGCTGCGCGCCCTCCACGACCGGCTGGAGCGGTACGGCCGGGCACCGGACCCGGCCGCGCGCCGCACCGAACTCGACGCGCTGGAGCGGATGTTCACCGACATCGCGGCGGTGCCGCCACGCCGCTCCGGCGGCCGGATGTACGCCGACCGCATGGTCGCCTACCTCGACTGCGAGGGCGACCTCGGCCCCGTCCGCCTGGGCGCCGATCTCGCGGAGCGGATCACCGCCGAGCTGGCCCCGGTCCTCGACCTCGGCGCGCTGTTCGGCGAGCAACTGCACCGGGCGCACCAGCGGCTGGCGTCGGAGGTGCTGGAGGCGGCCGGTGTGCCGAGCATGCCGTACGACGCCTTCGTCCGCGCCATCGGCGCGAGCGCCGCCTCGGGCGGGCTCGCCCCCCATCTGGCGGCGGCCCGTGACCTGCACGACCGGCTGGCCGCCCTGGTACGCGACCGGACGCGGGACGGCGTCGCGGTCCTCGCCCCGCAGGAGCTGCGCGCCCTCGGCGCGCCGGACCGGCGGCCCCGCTTCGCCAGCCCCGACATCCTGCTCCGGGGGGAGACCGACGGGGGCGCTGACCACGGCGGCCCCGGCCTGGTGCTCGGCGAGGTCCACCCGTACATGTTCGCGTGGGGCTCCCAGGGCCGGTTCAGCCCCGACCCGGAGGGCCTGCAACGGGACTGCGCCGCCGATCTGGAGCCGTGGGGCGGCCGGGCGGCGATGGCCACCGTGCTGCGCCGCCGGGCCCACAAGGGGCTGGTCTCGGCCGCCTTCCCGGGGCGCTTCGTCGAGGTCACCGCCCGGTCCGGCGCGGCGGGCCGGAGCGTGCCCGTCACCGCGCTGCACGTGGAGCGCGACGCCTCCGGCCGGGTGCGGCTGCTGGAGGGCGACCGCGAACTGGTGCTGTACGCGGGCGAGAACGACCACCCGCACCTGGCCGCCTTCGCTCCGCCGCCCGCCCTGCGCCTGCCCCTGGTCCGGTTCGGGGACGAGGCACCGCGGGTGGTGGTCGGCGGCCTCGTCGTGCAGCGCGCCTGCCGCTGGCTGCCCGCCCGGCTGATCGCCCCGCCCGGCGGCACGCCCTCGGCCGCCGCGGCCTATCTGCGGGTCCAGGAGCTGCGCGCCACCCGCGGCCTGCCCCGCTGGGTCTACGCGCGGATCAGCTCCGAACCGAAACCCGTCTGCCTGGACCTGGACGCCCCGCTCGCCGTCGAGGTGCTGGTGACGCTGGCCGCGGCGGCGGGCGAGGAGCCGGTCGCCCTCACCGAGATGCTGCCCGAGCCCGGCTCCCTGTGGCTGCACCGACAGGGCCGTCCCACCACCTCCGAACTGCGGATCGCGCTCACCAGGGCGGGTACGCGATGAGCGGCGGCCTGGTGCGAGGTCCCGCTAGCACCGGGGGGGCGGGGGCGGGCTCGTGGGTGCTGCTCCCGACGCTGGTGGTGCGCTCCGCGGGATTCCCCTGGGATCTGCTGGACACGCTGGTGTGGCCGCGCACCGCCTGCGCGGTGGAGGAGGTGTGCGCCGCGCGGGAGGCCCTGCGGGAGCTGGCGGCGCGGGCGCTGCCGACCGGCCGGCTCTCCCGCGGCCAGACCGCCCGGCTCCGCAACCTGCGGCCGCTCGGCCCCGACGCCCCGCTGGCCGCCGAGTGGCTGGCCGCCTGGAACGGGCTGGCGGAACGGCTCGCCGCGACCGAAGAAGAGCTGGCCGCAGCCCGGGAGGCGGACACGGCCGGAGCCGCCGGGGCGCTGCGCACCCTCACCGCCGACCCGCGCTTCCGCGACGCCGTCGTGTGCTCGCACCCCGGGGTCCACCGGGATCTGTGCGCCGCCGACGGCCGGGAGCCCGGCACCCGGCTGCGCCGTCAGATCGCCGCCTACGCCCAGCGGTTCGCCGCCAAGTGCGAGACCATGAGCTTCTTCGGACCCGTCAACTACGCGCTGCTGGACCGCGCCCAGCCCCTCACCGAACCGGAGTGGGAAGGCGGCGGCACCTGCCCGCAGCGCCGCGCCTTCCCGGCCGCGTGGATCTGGGACGCGCTGCGCGCCCGGTATCTGGCCGACCCCGAGCGGGCCGCGCGGCTGGTGCCGCGCCGCAAGACACTGCGCCGGGCCGAGTCGGCGCTGCGAGGCGAGCCCGCCGCGCTGCGGGTGCACGAGGCGGCGGACGGCAGGCGCACCCTCGGCGAGATCGGCCGGGCGGCGGGGCTGAGTCCGTCCGAGGCCGCGCGCGCCCTGGCCGTGGCGCTGGAGCGCGGTGTGCTCGGCTGCGACGCGCTGCCCGCCGACACCGACCCTGACCCGGTCCGCGCACTGCTCGCCCGCTCCCCCCGGGATCCGGGACTGCGCGCCGTCGCCGAGCTGCTGGACCGCTTCCCCGCCGCCGCGCCCGGCGACAAGGCCGCGCTGCTGGCCGAACTCCCCGCCCTCGCGGGGGCGGAGCGGGGGCCTGCCGCCGACCGGGGCAAGTTCTACAACGACCGCTCGCCGGTCCACGAGGCGGCCGTCGGAAGCCTGCGGCTCACCGTCGGCGGCGCACTCGCCGAGGACCTGCGCACCCGGGTGCCGGCCGCGCTCGACGCGCTGGCGCTGGCCGCGCGCCGCACCCGGCAGGCCGCGAACCGCGCGCTGGCGCGCTCGCTGGGCAGCGGCACCTTCCCGCTGACCCGGGTGGTGCGCGAGCACTCCGCCTTCCCCGTCACCCCCGACCCGTGGTTCACCGAGGTGGTCGCGGCGGCCGTCGCGGAGTCCCCCGGAGCGGCCGACATCGACCTCGCGCCCGCCCTGGCCGCCGCGCCGCGCCTGCCCGTGGGCAGCCCGGCGGACTGCCTGCCGGTGCTGTGCTCGGTGGACGTCATGGTGGCCGCGTCCAGCCTCGCCGACTACCGGCCGGGGAGCACCCCCCTGGTGGTCGGTGACGTGCACGACGCGCCGCTGCTCACCCCATGGGCGCTCCAGTTCCACCCGCGCGGGGCCGAGCTGGTCGCCGAGCGGGACCGCGCGCTGGCCGCCGTGCTGGGGCCGGTGCAGGCGCTCAGCGTGGTGGCCCGGCGCAGCACCGGGCTGCCGCCGCTGCGCTTCCCCGGCAGACTGCTGGAGCTCGGCGCGGTCCGCGGTCCGGGCGAACGGGTCTGCCTGGACGAGCTGTTCGTCGTCAGCGACGGCCGCAGGGCCCGGCTGCGCGCCCGCGGTGTCCCCGGCGAACTCCACTTCCACAACGGCGAGCTGGACAGCCCGCTGCACACCGCGCTGGCGCTGCCGCGGCTGCGTCCGCCGGTGCTGCCCGACGTCCCGTACCTGCCGCGGCTGCGGCACGGCAGCGTGGTCCTCGCCCGCCGCCGCTGGCGGCTGGACGCGGACGTGCTCGGGGAGGCCCTCGGCGCGGCCGATCCGGTGGAGCGGGTCACCCGGCTGCGCGAGCGGACCCGCTCGGCGGGCATGCCGCGGGCCTTCTTCGCCAAGGCCCCGCACGAACGCAAGCCCGTCTACGTCGACACCGCCGCCCCGCTGCTCGTGGACGGTCTGGCGCGGCTGGCACGCGGCGCCGAGCGGGTGTACGCGACGGAGGTGCTGCCCGGCCCCGACGCCCTGTGGCTGCGGGCCGGCCAACGGCGGCACGCGGCGGAACTGCGCTGCGTCTACCTGGAGCGGGGGGCACGACGATGAGCGCACCCGCACCGCCCGTTCCGGTGATCCCGCCACTGCTGGACCCGACGCCGGCCTTCGGCGGAAGGCCGGCCGAGCGGACGGCCGACCCCAACACCGCCTTCCGGCAACGGCCGTGCGCCCCCGGCACGGGCCCGGCGCACGCGGCAGCGGCCTTCGACGGACGGCCCGGCCAGCAGACGGCCGACCTGAACACCACTTTCTGCCAACGACCGTGCACCCCCGACACAGCCCCGGCACGCGGGGCGGCAGGTGCGGCAATGAGCACGACCGCACCGCCCCTCCCGACGCCGGCCTTCGGCCGACGACCGGGCCAGCGGACGGCCGACCCCAACACCGCCTTCCAGCAACGGCCGTGCGCCCCCGGCACGGTCCCGGCGCACGCGGCCCAACCGCGCCGCGCCCACCCGGAACGGGAGGCACGACGATGAGCACTCCCCCACCGCCCCTCCAGGTGATCCCGCCGCTGCTGGACCCGACGCTGACCTTCGACGGACGACCGGGCGAGCGGACGGCCGACCTCAACACCGCTTTCTGGCAACGGCTGTGCGCCCCCGGCGCGGTCCTGGCACACGCGGTCCGGCTGGATTCTCCGCAGGCCGAGGAGGGAGCGGCGGGTGCGGGGCCGGACCGCGGTACCGCGTGTCTGCTGGCGCTGGCCGCGGCGGACACGTTGGGCGAGCCCGCCGGTTCGGCGGCGCATCTGCTCGGGCTGGCCGCGGCCGCCCGGGTGCGCGGCGCGGGTGACGCGGGTCTGACCGTCGCGGTGGACGACGTCCACCTGGTGACCGGCACGACCCAGTCCAGTGCCGACGTGGCACGGGCCGCCGCGCTCAGCACCCTCATGCTGCCCGAGGTCGAGGCGGGCGCCGCGCTGCTACGGGCAGCGGGGCCGGGGGTGCGGGTGATCCTCCACGCCGACCAGCAACTCCCCGCCGTCCTCGGCATCCTGGGCCGGGCGCCCGCCTGCGCGCCCGTCCTCACCGGCGCGTTCGTCCGCGACCACGCGGCGGCCCTGCGCCGGGTGCCCGCGCTGGCCGGGGCCCGGCTGCTCCCCGAGGCGCCCGAGCTGCCCGGCGCCCGGATCGGCGGTCTCGTCCCCGCCGGGCGGGACGCGTCGCGGGGCGCCGTGTGGGTCACCGAGCCGGATTCCGTTCCGGCCGCCGGGCCGTGGGCGGGATGGCTGGACGCCGCCGGGGCCGCGGGACTTGGCCCGGGTCGGCGGGAGCGCTGCGCGGGCCTGGTGGTCACCGTCGCCCGGCTGGACGGGTGGGGCCGCGCGTGGGACGCCGCCGGCGGCCCGTACGACCTGCGGCACGCGGCCGTGCTGGGCCGCCGGGTGCCCGTCGCCCTCGATCTGCTGGCCGGAGCGCCGGGGGTGACGTACGAGGACCTCGACCGCGCGGTGGCCCTCGCGGCGGGCAGCGGCGTACGGATCGCGGGCTGCCGCCCCTTCCGGCTGGCCGCGGGTCACCCGGGCGGGGCCTGGGCCGGTGTCCCGGTGCACACCGCCGCCGAGCCCGGTCACGACCTCGCCCGCTGGGCCGCGTCCGCCACCGCGCCGGACACCGCCGCGGGCCCCTGGCTCGACCGGCTGGCCCGGCGGCACCCGCTCTTCCCCGGGCGGCTGGCCGCCGCGCTGTTCGCGGCGGACGGGCACCCGGCGGACGGCGGGACGTCCTGGAACCCGGCCGTCCGTCAGGTGCGCACCCGGCACGCCGCCCCGCCGGGCACCGCACCTGGCGACTTCCTGGTCGACCTGCGCACCGGCCGGATGAACCGGCTGAGCGTCCCGCTGGCCGCCCTGACCACCGCCCTGCGCCGCGGCGGCCCCGCCGCCTCCGGCGCACTGCGGCGCCTGCCCGGCCCGCGGCGGGCGGCCCTGCTCGCCGCCCTGCGCACGGCAGGGGCCCTGCTGCCCGACGGGAGGCCCACCGATGCGGCGTGACTGGAGCCTGGGCCCGGTGTTCGTGCTGCGGCACGCCGGGATGCCGTTCGACTGGCTGGAGGGGCTGGGCGCCGGTCCCGCGCTGCTCGCGGCCGCGGACGAGGTGCTGGCCCGCGCGGACGCGCTGCTCGCGGCCGCCGCCGCGGGCGGGCGCGTCCCGCAGGGTGTCGAGGCGGCGGTGCGGCGGCTGGAGCCCGCCCTGCTGCCCCGGACGCCCGCCGGGTGGGGAGCGGCGGCCGACCGCTGGTCCGGCGCGGTGCGGCGCTACCTGGCCGCGTTCGAGGACGCCCAGGAGGCGGCCACCGCGGGGCTCGCCGCACTGCTCCGCCGGTCGGAGGTCCAGGAGGCGGTCCACCTGTCCAACCCCGACGTCCACCGCAACATGCTGGAGCCGTTCCTCGCCCGTGGCGGGCCGCTCAACGCCGCCCGCCGCCGCGCCCGGCGCCAGCTGTACACCTACCTCCAGCGGTTCTGCGCGAAGAACGAGACGGTCAGCTTCTTCGGGCCGATGGGCTACGGCCGGACCGTCCCCGGCGACCGGGTGGCGCTGCGCACCGGCCTGCCACGCCGCCGGGAGGTGTTCCTCGCCTCCTGGGCGGCCCGCGAGCTGGCCGCCGCGATCGCGGGCGACCCGCGGCTGCGGACCGTCCTGCCCTTCCGGCCCACCGGGCGCCCGGCGGCCACCGCCGACGGCACCGCGGCGTTGCGCGCGGTGCCCGCGGACGGCGCCGCGCTGCCCGCCCTCGCCGCCGCGCTGGGCAGGCCCCTGCGGGAGACGGCCGTCCGGCTGGGAAGGCTCGTCGCCCAGGGGGCGCTGGAGTTCGGCGTCGCGGCCGGGCCGTACGACCTCGACCCGCTGGGCACCATGCTGGACGGCCTGGGCCGGATGCCGGAAGCGGCCTCCCGCACCTCCTGGCCGGCCGTCCTGCGCGAACTGCGCGGCCTGCTCGCCGAGGTCGCGGACACCCCGTTCCCGGCCAGGACCGCCGTGGTCGCCCGGCTGGAGGACGCCTTCACCGCGGCGACGGGGAAGCCCGCGCGCCGCGGCGCGGGGGCGGTCTACGCCGATCGCGCGGTCTTCTACGAGGAGTGCTCCTCGCCGTTCGCCCTGGAGGTGGGCGAAGGGGTCGCCGCCGGGTGGGCGCGCGCGCTGGCCGCCGCACTGGAGCTGTCCACCGCGCACGGCGCCGAGGTGCAGACGGCTGCCCGCCGCCGGGTCATCGCGGCCCTCGGCGCGGCCCCGGGCGGGGACGCGCCGGACGCGCCCGTCGAACTGACCTTCCGCGCCTACGCCGAACGGCTGTCGGGCGTCTTCGACCCGGGCGGCAGCCGGTTCGCCGCCGACCACGTTCCCCGGTACCCGGCCGCCGGGGCGGAGAAGCTGACGGCGCAGATGGTCGCCGCCGCGCAGCGCCTCCCCGGTGACCGCTACGCGGTGATCGACCTGTGCCCGGCGGCCGCGGACACCGACGGCCTCGCCGGTGCCGAGCTGGTGCTCGGCCGGTGCCACCACCATCTGCTGACCGACGGCTGGCTGGCGACCATGGCCCCGGACCGGGAGGCGTTCGGCCGCTCCGCCGCCGAGTGGCTGGCCGGGCACCCGCACGTGGTGGGCCTCGACGTGGGCCGCCGCAACAAGGGCTACTACCGCTTCCCCGGCACGCGCGTGCCCGTGCGCCACGCCTCGCACGCGGACGGCACCGGTGTCCTGTGGCCCGAGCAACTGACCGTCACACTGTCGGGCGCCGAGCGGTGGCCGACGGCCCGGCGCCCCGACGGCAGCCCGGCGACGCTGTACATCCCGCTCAGCGACCACGTGAAGTACCCGCCTTACGCCGCCCTGTCCGAACCGCAGGTGGCGCACGCCGCGTTCGACGGGACCGGGCCCTGCCCGGCGGGCACTCCCCCGGTACGGGTCGGCGGGGTCGTCTACCAGCGGCCCCGGTGGACCCTGCCCGCCGAACCGTTCGCCGCGCCCTCCCCGGCCACGCGCTTCCTGGCCCTGCGCCGCTTCGCCGCCACGCCGGGCGCGGGACGGTTCGTCTTCTGCCGCACCGACCGGGAGCGCAAGCCGTACCTCGTGGACCTGGCCTCGGTGCTCGCCGCCGACCTGCTCGGCTACGTCGCCGGACGCGCCCGGACGCTGGCGTTCGAGCAGATGCTGCCGGGACCGGACGCGCTGTGGCTGCGCGACGCCGAAGGACGGCGCTACACGTGCGAGTTGCGCGTGCAGATGACCGGCCGCGACCGTCAGGAGGCGGAATCGTGACCGCACACCGACCGTCCACGAACCCGGTGGTGAGCCCGCCCGCGGGTGCCACCCAGCGGCCCCCCGGGGACCCGGCGGCGGGCGCCGTCCCGGACGGTAACCCGACCGCCCACTGGTCCTCCGCGGACCCGGCGGCGGGTACGGCCCCGGACGGCAACACGACCGCCCACCTGCCCCTCCCGGGCCCGGCGGCGGGTGAGCCCACGCATGCCACCGCAGACGGGAACGTACCCGTACGCCCGCCCTCCGCAGAACCGGCCGCTAGCGCGGCCCCGGACGACGACACGACCCCGCACCAGCCCTCCGCAGGCCCGGCGGCGGGCGCCGTCCCGGACGGTAACCCGACCGCCCACTGGTCCTCCGCGAACCCGGCCGCGGCTACGGCCCCGGGCCGGAACGCGGCTGCCCACGAGCCCGTTGCCGGTCCGGTGGCGCCCCGCGGCGCCGTCGTGGCGCTCCCCCGGGGGGAGTTGCGCTTCCGGCTGCACCGGCACGCCCTGTTGCGCGGCGCCGGGTTCGACGTCCGTCCGCTGGGCGCGCTGCACCGTCCGGCGCCGTTGCGCGACGCGCCGGACGCCTCCGCGGAGGACGTGGCCCGCGAGCACGCCGAGGCGCTGGAGGCGGGGCTGCGGACGGTGCGGGAACTGCTCGGGCGGGAGCGGCTGCGTCAGGCGGTCGGCATCTCCAGCCCCGTTTTCCACGCGGTCGCCTTCGGGCCCGGCCGTCCGCTCGTGTCGGCGACGCCCTACGCCGCGCTCAACGGGCGTGGCAGGCGGCAGGTCAGGACCGGCCACCGGTACGTGCGGCGGCTGCTGGCCAAGACCGAGACGAACGCCTTCTTCGGTCCGACCGTCGCCGTCAGCTGGGACGGCGACGCCCCCGCGGCCCTGCTCGTGGGCGCGCCCGGTGCGGAACGGTGTGCGCTCGGGCTGAGCCACTGGGTCACCGCGGAGCTCACCCGTCGGCTGCGGCGGGAGCTGCCCGCGGCCGAGCGCGGGTGGCGGCGCGACCCGTCGTGGCGGCTCGGCGCGGCCGGTCTGGCATCCCCGCTCACCGGCCGCCGGATCGCCCTGGACGAGGCCGCGGCCGCCGTCTGGGAGCACCTGGCGGAACCCGCGTGCCCCCGGGAGCTGACGGCGGCGACGGGGCTTGCCACCGCCGAAGTGGCCACCGCCCTGCGCCTGTTGCTGCCCGCGCTGCTGCCGTGGCCCGAGCCCCCGGCCACCCTCAACGACGGGCTGGGCTGGGTGGAGCGCGCGTTCCCCGGCCGCCCGCTCGTCGCGGAGCTGGCCGCGCTCACCGCGCAAGCCGCCCCGGACGCCGATCCGCTGGCGCTGCGGACACGTATCCGTACCGTGCTCGACGGCGCGGGGCTGGAGACCTCGCGGGCGAGCGGCAGGCACTACGCGGACCGCGACGCGGTCACCGAGGACAGGGCCGGCCGCTGGAGCGGCCGGGTGCGTCTGGGCGCTCCCGCGCTGGCCTCGGTGACCGCGGCGCTGGGCGACGGGCTGCCGCTGCTCGTGCTCGGCGCGCTGCTGCGGCAGGCCGACGCGCGCGAGGCGGTGCGCGCGCACACCCGTGGCCGTACGGCGGGGCTCCTGGAGCTGGCCCGGCGGCCGCCCGCCCCCGTGACGCGGCGCGCCGACGAGCTGGCACGGCGGCTGGACGCGCTGCTCCCGGACGGCTCCGACTGTCCGGACCCGGAGGTCCGCTGGGATCCGCCGGCCGTGGCGGCGGCCGTGGCCGACCTCTGGCGCGGTCTCGAACCGCTGCCCGACGACCAGTTCGGCTGCCTGCCCGGCGCTGACCTGATGTGCGCGAACGGCGGTCCGGGCGAGGGCACATGGGTGCTCTCCGAATGCCATGACGACAGCAGCAGCGCGCTCGGCGGCATCACCGCGCGGGTCCAGCCCGCGGGCCGGTTCGCCGAACTGGCCGACGCCGTCAGGGCCTGGCTGGACACCGACCGGCTGGCCACCGTCGTGGGCCGCCGCCGCAGCCGCCACATCACCCCCGAACTGCCGGGCCTGCGCATCGAGTTGTCCGGCGTGGCGGCCGGTCCGCGCGAGCGGGTGGTGCCCGCCGCGGAGGTCGAGGTCTCCGCGGACGGCGCCCGTGTGGTGCACGGCGGCGTCCGGCACCAGCTCTATCCCGGGGATGTGCCCGGTCCGCTGTTCGCCGCGCTGTCCCTGCCGTGCGTGACCCCGGTGGCGGTGGGGGCCGGGCGGCCGGTCACCCCGCGCGTCGTGCTCGGCGGGCTGGTCCTCCAGCGGCGGACATGGCGGATCGGGCTGCCCGCCCTGGGCGACGGCGTGGCGGGCTGGCGCGCCGCCCGTGCGTGGCAGCGGGCGTGGGGCATGCCGGACCAGGTCTTCCTGCGGCACCCCGGGGAACCCAAGCCGCTGCTGGTCGACTTCGGGGACGCGCTGGCCGTGGCCGATCTCGGCCGCCTCGCCCCGGGCCCGGTCGGCTGCACGGAGGTGCTGCCCGCGCTCACCGACACCTGGTGGTGCCGTCCGGCGCCCCAGCCCGCGGAGCTGCGGCTGCCCGTGCTGGTGCGCTGGGAACCGGACGGAGGGCGGCAGCGGTGACGGCGGCGGGCGCCACCCGGACGGTGGTCTTCGCGGAGACGGCGGCGCGCACCTCGCGCGCCTACGCCCCCGGTCTGCCCGTCCGGCAGGAGCGGACGGTGCGGCGCGGCATGTGCGTCGAGACGCACACCGCGGCGGGCGGCATGCGGCACGCCTTCGCGGACGGCGCCGCGCTGCTCGGCGCGCCGGTCCCGCGGCTGTCGCCACCGGCCGCCGCGGAGGCCCGCCGCGCGGTGACGGCCCTCCCCCCGGAGGTGTGCGCCGCCGCGGACCGCGCGCTGCGGGAGAGGGCCCGGGGGGACGTACGGATCGTCTGGTCGCGGTACTGGCAGCGGGTCGCCGCCGGAGCGCCCGAACTGCTGCGCGCCGACACGCGGTCGCTGTGCACCGCGGAGGTGCAGCTTCTCGCCGCATCTCACGACGCGCGGGGCGGCGCCGCGC
This sequence comes from Streptomyces sp. NPDC021224, assembly GCF_044332905.1. Taxonomy (NCBI): domain Bacteria; kingdom Bacillati; phylum Actinomycetota; class Actinomycetes; order Kitasatosporales; family Streptomycetaceae; genus Streptomyces; species Streptomyces sp. NPDC021224. Next base: position 107,859 of record NZ_JBIRPW010000015.1, on the reverse strand, counting down.
TCTCCGTCGCCGTGCCGTGGGACGTCTCGCGGCCCGAGGAGAGCGCAGCGGCGCTGGACGCCGCGGTCGCCCGCCTGCGGGAGGCCGCCGCGCTGCCGGGCCGTCCGCTGCCGCGCCGCCCGTGTCCGGTCGTGCTGGACGCCGGACACGCGGGGGCGTTCTTCCACGAACTCGTCGGCCACCCGCTGGAGGCCGACGCGGTGCTCGGCCGCTCCAGTTACCTCGCCCGGCGTCCGGGCGAGCGGGTGGCTCCCGGGTGGTTCACGGTGGACGACGGCGAGGGCGGCGCCCGCGGTGGTGTCAGCGCCCGCTTCGACGACGAGGGCACGGCGGTCCGGCAGACCCGGCTGATCGACGCCGGACGCGTCGCGCACCCGCTGACCGACACCGCGTCCGCCGCGCTGCTCGGCACGCCGGGCTCCGGCCACGGCCGCCGCCTGGACTACCGGCACTGCGTGCTGCCGCGTATGCGGCACACCGTCGCCTCGGCGAACCGCCCCGCGGCGGCGCCGCCCGCCCCGCTGCCGTCCGGGGTCCGGCTGCACCCGCGCGGCCTCCAACTGCGCTGGATGAACATCCTCAGCGGCGACTTCGAGTTCGCCGCCGCCGACGCGATCCTCGTCCAGGACGGGGCCGTGACGGCGCGCACCGGACCCGTGCGGCTGACCGGCACCGGCCTGCACGTCCTGGCGGCCCTCCGCCCGGCGGACACCCACCCCGCCGCGTGCGGCGCCCGCGCCACCAAGGGCTGCGGCAAGCTCGACCAGTTCCCCCTGCCCGTCAGCTTCGCCAACAGCACCCTCTGGCTCCCCGAGGGGGTGCTCCGTGCCGACACCCCCGCCTGAACCCCCCGCACCCCGCACCGCCAAGAACCCGACACACACAACCCCTGCCTCCCCCCGCCAGCCCCCACCACCAGCACCCTCCGGCTCCCCGAGGGAGCGCCCCACACCCCTGCCTGAACCCCCCGCGCCCCGCACCGCCGGCGGACCGGGCACCCCTCCCCCGTCACCCTCGCCAGCCTCCAGCTCTCCCGCGGCGTGCCTTTCCGGTGGAGCGGGTGGCGGGTGGCCGGACGGGGGCGCGGGGACGGAGTGGCGCGGGACGGTGTCGGTGACGGCGACGCGCGGGCCAGCCGGGTGGTATCCGCGGGTGACGTCCGAGGTGGTGCGGCTGACGCGCCGGGGCGGGCGGGTCGTCGGGTCCGCCCGGGTGCTGCCGGGAGGGCGCGGGTGGCCGGACTGGAGCCGGGTCGTCCCCGCCGTGCAGGCCGAGTTGGCGGCGTTCGACCATGCGGCGGGTGTGTGCGGCGGGGAGGGCCGGGTGGTCCTCCAGTCGGCCCGTGCCGCGGCGGAGGCCGGGACCGGACCCGGGCCCGGCTCCGGGTGGCTGCTGGTACGGGCCGAGAGCCCGGCGGGGCCGCTGCTGCTGGGCGCGGCGGGGCCCGCCGCCGGGGACGCGTGCGCGGCGCAACTGCGCGCGGCCCGGGTGGATTTCGCCGCGGCGCCGCAGCCGGTGGCACCGGCTCCGGACTGGCGGGAGCGGCCGCTGCTGCTGGCGCCGCAGGTGGCGGCGGCCGTGGTCGCCGGGGCCCGGATGGCTCTGGCGTCCCCGCGTGCGGTCCGGCTGGACGGGCGGCGGCTGCTGCCCGGGTTCGGCCTGGTCGACGAGGTGCCGGGGCTGCCCGCCGGCGCGGCGGACGACGCGGGACAGCCCGCGGGGCCGCTGCGGCTGCTGGACGGCGGGCGGGTGGCGATCCCGCCGCGCGATCCGGGCAGCGGGCTGGTCCCCGGCCGGGCGCGATGGGACCACGAGCGGGCCCGGCTGGTCGCGGACCGGCGGTGCCGGCTGGTGTTCGGCGGCCCGCCCGCTCCCGCGGACGCGGTGGCGGACCGGATCGACCTGCTGTGGTGCGTGGAAGGGCTGCGCCGCTACTTCCCCGACGGCCGGATGCGGCTGGTCTGCCTCGCCGTGCTGCCCGGGGCCCCGGGGTGGTTCCGGGTCGAGCTGACCGGCCGCCCGCTGACGCTGCTGCGCTCGGCCGGGGGCGTGCACGGCCGGGCGGCCGAGATCTGCGCGGGCGACCGCGTGCACACCCCCGCGCTGCTGCTCCCCCCTGCGGCGTGCCTGGTCGGCGGAGAGAAGGGCGACATCGGTGTCCGAGAGGTATGACGTGCTCGTGGTCGGCGGCGGCCTGGTCGGTGCCTGCCTGGCCGAGGAACTGGCGGCGGGCGGTGCGGGCGTGCTGGTGCTGGACGCGGGTCCCGCCCCCGGCCATGCCACCGCGCGCGCCGCTGGTGTCGCGGTGCCGCCGCTGCGGTACGCGGCCGACCCCGCGTTCTACGGCTGGCTGTCGGCTGCGGACGAGACGCTGCGTGCCGACGCGCGGCGGCTGGGCGAGGCCGGGCACGCCCCGTTCGCGGTGGCCCGGCCGCTGCTGCGGCTGCTGCGCCCGCAGGATCTGGACGCGTACGCGGCCCACGGCGCGAACCGGCCGCTCGGCACGCCCGTCACGGACGAGGAGGCGGCCGGGCTGCTCCCCGGCGCGCGGCTGCCCGCGGACCGGCGGGCCGTACGGACCGAGGGCCTGATGGTGGACGGCCCCGGCTATCTGCGGGCCGTCTGCGCGGAGGCGCTACGGGCCGGGGCACGGTGGTGGCAGGGGGCCGAGGTCACCGAGGTCGCCGAGGCGGGTACGGGGGCGGCGGCCGGTCCGGTGACCGTCCGGTGCGCCGACGGGCGGCGGGCCGAGGCGGACCGGGTGGTGCTCGCGGCCGGTGCCTGGACCGGGCGGCTCAGCGGCGGCCGGGCCCCGATCCGCCCGCAGCGCGGCCAGCTCGCCGTGCTGGACGGCCCGGAGCCGCTGCGCTGCATCGTCTCCTCCCGGATGTACCTGGCCCCGCTGCCCGGCGGCGGCGCGGTGGCGGGCGCCACCGAGGAGGACGCCGGGTTCGCGCTGTCGTGCACGGCCGCCGGGATCGCGCAGGTGCTGGCGTTCGCGGTGCGCACCCTGCCCGCGCTGGGGGCGGCGACGCTGCGGGAGACCCGCGCCGGGCTGCGCCCGGTGTCGGGGACGGGCCGTCCGGTCGTCGGCCTGCTCCCGGGCAGCCGCCGTACGTATGTGGCCTCCGGGCACGCCGGTCACGGCCTGCTCACCGCGCGGCACACGGCCCGCGGTGCGGTGGCGGGCCTTCTGCACAGGAACTGGGACGCGCTGCCGGAGGCGTTCTGCCCGACCGAGGGGAAGTCATGCGCATCGACCATGTGATCGTCGGCTCGCGGCGGCTCACCGACATCCGCGAACTGCTCTGGGACGTCCACGGCTTCGGCCTGGTCGAGGGCTCGGCGCACGAGGACGGCACCCAGGGCTGGCTGGTGCCCTTCGACACCCCGCACGTGCAGTACCTGGAGGTGCTGGTGCCCGGCGACACCGCCCGGCTCGGCCAGGACGCCTTCGGCCGGAGGTTCCTGGAGGCCACCGCGGAGGGCCCGGCGTTCCTGGGCTGGGCGGTGCACGCGGAGGAGATCGAGAAGGACGCGGCGCGGGTCGCCGAGCTGACCGGCGCCGACGCGGAACTGCTCCAGGGCGAGTCGGTACGTGCCGACGGCCGCCGTTTCCCGTGGGCGGAGGCCGCGTTCGCGCTCGCCGGGCAGCGCCCGTCCCGCCCGTTCTTCCTGCGGTACGGCAACTGGCCGGGCCGCCGCGAGCGGGTGCCCGGCGACCTGGTCCGGGCCGCGCACCGGGTCACCCCGCTGCACTACCGCGCCCTGACCGTCTGCGGACCGGCGGATCCGGGGCTGAGCGCCTGGTGCGGCGGCGCGCCGCTGCCGGTGGAGTGGCGGCAGGCGGGCCGGGAGGGCGTGCTGGCGGTGCGCGTGGCCACCTCGCAGGGCGACGCCGACCTGGAACTGCCGTGCTGAGCCCCGCCCCCGCCCCGTCCGGCGTGACGCTGTACTGGATCCAGTCGTACCGCGACCCGTATCCGCACACGGACGTCTACGAGCGGCAGGTGCTGGGCCGCTGCCGGGACGCGTGCGCGGCGGTGGGCATGGAGCTGCGCGTGGTGAGTGTCGACGACGTGGTCGTGGCGCAGCGCGGCGGCGACCGCGCGGTGGTCGTCGAGGGCCGCCGGATCAGCCCGCGGTCGGCCTTCTTCCACACCAAGTTCGTCAGCTGGCCCGCGTACGAGACGGACGCCTGGCGGCACCTGACGACGTACGAGGTGCTGGAGGCCGCGGGCTTCTGCGTCACCGTGCCCGCGCTGCACAGCATCCTCGGCAACGACAAGCTGCTGTCGGTGCTGGGCCGGCGCGGCTGCGGGGTCCCGGCCGTGCCGACGGTGCGGCTGTGCACCCGCGGCATCGACGCCCGCGGCCTGGATCCCGCGGTGTGGGGCCTGGACTTCCCGCTGGTCGTCAAGCCGTCGAGCTGGGGCGGCGGGATGGCGGTGTTCGTGGTGCACGGCCGCGCGGAGCTGGCCGCCGTGCTGCAGCTGGCCGGTGCGGGCGAGCTGACCGTGGTGCTCCAGCCGTGGCTGGGGCCCGGCGTGGTGGACGTACGGGTGTACTGCGTGGACGGCGAGCCGTACGCGGCCCTGTCACGTACCGCCGTCGCGCCGGGCGCGGCGGGGAACGTGGCCCAGGGCGGCCGCGGGGAGATGACGGACGTGCCGGAGGCCCTGGACGGCCCGGCCCGGCGGATCGCCCGAGCGGTCGGACTGCCGTACGTGTGCGCGGACTTCCTCACCGTGGGCGGGCGGTACTGGTTCTCCGAACTCGAACTGGACGGCGGCACCGGCACCGGCGGGCCCGAGCTGACCCGGGCCCGCTTCGGCGCCTACCGGACGCGCTTCGAACGCTTCCTGGCCGACCCCGGGACGAGCGGGCGGTGGCGCTATGTCTGAACGGGCCCCGGGGGTGCGGCTGCTGGTGCTGTCGGGCAGCGTCCGGGCCGGCTCCCTCAACGCCGCGGCGCTGCGCGCCGCCTCCCGGCTGCTGACCGCCGCGGACGGCACCGCGCGGATCGAGCCGCTGCTGATCGACCGGCTGCCGTTCTTCGACGCCGACCTCGCCGACGCCGTCGCCCGGCAGGATGCCGCCGGGCCCGGCACGGTCCACGAGGTCGCCCGGGTGACGGCGGCGCTGCGGGCGGCCGACGGCCTGCTGGTCGCCACCCCGGAGTACAACGGCAACCCGCCCGGCCTGCTGCTCAACGCGCTCGACTGGCTCTCCCGCGACCTGGCGACGGGGCCGCTGCTGGGGCTGCCCGTGGCGACGATCAGCGCCTCCCCCGGCTCGGGCGGCGGTGCGAACGCCCAGGCGCGGCTGCGCGGTGTGCTCTCCCGCTGCGGCGCCCGGCTCGCGGCGCCCGCCGTGGCCCTGGACCGCGCCGGCCAGCGGCTGGACACGTCGGGCGAGTTCACCGACGCGCACAGCACCGGCCTGATCCAGGGCGCGGTACGGCCGCTGCTGACGGCGTGCCGTGCCGTCGCGGCCCGCCGGGCGAAGGTACGGCCGTGAGTGCCGCGCGGAGTGGGGGCCCGGCCGTGGGCGGCCCGCGGGGCGAAGGTCCGCCCGCCGCCGGGGCGCGCGGGTCAGCGGGCCTGCGGGCAAGGGGTGCGCGGTCCGCCCCGGTGTCCGCCGCCCGCGGAAGGGAGCGGTTCGACGTCGTCGTCGTGGGCGGCCGGATCGCGGGGGCGGCCGCGGCGTGGGCGCTGGCGCCGTACGTCCGCGACGTGCTGGTGCTGGAGCGGGCCGCGCCCGGCGCCTTCTGGCCGCAGGCCGCGAGCTGGGACCGCTCGTGCACGCTGCTGTGGCAGGAGCTGGGGCTGCTGGACACGGTGCTCGGCTGCGGCGCCCCGAAGCTCACCGGGCACGTCTTCCGCACGCTGGGGACGGAGGTCGAGTACCGCTACCCGCGCGAGGACGAGCACTGCTACCGGATGAGCGTGGCCCGCGAGGTGCTGGACCCGGCGCTGCTGTCGGCCGCGCTCGGCCGCGGCAACGTCGAGCTGCGCCGGCCCGCCACGGTCACCGGCCTGCTGTACGAGGGCGGCCGGGTCGCCGGGGTCGAGTACCGGGACGGGCGGACGGCGCGTCAGGCGCTCTGCGACCTGGTGGTGCTGGCCGACGGGCGGGTCTCCCGCAACGCCGACCGCCTCGGCGCCGCCCCCTACGCCACCGTGCCGTCGCCGTGGACGTCGCTGCTCCACTACTGCGGGCCGCTGGAGCTGGACGCCGGGCGCGGCTACTACTCGCGGCAGCCCGGCGCGATGGTGGTCGTCGTCCCCTGCGGGCCGGACTCCTGGTGCGTGTCGGCCAGCCTGCACCGGGAGCTGATCGAGCGGTCGGGGGCCGCCGCGGTGCGCACTTTCGCCGAGGTCGTGCGGCGCGATCCGCTGGTGGGACCGGCGGTGTCGGCGGCGGAGCCGCTCTCCCGGGTGGGCGGCGCCGGGAAGCTGCGGCTGCTGCGCCGCCCGATGGCGGGCCCGGGATGGTGCCTGGTCGGTGACAGCGGCTACTTCCTGGACCCGCTGACGGCGCTCGGCACGCGGGGCGCGCTGACGGCCGTGACGCTGCTGCGCGACCGGGTCGCCGCTGCGGGCGGCGCGGCGGTCCCGGGGCTGCACACGGGCCTGACCGCCCGCCGGGACGCGCTGCTCGACGCCGGGTGGCAGCGCACGGTCCGGGCGGTGGGCGGCCCGGACGTGCCCGCCGAGCAGCTGGCCCGCGCGCGGGCGCTGGCCGCCGACCCGGCGGCGGCGCTCGCGGCGGTGCGGGCCCAGATGGACCTGGCGCCCGTCGCCGGACAGGCGGCGGGCACGCCGCGGAAGGGACTGTGATGCTGACTCTGTACTACTTCTGGCCCGAGCGGGGCCGTCTGGCCACGCTGCACGACGACCTGACGGTGTGGACGGGCTACGCGGCGGCCGCCGAGGCCGCCGGGATGGTGCTGGACGTCGTCACGGTCGACGACGTGGACGTCGTGACGACGCCGGGCGGCACCCGGGTCCTGGTGCGCGGCCAGGAGGTGGACCCGGCGCGCTCGGTCTTCCACAACAAGCTGTACACCTGGCCCGCGTTCGTCGCGGACACCTGGCGCCACCTGGCGCTGTTCGAGGTGCTGGCCCGGTCGGGGCACTGCACGCTCATCCCCCAGCCGCTCAACCTGATCGCCAACGACAAGGGGCTCACGTTCACCCATCTCGCCGGCACGGACGGCGGCTGGCTGCCCACCCTCACCGTGCCGACCCGGGACTTCACCGGCCTGCGGACAGGGCTCGCGCAGGCGGGCATCGCCTATCCGGTGGTGGTCAAGCCCGCGAGCTGGGGGGCGGGCATGGGGCTGGCGCGGGCCGCCGACGAGACGCAGCTGCTCCAGGCGCTGCGGCTGGCCGCAGCCGCCGAACTGACCATGGTGGTGCAGCCGGACCTGGGCGCGGCCGAGGACTTCGCCGACGTCCGCGTCTACTGCGTGGACCGCGGCCCGGTGGGAGCACTGCGCCGCACCCCGGCCCGGGGCGGCGCGGCGGCCAACGTGACCTCCGGGGGCCGCGCGGAGATCACCGCGGTGCCGGTGGAGCTGTGCGACCGGGCCCGGGCGGTCGCGCGGCGGCTCGACGTGCCGTGGCTGGCGGTGGACTTCCTGCGGCACCGCGGCCGGTACTACCTGTCGGAGGTGGAGACGGACGCCTGCGTGTCGCCCTCGACCCTGCGGCTGGCGGGGGCCGAGGAGATCCTGCGCGCCCGGTTCGCCGCCTACCGCGCGGACTTCGGCAGGTGGCTGGGCCGCCGGGAGCCGAAGGAGGCCGCCCGTGCCGTCTGAGCAGGACGCCGCGCTGGACCGGGTGCTGCACGCCCGGCTCTACGGCTACCGGCAGACGCAGCTCATCCATCTGATGGTGCGGCTCGGCATCGCCGACGCGCTGGCCGACGGGCCGCGCACCGCCGCCGACCTGGCCCGCCGGGCGGGGGCGGACCCGGAGACGCTCGCCGACCTGCTGCGCGTGCTGGCCGACGAGGACCTCCTGGCCCCCTCCGCCCCCGGCTCCGCGGCGCCGTCCGAACCTCTGGGCACCGCCTACCGGCTGACGCCGCTGGGCGCCCGGCTGCGCGACGGCACGGACAGCGGCCCGCGCGGCTGGGCGGTGCACGTGGCCGAGGAGCAGTACCGCGCCTGGGGCGAGAGCCTGGCGGCGCTGCGCTCCGGGCGCTCCGGCTTCGAGCACGCCTACGGGCAGCCGTTCTGGGCCCATCTGGCGCGGCACCCGCACAAGGCCCGCTCCTTCGACGAGGCCATGGTGGCGTCGTCCGCGGCGGGCGCGGACGCGATAGCCGGCAGCGGGGAGTTCCCGGCGCGCGGGCCCGGCACGGTCGTGGACGTCGGCGGCGGCACGGGCGCGGTGCTCACCGCGGTGCTGCGCGCGCACCCGGCCCTGACCGGCGTCCTGTACGACAACTCCCCCGTGGTGGCGGAGGCGGCGGCGCGGCTGCGCGCGGCGGGTGTGCTGGAGCGCTGCACGGTGCGGCCGGGCAGCTTCCTGTCCGGGGTGCCCGCGGGCGGCAACGTCTACCTGCTGTGCCGGGTGCTGTGCGACTGGGCGGACGCCGAGGCCCTGCGCATCCTGCGCAACTGCCGGGCCGCGATGGGCCACGGCGCCCGGCTGCTGATCGCCGCCCGGCTCACCGACGACCCGCGGCTGCCGCCCAACCCCATGTTCGACCTGCACTTCCGGCTCGTCTCCGGCGGGCGGGACCGCAGCGCGGCGGCGTACGCGGCGCTGCTGCGCACCGCCGGACTGCCGCTGCTCGCCCGCCGCCCGCTGGACGGCACCAACCTGACCCTGCTGGTGGCCGCGCCCGGCTGAGCCCGGACCGGCCGACGGCGCACCGGACACGGTGCGCCGACCACGCTGCACGCGACACCCCCTGAGAGGACAGCCATGCGGGACTACGACGCGGCGACCTACGGCGAGCGCTTCGCCGACCTGTACGACGACTGGCACCCCGTCACCGACGAGGTGGACGACGCGGTCACGCTGCTCGGCAAGCTCGCCGGCAGCGGCCCGGCCCTCGAACTGGGCGTCGGGACCGGCCGGTTCGCGCTGCCGCTGGCGGCCTCCGGGCTGCCGGTGCACGGCATCGAGTCGTCGCGCGCCATGATCGACCGGCTGCGCGCGAAACCCGGCGCCGAACTGGTGACCACCTCGCTGGGGGACTTCGCCGACGTGGCCGTCGAGGGCGAGTACGGGCTGGTGTTCGTCACCTTCAACACCTTCTGGATGCTGCTCTCCCAGGACGACCAGGTCCGCTGCTGCGAGAACGTCGCCCGGCGCCTGTCCGCCGACGGGACCTTCGTCGTCGAGGGCTCCGTGCCCAGCGTCGGCACGCTCGCGAAGGCCCGCTCGGTGGAACCGGCCCGGATGACGGCCGGTTCGGTCGCGCTCGACCTGACCCTGCGCGACCCCGTCAACCAGCGCATCGACCGCCAGCAGCTGATCATCGACGACAGCGGCATCCGGCTCCAGCCGCTGTCCTTCCGCTACGTGTGGCCGTCCGAACTGGACCTGATGGCCCGGCTCGCGGGGCTGCGGCTGCGGACCCGGTACGCGGGCTGGACCGGCGAGCCCTTCCACGACGGCAGCCGCCGCCACATCTCCGTCTACGAGCGGGCCTGATGCCGCCCGCCGTCATGGCGGAGGCACTGCGGCGGGCGGCGGACGACCGGGTCGGCTGGCTGACCACGGTGACGGACGCCGGGCTGCCCTCGCCGACGCCGGTCTGGTTCGTGGTCGCCGCCGACGGGACGCTCGTGGTCTTCAGCTCGCCCACCGCCCGCAAGGTCGCCAACATCGGCCGCCGTCCGGGCGTCGCCTTCCATCTCAACTGCTCGCCGGCGGGCGGCGGGGTGCTGGTCGTGAGCGGCACCGCGCGGGTGGGCGGCCCGGCGCGGCCGAGCGCGGAGCCGGGCTACGCCGACAAGTACGCCGGGTGGATCGCGCGGCGCGGCATGACCGCCGAGGAGTTCGACGACCTGTCCCCGGCCCGGATCGCGGTGCGGCCGCAGCGGCTGTGGCGCGGTCCGGGCGCCCTGTCCGCGGCGGGACGGGGCGGCGTATGACGGCGGTCAGCGGCACCCCGCCCGCGAAGAAGGCCGGGCCGGGGACGCGCGACTGGCTGATCCGGCGCAACCCGGACTTCCGGCGGTTCTGGGCCGGGCAGTCGATCAGCAGCTTCGGCGACCAGGTCAGCCTGATCGCGCTGCCCACCATCGCGGTCGTCGCGCTGCACGTGTCCGCGTGGACCTTCGGGCTGCTGTCGGTGGTGGGGTACATCGCCTACCCGGTGGCCGGGCTGTTCGCCGGGGCGTGGGTGGACCGGCGGTCGCGGCGGCGGGTGCTCATGGGGGCCGACGCGGTGCGGCTGGCCGCGGTCGGCGCCGTGCCCGTCGCCGCGGCGACGGGCACCCTCAGCGTGCCGCTGCTCTTCGCCTCCAGCCTGGTGTCCGGCACGGCCACCTGCTTCTTCTCGGCCGCCTACCAGGCGTACCTGCCGAGCGTGACGCCGAAGGCCGACATCGCGGGCGGCAACGCGCTGATGGAGATCAGCAACTCCTCCGCCCAGGTGGCCGGGCCCTCCCTGGCGGGCGTGCTGATCGGGGCGCTGGGCTCGGCGTGCGCCATGGTCGTCGACGCCGCCTCGTACGGGCTGTCGGTGCTCAGCCTGGCCCTGATCCGTACCGAGGAGGCGGTCCCCGCGCGGCGGCGCCGCAATCTGCTGCCCGACGTGCGGGAGGGCCTGGTCCTGGTCCGGCGACACCCGCTGCTGCGCCGGCTCACCGCGGCCACGGCGGTGGCCAACATCGGCCGCGGCCTGGCCCTGGAGCTGTTCCTGCTGTTCGCCTACCGGGGCCTGGGCCTGCGCCCGGTGACGGTGGGCCTGGTGCTGGCCGCGGGCAGCGTCGCCGCGCTCGCGGGCGCCACCGTGTGCCGGGCGCTGGCCGAGCGGCTGGGCGTGGGCCGCACCCTGCTGCTGGCCGGGGTGTGCAAGGGGGCGCCGTGGCTGCTCACGCCGCTGGCGCTGCTCGGTGCGCCGCTCCCGGCGATGGCCGCGATCATCGCGGCGTCCTCGTTCTTCATCCCGGTGTGGAACGTCACCAGCATCAGCCTGCGCCAGTACCTCACCGACCCGCCCGTGCTCGGCCGGGTCTCCGCCACGGTGCGGACCCTCACCTCCTCGGCGGTTCCGCTGGCCGGACTGCTCGGCGGCGGGCTGGCGACGGCCGGCACCGCGCTGTGGGGCAGCCGGACGGGGCTCGCCGCGGTCCTCGCGCTGGGCGGGGCGCTGTGGACCGGGGCCGCCCTGCTGCTGCCCCCGGGGTTCGCCCGGGTGGGCGGGCCGGACGACGCCGCCGCGCGCTACGGCCGGGTCACCACCGGGCAGGACGGGCCCGTATGACGCCCCGGCAGACCTCACCCGCGGGCCGGTGCGCCCCGGAAAGGACGGACGCGATGGACAGCCCGATCGCCCTCTACTGGATTCGCTCGGAGCGCGCCGCGGGAGCGCCCGACCCGCACGGCGACCGGATCCTGCGCCGCTGCGCGGCCGCCGCCGGGCGGCACGGCATGGACCTGCGGTCCGCCACGGTCGACGACATCGTGGTGGCCTGCGACGGCGGTGAGCCGTCGGTGCGGGTGCACGGCACACCGGTCTCGCCGCACGAGGTCTTCTTCCACACCAAGCTGATGTCGTGGCCCGCGAACGCCGTGGACGTCTGGCGGCATCTGACGACGTACGCGGTGCTGGAGGAGGCCGGGTTCTGCGTCACGGTCCCGGCTCTGCACAGCATGGTCAACAACGACAAACTCCTCGCGGGACTCCAGGACTTCGGCCCCGGCGTCCGGCCGCTGCCGACGCTGCGCCTGCCGACGCGCGCCTACTACCCGGGCCAGTACGACCTCCAGGCGCTGGGCATCGGCTACCCGGCCGTGGTCAAGCCCTCCGACTGGGGCGGCGGCAACGCCGTCTTCGTGGCGGACGGCCCCCGCCGGCTGCACGAGGTGCTGGTCCTGGCGAGCGCATCCGAGCGGACGATGGTGGTGCAGCCCTGGCTCGGCCCCGACACCCGGGACCACCGCGTCTACTGCTTCGACGGCGAGCCCGCCCGCAGCTCGGTGCGCCGCCTGGCGGCGGGCGCCGCCGCGGGCAACGTCACCCAGGGCGGCAGCGCCGCCCTCGCCGAACCGCCCGCGGCGCTGCTCGGCCCGGCCCGCGCGGTGGCCCGGGCGATCGGCCTGCCGTACGTGTGCGTGGACTTCCTGGAGGCCGGCGGCGACTTCTGGTTCTCCGAGATCGAGGTGGACGGCGGGACGTCGGTCGGCGGGGCCGAGCTGACCGCCGCGCGCTTCGGCGCCTACCGCCGCCACTTCGACCGCTTCCGCTCGCCCTCCGCCCCGCCCCGCCGCTGGACCTGGCAGCCCGGCCCGGTGCCCACCGGACCCCCGCCGCTGCCCGTTCCCCCGCGCTGACCGCGGCGCGGCGCGGCGGACCGTGGTACGGGTCCGGTCCCGCCGATGAGTTGGGCGTCCCCGGACGGTCTGTCCCCTGAGACGACCGTTCGCGACAGGAGTGCCATGTCCACGATCCAGCCGGTGATCGTCACCACCGACCTCGACGTCCTGCTCGGCTTCTACACCGAGCTGTTCGGCGCCGAGGAGTTCTTCCGGGAGCCGGCGCAGGGCCCGGCCTTCTACGTCGGCCTGCGCATTGGCGACTCCGACCTCGGGCTGGTGACCAGGCCGGACGCGCCGACGCAGGCGCCGCCCCGGGTCGTGCTCAGCATCGCCGTCGAGGACATCGAGGCGACGCTCGGCCGGGTGGCCGCGCTGGGCGGCGCGGTGAGCGGCGGCCCCAACGACATGCCGTGGGGGCAGCGCGTCGCCCACGTCACGGACCCCGACGGCAACGCGGTGAACCTCACCCAGCCCGTCCCCGGACGCTGACGGCGCGGCGGCGCGGCGGCGCGCCGGGCGGGTGTCAGCGGCGCGGCCCGTGCATGCGGTGCAGCAGCGGGCGCGGGTGCAGCGGCCGGGTCCGCCAGGCCGCGGTGAAGGTGCCGGTGGACAGGTCGCACCGCAGGTCCAGGCTGTGCGGGGCCTCCAGGAAGTGGAGGGCGGCCGTGAGCGTGTCGCCGTCCGCCCAGGCGGCGCCGACCGCGCACGGCGGGGTGCCGGGGCCGCCCTCGGTCGTGGTCCAGCCGCCGGGGGCGAAGCCGAGGGCGAAGCTCTGCTCTCCCTCGGCGAGGATGAGCACCCACTCGGCGTCCGCGCTGCCGCGCCGCAGCGTCAGCCCGGTCAGCGTCGGCTGCTGCGCGCATGTGCCGCCCTCCGGTGCGAACCGCGCTCCGTCCCACTCCCCCGCCCCGGCCGGGGGTGCGGCGGCGCCCGGCACCGCGGGCAGCGCGAGTTGGGCCAGGCGCTCGTGCAGCGACGCGTCGTCCGCCGCGCGGCCGGGCAGCGGGGCGTCGCCGAAGGCGGGCAGCAGGTGCCGCCACGCCGCGTCCAGCACCTCCTGCATGTCCTGGGTCTGCGAGGTCACGGCGAGCACCGCGTCGTGCTCCGGCAGCACCACGCAGTACTGGCCGTAGGCACCGTCGCCCCGGTAGCCGTGCCGGGACATCCAGAACTGGAAGCCGTAGCCCTGCTGCCAGTCGGAGGTGGCGGCTCCCTCGGCCGTCCCGTCGCCGTTGGGCACGTGCGCGCGGGTGGCCTCGGCGACCCACGCGGCGGGCAGCAGCTGCCTGCCCTCCCAGACCCCGCCCTGCAGGTGCAGCTGCCCGAGTCGGGCGACCGCGTCGGTCGTGGCGTACATCCCGCTGAAGCCCAGGTCGCGCCCGGCCGGGAACTGCTCCCAGACCGTCTCGGCGATGCCCAGCGGGTCGAACAGCCGCTCGCGCAGAAAGGCCGTCAGGGTCCGGCCCGTCACGCGCTGCACGATGGCGCCCAGGGTGTACGTGCAGGACTGGTTGTAGGCGAAGACCGTGCCGGGCTCGCGGTCCGGCGGGAGGGACAGGAACCCGCGGACGGGCTCGGCCCGGTCGGCCCGGGACACGCGCTCCCAGGTCTCGGACGTGTGCCCGCTGGCCATGGACGCGATGTGCCGCACCAGCATCGACCGGCTGCGCGGATCGGTGATCTCCGCCGCGAACTCCGGGAAGTAGGAGACCACCGGCGCGTCCAGGTCGAGCAGGCCGTCGGCGACGGCCAGTCCCGCGGCGGCCGAGGTGAAGCTCTTGCTCAGGGAGTACAGCAGCTGCGGCCGGTCCGCGGTGCGCGGCGCCCACCAGCCCTCGGCGACCAGCCGCCCGTGCCGCAGCAGCATGACGCCGTGCGGGTCGATGCCGGGCGCGGCCTCCAGCGCGTCGAGGAAGTCCTCCACGCCGCGCGCGTCCACCCCCTCGGCGGCCGGGGTGCTGCGGGGCAGCGGGCGTCCGGCGTGGGTGTTCATGGGCTCCTCCAGGGTGGGCTGATCGCTGCCAGTCCACCCGCGGGGCCCGCCGCCTGTCAACGGCCCCCGTCTGCCGTGCCCCGGTTCACTCCGCCGCGGTGGCCACCGCCAGCGCCGCGTCCCGGACGTCCGGGCAGGGGTGGCGGCGCAGCGCCCGCAGCCGTTCCCGCCACTCCTGCTGCCAGGAGGTGCGCGCGCCCAGTGCCGCCGTGACGGCGAGGGCCAGCAGCCCGGCGGCGTGGGTGCCGGCCAGGGTGAGGCGTTCGGCGGCCGCCAGCAGGACGAGGGGGTCGCCGGGGTGTGGGGCGCCGCCGAGGCGCCCGCGCAGGGTGCTCGCGGTGCGGTCGGCGAGCACGGGGCGGTCCGCGTGCAGGGCGGCCAGGTCGTCCAGCCCGCCGAGCAGGTGCGGCGCGGGTGCGTCCAGGTCGAGGGCGACGGCGGCGAGCCGCGCCGCCGCCGGCCGGAAGCCGGGTGCGGCGGCGAGGAGTCCGGCGGCGCGCCGGGCGGCCGCGCGATGGGCCGCGGCGGGACGCGGGGCGGCCGCGGCCGCGAGCCCGGTCACGAGGTGGGCGAGGCGCCGGCGGGCGGGCCGGTCGCGGTCCGCTCCGGCGTCCCGGTCGTCGGCGGGTACGGCGGCGAGCCGGGCGAGGGCGTCCAGCAGCGGCCCGTCCCCGTCCGGCGTGGCGGCGAGGGCCACGAGGCCGTCGGCCGCGGCGCGCCAGGCCGTGCGGTTGCCGAGGTCGGCGGTACGGGCGGCCAGCACCGCCCCGGCCTGCGGGTACCAGGGTGCCCACACCGGGAGCAGGCCCGCCGCGAGGTCGGCGGTCTCCCGGTCCTCGCTGTGCGCGACCCGGCCCACCAGCGCTGCGCAGCGCGGCCGTTCGGACGCCCGCAGCTCGTAGGGGCGTACCCGCAGCAGCGCGGTCCGGGTGACGGGCGGGCCGTCGGCGGCGGCCTCCAGCAGCTCCCACGCGGCGGGGTCGGGCAGCAGTCCGGCGGCGGCGGACACGCAGGCCGCCCGCACGTCGGGGTGCTGGCCGGGGAGGCGGAAGGTGTCGGCGAGCACTGCGGTCGCGGTGCGGACGGGCAGCCCTTGGGCGGCGAGCCGGACGAGTTCCTTGCGGCTGGTGACCTTGGCCGCCGCGGCGGGGGCGCCGTCCGCGCCGGGCAGCAGCGCGGCCCGCAGTGCCGCCTCCAGCGCGGACGGGGCGATGCGCAGGCTCACCCGGTGCGCGGCGTACACGGCGACGCGCGCCCGGTCGTCGCCGGCGTGCTCCAGCAGCAGCGGCAACGCGTCGGCGGGGCGGTCGGTCCACGCCAGGGCGGCGAGGGCGGCCTCGGCGAGCACGGTGGCCGGGGAGCCGGTCCAGCGGCGCACGGCGGGGAAGCCGTGCTCGGGGATCTCGGCCAGGGCCCGTATGTGCCCGGCCCTGGTCCGCTCCGGGAGCGCGGCGTCCGCGGCGGCCCGGACCAGCAGCCGCGCGGCCGCGGCCTGCTGGCGGGGCAGCCAGGTGCGGACGCCGTCCACGGGGGGCAGCCACGGGGTGCGCGGGGTCAGGAAGCGCCCGTACGGCGGGGTGTCGGCGAGGACGGCGTCGAGCAGGTCCGTCCTGCGGTGCGTCAGGACGTGCAGGACGGACGGGAGCACGGCCGCCGACGGTTCGAGGCCGAGGATCCGCGCCGTGTCCTCGTCCCGCCGCACGCGGTCGTCGAGCAGCAGGCCGACGGCCTGCCGCACGGTGGTGTCGTTGCCGTACCGGACCGCGTCCCACAGCAGTTCGCGCAGCTCCGGCATGTGGTGGGCGCGGCGGCCGAGCGCGCGGGCCAGCGCGAAGGTGAGCGAGTGGTCGGCCTTGTCCGCGCCCGCCGCCAGCCACGGCCGCAGGGCGTCGAGGACCTGGAACTCCTGGCCCTTGCGCAGCCTGCTGCCGAGAGGTCCCAGGGCGTCGCCGCGGGTCGGTCCGGACAGCAGCGCCGTGGTCGCCAGTGCCCAGGCCACCAGGCCCTGTTCACCGCTCACCGCGTGCTCGCGCAGCACCGCGGCGGCCAGCGCGGAGAGGGCGTGCCGGGTGCGCCCGGAGCTGTCGCGGGCCTCGACGGCGTCGGTCGTGATCCGCCCCAGGAGGGCGGTGTCGCTGTCCCGGAAGAGCCGCGGCGGCACCGCGGCGAGGGCGACGAGGGCGGGCCCGCGCACCGGTTCCTGCTCGTTGCGCAGCCGCTGGAGGTCGCTCAGCAGGACGGCGACGGCGGCCGGGTCGCCGGAGCGGGCCGCGTTGCGGACCAGCAGCGGGTAGGCGGTGGCGCGGTCGTCCGCCGCCGGGCGGCGGGTCGCGGCGAGCAGCCGCTCGCGCGCCTCGGCCACCGGCAGGTGGGCGACGGCGGCCAGCACCGTGGACCACGGTTCGCCGCGCTCTGCGGCCTGCGCCGCGGTCCGCCGGGCCTCGGCGTGGGCGCGGCGGCGCGGGAGCGCCTCCAGCACGCATTCGGCGAGGGCGGCACGGCTCATGTCCCGGCCCGCGGTCACGGTGTCGTGGAAGGCCTCGCGGGCCGAGGGCGGCAGGGCGCGCAGCAGCAGCGCGTACTGCTGCGGGGTGCGGGTCCACGCCCGGCCGAGGTGGGCCAGCTCCGGCGGCCCGAGCCGCGCGATCCGGCCCAGCGCGGTGCGGGAGACCAGGCCGGGTGCGGGCCGGGCGGCCCGCTCCGGGGCGGTGAGCAGGCCGATCGTCCGGCCCGGGGCGGCCCGGAGCAGCGGTGCCAGGCACGCGTGCACCGCGGCCGGCGGGTGGGGCGGGCAGTGCTCCTCCAGTGTGTCCAGGACGCGCAGCGGGCGGATCTCGGCGACCGCGGGGAAGAGGTCGCCGTTGCGTACCCACCAGTCGGCGCGGGCCTGTTCCGGCAGTCCGGCGAGCTGCCGGGCGGCCTCGTCGAGCACCGCGTCCGGGTGGCGGCGGGCGAGCCGCCGCCAGTGCGTCACCGCCGGGAAGAGGTCCGGCAGCAGGGCCCGAACGGTCTCGGCGCCGCAGCCGGGCAGCAGCCGGACCGCCTCGGCGTCCCCCCACCGCTCGCGGACGGGTCCGATCAGCCGCTCGGCGAGCGCGGTCCGCCCGCTCGCGACGACCGTGTCCTCCACCGCCGCCCGCACCACGTGCGGGGCGTCCGCCATCGCCCGTTCCAGGGCGTCGTCGCCGATCGGCAGGTGGCACGCGGCCCGCAGCGCGTGCCCGCGCACGAACGGGTCGGGGTCGGCGAGCCGGGCCGCGAGGTGCTCGGCGTCCCGGGCCGCGCTCGCGGCGACGGCGGCGAGCCGCCGCCCGTACGTCCCCCGCGTCTCCAGCTCGGCCGGCAGCGCGCCCGGCCGGCCGCCGTGACGGCGCTCGCGCGCCCATGCGGCGACCGCCCGCATCCGGGCGGGGTGGGCGAGGGGGTCGAGCCGCGCGAGCAGTTCGTCGACGGCGGTACGCGGGTCGTGGGAAGGGGCCGGCATGCGCGCCATTGTGCCGGGGCACGGGCCGCCGCCCGTACGGGTTTTCGACGGTACGACAGGCCTCGGCGGTGCGTCCCGGATTGCCGCGCTCAGGCCGTACGGCGGCCGTCGTACGAGGCGCGGGCGCGCACGATCGCCTCGGCGTTGGCCTCCGCCCAGGTGACCAGGCCGACGACGAGTTCGGCCGCCTCCTCGCCGGAGGGCGTGAGGGTGTATTCCACGTGCGGCGGCACCACGGGGCGGGCCTCGCGGTGCACCAGGCCCTCGCGTTCCAGGCTCTGCAGGGTCTGGGCGAGCATCTTCTCGCTCACGCCCTCGACCGTGCGGCGCAGTTCGCTGAAGCGCATCACCTGACCGCGCCGCAGGGCGGCCAGCACGAGCACGCCCCAGCGGCTGGTCAGCCGGTCCACCACGGAGCGGGACGGGCAGTCGGCGGACAGCGCGTCGAAGGGCAGCGGTGTGCCCGCGCGGGCCGAGGTCGTGGTCATACCACCTAGCTTACCTAAAGGTGCGTACTTCCGTAGAGGCAGGAACCCCACTTAAAGTAAGTGAGGTAGTTGATCAAAAGGGATAAAAGGAGCTTTTCATGAGCATTGTCGTCACCGGTGCCACCGGACAGCTGGGCCGCCTCGTGACCGCCGCGCTGCTGCGGCGTGTCCCGGCCGACCAGGTCGTCGCCGCCGTGCGCGACCCGCAGAAGGCGTCCGGCCTGGGCGTCGAGGTCCGCCTCGCCGACTACGACCGCCCCGGCACGCTGGCGGAGGCCTTCCACGCCGGGGACACCGTGCTCCTGATCTCCGGCGACGCGGTCGGCAGGCGCGTGGCCCAGCACACCGCCGTGATCGAGGCCGCCAAGGCCGCGGGCGTGGCGCGCCTGGTCTACACCGGCATCCTCGGCGGCCCCGCCGCCGACTTCGTCCTCGCCGACGAGCACAAGGCGACCGAGCAGCTCGTCGTGGACTCCGGCCTGGTCCACACCTTCCTGCGCAACGGCTGGTACACCGAGAACTACACCGCGCAGATCCCCGTGCAGCTGGCCCACGGGGTCGCCGGGGCTGCCGGTTCGGGCCGCATAGGCGCCGCCCCGCGCGCCGACTACGCCGAGGCCGCCGCCGTGGTCCTGACCACCGGTGGGCACGACGGCGCCGCGTACGAGCTGAGCGGCGACGACGCCTTCACCCTGGCCGAGTACGCCGCCGAGCTGGCGCGGCAGAGCGGTGCGTCGGTCGACCACCACGACCTGGAGCCCCAGCAGCTCCAGGAGGTGCTGACCGGCGCGGGCCTGCCCGCCCCCTACGCCGAGATCCTCGTCGACGTCGATGTGAACGGCATCCGCACCGGCCTGCTCGAAGGCGGCAGCGGCGACCTGGCCCGGCTGATCGGCCGCCCGACCGGCACCCTCGCCGACGCCGTCGCCGAGGCGCTCAAGAACTGACCGGCCGGGTCGGCGTCGTGGCCGGACCGGTGGTCAGTCCAGCGGGCCGCTCGACGGGCCCTCGGGCGTCAGCCCGTAGCCGCGGTCGGCGCGCAGGCTGATCACGAGCCGCCCGTCGGCGACCATCGCGGCGCGGTAGTCGTCCCAGTCCGGGTGCTCGCCCGCGATGGCCCGGTAGACCTCGACCAGCTCGTCGACCGTCGCGTCGTGCGGGTCCGCGGCGGTCGGCGTGATCACGGCGTCACCCTCGACGACCAGGTACGACCTCAGGTCGGCGGTGGTGACGTAGAAGCTCGCGCGCGGGTCGCGGCGCAGGTTGCGGGTCTTGGCGCGGCCGTCGGTGGCCGAGATGCGGATCAGCCGCGTCGCGTCGTCGTAGGTGAAGGACACGTTCGACAGCTGCGGCCGGCCGTCGCGCTTGAGGGTGACGAGGACGCCGGTGCGCCGGGTGCGCAGCAGGTCGAGCGTCGTGTCGGCGGGCTTGTCGGGATTCGGCTGGCTCATCTCGCTCCTCGGGGACGGTGTCCTGGCCGGGGCCTGGCGGGCGCGGGGCCCGCTCGCTCCGGGAGGGGGAACGCCCCCGCCGCCGCGCCGATTCCGCCCGCGCGGCGGTCAGCAGGGCGCGCGTCGCGGGCCCGCGTCACCCCGGGGCCCGCGCGCCCTGCTGACCGCCGCGCGGCTCCGGTCCCGCGGCGGCGGGTGCCCGGCTGCGGTGCAGGACGAGCAGCGCCAGCACGGCCGTGACCAGTTCGGCCAGCGGAAAGCTGGCCAGCACGCCCCGGGTGCCGAAGCGGCCGAGGGCGAACAGCAGGGGGACGCGCACCGCCACGACCGCGACGACGGAGATCAGGTAGGCCGGGCGCGGCTGCCCGAGCGCCTGGAAGCGGGCGCAGACCAGCGGGGCCAGTCCGGCGCAGGGCGGGACCAGGGCGAACAGCCGCAGCGCGCCGACCGCCTGCGCGTGCAGCGCCGGATCGCCGGTGAAGAGGGAGACGACCGGGTCCGCCGCGCACAGCAGGACCACGCACACCGCGCAGCCGTAGCCCACGGTGGCGCGCAGCGCCAGGCCGGTGGCCCGCTCGGCGCGCGCGGCCAGGCCGCGGCCCGCGTTGTAGCCGACCAGCGGCTGGAGTCCCTGCGCGATCCCGGTCTGGGGCATGGCGGCGAACGTCCCCACCCGGCCGCACAGCGCGAAGGCCGCCACCGCGAGCGGTCCGCCGAGGGCGACCAGCCGCGTGTTGGCCAGAGCGGCGACCACGGTGGCGCCGAAGCCGACGAGGAAGGACGGCGCGCCGACGGCCAGCAGGCGGCGCAGCGTGGGCCCGTGCGGCCGCAGGTCCGCGAGGGTGACGCGGTAGGGGCGGGGGCGCTGGAGGAAGAAGAACCACACGCTCGTCGCCGCGGACACCGTCTGGCCGCCGACCGTGCCCAGGGCGGCGCCGCGCACGCCGAGACCGCAGCCGTAGATCAGCAGCGGGTCCAGGCACATCTGGGTGACGACCGGCAGCACCCACTGGAGGGTGGAGAAGCGCATCCGCCCCTCGGCCCGCATGAGGCTGGAGAAGCCGGTCGACATGACCGCTCCGGCGAACAGGATCTGCCCGTAGTCGTGCGCGTAGCCGCGGGTCCCGGCGGTGGCGCCGAGCACGGTCAGCAGCGGGTCGAGCGCGAGCAGGCCGGTGGCGCCGACGGCGGCGGCGCAGGCCCAGAAGAAGACGAAGGCGTTCCCGGCGGCCCGCGCGGCCCCGGCCGGGTCGGCGGCGCCGAGGCTGCGGGAGACCAGGGAGGCGCCACCCACGCCGACCGCGGTGGACACCGCCCCGACGGCCAGCAGGACCGGGGCCAGCAGGTTGACCGCGGCGAGCGCGTCCGGGCCGACCCCGCGCGCGACGAACCAGGCGTTGGTCAGCGCGTAGATCCCGAACACGCCCACCGACATGGTCGTCTGCGCGCAGGTGCGCAGCAGCAGCCGTCCCACCGGCTCGGTGCCGAGCGCGCCGACCTGCTCCCGCGCGGCGGTTCGGGCCCGCCCGCGCCGCCTGGGTCGCACCGGTCCTCCCGCCGCCCGCCGGTGGCAGCCGGAACCGGCCGCCGGTCCGTCGCGCCACGTCCGCGCCAGATCGTACTGCGCCGGGGCGGTGCACCCGGGGAGGCCGTCCCGGGACGGCCGCACCCGGGCCCGTACGGCGCGGGCGGCCCGGGTGCGGTCATCCGCTCATCCGCTCATCGGCCGGGCGGCGGCGCCTCGGGGTCGTCGTCCGGGTAGGGGTAGAAGGCGGTGCCGAGCTTGGGCAGCCAGCCCACCGTGGCGACGGGCTCGGTGTCGTCCCCGGGGTGCTGCGGCAGCAGCCCGGCGTTGATCACGGGCTCCCAGCCGACCGTCAGAAAGCTCATCGCAGGGCCTCCTCGGCGACCAGCGGGTCGTTGGACAGCTCGGGCGGGGTCACCGGCTCGGCCGGGCGCAGCGTGCGCGGCGCGGCCTTCGGCGCACCGGCGACCGGGTCGGGCGGGGCGGCCTGGTGGTACTGCGGGAAGTTCTCCTGGTAGTCGATCGCGGCCTGCACGATCTGCGGCTCGCTGAAGCGCGGGCCCCAGAACTGCGCGGAGATCGGCAGGCCGACGGTGCTGTCGTAGCCGACGGGGAAGGAGACCATCGGCCAGGCGAGGGCGTTGGGGAGCTGGTAGTACGCCCGGTAGACAGGGAAGCCGCCGCCGCCGCTGCGCAGCCCGATCTGCGCGCCCAGCGACAGCACGAGCATGAAGTCCACGCCCGCCGCGTCCAGCGCCGCCTGGTAGTTGGCCTGGAGGGCGCGCCGCCGCTTCTCGCCCTCGACGCGCACGGACGCCGGGATCATCCCGGCGAAGCGGGTCGCCGACTCGAAGGACGCCGCGCTCTCGCCCGGCGCCTTGCGGCCGTACTGCGCGAGCAGCGCGGCGGCCTGGTCGGCGGGGCGGGTGGCGGCGAAGTCCCTGACCGCGTCCCAGTAGCGGATCTCGTAGCGGTTGGGGCTGAGCACCGCCGAGGAGGGCGAGACCGGGGAGCCGTCGACGGTCGCGAGCACGTCGGTGCTGGAGAAGTACGGGTCGTTGGCGGCGACCGTGACGTCCAGGCCCGGGAAGTCCTTCACCGTGGCGCCCAGCGAGACCAGTTGCTGCTTGAGCCGCCGGAACGCGGCCAGGTGGTCGGCGTCGTAGGTGTCCTGCGGCGCGGTGCCGGTCTGGACGCCGCGGCCGGTGCGCATCCAGTCGGACTGCGGGACGCCGACGGTGACACCGGCCAGCGGGCGGCGGCCCTTGCGGGCGGTGAGCGGCATCGCGGGGAAGGGCTCGGGCGCGGCGAGCGTCAGCGGGTCGTTGGCCGGGTCGGGGCCGAGGATGACGGACAGGACGAGCGAGGCGTCGCGCACCGAGCGGGCGATGGGGCCGAGCACGTCGTAGCCGGGTGACAGCGGCATCAGGCCGGCCACCGAACTCGTCCCGAGCGACGGCTTGATGCCGCTCGCGCCGTTCGCGGCCGAGGGCATCATGATCGAGCCGCCGGTCTCCTCGCCGATGCAGGCCGCGGCGAGCCGGGCGACCGGGGCGACGCCCGAGCCCTGGCTCGAACCGCCGGGCACGTAGTCCTTGTTCCAGGCGTTGCCGGCGAAGGTGCCGGTGATGGAGCCGGAGAAGGCCGAGCAGACGGTGTGGCCGAGGATCACCGCGCCGGCCTCGCGCAGCCGGTGCACGACGGTCGCGTCGCGCAGCGCGGTGTTGCCGTCGAAGGCGTGGCTGCCGTCCTTGGCGTCGAGGCCCTCGACGGCGACGGAGTCCTTGATGCCGAAGGGGATGCCCAGCAGCGGCGGCAGGACCTCGTGGGTGTGCCGCGCGCGGGCGAAGCGCGCGTCCGCCGCGGCCGCCTGGGCGAGCGCGCCCTCCCGGTCGATACGGACGAAGGCGTTGTACAGGCCGTTGTCGCCGTAGGTCTCGAAGGGGCCGTTGAAGCGGTCGATACGGTCCAGGTACGCCTTGGTGACCTGCACGGCCGTGACGACCCGGGCGCGCATCAGCGCCGCCAGCTCGACCACCTCGTAGTCGACCAGCCGGGCGCGCTTCCTGACGGCGGAGACCGGCGGCAGGGCGGCCAGCAGCCGGGCGGTCGCGTCGGCCCCGGCGGGGCCCGCGGCCTGCGGGGCGGCCGAGGCGGGTGTCGCGACGGCCGCGGAGACGGCGGCGGCGCCGCCCACTGCGGCGGCCCCGCCGAGCACGGCCCGGCGGCTCACGCCCGCGGGCGCGTCGGCCGCGCCGTCGGGAACGGGGCCGGAGCGGGAGGGTCGGGTGGACATGGCACGTTCTGGCGTCATGGACGGCTTTCCTGTCCTCTGCGGAAGGGAGATGAAAAGGACCGGTGCTTCGCATTCGCGTCCTGCGGACGACTCTAGGCCGCCCGGCGCGGTATCCGGAAGACACGGGAAGACATTTTCATGCACGATGAATTCACTTCATGGAATTGTTTCCGTCGAGTGTCCTGGACATCACATTCGGCGCCCCGTCAAAAGCGCGTCAATCCGGCCCAACCGACCTTCCCTGCGCAGCTGAACGGCCCTTCACCCGCTGCGGGAGAGGCGCGCGCAACGCACATTAAACACGGCGCAGGACACTCCCGGAGGTGCGTACGCGAGCGCACACCGGGCCACCTCCGACCCATGGTTCACGGCGGGCGTCCGGCGTCCCGGAAAGGGCGAGTATTTCCGGCGGGAATTCATTCCGGAGGCGTGGCCCGCGGCGGACCGGCAGCGGCGGGCGCGGACCGGACCGCACCCCGGCCGGGCGGGGCCGCGCGGATGTCGGCGAATCCCTCGCCCCGCGCCCCCGGCAGCCCTAGGATCCCCTTGGTCTGTACCAATTGCGGGGAGCGGAGGGGCGCCGATGGACGGCAGCGCGGGGCTGGAGGTCCGGTTCGAGGGGCTGATGGAAGGGAGCTGGGCCGCCACCTGGGGGCAGCGGACGATCTGGGAGCCGATCTCCTGGTACGCGCCGGACGACCACTACTTCAACATCGCGCTCACGCTCCCCCTGCGCCATCCGGTCCCTCCGGCCGACTTCGCCGAGGTGATACGCGCCCTGCTCACGCGGCACGAGTCGCTGCGCACCGTCTACCGGCTGGAGAACGGCGGCGGACTGCGCCAGCGGCTGGGCGGTGCCGGGACGCTGACGGTGCGCCTGGTCGAGGCGGACGCCGCCGAGCAGCTCGCGCCGGTGCTGGAGCGGGAGGCCGCGGCCGACAAGGCGGTGCGCTTCGACCTGCTCGGCGACGGGCTGCCGGTACGGGTGACCGCGGTCCTGACGGAAGGCCGGGTGGCCGGGGCGGTCGTGACGGTGGCGCACATCGCCGCCGACGGGACCGGCGCCCAGGTGGTGCTGGACGACCTGCGCCGACTGCTCGCCCAGCGGCGCCGCCGCCCCGGGGTGCTGCCGCCGCCCGTGCCGGGACGGCAGCCGCGCGAGCAGGCCGCGTACGAGGCCGGGCCGCAGGCGACCGCGCGCAGCGCAGCGGCGGTCGCCCTGTGGTCGCGTCAGCTCACCGGCATCCCGGCCTCGCTGTGGCCCGAGGACGCCGGGCCGGGCGAGGAGGTGCGCTGGTGGGAGGGCGAACTCGGCTGCGCGCGGATGGACCTGGCCAGCAGGCTGGCCGCGGTCAGGACCGGCACCTCGCCGAGCGCGGTCGTCCTGGCGGCGCTCGGCCAGGAGCTGGCCGAGCGCACGGGGTTCGCGGCGGTACCGCTCAAGGTCATCCTGGGCAACCGGGTGGCCGAGGAGCAGCGCACGGCGGTCGGCGCCTTCGCGCAGAACGGGCTGGTGGTCCTGGGCGGCTCGGGCGAGTTCGACGAGCTGGCCCGCAAAGCCTGGCGGGCCCAGCTCCAGACGTCCCGGCACGGCCACTACGACCCGGGGGCGCTCGCGGACGCCGTCACGGCCGAGGAGAAGCGGCGGGGCGCGGCACTCGACCTCAACGCCCTGTTCAACGACCACCGGGAGACCGAGCACGGCGCCGCCGCCCCCGATCCGGCAGAGCTGGCCGCGGCCGAGCCGGGCGGCTTCCGCTGGCGGTCGCGCTGGGCCCGGCAGGACTGCCGGTTCTTCTTCGGCCTGGGCCAGGTCGCGGGCCGGACCTGCGCCACCCTGCTGGTCGACACCCGCTCCGTGCCCGCTGCCGGGGTGGAACCGCTGCTGCGCGCGGTGGAGGAGCGCGTGGTCGCCGCGGCCCTCGCCTGACGGCGCCCACCGGGGAGCGGGGCCGGCGGGGCGGCCGACCGGCGGCGGGATGCGGCGTCCGGCGTCCGCGGCCGGGGGACGGACCGGGGACGCAGTCCGCCGTCCGGCATCCGCGGCCGGGGGACGGACCGGGGACGCAGTCCGCCGTCCGGCATCCGCGGCCGGGGGACGGACCGGGGACACGGTCCGCCGTCCGGCATCCGCCGCTGCGGGGGCGGGCCGGCGTCCGGGGCCGAGTCCGGGTCCGAGTCCGAGTCCGGAGGACGAATCCACGGGCGCGGTCCGGCTCCGGCGTCCGCCACCGGGCGGGTCGGACCGGCCGCGCGGGCCGTCGTCCGTGGCGGGGGGCACACCCCCGGGGTGGGGGGGGGGGCGGGGGCCCCCCCCCCCCCCCCGGGGGCCCCCCCCCGGGGGGGCCCCCCCCCCCCCCCGGGGGGGGCGGCGGGCGGGGGCCCCCCCGGGGGGGGGGGGGGCGGCCGGGGGGGGCGGGGGGCGGGGGGGGGGGCCCCCCCCGGGGGGGGGGGGCGCCCCCCCCCCCCCCCCACCCCCGCGGGGGTCAGCCCAGGCGGCGGGCCGCCTCCGGCTCGCTGAGCGCGTCGATCTCGGCGATCAGCAGGTCCTCGACCCGGGCCGCGAGGCCCGCGAGCGTCGGTTCCTCGAAGACGTCCCGCACCTGCACCTCCAGGCCGACGGCGGCGCGGATCCGGGCGGCGACCCGGGTCACCAGGAGGGAGTCGCCGCCGAGTTCGAAGAAGTGGTCGAGGGCGCCCGCCTTCTCCACCCCCAGCACGTCCTGCCAGATGCCGGCGACGAGCACTTCCGCGTCGGTGCGCGGCGCGAGGTACTCGCGGCTGCCGGTGGCGTCCGGCCCCGGGTCGGGCAGCGCTGCCCGGTCGAGCTTGCCGTTGGCAGTGAGCGGCAGCGTGTCCAGCACGGCGAAGGCGGCGGGCACCATGAAGGCGGGCAGCCGGGCCGCCAGGTGCTCGCGCAGCGCGGACGGTTCGAGGACGGCGCCGGTCCTGGGCACCGCGTAGCCCACCAGCCGGGTGCCGTCGCGGACGACCACGGCGGCGCGGGCCACCCCGGGGTGGGCGGCGAGGGCGCCCTCGATCTCGCCGGGTTCGACGCGGCGGCCGTGGATCTTCGCCTGGTCGTCGGTGCGGCCGAGGAATTCCAGCTGTCCGTCGGCCCGCCAGCGCACCCGGTCGCCGGTCAGGTACATCCGGGCGCCGGGCGTGCCGTACGGGTCGGGGACGAAGCTCGCCCCGGTGAGGTCGGGGCGTCCGTGGTAGCCGGTGGCCAGGCCCGCGCCGCCCAGCGCGAGTTCGCCCTCGAAGCCCGCCGGGAGCAGCCGCAGTCCCGCGTCCAGCACGTAGGCGCGCACGCCGGGGAGCGGGCGGCCCAGCGGTGGGCGGGCGGCGGTGTCGGCCGCGGTCAGCTCTGCGCTGGTGACGATCACCGTGGCCTCGGTGGGGCCGTAGGTGTTGACCAGCCGTACGGTGTCGCCGTGCCGGGCCCGCCAGGCTGCGACGGACCGGGCCGTGGCCTCGGAGCCGCCGAGGATCACCAGCCGCAGCGCGGGGGGCCACGCCAGGTCGTCGCCGAGGTCCACCAGCTCGCTCCAGTAGGCGGTGGGCAGATCGAGGACGGTGATCTCCGCGGCGGCCGGGGTGCGCAGGTGGTCGGGCAGCATGCGCCCGCCGCCGGGCAGCAGTACGCAGCGCGCGCCGACGGCGAGCGCGGGCCACAGTTCCTCGGCGTGGGTGTCGAAGCCGATCGAGGCGAACTGCACGACGCGGTCGGACGGCTGGAGCCGGTAGCCGTCGGGTCCGGCCATCCAGTGCAGCCGGGCGGCGAGGGCCGCGTGGTCGACCAGGACGCCCTTGGGGCGGCCGGTGGAGCCGGAGGTGTGCAGCAGGTAGGCGGGCGCCGACGCGGGCACCGCGGGCAGGGTGCCCCGCGGTGTGCCGGTGGGCCGGGCCGCGGGGAGTTCGAGCACGGGGACGCCCAGCCCGGCGGCGTCCTCGTCGTCCTCGGCGGCGATCAGCAGCTCCGCGCGGCCGTCCGCGAGCAGCAGCCGCTGCCGCTCGGCGGGGTGGGCCGGGTCCAGCGGGAGGTAGCCCGCGCCCGCCTTCCAGATCGCCAGCAGCGCGGTGACCAGGTCGAAGGAGGGGTCCAGCCGGACCGCGACGACGGCGCCGGGGCGCGGCCCGAGGCGTTCGGCCAGCAGCGTGGAGAGCCGGTCGAGTTCGCCGTAGCCGAGGGTGTCGCCGGCGCACTCCAGCGCCACCGTTTCCGGGTGCCGGGCGGCGGCGGACCGGAACAGCTCCAGCGCGGTGGGGAGTTCGGCGGGCAGGGCGGGCCCGGCGCCGAGGGCGAGCACCCGGTCCCGCTCGGCGGCGGTGAGCAGCAGGTCGCCGGTGACGGCCCGCAGCGGGTCGGCGACCACGGCGCGCAGGATCTGCTCGTAGCGCGCGGCCGTGCTCTCGACGGTCGCCCGGTCGAACAGCTCGCCGTCGAAGCAGAAGGCGCCGTGCAGCCCGCCGTCGGCGGCCCGCCACAGGTCCAGCAGGACGTCGAACTTGGCCTGGGCGAATCCGGCGTCGGCCGGTTCCAGGGCGACGCCCGGCACGGTGTCGGCGGCCGGTTCGGTGGACAGGTCGTTCTGGCTCTGGAGCACGAAGAGGGTCTGGAAGAGCGGCGGTACGTGCGCCTGGCGCGGCAGTCCGAGGGCGGGGACCAGCCGTTCGACGGGGACGTCCTGGTGCCCGAAGGCGCCCATCGCGGCGGAGCGGACCCGGCGCAGCACGGTGCGGAAGTCGGCGTCGGTGTCCGTCCCGTCGGCGGTCACGGGCGAGAGATCGGCGCGGACGACGGCGGTCTTGCTGAAGTAGCCCAGCAGCGACTCGTGGTCGACCTCGGTGCGCCCGGCGACGGGGACGCCGACGGCGAAGTGCCGCTGTCCGGCCCAGGCGCCGAGCAGGATCTGGTAGGCCGCGAGCAGCACCATGAACGGGGTGCAGCGCTCCTTGCGGGCCAGCTGCTCGACCTCGGCGTGCAGTCCGGGGTCGATCCGTACGTCGCCGAAGACGGCGTGGCGGTCCGGGCGGGCCGGGCGGGGGCGGTCGGTGGGCAGTTCGAGGCGGGCGATCCCGGCCAGCTTCTCCTTCCAGTAGTCGAGTTCCGCGGCGGCCTGCGGCCCGCGCAGCCGCTCGGCCTCGGCGACGGCGTAGTGGCCGAACGTCCCCGTGACGGGCGGCAGTACCAGCTCCCCTCCGGTCAGCTCCGCGCGGTAGCAGGCGAGCAGTTCCGACCACAGCAGCCGGGCGGACCAGCCGTCGCTGACGATGTGGTGGACGGTCAGGCAGAACAGCTGGTCGTCCGGGCCGAGCCGGAGCACCGCGGGCCGCAGCGGCGGGCCCGCGGCCAGGTCGAAGGGGGCGTTGACGCCTGCACCGGCGGCCTCCGCCGCGAGCCGGGCGATCTCCGCCGGGTCCGCGCCGGGCGGCACCGCGACGTCCACCTCCTCGATCGCGAGGGGCTGGAGCGGTCCGACGAGCTGCACCGGCTGGTCGTCGAGCAGGTCGAAGCGGGTGCGCAGCACCTCGTGCCGGTCCCGCAGCCGGTCCAGGGCGGCTGTCAGCGCGGCCAGGTCGAGCGGGCCGCGCCAGCGCCAGGCGATGTACATGTTGTAGCTGGCGTCGGCCGGGTCGAGCTGCTGGAGGAACCACAGGCGGCGCTGCTCGACCGTCAGCGGGTAGTGGCGCACGGGGTCAGGGCTGGTCACGGGGCACCTCGGGGGTGGTGGTTCGGACGGCGGTCCGGGTCTGGAGCGCCTGGAGGCCGACGAGGTCGTCGGACGGCGCGTCCGGCACCTCCCGGTCGAAGCGGGCGAGTACCGGCAGCCGCAGCGAGATCGTCACGAGCAGCGCGATGGCCAGGCCGAACAGCACGTAGAGCAGGCCGATTCCGCGTCCCGGGCCGGCGCCGAGGAGGTGCCCGGCGGTGCCGGCGAGCGCGCCACCGGGGTCCATGAGGGGCTGGAGCAGCTTCGGTCCGAAGGGCGCGACCACGGCGAAGCCCACCGGCAGGGTGGACCAGGCGACCATGGTGTTGACCGCGATGACCCGGCCGTGGAAGCGCTGCGGCACCTTGGTCTGGATGATCGTGGCGTAGACGCCGTTGACGAGCGCGAGCGCGTAGGCCATGCCGAAGGCGCCGAGCGCGACGAGCGGCAGCGCCGGGCGCAGGCCGGTGAGCAGGCAGGCGGCGGACAGGGCGAGGGCGGCGAGCAGCACACCGCGCAGCCGGTCCCGGCGCGGTCCGCCCCACACCAGCAGGGTCAGCCCGCCCGCGATCGCGCCGGCGCCGCCGCCCATGGCGACCCAGCCGGTGGCGGCCAGGTGGCTGAAGGAGAGCACCAGCGGGGTGGTGAGCAGGAAGAGCGGGGAGAGGAAGATGTTGAGCACCGCGAAGAACAGCAGCATGGCGCGGAAGTGCCGGCTGCCGAGCGCGAGCCGGAACCCGGCCCGTATCTCCTCGGCGACCGACTCCCGACGGTGCCAGGCCATCGCCCGCGGGAACCTGACCAGGGCGACGACGGCGACCGCGCACACGTAGCTGGCCACGTCGAAGGCGAGGATGCCGCCGAGGCCGACGGCCGCGAGCAGGCCGACGGCGAACAGCGGCACCAGGAACTGGGCGAAGCCGAAGGCCAGCTGGACCACGCCGTTGGCCCGGCCCAGGAAGCGCTTGGGCACCAGCTGGGCGGCAGCCGAGCCCCAGGCGAAGCGCTGGAAGGCCAGGGCGACCGAGAGCGCGGAGATGAGCGGGTAGACCTCCCAGACCTCCAGCCGGTGGGTGAGCGCCAGTACCAGCATCACCGCCTGGGTGGCACCGGCGGCGAGGTCGCCGATCAGCATGGTCCTGCGCCGGTCGTGCCGGTCGACGACGGTGCCCGCGAGCGGCGCCACCAGGATGCCGGGCACCAGGGCGAAAGCGGCCAGCAGCCCGAAGTGGGCGAGCGACCCGGTCCGCAGGTAGATCCAGATCGGCAGGGCGAACTCGGTGAGCGCCGAGCCGATCATCGACACCTGCTGACCGGCGGCCACCGACAGGAAGCGGCCCATGCCGGGCCGGACCTCGCCGTCGGCCGGGGCGCCGGTGCGGGCCGCCGGGTCGCGGGAGACCCCGTCCAGCCACCACGTGGACTCCTCGGTGCGCCCGTAGCGGTCCTCGGTGCCGTCGGCGAGCGCCTCGTGCACCCCGGTGACGACGGCGGCCAGCTCCTCGGCCCGGTATCTGAGGTAGAAGTGCCCGGCCTCGGCCAGCACCACCGCGGCGGCTGTGCCGGTGATCCGGTGCCACTCCAGGAAGCGCTCCTGGTGGAATTCGGTCGCCGGGTCGCGCTCGCCGCACACCGCGATCACCGGGGCGTCCAGGGTCCGCCCGCCCTCGGTCTCGAACAGCTCGGTGAAGTAGCGCTCCGCCTCCTTGGTGCCGCTCCTGCGGTTGTGGATGATCAGCCGCAGCTGCTCGGGGTCGACGTCCTCGGTGTCCAGTCCGGCCGCGGCCAGGGCGTTGACCATGCCCTGGTCGCTGCGCAGCCGCTCGGCCAGCTCCGACCAGCGCTCGGCGAGGGCGGCGCCGCGGCCGCGCGGCCGGGCGAAGGGGAAGATCCCGCCGAGGTAGACGGCCTCGATCTCGCGTCCGGCCGCCTCGACCCGGCGGGCGATCTCGACGCAGAGCTGCACGCCGAGCCCGCAGTGCCCGTAGAGCACCAGGCGGCCCTCCACACCGGCGAGGATCTCCTCGGCGCACGCCGCCGCCACCTCCTCGACCGGCATCGCCTGCTCGCCCAGCTCGTGGCCGGGGACGGCGAGCGAGTGCAGCGCCCAGTCGTCCGGCAGCGCGTCGGCCAGCGGCTTGTAGATCAGCGCGCTGCCCCCGCCGTACGGTGCGCACACCACGCTCGCGGTGGTACGGCGGCGCTCCGGGGTGAGCCGGTGCAGCAGCCCGCCCGGCCCGCGGTCCGCCGAGGGGTCGCTGATCAGCCCGGCGAGCCCGCGCACTGTCGGGAAGCGGAAGATGTCCATGACGCCGACCGGGACCGGCAGGTCGGGGTAGGCGCGGCGGATCCGCGCGACCACCTGGGTGGCGAGCAGCGAGTGCCCGCCGAGTTCGAAGAAGTCGTCCAGCGCGCCGACCCGGGAGACCTCCAGCAGCTCCGTCCAGATGGCGGCGACCCGGGTCTCCGCCTCGCCGTCGGGCGCGACGTACTCGCCGGTGGCGGCGGCCTCCTCGGGCTCGGGCAGCTTCCTGCGGTCGACCTTGCCGTGCGCCTGGAGCGGCAGCCGCTCCAGCTCCACGTAGCGTG
Organism: Streptomyces sp. NPDC021224; assembly: GCF_044332905.1. NCBI lineage: Bacteria > Bacillati > Actinomycetota > Actinomycetes > Kitasatosporales > Streptomycetaceae > Streptomyces > Streptomyces sp. NPDC021224. The sequence goes on along the minus strand of NZ_JBIRPW010000015.1, from coordinate 75,804 downwards.
CCGGGACCATGTAGTCGGGCAGCACCTCCAGCAGCCGGGCCCGCACGTCGGCCGGGGCGAGCGGCTCGGGGCCGCCGGGGCGCTCCAGGTAGCCGACCAGGTTCTGCCGTACGCCCTCGCTGCGGCTGACGACCACCGCCTGGGTGACGCCGGGCAGTTCGGCGAGCGCGGCCTCGATCTCGCCGGGCTCCACGCGGTAGCCGCGCACCTTGATCTGGTCGTCGGCGCGGCCCAGGTACTCCAGGGTGCCGTCGGGGCGCCAGCGGGCCAGGTCGCCGGTGCGGTAGAGCCGGCCGCCGCCCTCCGGGTCGGTGACGAAGCGCTCGGCGGTGAGGTCGGGGCGGCCCAGGTAGCCGCGCGCCAACCGGTCGCCGCCCAGGTGGAGTTCGCCGGTCACACCGGGCGGGACCGGGCGCATCGCGCGGTCCAGGACCAGGCAGCGGGCGCCGGGGAGCGGGGTGCCGACGGGGGTGTTGCCGGGGCCGGGCACGGGGCCGACCTCGAAGACCGAGACGCCCACCGTGGCCTCGGTCGGCCCGTAGTGGTTGAAGACCGCGCACCGCCCGGTGGCGGCCAGTTCGGCGGCCCAGGCCCAGTTGGACGCCTCGCCGCCGAGCACCAGCGCGCGGCGCGGCAGCAACCGCTCGGCGGGCGCGTCCGCGGTCAGGGCCGCCAGGTGCGAGGGCGTCATCTTCAGATAGTCAAGCTCCAGCGACCGGACCCGTTCGGCCAGTTCGGCGCCGGAGATCCGGCGTGGCAGCAGATGGAGGGTGCCGCCGCTGCCGAGGGCCAGGTAGAGCATGGTGAGGCTGAAGTCGAAGGACAGCGACTGGAGCAGCCCGTACCGGCCGCCGGGGGCGATCCGCAGCCGCTCCCCCACGCCGGTGAGGTAGTTGAGGATCTGCCGGTGCTGCACGGCGACGCCCTTGGGCAGGCCCGTGGAGCCGGAGGTGTAGATGACGTAGGCCAGGTCGTCCGGGCCGCAGACCTCGGCCGGGGGTTCGTCCCGCTCCTCGAACTCACCGCCGTCCAGCAGCAGTTCGGCGCCCTCGTAGCCGGGGAAGCGCTCGCGCAGCTCCGCGTCGGTGATCAGGACGGCGGCCTGCGCGTCGGCGACCAGGTGGGCCAGCCGGGCGGGCGGCTGCTCCGGGTCGAGCGGCAGGTAGGCGGCGCCGGACTTGAGCACGCCGACCAGGGCGGCGGCCAGGTCGGGCGACTGCTCCAGGCAGATCGCCACCCGGTCGTCGGGGCCGACCCCGAGGGCGCGCAGCCGCCACGCCAGTCCGTTGGCCCTGCGGTCGAGCTGACGGTAGGTCAGTGACCGGTCCTCGAAGGCCAGCGCGGTACGGCCGGGGAACTCCCGCGCGGCTCGCGCCAGCAGCCGGGGAAGCGTTTCGGGCCCGCCCGTGGGCAGTTCGGGACCGGCTGACCAGGCGGCCAGCTGCTCCCGCTCCTGCGCGGTGAGCAGCGGCAGTTCGTCGACCGGGCGGTCGGGGTCGGCAAGCGCGGCGTCCAGCAGCAGTTCGAAGCGCTCGGCGAGGCGCACGACGGTCGCCTCGTCGAAGAGGTCGGTGCGGTAGGTGAACAGGCCGTGCAGCCCGTCCGGTTGCTCACCGAGGTAGAGCGCCAGGTCGAAGTGGGTGGAGGTGGCGGCGTAGCCGAAGCCCTCGGTCCCGGCGGCCGGGGCGGCGGCTCCCCGCTCGCCGTAGTTCTGGAAGGCGAAGGTGGTCTGGAACACCGCCGACCGGCTGACGTCCCGTGTGACGTCCAGGTCGGCGACCATCTGCTCGAACGGCACCTCCTGGTGGGCGTAGGCGTCCAGAGTGGTCTCCCGCACCCGGCTCAGCAGCCGGCCAAAACCCATGCCCTCCTCCAGCCGGGCCCTCATCGGCAGCATGGTGACGAACGCGCCCACCACGCCTTCGAGTTCGCGGTGCAGCCGGCCCGCGACCGGCGAGCCGACCGCGAAGTCCCGCTGTCCGCCCAGCCGGGAGAGCAGGGCCTGGTAACCGGCGAGGACGGTCATGTACGTCGAGGCGCCGTACGCGCGGGACACCTCCGCGATGCGGTCGGTGAGCCGGCGGTCCCAGTGGAAGGCGTGGGCGGCGCCCGCGAAGGTGAGCACGGGCGGCCGGGGCCGGTCGGCGGGCAGGTCGAGCGCGGGTACGTCCTCCAGGGCGGTCCGCCAGTACGCCCGGTCGGCGGCCAGGGCGCCGCTGTCCAGCCGCTCCCGCTGCCAGACCGCGTAGTCGCCGAACTGCACGTCCAGTGGGGCGAGTCCGGACGGCGTGCCGTCCGCGTGCGCGGCGTACAGCGCGTCCAGCTCGCGGTGCAGGATGTCGACCGACCAGCCGTCCGTGACGATGTGGTGCATCACCAGCGCCAGGACGTGCTGCTGCGCGCCGAGCCGGAGCAGTTCGGCGCGCAGCAGTGGCCCGGCGGCGAGGTCGAACGGTTCGGCGGCCCGCTCGCCGACCAGCTCGGCGGCGCGGGCGGCGGGGTCGGGCAGTTCGGAGAGGTCGGTGAACCGCGCGCCGAACGGGCCCGGTTCGGCGATGTGCAGCGCGGCGGCGCCGTCCTCGGTGCCGGGGAAGGTCATCCGCAGCGCCTCGTGCCGGGCCACCAGGTCGGTGAGCGCCGCGTCCAGCGCGGCCCGGTCGAGCGGGCCGCGCAGCAGGCGGGCGGGGGCCAGCGCGTAGGCGGCCCCGCCGGGGGCGAACTGCTCCATGAACCAGAGCCGTTCCTGTCCGCTGGACAGCGGCGGCACGGTGCCCGCCGGGCGCGGGGCGACCACCTGGACGGGCGCGGCCGCGCCGCGCAGGCGCTGGGCGAGCAGGGCGCGCTTGGTGTCGGACCAGCCCGCGGGCTGCGGTCGGGTGTCGCTCATCCGCGCTCCCCCGGTCCGGACGCACCGTGCTCGTTCGCCGTGTCCTCGCCGGTCGCGAGAGCGGCCACCGCGTGTTCGGCGACGGCGTGTCCGGCGACGACGACTCCGGCTGCTTCGTGCTCGTCTGCTCCGTGCTCGGCCACGGGCTGCCGGGCGACCCCGTGCTCGGCGGTCAGGTGGGCGGCGAGCGCGTCCAGGCTGCCGAGGAAGTCGCCCTGGTCCAGGTCGAGGAAGACCCCGTAGCGCGCCTCCACCGCGTCCACCAGCCGCAGTTGCGCGAGCGAGCCGAGGCCCATCGCGACGAACGGGGTGTCGGGGGCGGCCAGCAGTTCGGCGACGGTCACGGCGTCGTCGCTCGCCTCGGCCGTCATGCCCGCGAGCACCGCGAGCAGGGACGGTGCGGGCGCGGTCGCGGCGGTGCTCAACTCGTGGGTCACTGCTGCTCCTTCACGGCTGCGGCGAGCCCGGCCACGGTCGTCACGTCGAAGAAGATCTCCAGGTCGAGATCGACGTCGAAGGACTTGCGGATACGGGCCGCGATCTGGATGAAGCTCAGGGAGTGCGCGCCGATGTCGAAGAGGTCCTCGTCCGATCCGATGTCCGGGATGCCGAGCACCTCGGAGCAGATGGCGCTCAGTTCGGCCTCCACCGGGTCCCCGGCGGGCGCGGCGGCCGGTTCGCGCGGCTCGGCTGCGGCCTCGGCGGGCGGTGCGGGCAGCGCGCGGCGGTCCAGCTTGCCGTTGGGGGTGAGCGGCAGCGCGGGCAGGGTCACGAAGACCTGCGGGACCATGGCGCCGGGCAGCGTCCGGCCGAGGTGCGCGCGCAGTTCGGCGGCGGCGGGGACGGCGCCGGCCGCGGCCACGAGGTAGCCGGCCAGGCGCGGTTCGCCGTCCTGCCCGGTGTCCACGGCCACCGCCGCGGCGGCGACGGCCGGGTGCTCCAGCAGCGCGGACTCGATCTCGCCCAGCTCGACGCGGTGGCCGCGGATCTTCACCTGGTGGTCCAGCCGTCCCAGGAAGTCCAGCTCACCGTCCTCGGTCCAGGCCACCAGGTCCCCGGTGCGGTACATCCGGCCGCCGCCGTACGGGTCCGGGACGAACCGCTCGGCGGTCAGCTCCGGCCGGTCCAGGTAGCCCTGGGCCACGCCGTCCCCGGCCAGGTGGAGTTCGCCGGGGATGCCGACGGGCACCGGGCTGCCCTGCGGGTCGAGCACGTAGGCGCGGGTGTTGGCGATCGGGCGGCCGATCCCGACGGCCTGCGGCAGCGGCGGCAGCTCCGCGCAGGTGGACCAGATCGTCGTCTCGGTGGGCCCGTAGACGTTGAACAGCCGGTCCACCCGGGCGCGCAGGTCGCGGGCGAGCGGCAGCGGCAGGGCCTCGCCGCCGACGAGCGCGGTCAGCCCGGACGGGAGGGAGTCCGCGGTGAGCAGCACCCGCCAGCCGGACGGTGTGGCCTGCACGTGGGTGACCTGCTCGCGCCGGATCAGCTCGGCCAGCCCGGGTCCGTCGAGGGCGAGGCCGTCACCGGCGAGCACCAGCCGTGCGCCGGTGACCAGCGGCAGGAAGATCTCCAGCCCGGCGATGTCGAAGGAGAGCGAGGTCAGTGCGAGCCAGCGGTCCCGGTCGGCCGAGCCGAGCCGGTCGGCGAAGGAGCTGAGCAGGTTGACCAGGGCCCGGTGGCCGACGGACACGCCCTTGGGGCCGCCGGTCGAGCCGGAGGTGTAGAGGACGTACGCGCGGTCCAGCGGGCCCGGTGCGGGCAGCGGCAGGTCCGCGGAGTCCGCCGCAGCGACGGGCCGGTCGAGCCGGTCGAGCCGCAGCACGGCGGGCGCGGCGGCGGCGACCTCGGCGGCGGGTTCGCCGTCGGCCAGCAGCAGCGCGGCGCCGGAGTCGGCGAGCACCAGCGCCAGCCGCTCCGGCGGGTAGCCGGGGTCGAGCGGCAGGTACCCGGCGCCGGTCCTGAGCACGGCGAGCAGCGCGACCGGCAGCGTCGAGGTGCGCGCCAGGTGCACCCCGACCAGGCTGCCGGGACCGGCCCCGGCGGCGGCCAGCCGCCCGGCCAGCTCGACCGACCGCTCCCTGAGCTGGTGGTACGTCAGTTGGGCGTCGGCGGCCGTGACGGCGACCGCGCCGGGGCGGGCGGCGGCCTGCTCGTCGAACAGGTCGAGCACGGTCCGGTCGGCGGGGTAGTCGCGGGCGGTGTCGTTCCAGTCCCCGGTGACCTGCCGCAGTTCGTCCGCGCCGAGCAGCGGCAGCGCGTCCACGCCCGTGCCCGGGTCGGCGACCGCCGCGGCGAGCAGCGTCTCCAGGTGCCCGGCGACGCGCTCGGCGGTCCGCGGGGGGATCACCGAGGGGTCGTACTGGAGGCTGAGGTCGCAAGCGTCGGCGGACTCCACCACCTGGATGTGCAGGGTGCTGCGGGCGGTCCCGTTGAACATCATCCAGTCGACCCGGCTCGCGGTGCCGGTGAAGACGGGCTCCGGGCCGCGGCGCCGGTAGCCGAAGGACACCGGGGTGAGGCCCACGCGCGGGGTGAGGCCGCCGACGGCCGGGGCGAAGGGCACCGTGCGGAAGCGGTACAGCTCGCGCAGCCCGGCCCGCACGCCGAGGGCGAAGTCGTGGAAGGAGGGCGCCGCGCCGTCCGCGTCCACGGCGGGCGGGTGGTGCGGCAGTTCGTTGACGAAGAGACCGATCTCGCGGGCGGGGCCGGGGGGCCGGGTGGAGAGCGCCAGGGCCACCGGGGCGGCGGTGTTGCCGTAGCGCCGCAACAGGGTGTGCACGGCGGCGAGCAGGAATTCGAAGGTGCTCACCCCGCAGGCCCCGGCCGCCGCGGCGAGCGCGGACGGGTCCAGGCGGCGGGCGGTGGCCGCACCCGGGCCGACGCCCTGCGCGGCCCGGCGCAGGCCGGGCAGCAGCAGGTCGGCGGAGTCCGTCCAGCGCGGCCCGAACCAGTCGGCGGCGGCGCGTACCGACGCCGCGTCGGGCTCGGCGGGCGACTCGGGGGCCGGTGTGCCGAGGTCGGCCGGGGTGCCCGCGACGGCCGCGTTGTACGCGGCTGCCAGATCGTGCACCAGGACGTCCTTGGACATGCCGTCGAAGACGGCGTGGTGGGCGACGAAGAGCAGGTCGGCGCCGCCGTCGGGGCGGTGGAAGAGGGTCAGCCGGGCGAGCGGCCCGGTCTCCAGCACGAACGGGCGGGTCGCCTCCTCCTCGATCAGCTTGTCCAGCGCGGCCGGGCTGTCGGCGGCGGCGCTCTCGGCGAGGACGACGTCGGCCTGCGCGCGGTGGAGTCCGACGACCCCGTCGCGTTCGGCCAGGGTGCCGCGCAGCGCGGGGTGGCGGGCGACGACGGCCGCGCAGGCGGCGCGCAGGGCGGCCGGGTCGACACGGTCGAAGCCGATCCGCAGCGGGAGGTGGTAGCTCGTGCGGGCGGCGTCGAGCCGCTCGGTCAGCCAGACGCCCTGCTGCGGGAGGCTTGCCGGGAGGGCGGTGGCACGGGGTTCGGGCATGGGAGGACTCGCTTCGCTGTCGGGAATCCGTGAGGGGCGGCGGCGCGGGGCGTGCGCCATCGCCCGAGGGCGCGGCATCCGCGCGGAAAAGGTGAGGAGAGGTGAAGTGAGGTGAAGTGGTGGAGGTGGGGCGGTCAGCCCGCGAGCAGTTCGCGTACGACCCGCTTGAGCGGTTTGCCCGCCTCGTTGCGCGGCAGGGCGTCCAGGGCGAGGATGCGGCCCGGGATCTCGTGCGCGGCCAGCCGCCCGGCGAGGTAGGTGCGCAGGGCGGCGGGGTCGAAGGAGGCCGCGTCGACGGGTACGACGGCGGCCCCGACGCTCATGCCGAGTACGGGGTGCGGCACCCCGACCACCGCGGTGTCGGCGACCGCCGGGTGCTCCAGCAGCACCGCTTCGACCTGGAGCGTGGAGACCTTGTAGGCACCGGACTTGATGACATCGGACTCGCGGTCCACCAGGTGCAGGTAGCCGTCCTCGTCCAGGTAGCCGACGTCGCCCATCCGTACCCATCCGGCCCGGAAGACGCGCTCCCCGGCCGCGCCGTCGCCGTAGTACGCGCGCGGGGCGGCGGGCGAGCGCAGGTGGACGTCGCCGGTCTCACCGGGCGGCAGCGGGCGGCCGTCGGGACCGGCCACCCGTACCGATCCGGGGGCGGCCAGGCCCAGCGCGGTCGGCCGGGACGGGTCGTAGACCATCGCGGTCTGCGCGGGCGCCGCCTCGGTGGAGGTGTAGTAGTTGACCACGGTGGCGCGGGGGAAGGCCTCGGTCAGTGCGGTGGCCACGCTGGGCGGCAGTGCGGCCGCGGTGGAGCCGAGGAGCCGGACGCAGGAGAGGTCGTGCCGCTGCTGCACCCCGGCATTGAGCAGTTCGGCGGCCATCGCCGGGACCACGAAGACGCTGCCCACCGACCGCTGCTCGATCAGCCGGGCGAACCGGCCGGGAGTGAAGCGGGTGGCCACCAGGGCGGCCGGGTGCGCGTCGAGCGCGTTGACCAGCATGGTCTGGCCCGCGTTGGTGCCGACGGCGAAGGCGTGCAGGAATTCCTCGGAGTGCTTCAGCGGCCGGTGCCGGGCGCCGGGCCTGGTCCCGTGCACGACGTTGCCGTGGGTGGCGAGCACGCCCATGGGCCTGCCGGTGGTGCCGGAGGTGTAGAGCACCTGGGCCGGGTCGTCCGGCCCGACCACGGGCAGACCGGCCGGGCCGGGATCGCCGGCGGCGAGTTCGGCGGTGGCCGCCGCCCACCAGGGGCCCTCCGGCACCGCGCCCGTGCCCGTGGCTCCGGCGATCACGCCGACCGCGCCGCAGTGCTCCAGCAGTCCGCCGGTCGCCTCGGCGGGGCGTCCGTCCGAGATCGGTACGGCGACGCCGCCCGCCCGGGTCACCGCGCAGTAGTGCACGGCGTAGTCCGGCCAGTCCCGCAGCCCGAACACCAGCCCCACCCGGTCCCCGGGCCGCACCCCGCGGGCGACCAGCGCCCGGGCGACCGCGACGGACCGGTCCCGCCACTCCCCGAAGGTGAGCGCGGCGCCGGTGTCGGTGCTGATCGCCGTCCGCTCCGGCTGCGCCGCGGCCCGCAGGTCGAGCAGCCCGTGCACGGTCCGCCCGTCCGCGGGGTCCGGTTCCGGCGGGCCGTCCCCGGCCTCCGCCGCCGCATCGAACCGGGCGCCGATTCTTCTGTGCTGCAAGGACCTTGACACTTCCCCCGGGCCTTTCCGTCCGGCCCCGAGCGCCCACACATGGCACTTGGTCCAGACCTGACGGAAAGATTGGCATAGACCAACTAGGGGGTCAAGATTCCGCCGCGAACCGCCGGGAGGCCTGTGCGGGGCGCTCTCCGCGACGTGCGCCCCGTATTTCTGACGGGGCGCCAGGCAGCTCGTTCCGCCCCGGAGGCGCCCCGCACGCGACGGCGGGACCGGCGCGGGCGGGCCGGTTTTCGGCCATGCCGCCCCATGGCGGGCCCAGGCACGACCGCCGGGCCGGGACACCGTCCCGGCCCGGCGTGGCGGTGTGCGTCAGGCGTGCTCGACGACCAGCTCGACGGACATGTTGCCGCGCGTGGCGTTGGAGTACGGGCAGACCTGGTGGGCGGCCTCGACGAGCGCGGTGCCCTGCTCGGGCGTCAGCCCCGCGGGGAGCTTGACCCGCAGGACGGCAGCGAGGACGAAGCCCTGGCCCTCCGGGTTCTTGGACAAGGTCACCTCGGCGGTGACGGTCGCGTCGTCGGCGTTCAGGCCCTTGGTGCGGGCCACCAGCTTCAGAGCGGATCCGAAGCAGGCCGCGTAGCCGACCGCGAAAAGCTGCTCGGGATTGGTGCCCTCGCCGTCGCCGCCGAGTTCCTTGGGCATGGCGAGCTGGAGGTCGAGACGGCCGTCGGAGGTGGTGGCGCGTCCGTCGCGGCCGGACGAGGTGGCGACGGCGGTGTAGGTCGGCATCACGAGGGTCCTCTCGTTTGATTGTGTGCAACTCAGTTGTACGCAACTTAATCGTGCGCTGTCAAACCTGTATCGTGGACGCATGGGACTCGTACCGGATGACCTGGCCTGCTTCGCCGTCCATGTCGCGGCACGCGAGCTCGACAACGCCTACCGGCGCGAGCTGCGGCCGCTCGGGCTCACGTATCCGCAGTACCTGACGATGCTGCTGCTGTGGGACCGCGACGGCCGCAGCGTCAAGGAGCTGGGGGAAGCGCTGCGCTTCGAGTCCGGCACCCTCTCGCCGCTGCTCAAGCGGCTGGAGACGGCCGGACTGGTGACGCGGGAGCGCAGCAGGACCGACGAGCGCTCCGTCCTGGTCCGGCTCACCGACGCGGGCCGCGCGCTCCGGGAGCCCGGCGAGGGTGTGGTGGAGCGGGTCTTCGGCGCCCTCGACTACAGCGCCGCCGAGGCCGCACAGCTCCACGCGGGCCTGCGGCGGCTCGTCGCCGCCCTGGACGCCGCACCCCCGTCGCCCGCCGCGACCTGACCGCCCGCACCGGGCGCCCGCCCCGCCTCCTACTTCGGGGGATGTCCCGGGGGACGACCCGGGGGCTGTCCCCACCCCCGGCCCGGTGGCGGGCCGGATGGGCCGTGCGCCCGCCCGGCGGTTGACTCGGCACGTGCCCGCAGCGGGCACAACGGTCGGCAGCGAACGGGGAGTTGGGCCATGCGCGGGGCGATGACCAGGAAACAGGCGGTCGCGGTGACGGCGGGGGTGGCGGCGCTCACCGCCTCGGTGCTCGCGGCGCCGCCCGCGGGCGCGCGCGGCGCCGCGGAGGGCCACGCGCGGGGCGGCGGCTACTCGGCGGCCGACCTGCGGCGCGACCTCGCGGCGGTCCGCGCGGCCGGCGGCGGGGACGTCAACGTGGTCGTCCGGGTGGACCGCGCGGGGCAGGAGCCGCTGCGCGCCAGGCTCGGCACCTCGGGCCTCGGGTCGAAGGCGCCCGTCCCGTGGGACCCGGAGTTCCGGATCGCCAGCACGACCAAGACGTTCACGGCCGTGGTCGTCCTCCAGCTCGTCGCCGAGCACCGGCTGTCGCTGGACGACACCGTCGAGCACTGGCTGCCCGGCGTCGTCCGCGGCCACGGCAACGACGGGCGCCGCGTCACCGTGCGCGACCTGCTCCGGCAGACCAGCGGCATATACGACTACGTCCAGGACCCGGACGTCCAGGACCGCATGGTGAACCACTTCGACGAGAACCGGTTCGACGACACCCCGCCCGAGCAGCTCGTCGCCATCGCCATGAGCCATCCGCCGCTCTTCGCACCCGGCGGCGGCCGGTGGGCGTACTCCAACACCAACTACCTGCTCGCCGCGATGATCGCCGAGAAGGCGAGCGGCGGGCGGAGCTGGCAGGAGCTGGTGGCGCACCGCGTCATCGCCCCGCTCGGGCTGCGCCACACCTACGTCCCCGGCACCAACCCCTACCTGGTCGGGCCGCACGAGCGCGTCACGGTCACCCTGCCGGACGGGACGGCCGCCGACCTCACCGAGCAGAGCCTCCAGCACACCGCGGACTCCGGGATCGTCAGCACCCCGGCCGACCTGGACACCTTCTTCCGCGCCCTCGTCTCCGGCAAGCTGCTGCCGCCCGCCCTGCTCACCGAGATGCGCACCACGGTCCCCTACGACGACCTGCCCGTGCCGCCCGCCGGCACCCAGGGCGGCTACGGCCTGGGCCTGCGTGTCCTCCCCCTCACCTGCGGCGGCACCTACGACATGCACGAGGGCGACGGTCTCGGCGTCTACGCCCGCCCCGCGGTGACCGCAGACGGCAGCCGCGCGGTGACGCTCTCCGTCACGACCACCACGGCCCTGATCGACCAGGAGAAGGTCGACCGCGCGGTGCAGACCCTCACCGACCACGCCCTGTGCGACGACCCCGCCTCGTGATCCCGCCGCCGCCCGCCCCGGACGACCGGACAGGCCCGGGGCGGGCGGCGGCATCCGGAGGATCGCGGCGGGTTCGGCTCCGCCGTCCCGGTAAGGCGAACGGTGGGACGGAACCGGTGTGTTCACCGTGACGGTCCGCGGGCAGCCGCAGGGGAAGCGGGAGGTGCCCGCCGGCCGCACGCACGCGCCGGCCGCTCCCGTACCGAAGGCGGACCGAGAGACGGAGAGCCGATGATCCCCGACTGGCAACACCGCGCCGCGTGCCGCGACGAGGACCCCGAACTGTTCTTCCCTGTCGGCACCTCGGGGCCGGCCCTGCTGAAGGTCGAGGAGGCGCGGGCCGTCTGCCGCCGGTGCCCGGTCCTGGAGACCTGCCGCCGGTGGGCACTGGACACCGGCCAGGACGCCGGTGTCTGGGGCGGGCTCAGCGAGGAGGAGCGCCGTACGCTGCGCCGCCGCGAGCGCCGCGCCCGCAGCTGAGGACCCCCGGCGGGGCGTCAGCGCGCGGGCCCGGTCTCGACGGGCCCGGTGTCGACGGGCCCGGTGTCGACGGGCCCGGTGTCGACGGGCCCGGTCTGGACGGGCCCGGTCTCGACGGATCGCGACGGGTCGCGGCTGTAGGCGGACCAGCCGCCGACGAAGAGGCGGCCCCGGCCGATTCCGGTGTGCTCCATCGTCAGCAGGTTGTGGCAGGCCGTCACCCCCGAGCCGCAGTAGGAGGCGACCAGCGGCGCGGTGTGCTGGTCGATCCCGGCGGCGGCGAAGCGGTCGCGGATCTGCCGGGGCGGCAGCAGGCGGCCGCGGTCGTCCAGGTTCTCCCGGCACGGGACACTGCGCGCGCCGGGGACGTGGCCGGGACGCGGATCGACGGGGTCCTGCTCGCCCAGGAAGCGGTCCCGGTTGCGGGCGTCCACCGCCACGACGTCCCGGCCCGTCACGCCGTCGGCGTCCACCAGCACGTCGGCCGGCCACGGGCGTTCGGTGAAGACGGCTTCGGCGGGGGCGGGCTCGTCCGAGGTGAGCGAGCCGGGGCGGGCGTCGAGGTAGGCGGCCAGGCCCCCGTCCAGGACGGCGGCCCGCCGGCCCGTGGTCCGCAGCATCCACACCAGACGGGCGGCGATCACACCGCCCTGGTCGTCGTAGGCGACCACGACGTCCTCGTCACCGATGCCCAGTGCGCGCATGCCCCGGCTGAAGACCCCCGGCGACGGCAGCGGGTTGCGGCCGCCCTCCGGCGTGGCGGGCCCGGTCAGCCAGCGGTCCAGGTCCACGAACACCGCGCCCGGCAGGTGCCCGGTCTCGTAGGCGGCCCGCCCGGAGCGGCCGTCGAGATACCACCGCACGTCCGCCAGGACCACCCGTCCGGGCAGCGCGTCCAACTCCTCGACCCGCACGAACGGCGGGACATCCACATGATCGGCCATGCGGGAACTCTAGCCGCGCGTCCACATCGTGAGCCAATATCGTCCACGATGCGGGACACTCGAGGGACGGGATCAGGTGTCCCGGGCCGCCGGGGTCAGGGCAGGATCGAGTCGACGTAGCCGCCGTCCACCCGGACGGCCCCGCCCGTCGTGGCCGTCGCGAAGTCGGAGGCGAGGTAGACGGCCATGTGCGCGATCTCCTCCGGCTCGATGAGCCGCCGCAGCAGCGACTGCGGCCGGTGCTCGGCCATGAAGACGCGCTGCGCCTGCTCCCACGGCAGGTCCCGGTCGACCAGGGAGTACACGAAGTCCTCGACGCCGCCGGTGCGGGTGGGCCCGGCGATCAGCGAGTTGACGGTCACTCCGGTGCCTGCCGCGTCCTTCGCGAATCCGCGGGTGACGGCCAGCAGCGCCGTCTTCGTCATGCCGTAGTGGACCATCTCGGCGGGGATGACGACGGCGGAGTCGCTCGCGACGTTCATCACCCGCCCCCACCCGCGGTCCTTCATGCCCGGCAGGTACGTCCGGATCATCCGCACCGCCGCGAGCACGTTCACCTCGAAGTACCGGCGCCACTCGGCGTCGTCGATCTCCAGCGCGGGGACCGCGCCGAAAATGCCGAGGTTGTTGACGAGGATGTCCGCGGCGGGCAGCGCGTCCGCGACCCGGCGGGCGCCCTCGTCGGTGGCCAGGTCGCCGGGCGCGGCGAGGAAAACGTCCTGCCCGGTCTCGTCGCACAGCTCGGTGACCGCCCGCCGCACGGATCCGGCGCTGCGGCCGTTGACCGCGACACGGGCCCCGGCCCGGCCCAGACCGGCCGCGATCGCGCGGCCGATGCCCTGCGTGGAGCCGGTGACCAGGGCGGTCCGGCCGGAAAGGTCGATGAGCATGCCGGTGTCTCCCCGTGGTCCTGGCGGCCCGCGGGCCGGGCCGCCAGGTTTCTCCTTCCCGGCCCGCCGCGGCCCGGACTCGGCCACCCGGGGGCTTTCGCCCGGGACCGCCGGGCGTTCCGCCACGGATGCCGGCGCGTGGCGATGAGTTCCGGCGCCGCCGCCGGTCCACCCCGGTATGACACGCATCGTCGCCGACATCTCGGTCTCCCTCGACGGCTTCGTCACCGGCCCCGGCGCAGGCCCGGACAGCGGGCTGGGCACCGGGGGCACGGCACTGCACGCCTGGGCCTTCTCCGACGACCCCGAGGACCGCAGGATCCTGGGCGAGGGGACCGTCCGCTCGGGCGCCGTCGTCCTCGGACGGCACCTCTTCGACGTGGTCGACGGGCCGCACGGCTGGGACGACGAGACCGGCTACGGCGCCGGCGAGGTCGGCCGGCCCGCGTTCGTCGTCGTCACGAGCACGCCGCCCGCCTCCGTACGGCTCACCGGCCTGGACTGGACGTTCGTCACCACGGGCCTGCCCGACGCGGTGGCCGCCGCGCGGGAGCGCGCCGACGCGGCGTCGGCCGCGGCGGGCCGGGATCTCGACGTCGTCCTCATGGGCGGCGGCGCCACGGTCGGCTCGGCGCTCGCGGCCGGCCTCGTCGACACGCTGTCGCTGCACCTGGCGCCCGTCGTGCTGGGCGCCGGCACACCGCTCTTCCCCGCCGGGGCAGGGTTCGCGCTGGTCCAGCGCGGGGCGGTGGTGACGGCGACGGCGACGCACCTGACCTACGACGTCCTGTGACACCGCCGCCGCACGGGCGTCAGCCCTTGCAGGCGGGGTCGGCGAGGACGATCGGCGCGGCCTCCCGGGTGGTGACGAACGCGCGGAAGCCCGGGGCGCCCGCGACGCACTTGGTGGCGATGTTCGCGAACCCGTCGGGGAAGTTGGTGACGTTGGCGGGACTGTCCTCGCCCCGGTGGTCGGCGACGGGCGAGTCGCCGGTGCCGCGTGAGTCGCTGGCGCATCCGGTGAGGGCGGCCACGGCGACGGCGATCGTCGCGACAGCGGTCAGGTACTTCGTCGAACGGCGCTTCATCTCGACCTCGTCTCGGCAGGCGGTGGGCCCCCGCGGCCCCCGGCGGATGCCTTCAAGGACCTGCGACGGAGCCCGCCGGTTCCGCCGGATAGCCTGGAAAGACCGTCGTCGGGTGAGAGGGGACGCGGCGGCATGGAGCTGCGCCAGATCCGCTACTTCGTGGCCGTGGCGGAGGATCTGCACTTCGGGCGGGCGGCCGAACGCCTCGTGATCGCCCAGTCGGCCGTGAGCACGCAGATCCGCCGGCTGGAGCGGGAGCTGGGCGTCGAGCTGTTCGACCGTTCGCCCCGGCACGTGCGGCTGAGCGAGGCGGGGCAGGAGTTCCTGCCCGCCGCCCGCGAGGTGCTGGAGGCCGCCCGGCGCGCGACGGGGGCCGTGGAACGGTTCGTCGCCGACCGCGGCGCCACCCTCCGGGTCGGCACCAGCGCGGGCCTGGGCGAGCGCCTCGACCAGGTGCTGGAGGTCCTCCAGCGGGATTCGCCCGGCACTTCGGTCGAACTGTTCTCCGGCCCCCTCGACGTGCGGCTCGCGAGGGTCGCCGCGGGCGAGTGGGACGCGGCCTTCGCCCGGGGCGAGGTCGAGGTGCCCGAGGGCGTCCGCCTGCTGCCGCTGTGGCAGGACGAGCTGGTGGCGGCGCTGCCCGCCGGGCACGCCCTGGCCGGGCGCGGCACGCTCCCCCTCACCGAGCTGGCGGACCTGCCGCTGCTGCTGACGGAGCGGCGGAACAACCCGCCGCTGGTCGACCTCGTCGTCGGTGCCTGCCACGACGCCGGGTTCGAGCCGCAGCCCGGCCGCAGCCACGGCTCGCTCCAGGACAACCTCGCGTCCCTGGGCGCGGGCCGTTCGGCGTGGACGGTCGTGTACGCCGCCCACGCCGCCCAACTGCGCCACAGCCGGGTGGCGTTCGTCCGGGTGACCGACCCGGCCGGGCACCGGCTCGCGCTGCCCGGCGTGCTGGCGGTGCGCGGGGAGACCCCGGCGCACCGCCTCCGCCCGCTGCTGGACGCCTGCCGGACCGTGGCGCGCGCCGACTCCGGTGAGAGCACCGGTCCCCTGCCGGGCGATCTCGATCCGAGATGACTGCGCGCTCGGTCCGGGGCTGGGTGCGGGCCGCCGGAACGTGTGGACTGGGAGTCACCAGGAGGTCGCGAGCCACTCGGGGCGCGACCCGGAGACCCAGGAGGACATCATGCCCATCGTCACCGTGCAGCAGGGCCCGCGGAGCATCGAGCTGAAGCGCGAGCTGGTCGCCCGGATCACCGACGCGTTCGTGGACGCGCTCCAGGTCCCGGCCGAGAGCGTGCAGGTGTGGATCCAGGAGACGAGCCCGGAGAGCTGGGGGGTGGCGGGCAAGCTCACAGCGGATACCAAGAAGTAGCGCCCGGCCGGACGGCGAGACCCGGGGCCGCCCGGCCCCGGGGTCAGCCGTTGGCCGCCGTCCAGTCGCTGTTCGCGGCGGGGACGCCGAACCGCAGCGAAGGGCAGTCGAAGGCGGAGCCGGACGGCGGGGCGGACGACAGGGGGGCGTTCGCCGGGCCAGCGGGGGTCCGGGAGCCGTCGTAGAGCTGGGTGCCGCTGCTCTCGACGACGGTGCTGTGCGTGGCGTCGCAGAAGTAGCCGCTGCCGGTGGCCGGGTTCACCGAGGTGTACACCTCGTAGGTGTCCCAGGACTGGTGCGCTCCCCGGAATCCCGGGGCGGGGGGACGGCGTGACGTGCCGCGCGGGTCAGCGGTGGTAGCCGTCGCCCATCGCCGCCGCGTTGTGCACGGTGCGCGCGTCGTGGAAGGAGCGCTGGTGCTCCGCCTCCGCTCGGTGCAGGGCCTCGGAACGCAGGTCGCCGCGGGTCGAACTGCGACGGACCAGCGTCACGACGCAGGCGACCAGTGCGATAAGAACGGCCGCCGCCGCGAGGATCATGGTCATGAGCACCCCGTGCCTGACGGGCCCGCTCGACGGGCCCCGGACATTCGAGCCTAGCTCCTCGGGGCACCGGCGCGGCGCGGTACCGGAAAATACCCCTGTTAGCCTGACCTGCGTGTTCAGGAAGCGAGCGGGGCAGCGGACATCCGGAGGGCCGGATTCCGGCGCGCAGCGCGCCCTGATCGCCGCCAGTTTCGTCAACCGGGTGGGCAACGGTCTCTTCAACACCGCCGCCATCCTCTACTTCACGCTCGTGGTGCACCTGCCCGCCGCGCAGGTCGGGGCGGGTCTGACGATCGCCGGCCTGTGCGGGCTGGCGGCCGGTGTCCCGGCGGGCAACCTGGCCGACCGCCACGGGGCGCGCACGGTCTGGCTGGTGACCCTCGCCCTCCAGGCCGCGACCATGGCGGCCTTCGTCCTCGTCCACAGCTGGTCCGCGTTCGTCCTCGTCGCCGTGCTGGACCGGCTGGCGGGCACCGCGAACGGCGCCGCGAGCGGGGCACTGGTCGCGCGGGTCGGCGGCGACCGGCCCGCCGCCTTCCGGGCGCGGCTGCGCACCTTCGTCAACCTCGGTGTCGTCACGGGCACGCTGGGCTCGGCCGCCGCGATCCAGATCGACACGCGCGCCGCCTACACCGCGCTGATCCTCGCCAACGCCGCGAGCTTCGCGCTGTCCGCGCTGATCGTCCTGCTGCGGGTGGCCGACCGGCAACCGCCGCCCCGGCCGGTCGAGCACCGCCGGTGGTCGGTGCTCGCCGACCGGCCGTACGTGTCCTTCGTCGGCCTCTACAGCGCCATGGGCCTGCAGTACCAGGTCGTCTCCCTGCTGCTGCCGGTCTGGCTCATCTCCCACACCGACGCGCCGCGCTGGTCCGTGGCGGCGGTCAACGCGACGAACAGTGTCGTCTGCGTGCTGCTCCAGAGCAGGCTCGGCTCCCGCGTGGAGACCCCCGGGCAGGGGGGCCGCGCCTTCCTGCTCGCCGGGCTGATGTTCCTGGTCAGCTGCCCGCTCATGGCCCTGACCGCGGACGTCCCGCGCTGGGTCGCCCCCGCGCTGGCCACCGCCGCGGTCGTCGTGCACAGCGTCGGGGAGGTGTGGGAGTCGTCCGCGGGCTTCGCGCTGGGCTTCGGCCTGGCGCCCGACCACGCCCAGGGGCAGTACCAGGGCTTCCTCGGCATCGGCTTCGACGCGGGCCAGGCACTCGCCCCGCTGATCCTGACCGGTGCGGTCCTCGCCCTCGGGCACGGCGGCTGGCTGCTGCTCGGTGCCTTCTTCGCCGTCCTGGGCGCCGCGGGGCCGCCGCTGGCGGCGTGGGCCGGGCGGACCCGCCCCGGGCAGCCCGCCGCGGACGCGCCGGGCGCGACCGGACCCGCGGTGCCGGCCGCCGACCGCTGACGGCGGTCCGCGCCCGGCCCGCCCCTCACCCGGGCGCGGCGGCGTGCTGGTCCGACCAGGCCCGCCACAGCTCGGCGTAGCGGCCGCGGCGGGCGAGCAGCTCGTCGTGCGTCCCCTGCTCGACGACCGCCCCGTCGTGCAGGACGAGGATGCGGTCGGCGGGCCGGGCCTGCGTCAGGCGGTGGGCCACGACGAGGGCCGAGCGGCCCTCGACCGCGGCGGCCGCGGCCTTCTCCAGCACGTGCGCGCCCGCCGACCCGGCCTCGGCGGTGGCCTCGTCGAGCACCACGAACCAGGGGTCGCCCAGCACGACCCGCGCCAGCGCCAGCTGCTGGACCTGGTCGGCCGCGAGCCGGTGGCCCTCCGCCCCGACCACGGTGTCCAGGCCGCCGGGCAGCGCGGCGGCCCAGCCGTCCGCGAACGTGGCGGACAGCGCGTGCCACAGCTCCTCGTCCGCCGCGCCGGGCCGGGCGAGGGTGAGCGCGTCCCGGAGCGTCCCGGCGAAGGCGTGGGCGTCCTGGGTGACCAGGAAGACCCGGGAGCGCGCGCCCGTCCCGGCCGGATCGTAGGGGGTGCCCCCGTACGTCACCGTGCCGGCGGTCGGCCGGAGCACCCCGGCGGCGACGGCCGCGAGCGTCGTCTTGCCCGCCCCGGTGGCGCCGACCAGGGCGACCCGCTCACCGGGCGCGACCCGCAGGCAGACGTCGCGCAGCACCGGGCGCCCGGGGACGTACGCGTGGGTGATGCCCTCCAGGACGACCTCGCCGCCCGGGAGTTCGGCGGCCGGGTCCGCGGCGGGCGGCGCGGGCATCGCCGCGATGCCGACGAGCCGGGAGAGCGCGGCACCGATCTCCAGGAAACGGCCGAAGCTGAAGAGGATCCCGCCGACCGGGCCGAACAGCCGCAGGAAGTACAGCGCCGCCGCGGTGACGGCGCCCACCGAGGTGAGGTGCGTGCGCACCAGCACGAAGCCGAGGACCAGCACGCCGGACAGCCCGGCGAGTTCGACGAGGTTGTGGCGCATGAGCAGGCGCAGCGACAGGCGGTAGACGCCGACGGAGATGTCGGCCGCCCGGCCGGAGGCGTCGGCGACCCGGCGGACCAGCAGCGCGCCGATGCCGAACGCCCGGGCCGTCGGGGCCGCCTCGATCCCGCCGAGCAGCGCCTCGGCCCGGCGGCCCTGGGCGATCCGCTCGTCGCGGCGCAGCGGCGCCGCGCGCGGCAGGTACCAGCGCAGCCCGGCCGCGAAGAGCGGCCCCGTCGCCAGGACGGCCAGGCCCAGCCGCCAGTCGAGCGCCAGCGTGCCCGCGGCGGTCAGGGCGACGGCGACGGCCGAGCCCACGACCACCGGCACGGTGTCGCGCAGGCCCTGGGAGACCGTGCGGACGTCGTCCGAGAGCCGGGAGAGCAGGTCGCCGGTCGTCGCCCGCTCGACCCGGTCGGCGGGCAGGTGCAGCGCGCGGTCCAGCACGTCCTCGCGCAGCCCGGCGAGCGCGGGCTCGCCGATCCGGGCCAGCGCCACCGGCGCCGCGGCCCCGGCGAGCGCGCCGACCACGGTGGCGACGCAGATGAGGACGGCCTGCGGGAAGACGCCGCCGCGCCCGGAGACGACGTGGTCGACGACCGTCCCGACGGCCCAGGGCGGTACGAGCCCGGCGCCGCTCGCCAGCAGCATCGCCCCGACCGCGGCCGAGGTGCCCCACCGGTCCGCGGCCGCGGCACGCAGCAGAAAGGCGTACGTCTCCCGCCGCCCCCCGGTCGGCAGCAGCTCCCCGCTCACGTCATCCCCCACGGCGCTCCCCCTCCCCCTCCCCGCCCCCGCCCGCGCTCACCGCGGCGCCGCTCCCCCGGCCGACGTCCGTCCCGGCACCGGCGCCCGCCGAAATCCGCACCCCGGCCCACGCCCGCCCGACCCCGCGAAACCCGTCCCGCAGCCCCTCCCCGGCGAACGCCAACGCCCTCGCCCGGCCCAGTACCACGCCTCCGGCGACTCCGCGCACCGGCCTCGGGCGCCCCCGGCCCCCGCCCGCGCCGGACACCGCGCGTCCGCCGACACCCGCACCCCGGACCCGGGCGCCCCCGGCCCGCGTCTGCCCCGGGCACCGCTCGCCCTCATCGCAGGACCAGGTCGCGGTAGGCGGGGTCGGCGGTCAGGGCGCGGTGGGTGCCCTCGGCGGTGACGTGGCCGTCGCGGACGACGACGACGCGGTCCGCGGCGCCGAGGAGGGCGGGGCTGGTGGTGACGATCCAGGTGGTGCGGTCGCTCTCCGGGGCGTGGCGCAGCGCCCTGATGCCGGCGCCGATCCGCTGCTCGGTGACCGCGTCGACGGCGGTCGTCGGGTGGTCGAGCAGCAGGACCGGCGGGTCGGCGGCGAGCGCCCGGGCGAGGGCCAGGCGCTGCCGCTGCCCGCCGGAGTACGTCGTCCCGCCCGCGGTGACCTGCTGGTCCAGCCCCTTGGCGTCGAGGGCGGCGATGTCCTGCGCGGCGGCCGCGTCGAGGGCGCGGGCGAGGGCGGCGCCGTCGTGGCGGCCCCGGGGGTCGAGGTTGCCGCGCAGGGTGCCGTGCAGGAGGTGGGCGTGGCGGGGGTTCGCCAGCAGTCTGCGGGTGCGTTCGTGGAGGCCGAGCGCGACCGGGGGCGTACCGTCCAGCAGGACCTCGCCGGTGAGCGCGGCGCCGTGGATCTCGCCGGTCAGCACCCGTACGAGCGTGTCGGCGGCGGCGGGGTCGGGGACGACGAGGCACAGCAGCTCGCCCGGCCGGGAGGCCAGGGTGAAGCCGTCCAGCGCGCCCGTGGTCACGTCCCGGAGCGAGAGCCCCGCGGCGCCGCCGCCGGGCACGCCCTCCTCGCCCCCGGCGAGCAGCGGGGGTGTGGCGAGGAAGGCGGTGATACGGGTGGCGGCGGCGTGCGCGGCGCCCACCTGCTCGCCGGTGCGGCCCAGCGCCCGCAGCGGCACCGCGAGGAACTGGGTGAGGCCGACGATCGCGACGAGGTCCCCGGTGGAGATCGTGCCGTCCAGTGCGCGGCTGCCCGCGAGCAGGGTGACGGCGGCGAGGAACAGCCCGGCGAGCCCGGTGGAGAGCGCTTCGAGGGCGCCGTGCGAGGCGGCCAGCCGGATCCCGGCGGCTCTGGCGGCCTGGCTGCTCGCCCGGTAGCGGGCGACGGCCTCGTCCTCCGCACCGAGGCCCTTCAGGACGCGCAGGCCGCGCACCAGGTCGGCCGCGAGGGCGGAGGTGCGGGCGACCTGGTCGAGCTGGTCGCGGCTGCGCCGGGCGAGGGCGGGGGTGGCGAGCTGGGTGAGGGCCACCAGGACGGGCATGCCCAGCAGGACCACGAGGCCGGTCACCAGGTCGATGCGCAGCAGGATCACCGCGCTGCCCAGCACGGCCGCCGCCGAGGCGAGGGTGTAGCCGGCGGGCTGGGCGAGCGTGCCGGCGCCCTCCGCGTCGGCGGTGGCGAGCGACAGCGTCGCGCCGGGCGGTGCCCCGGTGCGTGCGCCGGCCGGGCGCAGGACGTGCCGGGCGATCTCGACCCGCAGCCGGTGGCGTTCGCGCTGGTCGGTGCGGAACGCCCGGGCGGCGCCGTGGAAGTAGCAGACCATCAGCGAGGCGAAGACGAGCGCCAGCAGTCCGCCCCAGGCCGACAGTGCCCGGGGGCTGCCGGACGCGACGGCGTGGTCGACGATCATGCCGACGGCGACCGGGACCATCGCCTCGGAGAACTGCCAGAGCGAGAGCAGCGCGACCACCGCCGCCAGGCCGCGCGCGTTGCGCCGCAGCGACCGTCCGACCAGTCGCCCGGCGGAGGCCGGGGGCCCGGCCCGCGGCCGCCGGGTCCCGGTGCGCTGCCGGGTGTCGGTGGGCTGCTGAGTGTCGGTCCGCACCGGCCGCCTTCCGCCCCGCGCCGTGACGTACGCCTCGGGCGACCGTAACACGCTGCCCGTCCGGGCGAACCGGCCTACGCCGGAGGGCACTTCGTCAGGCGGGGTCGGTCACCTCGCGGCCGGTGGCCAGGACCGTCGCGAGGGCGAGGGCGGCCAGGCCCGCGAGGACGGCGCCGAAGACCGTGGCCCCGGTGGTCAGCCCGACGGCGTCGCTGAGGTATCCGGCAGCGACCGGCAGGGCTCCGGCCAGCAGGTAACCGCCCACGTTGAGCGCCGCGTTGGCCTCGGCGAGGCGCTGCGGCGGGACGCCGGAGTTGAGCAGCGACAGTCCGCCGAGCTGGCCCATGCCCTGGCCGGCGCCGGCCAGCAGCGCGGAGAGGACGAGGACGGCCACCGCCGAGGTGTGCACGGCGACGACCAGCGCGACCGTGCTCAGCGCGGTGCTGACCGCTCCGGCGGCGAGGATGGTGCGGCGGCGCAGCCGCTGGACGGCGAACTGCACGCCGGTGGCGGCGAGGAACATCGCGAAGGCGGTGGCTCCGGCGACGATCCGGTTGGTGGTGCCGAGCAGCCCGGACAGCAGCGAGGGTCCCAGCGAGAGGACGAAGGACGTCGCGGTGATGCCGGGGGCGAACACCGCGATGCCGAGGGCGAGTCGGCGGCCGTTGCCGCGTGGGACACCGGGCACCCGTATCCAGGCGCCGGTGCCGCGTGCGGCGGGCCGGCCGACGGGCATCCGGAGCACGCAGAGCACCGCCGTGGCCAGCAGGGCGGCTTCGACGGCGAAGACGGTGGCGGTGGGCGCGGGTGCGAGTTCGGACAGCAGTCCGGCGAGCAGCGGGCCGAGTCCGGCGCCGAAGACCATGGCGCAGGAGGCGAGCAGGGCGGCGGTGCGCCGCCGGGCGGGGCCGGCGACGTCGGTCACCGCGGCCATGCCCGCCGAGACGGCCGCGCCGACCGCGATGCCGGTGAAGAGCCGCGCCACGATGAGCGCGGCCACGCTGGTGGCGGTGGCGAAGACCAGGCAGGCGGCGAGGGCGAGCGCCAGGGCGGGCAGCAGGACGGGTTTGCGGCCGATGCGGTCGGAGAGCACGCCGGAGACCAGCAGCGAGCCGAGCAGGCCGACGATGTAGAAGGCGAACACCACGGTCAGGGTGCCCTTGGAGAAGCCGATGTCGCGCTGCCACAGCACGTACAGCGGGGTCGCCGCGTTCGAGAGCACGAAGACCGCGGTGACGGGCCAGGCCGCCAGCCACACCCAGCGCAGCGGTGCGGCGGGCGGCCCGGCGGCCGGGGCGCGGCGCCTTCCCTGGGCGGCCTGGACGGATCCGGTCCGGGTTTCGGACATGACTGCTCCTCCCGTTGTGCTGCCGGTCTCCAGCAGTACGAGTCGATTCGAACTTAGCATGCAGTACGATTGAAGTCGTACAAGCAGTCCGCGCCGACGAGGAGTCGCCCATGTCCCCGGCCACGATCCCGACCGCGGCGGCCGCACGCGCCGTCAAGGTGCTGCCCGAGCCGTCCGGCCTGCCCGAACCGCTCCCGGAGCCGGGTGTCGGCGAGCTGCGCCTGGAGACCGTGCTCGGCGCGCTCAGCGACCCGCTGCGGCTGACGATCGTCCGCAAACTCCTGCTGGAGTCAGAGGACTTCGACCACTCCTGCGGCTGGTTCGGCCTCGACCGGCCCAAGTCGTCGCTCACCCACCACTTCAAGGCGCTGCGCGAAGCAGGCGTCACCCGCCAGCGCCAGTACGGCCTGGAACGCCGCAGCCACGTCCGCGTCGCCGACCTCGACGCCCGCTTCCCCGGCCTGGTCGACCTCGTCGCGGCCTGGACCCCGCCGGGGACCTGAGCCGCGGACTCACCCCGCGGGCGCGACGGCCCCGGGTCCGGGCGCCTGCCCGGTACGCGCCCGCGGCAGCGCCCAGCAGGAGACGGCCAGGCCCGCCGCGCTGAGCGCCGCGCCCGCGAGACCCGTCCAGCGCAGCGCCCCCGCGGCGACGACGGCGCCGCCGATCGCCGAGCCCGCGGCGGTGGCCAGCTGGAAGGCGCCGACGTTGACGGCGACGGCGAGGGTCGGCGCCTCCCCGGCGTGCCGCAGGATCAGGCCCTGGAGCGGGGCGATCGTGGCGGTGGCGAACAGGCCGAGCAGCAGGACGGCGAGCACCGCGGTCGGACGCCGGGTGACCGCGAGGGGCGTGCAGGCCAGCACCACGGCAAGCGCCGCGAAGACACCGCGCAGGGTGGCGACCGGCGCCCGGTCGGTGAGGCGTCCCGCGGCGAGGTTGCCGAGGAAGCTCCCGCCCCCGTAGGCGAGCAGCAGGACGGAGACGGTGAAGGGCGCGAAGCCGGTGACGTCGGTGAGCAGTGGGGCGATGTAGGTGAAGACCGTGGCCACCCCCGCGAAGCCGACGGCGGTGGTGGCGACGGCGAGCAGCACCGGGCGCCGGGCCAGCACCCTGATCTCGGCGCGGGCCCCGGCCGGTTCGGCGTCCTGCCGGGGCAGGACGGCGGCCAGCAGCGCGGCGCCGAGCAGCGTCACCCCGGTGAGCACGGCGAACGGCACACGCCACGAGGTCCGTTCGCCCAGCAGCGCGCCCAGCGGCACCCCGAGCAGGGTCGCCACGGTCAGCCCGGAGACGACGGCGGCGGTCGCCCGCCCCACCTTCTGCGCGGGCACGACACGGCTGGCGACGACCAGCGCGAGGGCGAAGAAGGCGGCGTGGCTCAGCGAGGACAGCACGCGGCCGAGCAGCAGGACCCGGTAGGACCCGGCGAGCGCGCTCACCGCGCTGCCCGCCGCGAACAGCAGCATCAGCGCCAGGGCGAGGGCCTTGCGCGGTGTGCGCGCGGTCAGCAGGGTGACGGCCGGGCCGCCCACGGCGACCCCGAGCCCGTACACGGTGACGGTCTGGCCCGCGGTGCCCACCGACACCCCCAGGTCGGCGGAGACCTGGGGCAGCAGCCCGGCGACCAGGTATTCGGAGGTTCCCACGGCGAAGACGGACACGCACAGGGCCGTGAGGATCACGGAGCTTCGTTTCATGCGGTCACGCTAAAGTCTGACATCAGTGTGAGAGTCAAGCCCGGGAGGCGGACCGTGCGGATCGGCGAGATGGTGCGGCGCACCGGGGTCAGCGAACGGCTGCTGCGCTACTACGAGGAGCAGGGGCTGCTCACGCCGGACCGGCTGCCCAGCGGCTACCGGGTGTACCGCGAGCCGGACGTCGGCACCGTGCGGCAGATCCGCGCGCTGCTGACCGCGGGGCTGGGCACGGAGACCATCGCCAGGGTGCTGCCGTGCGTCCGCGAGGAGGGCGAGGCGCTGGTGCCGGTCTGCTCCGACCTGGTCGCCGAACTGCGCAGGGAACGGGAGCGGATCACCGCCGCCATCGACGACCTCCAGATGTCGCGCGGCCTGCTCGACACCGTCATCGCGAGCGGCCCGGACGCTCCGCGGGACGGCCGTCCCGCGGCCTGACGGCCGACGCAAACTTGTCCGGCGGCTCCTGACGGGACGTCGATCCGCAGGTCCCGGGCGTGGCGCGTTCCGCCCGTGGTCCAGACCTCTTTTGGTCCAGACCTATTGACGCGCCCTGCCGCCGCTCCTACGATCCCGACGGTCACACGCGCGCATGTCTCCACGTCACCCTGAGCCGGGCGTCACGCCCTCCCCCCACTCACTTGCTCATGCCCTTGGCACGTGGCGAGAAGGGAGCACAGCATGTTCCGTCGGAGGTCGTCCCTCCCCGACCGGCCGGCCCGACCGCCGGCCGGCGGGCAGCGCACCAGCCGTACCGGCCGCCGCTCGGCCGCCGTGAACCGCACCGTCGCCGGGGTGAGCGCCGCGGCCGTCGTGGGCGCCTGCGTCGCGCTCGTCGGCACCGGGGCGGCGGCCGGCGCGGCCGCCGCCAACCTGGTGGCCAACCCCGGCTTCGAGAGCGGGCTGTCCGGCTGGACGTGCACCGGCGGCTCCGGCGCGGCCGTCAGCAGCCCCGTGCACTCCGGGACGTCCGCGCTGAAGGGCACCCCGAGCGGTTCCGACAGCGCTCAGTGCTCGCAGACCGTCAGCGTCCAGCCCAACTCCGCGTACACGCTGAGCACTTACGTCCAGGGCAGCTACGTCTACATCGGCGCGACCGGCACCGGCGGCACCGACCCGTCCACCTGGACCCCGGGCGCGTCCTCCTACCAGCAGCTCAGCACCACCTTCACCACCGGCGCCAACACCAGGTCCGTGACGGTGTACGTGCACGGCTGGTACGGCCAGCCCACGTACTACGCCGACGACTTCAGCCTCACCGGCCCCGGCGGCACCAATACGACGCCGCCCACCTCGCCGACGACCACCCCGCCGACCTCGCCCACCACGAAGCCCCCGACCACGCCGCCCACCACGCCGCCCACCACTCCCCCGACCACCCCCACGACGACACCGCCGACCAGCACCCCGCCGGGCAGCACCTGCGCCACCAAGCCCCGGCCCTCCGGCAAGGTCCTGCAGGGCTACTGGGAGAACTGGGACGGCGCCGCGAACGGCGTCCACCCCGGCCTCGGCTGGACGCCCATCACCGACAGCCGGATCGCCCAGCACGGCTACAACGTCATCAACGCCGCCTTCCCGGTCATCCTCTCGGACGGCACCGTCGAGTGGCAGGACGGCATGGACACCGGCGTCAAGGTGGCCACGCCCGCCGAGATGTGCCAGGCCAAGGCGGCCGGGGCGACGATCCTGATGTCCATCGGCGGCGCCGCCGCGGGCATCGACCTGTCGTCCAGCGCGGTCGCGGACCGCTTCGTGGCGACCGTCGTGCCGATCCTCAAGCAGTACAACTTCGACGGCATCGACATCGACATCGAGACCGGCCTGTCCGGCAGCGGCACCATCAACACGCTGTCCGCCTCGCAGGCAAACCTGGAGCGCATCATCGACGGCGTGCTGGCGCAGATGCCCGCGGGCTTCGGCCTGACGATGGCGCCCGAGACCGCGTACGTCACCGGTGGCAGCGTCACCTACGGCTCGATCTGGGGCGCGTACCTGCCGATCGTCAAGAAGTACGTGGACAACGGCCGGCTGTGGTGGCTGAACATGCAGTACTACAACGGCAGCATGTACGGCTGCTCCGGCGACTCGTACGAGGCCGGTACGGTCGCGGGCTTCACCGCCCAGACCACATGCCTCAACAACGGGCTGACCATCCAGGGCACCACGGTCAAGGTGCCGTACGACAAGCAGGTGCCCGGCCTGCCCGCGCAGCCCGGCGCGGGCGGCGGCTACATGGCGCCCGGCCTGGTCGGCCAGTCGTGGAACGCCTTCGGCGGATCGCTGAAGGGCCTGATGACCTGGTCGATCAACTGGGACGGTTCAAAGGGCTGGACCTTCGGCGACAACGTCAGATCCCTCCAGGGACGCTGACGCCCCGCCGGGGGAAGCCCGCCGCGCGCCCCGGTCCGTGACCTACCGCGTCACGGACCGGGGCGCGGGTCGCTTCCGGGCCCGGCCGCGCACTCCTCCTCCGGTGCCCCCGCCGTGTGCGGGGGCACCGGCGTGTCCGGGACCGGACGGAGTGCGCGCATGCACGCCACCTGTGTCCCGTGCGTCACTCGTGACACAGTGGAATCCCGTGGCGCTGCGGCGAGTTGGCGGCCCGGCGAGTGCCCGCACGGCGACCTGTCCCCCCACGTCTTCCCCCCACGGAGGAACCATGCTCACCAGACGAAGGGGCCGCCCGGCCCGGACACCCGCCCGCGCGGCCGTCGCGCTCGCCCTCGCCCTCGCGCTGGCGGGCGCGGGCGCCGCGAACGGCGCCGCGGCCCGGGACGCGGCCCCCGCCGGATCCGTCCGGACGGTCGCGGCACCCACCGCGCGAACGGTCACGCTGGTGACCGGGCAGCGGCTGCTGGCCGGTCCGGCGGGCGGCTACCGGACGCTGCCGCAGGACGGCCCCGCCGCCACGCTGGTGACCTTCGGCGGCGCGGGCGGCGACACCTACGCCGTCCCCGCCGACGCGCTGCCCGAGGTGGGCCGCCGGCTCGACCTCTCGCTCTTCGACGTCACCGCGCTCGCCCGGCGGAGCGCCCCCGGCGGCGGCACGCCGCTGGAGCTGTCCTTCGCCGCGGGCAGCGCGCCCGCCGCCCCGCCCGGGGTGCGGCTCACGTCCGTGTCCGGCAGCTCGGCCACCGGCGTCCTCGACCCGGGCTCGGCGGCCGACTTCGGCCGGGCGCTCGCCGAACGGCGGCTGCCCGCGGCGCTGGAGTCGGTACAGCTGGCCGGAACGGGACGCGCGGTCCGCCCGGACTTCCCGCTGCACACCCTGCGGATCAGCGCGCGCGGCCTGTCCGGGGAGCCGGGGAACACCCCGCTGGGCAGCATCGTGCTCAACACCGACGACGTCAGCCGCTTCGGCACGGTCGTCCCGGTCGAGAACGGCGAGGGCGACGTCCAGGTGCCCGCCGGGCACTACGCCGTCTACACGCTGTTCGTCGACCGCACCGCGGACGGCACCGAGACCGCCTGGCGCGAGGTGGCCGAGGACGCGACGGTCGCCGAGGACGGTCCGGACACCACGGTGGCCGTCGAGGAGGCCTCCGCCGACCGGCAGGTCACCGTCGCCACCCCGCGGCCCGCCGTCGCGGACATCCTCAAGCTCACCTGGTTCCGCACCGGCCCGTCCGGCAACGTCACCTTCGACAGCGTCCAGGTCGGCAGCCCGGCGACGGTCCCCGTCTACGTCAACGCCCGGCCCGCGGAAGCCGGTTCGCACTACGTCGTCCAGTGGGGCGGCGCCGCGCCGGACGGCGGGGCGTACCGCTACGACGTGGCGTTCGGCTCCGCCGACGTACCCGGGCAGCAGGCCTTCCGGGTGGAACCCGGCCAAGTGGCCACCGTGGAGCACCGCTTCTCCGCCGACCCGGCGGCGGGCGGCGCGCCCGGCGCCCTCTACGTCCTGCCCGTCGACGACTTCACCCGGGCGGTGGAGGCGGCCGGCGAGACCGTCCTGCCGCCGCCGGCCGACCAGGGCCGCCAGGCCATGCCGGGCACCCGGACCGAGTACGTGGGCACCGCGGACGGCGGCGGGTGGTCCTTCGGCACCGTGTCGGCGCGGCTCGACACCCTCGACTCCGACATCGTGACCCTCGCGCCGGGCGCCACGCGCACCGTCGACTGGGCCCACGGGCCGCTCGCCCCGGGCCTGGGCACCCACCACGACCAGCAGACCGGTGCGTGCACCGCGTGCGCGGGCGGCGGGCAGTTCACCCTCTACCTGCCGACCGGCGACAGCGAACCGGACCACGCGGGCGCGGTCGGCGCAGACACCGCTTTCACGCTCTCCCGGGACGGCACGCGGCTGGTGGACGAGCCGGACGTGATCGGCGCCCAGGTACCCGCCGACGACGGGCCCGCGGACTACCGCGCCGTCCTCGACACCGACCGCACCGCCGCGGGCGCCGGGCAGTCGGTGCGGACCCGCACCGAACTCGCCTTCCACGACTCCGGCCGGGGCGCCGACCCGGATCTCGTCCTGCCCGCCGACGTACCGTGCGCGGCGGCAGGCTGCCGCATCATGCCCGCGCTCACCCTGAACTACCGCCTCGACACCGGCCCGTCCAACACCGGGGCCCCGGACACCGCCCAGGGCCTGGACCTCACCGTGGGGCACCTGTCCTACGACGGCCGCGGCTCGCACGCCGCCGTCACGTCCGCCGCCGTGTCGGTGTCCTTCGACGGCGGCGCGACCTGGCAGCCCGTCACGCTCACCGGGGGCGCCGGGAGCTACCACGCCGGCTGGCGGAACACCGGCACCACCGCCCCTTCGCTGCGGGTCACCGCGGCGGACGCCGCGGGCGGCTCGATCGCCCAGACCGTCACCGCCGCCTACGGCATCGCCCCGGGGAGCCCGCGATGAAGCCCGCGCCGACACGCCCGTACGCGTATCTCACCGCGCTCGTCCTCACCGCGGCCCTGGCCGTGGTCCCGGTCCCGGCGGCGGGCGCCGCCGCCCCGCCGGTCCGCGACGTGTGCGGGACCGCGCAGCCGGGCTTCGCCCGCTGCCTGGCCCAGGTGCGCACCGACGTGCACGGCGGGACGGGGGTGCGCGGCCCGCACGCGGCCGGCGCGGCGCGGGCCGCGCTGCCGCCCGGCTACGGACCCGCGGAGCTGCGGGCGGCCTACGGGCTGCCCGCGACCGGGGGCGCCGGGCAGACGATCGCCGTCGTCGAGGCGGGCGACGCCCCGCGCGCCGAGGCCGATCTGGCGGTCTACCGCACGACGTTCGGCCTGCCCGCGTGCACCACGGCCAACGGCTGCTTCCGCAAGGTCGGCCAGCGCGGGGACACCGCACCGCTGCCGCCCGACCAGGGCTGGGCGACGGAAACCGCGCTCGACCTGGACGCGGCCTCGGCGCTGTGTCCGTCCTGCCACCTGCTGCTGGTGGAGGCCGACATGGCGGCCGGGGACACGCTCGCCGCGTCCGTGGACACGGCGGCCGCGCTCGGCGCCACCGAGATCTCCAACAGTTACACCGCGTCCGAGAGCGGCCCGAACGCGTCCTACGCCGCCCACTACACCCACCCGGGCGTGGCGGTGGTGGCCTCCTCGGGGGACGCGGGCTACGGCATCCCGGGCGTCCCGGCGGCGTACAGCACTGTGATCGCGGTCGGCGGCACCACGCTCACGCGCGATCCGGGCGCCGCCCGCGGGTGGTCGCAGAGCGCGTGGCAGGGCGCGGGCAGCGGCTGCTCGGCGTGGGTGGACAAGCCCGCGTGGCAGCACGACACCAACTGCCCCGGCCGGACGGTCGCCGACGTCTCGATGGTCGCCGATCCCGACACCGGGCTGGCCGTCTACACCACGGACGGGACCGGGGGCACGGAGCCGGGGTGGTCCGTGGTCGGCGGAACGAGCGCCTCGGCTCCGCTTATCGCCGCGGTGATCGCGCTGGCCGGGCGTCCCGGGAGGTTCCCGGACGCCTCCGCGCTGTACACCGCGACGGCGGGCCTCACGGACGTCACCACCGGCAGCAACGTCCAGGGCATGGACTGCGGCGGCGACTACCAGTGCACGGCGGGGCCGGGCTACGACAGCCCGACCGGCAACGGCACCCCGGACGGGCTCGGCGCCTTCTGACGGTGTGCCGCGCGGAGAGGGACGCCGGGTGCGGCGTTCCTCCCCGCGCGGCCGGGGCCGGGGGCCGGGGGCCGGATCAGCCCAGGCGCCACTGCTGGTTCGCGCCGCCGTTGCACGTCCACAGCTCCAGCGCCGTGCCGTTGACGTTGCCCGCGGCCTTGTCGCCGCCCGTCACGTCCAGGCACAGGCCGGACTGCACACCGGTGACCGTGCCGTCCGGGTTCGCGCGCCACTGCTGGTTGGCGCCGCCGTTGCAGGTCCACAGCTCGACCGCGGTGCCCGTGGCGGTGCCGCCGCCGGTCGCGTCCAGGCACAGGGTGCCGTTGTACAGCCGCAGCTCGTTCGCCGCGGTGAGGGTGACCTGCTGGTTGGCGCCGCCGTTGCAGTCCCAGATCTCGACCTTCGTGCCGGGCGCGGTCTGGTTGTCGAAGGCGTCCAGGCAGCGGTTCGAGGACGCGCCGACCAGCGGGTGCGTGGTGCCGGTCGTCGTCGAGGAGCCCTTCGACACGCGGTACATCACGGCGCCGTGGCCGGGCACGGTGGCGGAGATGGCGCCGCTCGTCGTGGTCTTCACGTGCGACCACAGGTTGTCCAGGGTGTACGTGGACGCCCCGGAGATCCCGGCCGCGGCCGCGGTGGTGGAGATCGTGGCCGCGCCGGAGTTCTCGTTGAACAGCACGACCGACACGTCGCCGTTGGCGAGCGGCTTGGTGAGGACGTCCAGGCCGCCGGAGGAGGAGATCTCCTTGCCCTGCTTGCCCAGCGAGTCCTGGTCGACGGCGACGACGTCCCGGTTGCCGAGGATGGACAGTGTCGCGGCGGACGAGGCGGGCAGGTCGTTGCCGGCGATGAGCGGGGCGGCCATCTCGGCCCACAGGCTGAACTCGCTGCGGTCCTCGGTGAAGGACATGCCGCCGTTGCCGACCTCCAGCATGTCGGGGTCGTTCCAGCCGCCGGGGCCGGCGTACTGCGCGAGCCCGACGTTGACGTGGAAGTTGGACAGCAGCGAGCCGAAGCTGTCGTTGATGTCCCCGGTGGTGCGCCACATGTTGCCGACGCCCGCGCCCCACGTCCACACGCTGTCCTGGCCCCACTCGCAGAGGCTGAACAGGATGGGGCGGCCGGTCTGCGCCAGGGCGTTGCGCATGGTGGTCTGGCGCGACTGCGGCGAGGAGCCGTCCCCGTTGCAGTTGTCGTACTTGAGCAGGTCGACACCCCAGGAGGCGAAGCTGTTCGCGTCGGTCTGCTCGTGGCCGAGGCTGCCGGGGTAGCCCGCGCAGGTCTTGCTGCCCGCGCTCTCGTAGATGCCCAGCTTCAGGCCCTTGCCGTGCACGTAGGCGGCGGTGCCGCTGATGCCGTCGGGGAACTTGGCCGGGTCGGGCACCAGGTGGCCGCCGGAGTCGCGGCTGCCGGACATCCAGCAGTCGTCGATGTCGACGTAGGAGTAGCCGGCGGCGGCAAGGCCGGAGGAGACGATGTAGTCCGCGACGGACTTGACCTTCTGCTCGGTGACGTTGCAGCCGAAGGAGTTCCAGTCGTTCCACCCCATCGGCGGGGTCAGGGCCAGCCCGTTGGACAGCGCGGCGGCCTCCGGGACCGGGGCCAGCAGCGCCAGCGCCGGGGCCGTCACGGCGGCGAGCCCGAGGGCGGTCAGCGCGGCGAGGAGGCGGGAACGCGGGGTGCGGGTGGTGCGGGGGCCGCGGGATAACCGGCGGACGGTGATCGGCATGGGCGTCGCTCCTTCGGCGGGGCGGCGCGGGGCGGCGCCCCGAGAGCCTGCGGTGGGGGTGTGCGACAGTGTGGGGTCGTGTTCGAATGAGCGTCAAGTACCCCACCAAAGAAACATGTTCCAACGCACGGCAGGGCGCCCGGAGCCGCACCCCGCGCGGTGCGGTTCCCCCTCAGGAGCACCTGTGGCTGCCGCTGAGGCACGGCCCGGGGTCGTACGCCGTCGCCGTCGGGCCCGGCGCGGGCGTCGTCGCGGACGGTGACTGCACGAGGTGGCGCGAGACGACGGAGAAGGCGGCGACACAGCGGTGGGCGGCGTGGCCGGACCGCGCCACCGCGTGCGTGGACAGGGCTGCCAGGTGACGTGGACGGTCCCGGTGCCGGCGTCGCGCAGGGGCTCGTCCCCCAGCTGGAGGTGTCCGGCGCCCGTCTGCGGGTCGTACGGCGTGCCGGCCGCGGAGACCTGGAGGTTCTGCGGCGGCCGCGGTGAGCGTGCCGCCCTTCCGGCCGCGCGCGGCCAGGGCCGCGTCGAGCGCCCGCAGGCGCGCCGCGACGTCGCCGTCGAACGCGACGTAGGCGACGTAGGCGACGTAGGCGCGCGTGCACTGGACGGGGCCCCTGCCCGTCTCCCCGGCCGGATCCCCCGTGCCGCCATGCTCCCGGCGCACCACCGGCATTGCGGCAACACTCCGCTCTCCTCACGGTCTCACCCCGCGGACGGTGAGCGGGCCCGCGGCGCCGTCGTGCCGGACGGCGACCACGGCCGCGTCGTCGTCGAGGCTGCCGGAGGTGTGCCGCAGCAGGTCCGCGCGCAGGGCGGTCAGCAGGTCGACGGGATGGGCCCCGCCGGGCGCCAGGCCCGGGAGGCGGTCGGTGAGCGGGTAGAAGGTGCCGGCGACGTCGCGGGCCTCGGTGACGCCGTCGGTGTAGAGCAGCAGCGTGTCGCCGGGCTCGAAGGCGAAGACGTCGGCGGCCGCGTCCGCGTCCTCGGGCGGCAGGATGCCGATCGGCGGTGAGAAGCGGCGCGGCACGAGCGGGGTGACGAGGCCGCCGTGCAGGCGCAAGGGGGCGGGGTGGCCGCTGTTGAGGATGCTGATGTGCGGCTCGCGGTCGGGGATGTCGATGAGCGCGGCGGTGATGAAGGACTCCCCCGGGTCCTCGCCGTGCCGGTTGGGCTGGGTGAGCCCCCAGGCGACGACGGCCTCCAGTTCCAGGTGCAGCGCCGCAAGCGGCAGCTCGCGGTGGGCGGCGCTGCGGAAGGCGCCCAGCAGCAGGTCGGCGTCGTCCACGGCCGCCAGGCCCTTGCCGCGCACGTCGCCGATGAGCAGCCGGGTGCCGTCGTGGGTGCGCACCGCGGCGTAGAGGTCGCCGCCGATCCGCGCCTGGTCGGCCGCGGCCTCGTAGCGCACCGCGACCGACAGCGGGCCGATCCGGTCCGGCAGCGGCTGGAGGACCACCTGCTGGGCCGCCTCCGCGACCGAGCGCACCTGTCTCAGCTCGGCGCTGTGCCGCTCGCGCAGCCGGCAGAAGAAGACCGTGAAGGCGGAGATCACGATGAGCGCGATGATCTGGCTCTCGTGGTTGGAGGTGAAGATGCTGTTGCGCACCGCGGATATCGTGAACAGGGCCGCGGTGGCCAGGAAGCCGACCAGCGCGGTGAGCCGCGAGCTGCCGAAGGACGCGGTGAGCGCGGGCGCCACCACCAGCAGCGGCCCGAGGTGGATCTCCTGCGGCGCGAGCACGTCGGCGATGGTGATCACGACGATCAGGACGATCGGGATCGCGACCAGTCCCCGGTTCGCCTGCCAGGACCAGCCGGTGCCGTCGCCCTCACGGGACCGGGACCAAGGGAACCGCATCGTTCCTCGCCGCACCCATTCCGCTCGCGCACCACGAGTCCGCGGACGCCCCGGCAGCCGTTGCGGGACCGCTTCCGCGTCCGCCGTCCTCCCTGCTCCCCCATTGTGCTGCGGCGACGCCCCGGCCACACGTCGGCCGCCCGGGGCCGCGCCCGCACTCCTCCGGACGGGCCACCCGGCTCGTCCCCGGGCGGCAGGCGGCCCAGGCTGGACGGGGGCGCCGGACGTCTCCGGCCGCCCGGCGAGCGAGGGAGGGCTGGACGGCGTGGCGCACCCGGGCACCCTGGTCCTGATCATGGCCGCGGCCGTGCTCGCCCCGCTGCTGGCCGACCGGGCGCGGCGCAGGGTGCGCGTCCCGCAGGTGGTCTTCGAGATCGCGCTGGGCATCCTGCTGGGCCCGCAGGTGCTCGGCTGGGCGCACCGCGACCAGGTCATCGACACGCTGTCGGACCTGGGCCTGTCGATGCTGATCTTCCTGGCCGGGTACGAGATCGACTTCGCCGCCGTGCGCGGCCCGACCCTGCGCCGGGCCGGGGCCGCGTGGGTGCTGTCGCTGGCGGCGGCTGTCACGGTGGCGTTCGGGATCAGCGGCGGGAAGCCGTACGAGGCGTTCGTCATCGGTACGGCGCTGGTCAGCACCTCGCTGGGCACGGTGCTGCCGATCCTCAAGGACGGCGGGGAGCTGGGCGCCCGCTTCGGCACGGTGGTGTCGGCCTTCGGGGCGGTGGGCGAGTTCGGGCCGATCGTCGCCGTCGCACTGCTGCTGAGCGGCCGCAAGCCTGGGCAGTCGGCCGCGCTGCTGGCCGTCTTCGGGGTGATCACCGCGCTCGCGGTGCTGTGGGCGCTGCGCCCGCGGCGGCCGTGGTTCTCCCGGCTCGTCGACCGGACGCTGCACACCAGCGGGCAGTTCGCGGTGCGCTTCGTGATGCTGCTGCTCGCCGGGATGCTGGCGCTCGCGTCGTCCTTCGGGCTCGACGTGCTGCTCGGCGCCTTCGCCGCGGGCGTGCTGACCCGGCTCGTGCTGTCGGGCGCCGCCGCGGAGAGCCGCGAGGAGGTGCTGGGCAAGGTCGAGGGGATGGGCTTCGGCTTCCTCGTCCCGCTGTTCTACGTCGACACCGGCGTCGGCTTCGACCTGGACGCGCTGCTGCACGGCGGCGGCGCGCTGCTGATGGTGCCGGGCTTCCTGCTGCTGTTCGTGGTGCTGCGCGGCGGCCCGGTCCATCTGCTGGCGCCCGCCGGGCTGGGCGCACCGGACCGGCGGGCCCTCACGCTCTACACGGCCACCTGCCTGCCGCTGGTCGCGGCGATCACCACGATCGGGCTGGACCAGAAGGTGATCGGCTCGGGTACGGCGGCCTCGCTGGTGGGTGCGGCGATGGTGTCCGTCCTCGTGCTGCCGCTGCTGGCCGGGCGGCTGCGCGGCCGCGGCGGGGCGCGGGCGGTGCCGCGGACGGCGGAGGAGAGCGAGGCGTGGTGACCGCCGGGCTCCCGGGTAGCGGTCCGGGAGCCCGGCGGCGTGTGCGGGGCGCGGTCAGGTCAGGTCAGCACCGGCCCGCCGGGCGGTCGCGTACGACCAGGTCGGTCCAGCCGGTGGTGCCGTCGAGCCAGAGCACGCGCTGTCCGGTGTCGGCGGCGGGGAAGATCTGGTCGCCCCGGTCGCAGGAGACGCGCTGGAGGCCGCCGGTGCTGTCGGGGGCGATCTGGTAGAGCTTCGGCAGGGTGTCGTTGGCCCAGGTGGTGGCCGGGGGGACGGACATGACGGTGACCGCGTCGTCGGAGGCGGTCAGGCTGTAGCCGTACAGGGCCGTGCCGCGGGTCTCGGGGACGAGGACGGCGGGGTCCGAGCCGTCGAGGTCCGCGCGGTCCAGGGAGACCCGGCCGCCGTCGGACAGGTCGGTGTCGGCCATCCAGTAGACGCTGCCGGCGGTGACGGCGGTCTGGCCGACGGCGAGGGTGGCGTTCTTGTCGACGGGCATCAGGGTGGTCTTCCCGGTCGCCAGGTCGGTGGTCTCCACGCCGAGCTTGTAGCCGTCGGCCTCGGGCCACAGCTTGGCGTAGGCGACCGTGCCGCCGCTGACCGAGGGCAGCGCGGTGGCCAGCTCGTACCGCCCGCCGTCCACCCAGGTGCCCGCGCCGGTCCTGATGTTCCGGTAGCCGACGTGCTGGTTGCCGAACGGGTCGGTCTCGGTGAAGACCACGTAGTCGCCGTCGACCGCGACCGAGGAGATGCCGGTGAACGAGGAGTACACGGTCTTCTCGGGTCCGCCGGCCAGCGGGCGGACCTTGATCAGGATGGAGTCGGGGGCGAAGTCGGCCCAGGCGACGGTCTTGCCGTCGGTGTCGGCGTAGACGTTGTAGTCGCCGTTGTTCCCGCTGATCAGGGTGCGGCCGCCCTTGCCGCTGGTGTTGCCGGCCCACACCGAGTACGGCTCGCTGCCGTCGTCGTTGCTGAGCGAGACGGCGTACTTGCCGCCGCCCGCGCCGACGCCCGTGCCGGAGATGTTCACCTTGCTGATCAGGGTGCTCGCGTCGATCCCGAGCGCGGTCTCCCAGCCCGGCACGATGCCGTGCGCAGCGAACGCCTGCTTGACGCTCTTGAGCTGGGCCTTGGTGGCCCCCAGCTCCTGCGCGGCGGCGATGACCGCGGCGCGGCCCTGGGTGAAGCCGTCCAGCGGGGTCATGTACGCGGTGAGCGCGCGGTAGACGATCCGGTCGGCGAAGTCCGGATCGAGGTCCTGGCGGATGTTCCACAGGGCGCCGGAGAAGATCGTCGAGTTCAGATGCACGCCGCCGTCGTCACCGCGGTAGGTGACGCCGACGAAGTCCTTGGACGTGGTCGCGCCGTTGTCGAGGTCGCGCAGTGCGCAGTCGCGCGGGGAGGCGTTGACGCACAGGTTCTCGCCGAGCAGCGAGGCGTCCGGGTCGGTCATGGGGATGTGGTTGGCCTCGTCGTCGATGGCGTTGCCGAAGTAGTCGGCGAGCGCCTCGTTCATCGCGCCGGACTGCCCGGCGTAGACGAGGTTCGCGGTGTTCTGGATGACGCCGTGGGTCATCTCGTGGCCGACGACGTCGGTGTCCGCGGAGAACGTGCGGTAGTCGCCGCCGCCCTGGCCGTAGACCATCTTGGAGCCGTCCCAGAAGGCGTTGTCGTACGGCTGCCCGTTCTGGACGACGCCGACGAGGGAGTAGATGAAGCCGCCCTTGCCGTCCAGGCCGTCCCGCCCGAAGTGCGTGCGGTAGTAGTCGTAGACCTGGGCGGCGCCCCAGTGCGCGTCCACCGCGCCGGAGTCGGTGTACTCCGGGCCGAGGTCGGTGGTGGACGAGCTGAAGGTCTTGATGCCGCTGGGCCAGGCGCCCGAGGCGGTGGAGACCTCGCGGCCGCGGGCGTCGTAGGTGGCGAGCAGCGTGCTGCTGAGCCCGGCGGCGCGGGGGCCGTAGTCGATCATCTGGTAGGCGCCGTCGGTGCCCTGGTAGAGGTTCAGCTCGGTCGTCTCGCCGTTGTAGCGCACGCCGGTGCCCTTGACGACGAGCTGCTGGGCGGCCGCGGGGACGGCCGGGGCCGCGCCGCCGCTCCCTGCCGCCGACGCCGCCGTGGTGGTGCCCGCCGGGGCGAAGGACTGGATGCCGCTGTACTGGAGGACGGGGTAGCCCGAGTGGCCCTCGACGTAGACCTCCTGCTTCACCGGCTCACCGGTGCGGGGGTCGGTGCCGGAGACGGTGATGTGCCGGGTGAGCAGGCCCTTGCCCTGCGGCAGCACGGTCAGGCCCTCGTCGGTGCCGGTGAGGGGGGCCGCGGTCCGCGCCGCGTCCGCCCGGGTCAGCGGGCCCTGCCCCAGTTGCGCCGCGACCGCGCCGACCGCGCGGCTGACGGCGACCGCGGAGGAGACGTCGGGGGTGGTGGAGGGCAGGTCGAGCTGGGTGTAGAAGCTGCCGGAGGTGCCGGTGACGGTCCGCTTGCCGCCCGCGGCGCGCATCCGTACGACGTACTGCCCGCCGAGGACGGGCACGCCGCGGTACTTCTGCTGGAGGCGGACCGTCTCGTCCTTGCCCTGGTGGTCGTCGGCGACCGCGGTGAGGTCCCGCTCCGGGTTGTCGATGTGGTAGCGGCTCTTCTTCGCCGCGAGGTGCCGCACCGCGGCGTCGGCCCCGCTGCCGCTCGCCGTGGCGGCCTCGTCCAGGCCGGTGACCAGGGACGGGGTGCGGGTCCCGGCCGCGGGGGCGGGCTGCGCGGCGGCGTCGGCGTGCGCGGCGGGTCCGGTGACCGCGACCAGGCCCGCGGTGGCGAGCAGCGCGGCCGCCAGGCCCTGGGCCGTGACCCGGGCGCCGCGGCGGCGGGCGGAGCCGGCTCTGGTGTCCGCCGTCGTTCTGCTGCGTGCGGGGATCCCCATGGTGTTCCCTTCGGAGCGCGGGACAGATACGAACGCCGACATCGAAAGGCCGGGCGGGGGCCGCGAACAACGCTTCCGGGGTGCGTACTTGTGGCCATGGACACTTGTGTGTGCCGGATGCACGCAGCAAGATCACAGGTGTGATGCGGGAGGACGAACGGGCGCGCTGGCGGGCGCTCGGCCTGGGCGAGGACGAGCTGCGCGTGTACGCGGCGCTGCTGAGCGGGCCCGCGGCCTCGCGTGCGGCGCTCGCACGGCAGCTGAGCCTGCCGCCGCGGCGGGTCGGCGCGGCCCTGGGATGGCTGGCCGAGCGGGGCTTCACCGTCCCCGGCGCCGGGAAGGGTGCGCTGCCCCGGGCGGCCGCCCCGGCCACCGCGCTGCGCGGTCTGCTGCACCACCACCAGGCCCAGCTGCTGCTGCGCTCGGCGGCGCTGGAGGAGCTGACCGGCTCGGTCGACCAGGCGAGCGAGCAGCTGCTCGGCGACACCCACCACGCGCACGCCACCGGCATCGAGGCCGTCGGCGGCCGGGAGGCGATCGCGCAGCGCGCGGCCGGGCTGCTGGCC
This sequence comes from Streptomyces sp. NPDC021224, assembly GCF_044332905.1. Classification (NCBI taxonomy): domain Bacteria; kingdom Bacillati; phylum Actinomycetota; class Actinomycetes; order Kitasatosporales; family Streptomycetaceae; genus Streptomyces; species Streptomyces sp. NPDC021224. The sequence continues at coordinate 36,768 of NZ_JBIRPW010000015.1, read as the reverse complement.
TCCGCGCAGATCGAGGTGGCCCTCCTCGACCGCCCGCCGTACGCGGGGAGCGCGCCCGACGGCATGCCCGCCCCGCTCGACGTCGCGGGCCCGGTCCGGCGCGGGGTCCAGGTGCGGGTGGTCGTCGACCGCGAGGGCCTGCGCTTTCCCGGCCGGGCCGAGGGGCTCGCCGAACTGGCCGCGCAGGGCGTGCAGATCAGGGTGGGCGCCGACCTGCCGACGAAGCTCATCACCGTCGACCGGCGGGTGACGCTGCTGCCGCCGACGGAGGCGGCGGACCCGACGGCGCGGGCGCTGGTGGTGAGCGACTCGCTGCTGGGCCACACGCTGACGCCGCTGTTCGAGGCGGTGTGGGAGCGCGCGCTGCCGATCGGGGCGGCGGCGCACGGCGAGGCCACGGCCGAGGACCGGGAGCTGCTGACGATGCTGGCGGCCGGGCTCAAGGACGAGGCGATAGCGCGGCGGCTCGGGGTGCACGTCCACACCGTCCGGCGCCGCATCACCCGGCTGATGCAGATGCTGAACGTCGAGACCCGTTTCCAGGCCGGCGTCCAGGCGACGCTGAGGGGCTGGCTCACCGCCTGAGCGGCGGCGCCGGCCCCTCAGGCCGTGGGGCGCTCCCCTCCGCGGGCGCCCCGTCCGGGGGTGGGCGGGCCGCCGGGCGGCCCCCCCCCCCCCCCCCCCCCCCCCCCCCCCCCCCGCCCGGGGGGGGGCCCCCCCCCCGCCCCCCCCCCCCCCCCCCCCCCCCCCCCGACCCCC